>NZ_JAMQTH010000003.1:0-588404 GCF_032883035.1 Mycobacterium appelbergii
TGCTGCCCTGAACACGAAACGCCATCGAACAACACCCCTAAACAAATCAGGTGTTGCAGCGACCGCTTGATTCTGCGCTCCGATTTTGTCCCTCTGTGCAGTCTCGGCGAACTACGGCGAGGGCGAGCCCATCGATACGGGAGGCGGGAACACCGGCGTCTCCACGGGCGGCCAGGCCGCAAGGTCATCGCGCGCGGTGGACACCGCGATCAACGCATACACCAGCGCCGCGATCGCGGCCGGAAACAACAGTGTCGCCGCGATCTGCAACGGGGTATGCCCGAAAAAGACCGGCGGCGCCTCCACGACGTAATGCACCCGGTGTTCAGGTGTGACGGGGGCGCCCGCCACGTCAATGCTGCCGAAACGCCAGTGCGCCAACGCCGCACCCACCCCGGTCGCCGCCGCTGCGGCCGCCGCACTCCCCACGGCCAGTGCCCCTACCAGCACCGGACCGCGGTGCGCCTGCCACTGCCACAACGCCACGCCCGAAATCACCGCGAGCACCGCCAGCAACCCGACCAACATGAACGCCGCAGTGAAGAAGTGATCGGACTCGCTGCCGAGGTAGACGTGCACGCGTTCACCGCTGCGCGTCAGCGCCACCACACCGTGAATCGGCGGCGCCAGCCATGACCACAGTGCGCCGACAACCGCGCCGGCCACCGCCAGTGCCGCTACCACGATGAGCGCCGCACGGAAGCGTGAAATACGCGGCCCGGCCACAACATTGACGTGAGCCGACCCGAGGTCGGGTGTGTTCTGCTCTTCGCCCGAGAGGCTCATCGGGGCATTCTGCTCTTCGCCCGAGAGGCTCATCGCCGCACATCCAGGTCCGTCGAATCCACCTGACCATGCCGCGAGCACTTCGCCCACCACCCGGTGGGACGCACCTGCACGATCATCCTGCGGCCGCACTCGGCGCAGTACCTCGGCGGCTCCAGGCCGAGCTGCGCCGCGGTCGGCACCGTGCTGCCTGCCGGACCGCCGGTATAGACGTTGTAGGCACCGGCACCGACGGGTGCGGGCAACGCCGGCATTTCGCTAATCATCACCACCTGTTCTACAGGGTGGCGTTGAGTGCCTTGATCGGCATCTGCAGATCATCGAGCAACTCCAGGTCCGCCTCGGCCGGGCGACCCAGCGTGGTCAGGTAGTTCCCGACGATGACAGCGTTTATACCGCCCAGAATGCCCTGCTTGGCACCCAGATCGCCCAGCGTGATCTCACGACCACCGGCAAATCGCAGCATGGTCCGCGGCAGCGCCAGCCGGAAACCGGCGACGGCTTTGAGCGCTTCCGAGGCGGGCAGCACCTCGAGATCGCCGAACGGAGTGCCGGGCCGCGGATTGAGGAAGTTCAGGGGAACCTCGTGGGGATCGAGTTCGGCCAGGTTCGCGGCGAACTCCGCGCGCTGCTCCAGCGTCTCCCCCATACCGAGGATCCCGCCGCAACACACCTCCATGCCGGCCTCGCGAACCATGCGCAGCGTGTCCCAGCGCTCTTCCCAGCTGTGGGTGGTCACCACATTGGTGAAGAACGAGCGGGCCGTCTCCAAGTTGTGGTTGTAGCGGTGCACGCCCATTGCCGACAACCGCTCGACCTGATCCTCGGTGAGCATGCCCAGCGAGCAGGCGATCTGGATGTCGACCTCGTTGCGGATGGCTTCGATGCCTGCCGCGACCTGAGCCAGCAGCCGCTCGTCGGGCCCGCGGACCGCCGCCACGATGCAGAACTCGGTGGCCCCTGTCTTGGCGGTCTGCTTGGCGGCCTCCACCAGGCTCGGGATATCCAGCCAGGCACTGCGCACCGGTGAGGCGAAAAGACCTGACTGCGAACAGAAGTGGCAATCCTCGGGGCAGCCGCCGGTCTTGAGGCTGATGATGCCCTCGACCTCGACGTCCGGACCGCACCACTTCATTCGGACCTCGTGCGCCAGCGACAGCAGTTCGTCGAGCCGGTCGTCCGACAGCTGCAGCACCTGAAACGTCTGGTCCTGGTCGAGGCCGACGCCGCGCTCCAGAACCTGTTCGCGGGCCACACCCAGAATGTCGCTCACCCGTGCTCCTCCGTGTCGTCTGTTCGTCGAACAAGCGCCGACAATTGAACACCGTTCAGGTTAGGGTAAGGGCGTGCAACTCCACAAACCCGACGTGGTGGACGCGGCGATGACGATCCTGGACAACTACGGCATCGGCGATCTGACCATGCGGCGGCTGGGCCGCGAACTCAAGGTCAGCCCCGGAGCGCTGTATTGGCACTTCGCCAACAAGCAGGAACTGCTCGGCGCCGTGGCGGACCGGATTCTGGAGCCTGCGGGGGCCCCCGGCACTGCCTCGGGGTGGCGTGACCGTATCCACGCGATCTGCACGACGCTGCGCGATGCGCTGCTGTCCTATACCGACGGTGCCGAACTGGTGTCCTCGAGCCTGGCGGCCGGGCAGTCCGAATCTGCGACGAGAATCGTCGGTCTGCTCGCGGCGGCGGCCACCGATGCGGGCGTGCACACCGAAGACGCCGAACTCGCCGCGCGCACCGTCATCTACTACGTGCTCGGCTTCACTGTCGACGAACAGTCCCGGCTGCAGTGGGATGCCGCCGGTGCGCTGGGCGACGACCAGTCCGTGCTGATCAGCGACACCTCCCGCCAGTTCGCCTTCGGGTTGCGGCTTCTCGTGGATGGGCTCGCCGCGCAGGGCCGGACCGGGCATGCGGCGGTACGCGAGGAGTCGCCGAAACCTCGCTCCTGAGTTCATGTTCGACGCGCGATGAGATGTTCGGCGCGCTTGTCGCCCTCCCAACGGCGGAGTCCGACGATACTGCCGACGATCTCCGCCGGACGGCCCGCGATCCGCATCGCCGTCGCGAGGTGCCCGGGGGCTATCCGGCGGGCCAGGGTGACGTGCGGGGTCCACTGACCGGGCGCCGTGTGCGGCATGGCCGCCGGTGTCGACAAGGGCAGCACCAGTCGATGCACGTCGGCCTGCACAGCGAGCAGCTCGGCCGTCGGCATCAACAGTCGCGCCAGCACCCCGGCGGAGCGACCGAAGACCAGTGTGGCGCCGAGCCTGCACGGCAACGGGAAACGGTCGAGCACCGGTGCCAGCACCGAGTCGGCCCCGGCATCAATGTGCTCTGCGACGGTCAGTGTCGCGTGCGGCCGACTGGCCGGCGCCTGGCTGGGTATCCCGGCCTCGCGCAACGCATCCCAGAGGTGCCGGACGGCCGCCTCGGTGTCCGCGTCGAAGACGAGCTCGACCGAGTGCACCATTTTCAGAGGCCTTCGATCCAACCGCGGTCGAACGCTTCGGCGCTCATCACCTCGAAGTCAGCCGCGCTGCGGACGGCCGCGCCGGCCGGCAGGACCGCACGCACCGGCGCCAGCTCGGCCAGCGCCGAACGGTTGCCCTGCTCGGCGACACCCGGCTCATCCGGCCACGCGCCGATCACCAGGCCGGCACACGGAACGCCGTGCGCAGCAAGTGCTTCCAACGTCAATTCGGTATGATTCAGCGTGCCCAACCCGGCCGAGACCACCACCAATACCGGGGCGGGGAGTTCTGCCGCGACGTCGCGCAACGTCACGCCGTCAGTCCCCATTTTCACGAGCAGACCACCGGCACCCTCCACCAGCGTCAGTCGCCGGGGTGTGTCCACCGTCCGCAGCGACGCCACCAACTCGGCGCGGGTGGGCAGCGCCATCCCCGCGCGGGCCGCGGCCGCGACGGGCGCAAGTGGTTCGGGATAACGCCAGCCGCCGTGCAGTTCGGTCACGCCGGACAATCGGCGCACCTCGCCGAGATCGTTGTCACCGTCGATGGTTCCGGTCTGCACAGGCTTGCACACTGCCACGTCGCGACCTGCCGACCTGGCCGCACAGGCCACCGCCGCGGTCGTCACCGTCTTACCGACGCCCGTGTCCGTGCCCGTCACGACCAGGACGGTCATGCGCGGGCCGTGGCGAGCACTTCGGTCAGCACGCGGCGGGCCAGCTCCATCTCGTCACCGGTCAACGATGCCCGGGCGGTCAGGCGCAGGCGCGACGTTCCGGCGGGCACAGTCGGCGGCCGGAAGCAGCCCACCCGCACACCGCGATCGAGGCAGTCCGCGGCCGCAGCCACGGCAACATCTGGTTCACCGAGTATCACCGACACCACGGCAGATTCGGGTTGTGCTGTGACACCGCACATTTCGGCAAGGGCGGCGGCGTGACCGAGCACAGCTTGAGCCCGGTTCGGCTCGGCGATCAACACCCGCAGTGCCGCCGAGGCGGCACCGACCGCCGCCGGTGCCAAACCGGTATCGAAGATGAACGGCCGGGCAGCGTCGATCAGGTGTGCGCGGACCGCCTCCGGCCCCAGCACCACACCGCCCTGACTGCCCAGCGCCTTGGACAGCGTCGTCGTCATCACCACATCCGGCGCGCCCGCCAGGCCGACCTCATGAAGCAGGCCCTGCCCGCCGACGCCACGCACCCCGAGACCGTGCGCCTCGTCCACCACCAGCAGCGCGCCGTGGCGCCGGCACACCGCGTGCAGCTCCACCAGCGGCGCCAGGACGCCGTCGGCGCTGAACACCGATTCGGTCACCACCACTGCACGTTCCTCGGTGCGCCCGCTCAGCGCAGCCTCCACGGCGGCGATGTCGCGGTGCGGGGTGACGGCAACCCGAGCTCGTGACAACCGGCAGGCATCGACGAGCGACGCGTGCGTCAGTGCGTCGGACACCACCAGCGAGCCCGGACCCGACAGCGCTACCACCGCCCCCATGTTCGCGGTATAGCCCGACGAGAACACCAGGGCCGACTCGGCGCCGACAAATGCGGCCAACGTCCGCTCGAAGGACTCGTGCAACTCGGTGTTGCCGGTGACCAGGCGCGAGCCGCCGGCGCCCGCACCCCAGGTACGCAGCGCTTCGACGCCCCCGTCGAGCACATCCCGGTGTTGCGACAGGCCCAGGTAGTCGTTGGACGCCAGGTCCAGCTCTGTGCCCACCGGCGGGCGCGCGCGCAGTTCACGGCGCAGCCCGGCCTCACGACGCCGCTGTTCGACACCGGCCAGCCAGGCCAGTGGTGAAAGACCGGTACGTGTCACGGGTGCTCCTGCCGGGTCAATAGTGAAGGCTCGGCGAACTGACGCCGAGTATTGAACACGTCGGCGGTGCCGACAATTGAACACCGTTCAGGTTAGTGCACGGGCCACGCCGACCATCGCGGCGGTGATCTGTGCGATCTCGTCAGGCGTGCAGATGTACGGCGGCATGGCGTAGATGAGCTTGCCGAACGGGCGCAGCCAGACGCGGTGGCGCAGGGCGGCGGCCGTCGCCACCCGCATGTCGACGGGTCGTTCCATCTCGATGACGCCGATCGCACCGAGAACCCGCACATCGGCGACCCCCGGCAGGTCCCCGGCCGGTTCCAGGCCCGCCCGTAGCCCGGCCTCGATCGTGCGCACCTGGGTACGCCAGTCGCTGTTCACCAGCAGTTCGACAGCCGCCACGCCGACCGCGCAGGCCAGCGCGTTGGCCATGAACGTGGGTCCGTGCATCAGTGCGCCCGGATCCCCCGCGCTGATGGTCGAAGCGATGCTGGCCGTGCACAAGGTCGCGGCCAGCGTGATGTAGCCGCCGGTGAGTGCCTTGCCGACGCACATGATGTCCGGGCTGACCCCGGCATGGTCAGCGGCAAAGAGCTCACCGGTGCGACCGAAGCCGGTGGCGATCTCGTCGAAGATCAGCAGCACGTCGTGACGATCGCAGGCCGCGCGCAGGTCCGACAGATAACGCGGATCGTGGAACCGCATTCCCCCGGCACCCTGCACCACGGGTTCGACGATCACTGCGGCCAGTTCGTCGGCATGCTCGGCCAGCTGCCGCTCGAACGCGGCGCTGTATGCCGGGTCGTAGCCGCCGGGCACCTGCGGGGCGAATTCCTGGGCCACCAGCACATCGGTCCACAGTGCGTGCATGCCACCGTCGGGGTCACACACGCTCATCGGGGTGAACGTGTCGCCGTGATATCCGCCACGCCAGGTCATCAGGCGGTGCTTGCTTTCGCGCCCCGAACTGCGCCAGTACTGCAGCGCCATCTTGACCGCCACCTCGACCGACACCGAGCCGGAGTCGCTGAAGAAGACGGTTTCCAAACCGGCCGGCGTCAGCTCGACGAGCAACTGCGCAAGACGCGCCGCCGGTTCGTGCGTCAATCCGCCGAACATGACGTGGTTCATGGTGGCCAGCTGGCGGTTGATGGCACGGTCCAGGACCGGATGCCCATGCCCGTGTACTGCCGTCCACCAAGACGCCATCGCGTCCAGCACCGGTATCTCCGCGTCGGCGCCGCTGCTCACGGGGTCGATCACGGTCAGCCACGCACCCTTGGCCCCGACCGCAACCACCGGTGGCAGCGCTTCAGCTCCGATGGTGCTGTAGGGGTGCCAGACGTGGGCGGTATCGATGGCACTGATCTGCGCTGGGGTCAGCTCCGCCACAGACGGGCAGCCTAGCCCTTTGCTCACAGACACCGCCGAAGGCATCCAGAATGTGAGCTTGGCAGGGTTCTTAGGTAAATTGACCTCCGACCATGATGACCCTCGCCCCTGCCCGGCCGGCGCCAGTCACCGATAATTCGCCCGCCGCCCCTGCCGCCATGGGGACCCGTAGTTCGGGTTTCTACAGGCATGACCTCGACGGCCTCCGCGGTATCGCTATCGCGCTGGTGGCGGTGTTTCACGTCTGGTTTGGCCGGGTTTCCGGTGGCGTCGATGTCTTCCTGGCGTTGTCGGGGTTCTTCTTCGGCGGCAAGTTGCTGCGCGCCGCGCTGACTCCGGGAGCCTCGCTACGGCCGGTTCCCGAGGTGCTCCGGTTGGTCCGGCGATTGTTGCCGGCGCTCGTCGTCGTGCTTGCCGCTGCCGCCGTGCTGACCATCCTGATCCAACCGGAAACGCGGTGGGAAGCGTTTGCTGACCAGAGCCTGGCGAGCCTCGGCTACTACCAGAACTGGGAGCTTGCCAACACTGCCGCCGATTACCTTCGCGCCGGTGAGGCAGTCAGCCCGTTGCAGCACATCTGGTCGATGTCTGTGCAAGGGCAGTTCTATATCGCGTTTCTTGCCCTGATCTTCGGTTTCGCGATCTTGGCCCGCAAGCTGTTCGGCCGGCATCTGCGGTCCGCGTTCATCGTGGTGCTGGGCGCGCTCACCATCGCGTCGTTCGTGTACGCGATCGTCGCGCACAACACCGATCAGGCCACCGCGTACTACAACAGTTTCGCCCGCGCCTGGGAATTGCTGCTCGGCGCACTCATCGGCGCTCTGGTGCCGTTCGTGCGATGGCCGAATTGGTTGCGCAACATCGTTGCGGTGGTGGCACTGGCGGCGATCGTGTCGTGCGGCGCGCTGATCGACGGCGTCAAGGAGTTCCCGGGGCCGTGGACGCTCGTTCCGGTCGGCGCCACGATCCTGTTCATCCTGTCCGCTGCGAACCGGATGTCCGACCCGGGCACCGCGCAGCGACTACCGCTGCCCAACCGCCTACTCGCCACCGCACCGTTCGTGTCATTGGGCGCGATGGCCTACTCGCTGTACCTGTGGCACTGGCCATTGCTCATCTTCTGGCTGTCGTACTCGGGGCATTCGAATGCCAACTTCCTCGAGGGTGCGATCGTCCTGCTGGTGTCGGGCGTGTTGGCCTGGCTGACAACGCGCTACATCGAGGAGCCGCTGCGGGTGCAGAAGCTGGCCGCACCGGTGGCCGCCGTCCCGTTGCGGGTCCGGCTACGCCGACCGACCATCGTGCTCGGTTCGGTGGTGGCCCTGCTCGGCGTGGCGTTGACGGCCACCTCGTTCACCTGGCGGGAGCACGTCACCGTGCAACGGGCCAGCGGCAAGGAACTCTCCGGGCTCTCGGCACGTGACTATCCCGGAGCCCGTGCGCTGATCAACCATGTGCGCGTCCCCAAGCTGCCGATGCGACCGACCGTGCTGGAGGCCAAGAATGACGTTCCAGCCTCCACGACCGAGGGATGCATCAGCGATTTCGCTGATGTGAGCGTGATCAACTGCACCTACGGCGACAAGGCCGCGACGCGCACCATCGCGCTTGCCGGTGGCTCCCACGCCGAACACTGGATCACCGCACTGGATCTGCTCGGCCGGCTGCACAACTTCAAGGTGGTCACTTACCTGAAGATGGGTTGCCCGCTGACCACCGAAGAAGTGCCTCTGGTGATGGGCGACAACCGTCCGTACCCCAAGTGTCACCAGTGGAACAACGTGGTGATGGCCAAACTGATCGCCGACCATCCCGATTATGTGTTCACCACGTCCACCCGCCCGTGGAACATCAAGCCGGGCGATGTCATGCCGGGAACGTACCTGGGGATCTGGGAGCAGCTGTCCGAGAACAACATTCCGATTCTTGCCATGCGTGACACGCCATGGTTGGTACGCAACGGCAAGCCGTACTTCCCGGCGGACTGCCTGGCCAACGGCGGGGACGCCGTCTCGTGCGGCATCGACCGGTCCAAGGTACTCTCCGACCACAACCCCACACTGGATTTCGTCGCGCGGTTCCCACTACTGAAGCCACTCGACATGAGTGATGCGGTCTGCCGTAAGGACTACTGCCGCGTGGTGGAGGGAAATGTGTTGCTGTATCACGACTCTCACCATCTGTCCACGACTTACATGCGCACCATGACCAATGAGCTCGGCCGGCAAATGGCCGCAACCACCGGCTGGTGGTGAGGCCATGACGTCCCAGTCCTCCCCGACCTCCAGAACTCTGTCGACGGTATGGCCGGGTGAGGCTTATCCCCTGGGTTCAACCTACGACGGTGCAGGCACCAACTTCTCGCTGTTCTCCGAGGTCGCCGAACGGGTCGAGCTGTGCCTGATCGCCAAAGACGGCACCGAAGAGCGGATCAACCTCGACGAGGTCGACGGTTACGTGTGGCATGCCTATCTGCCGACGGTTACGCCGGGCCAACGGTACGGGTACCGCGTGCACGGCCCGTGGGATCCCGGTGCCGGGCACCGCTGCGATCCGAGCAAGTTGTTGCTCGACCCGTACGGCAAGTCGTTCCACGGCGACTTCGACTTCGGCCAGGCGCTGTTCTCCTACGACATGGACGCGGAGCCACCGGGGAGCGGAACGCCACCGCAGGTCGACTCGCTGGGTCACACCATGACCAGCGTGGTGATCAACCCGTTCTTTCAGTGGGGTTCCGACCGCGCGCCCAAAACCCCCTACCACGACACCGTCATCTATGAGGCGCACGTCAAGGGCATGACCCAGACCCATCCGGGGATTCCCGACGAGCTCCGCGGCACCTATGCCGGCCTGGGTCATCCGCTGATCATCGAGCACCTCAAGTCGCTGAACGTCACCGCGATCGAGTTGATGCCGGTGCATCAGTTCATGCACGACCACCGACTACTGGACCTGGGACTGCGGAACTATTGGGGCTACAACTCCGTCGGCTTCTTCGCGCCGCACTTTCAGTACGCCGCGAACAGGCATGCGGGCGGTGCCGTCGCCGAGTTCAAGACCATGGTCAAGGCATTTCACGACGCCGGCATCGAGGTGATCCTCGACGTCGTCTACAACCACACCGCCGAAGGCAACCACCTCGGGCCCACCATCAACTTCCGCGGTATCGACAACGCCGCCTACTACCGTCTGCTCGACGGTCAGCTTGAGTTCTACAAGGACTTCACCGGGACCGGCAACAGCCTCAATGCGCGGCACCCCCACACCCTGCAGCTGATCATGGATTCCCTGCGGTACTGGGTACTGGAGATGCATGTCGACGGATTCCGCTTCGACCTGGCCTCCACCCTGGCCCGCGAGTTCTACGACGTGGATCGGCTGTCGGCATTCTTCGATCTCGTACAGCAGGATCCCGTGGTCAGCCAGGTGAAGCTGATCGCCGAACCGTGGGATGTCGGCGAGGGGGGCTACCAGGTCGGCAACTTCCCAGGTTTGTGGACCGAGTGGAACGGGAAGTATCGCGATACTGTGCGCGATTACTGGCGGGGCGAGCCCGCGACCCTGGGCGAGTTCGCCTCCCGGTTGACCGGGTCGTCGGACCTCTACGAGGCGACCGGACGCCGGCCCTCTGCGAGCATCAACTTCGTCACCTGCCACGACGGGTTCACGCTCAACGACCTGGTGTCGTACAACGAGAAACACAATGAGGCCAACGGCGAGGACAACCACGACGGGGAAAGTCACAACCGGTCCTGGAACTGCGGTGTGGAGGGTCCCAGCGATGACCCGGACATCCTGGCGTTACGGGCCAAACAGATGCGCAACATCATGGGCACGTTGATGCTGTCCCAGGGCACCCCGATGATCGCCCACGGCGACGAGATGGGCCGCACCCAGCTGGGAAACAACAATGTGTACTGCCAGGATTCAGAACTGTCCTGGATGGATTGGTCGCTGTGCGAGACGAACGCGGATCTGCTCGCGTTCACCCGCAAGGTGATCGAGTTCCGCAAGCACCATCCGGTCTTCCAGCGCAGGCGGTTCTTCGAAGGCAAGCCGATCCGCAGCGGCGACCAGGTCCGCGACATCGCCTGGCTGACCCCGGCCGGGATCGAGATGACGCCGGAGGACTGGGGCACCGGACTGGGCAACTGCGTGGCAGTGTTCCTCAACGGTGAAGCGATCCCCACCCCTGATGCCCGCGGCGAACGCGTGGTCGACGACTCGTTCCTGTTGTGCTTCAACTCAAATGACCACCCACAGGATTTCGTCACACCCAACGGCGACTATGCGACCGAATGGACCGGCGCCCTGGACACCGCCGACCCGACGGGCGACACCGAACTCGTGGTCGCCGCCGGCGAGAAGCTCAACCTGCAGGCCCGTTCGCTGCTCGTGCTCCGCAAGACGGCCTGACATGACCAGCCCGGTGCTCGCGACCTACCGGCTGCAGATGCGCGCGGACTGCTGCACTTTCGACGATGCGCTGAACCTTGTGGATTACCTCGACGATCTCGGGGTGTCGCATCTGTACCTGTCGCCGATTCTCACTGCCGCGGCAGGATCCACCCACGGCTACGATGTCACCGATCCCACCACCGTCTCGGCGGCCCTCGGCGGACCTGAAGGACTGCAGAGGCTTTCAACTGCCGCACGCGCCCGTGGCATGGGTTTGATCGTTGATATCGTGCCCAACCACGTCGGCGTCGCGGATCCGCGGCAGAACGACTGGTGGTGGGACCTGCTCACCCACGGCCGGCGCTCGTCATACTCCTCCTTTTTTGACATCGACTGGGACCTCGACGACGGCCGAATCGTGTTGCCGGTTCTCGGTTCCGACGACGATGTCGAAGACCTCACCGTCGACGGTGACGTACTCCGACTGGGTGATCTGGTGCTGCCGATCGCGCCGGGGACCGGGGTGGGCACCGGCTCTGAGGTACACGACCGGCAGCATTACCGGTTGATCGGATGGCGCCGCGGCATCTGTGGCTACCGTCGGTTCTTCTCCATCACCTCGCTGGCTGCCCTGCGCCAGGAGGACCGCGCTGTTTTCGATGCGACACACGTCGAGGTCAAACGCTGGTTCGACGAGGGGCTGGTCGACGGAGTCCGTATCGACCATCCGGACGGATTGTCCGATCCCGGTGGTTATCTGAAGTGGCTGCGCGAGCTGGTCGGACCGTCGGCATGGATCGTGGTGGAAAAGATTCTCGCCGCCGACGAAGCGCTGGATGCCTCGCTTCCGGTGGACGGCACCACCGGTTACGACGCACTGCGCGAAATCGGCGGACTGTTCGTCGACCCGGCGGGTAGGCACGTGCTCACTCAACTCTGCGACGACGTCGATCCCGGCGATGAACGAGACCTGAAAGCGTCCACGGTCACCCGCACTCTGGGCAGCGAACTGGACAGACTGTGCCGGGTGATCTCCGCTGCGACCACGTCGGAGGATCCGCGCCTTCCCGCCGCCGTGGCCGCCCTGGTGAGCCGGATCGGGGTGTACCGCTGCGACTACCCTGCGCTGGCCACCATCCTTCCGCTTGCGCTGGCCGAAACCGCTACCGCAGCACCGGAGTTGAGCGACACGTTGGCGATCGTCGCCGGTGCGCTGTCCACCGAACCGGAATCGATGGCACGGTTCAATCAGTTGTGCGGTGCGGCCACCGCAAAGACGGTCGAGGACTGCCTGTTCTATCGGGACCCACGGCTGGTCTCGCTCAACGAAGTCGGCGGCGAACCTGCGCGATTCGGCGTCAGCCCGGCAGAGTTTCATCAGCGGGCCGCGTCCCGGGAACGCTGGTGGCCACGGGCGATGACAACGCTATCGACGCACGACACCAAGCGTGGTGAGGATGTGCGGGCGCGCGTCGGTGTGCTGTCCCAGGTGCCGAAGTTGTGGGCCGAGTCCGTCGGACAGTGGATGAAACTCACCCCCGCACCGGACACCGCAACCACATTGTTCCTGTTGCAGAACATATTCGGCGTATGGCCTGCCGACGGTACGGTGACCGCCGAGCTCCGCGACCGGCTGCACGCGTATGCCGAGAAGGCCATCAGGGAAGCAGCCACCCACACCTCGTGGAACGAGCCCGACACCACCTTCGAGGACGCCGTGCACGGCTGGCTGGACTCAGTACTGGATGGACCGGTCGCCGCCGAGCTGACCGCGCTGGTCGACCGCCTCGGCCCGCACGCACGCAACGACAGCCTGGGCCAGAAGCTGCTCCACATGACCGCCCCCGGGGTGCCGGACGTCTACCAGGGCACCGAATTACCCGAAGACAGTCTGGTCGACCCTGACAACCGGCGGCCCGTGGATTACGGCGCCCGCCGTATCGCCCTGCGGGAGTTGACCGATCCGAAAATGCGGGTGACCGCTGCCGCACTCCGACTGCGCCGCAGACACCCGCACACTTTCCTGAGCGGCGGGTACACACCGCTGCCGGCCGGCGGCACCGCCGCAGCCCACCTGATCTCCTACCGTCGCGGCCCCGACGTCGTGGTGGCCGCCACCCGGTTGAGCGTCTCGCTGGCCGAAACCGGCTGGGCCGATACGGCACTGGCCCTGCCCGACGGACAATGGACCGACCGGCTCACCGACCGCCACTGGCGCGGAACGGTATCGGCCGTCGACTTGTTCCGTGAGCTTCCGGTCGCGCTGCTGGAGCGCAACCGTGACTGAATTCGCGGTTTGGGCCCCCGAGCCCGAACGGGTGCGGGTCGACGTGGACGCGACATTGCATGACATGAGCCGATCTGATGACGGCTGGTGGCACGCGCAACTGGACTGCCCCGCCGACGCCCGGTACGGATTCGTACTGGACGACGATCCGCAGGTGCTGCCGGACCCGCGCTCAGCCCGCCAGCCCGACGGCGTCCACGAACGCTCACAGCTGTGGAGTCCGGCCCCGGGCGCCTGGACCGACGCCGACTGGGCCGGCCGCTCCGTCGCAGGCGCGGTGATCTACGAATTGCACATCGGGACCTTCACCACGGAGGGCACGTTTGACTCCGCCATTGAAAAGCTCGACTATCTGGTCGGTCTGGGCGTGGACTTCGTCGAGTTGATGCCGGTCAACGCATTCAGCGGACAGTACGGCTGGGGCTATGACGGGGTGCTGTGGTACGCGGTACACGAACCCTACGGCGGCCCCGACGGGCTCATCCGGCTGATCGATGCGTGCCACGCGCGCGGACTCGGCGTGTTGATCGATGCGGTGTTCAACCACCTGGGCCCGTCCGGCAATTATCTGCCCCGCTTCGGCCCGTACCTGTCGGCCGGCACCAATCCGTGGGGCGCCTCGATCAATCTGTCCGACCCCGACGCCGACGAAGTACGCACCTACATCATCGAGTGTGCGTTGCGCTGGATGCGGGATTTCCACGCCGACGGCCTCCGCCTGGATGCCGTGCACGCGCTCATGGACAACACGGCGATTCACATTCTGGAGGAGCTCGCCACCGCCACCGATGCGCTGGCCGCCCAACTCGGCAGACCGCTGTCCTTGATCGCCGAGAGCGATCTCAACGATCCGAGATTGATCACCCCCCGAGACTGCGGCGGTTACGGATTGACCGCCCAATGGGACGACGACATCCACCACGCGATCCACACCGCGGTGTCCGGCGAAAGACAGGGGTACTACGCTGATTTCGGCTCGCTGGAAACACTCGCCACCACTCTGCGGCACGGCTTCTTCCACGCCGGCACCTATTCGTCGTTCCGGCACCGCAGGCACGGCAGGCCACTGGACACCGCCACGATCCCCGCGACCCGCCTGCTGGCGTACACCCTGACCCACGACCAGGTGGGCAATCGCGCCGTGGGCGACCGTCCTTCGCAGCGGCTGGATTTCGGTCAACTCGCCGTCAAAGCTGCACTGGCCCTCGGGTCGCCCTATACCGCAATGCTTTTCATGGGTGAGGAGTGGGGTTCTTCATCGCCGTTCCAGTTCTTCAGCTCCCACCCCGAGCCCGAGTTGGCCCGCGCCACGGCCGAAGGCCGCAAAGCCGAATTCGCCGAGCACGGTTGGGATGCCGACGAGATCCCCGATCCGCAGGACCCGGCGACATTTCAGCGGTCCAAGCTGAATTGGGATGAGGTCGAAGGGGGCGAACACGGTCAACTGCTGCAGACCTACCGAAGTCTGATCGAGCTGCGGCGCAACGAGCCCGACCTGGCCGATCCGTGGCTGGACCACCTGCGAATCGACTTCGACGAGCAGGCAGGCTGGATAGTGATGCACCGCGGCGCGTTCGACATCGTGTGCAACCTCGGTGAGACTGCCGTCTCCGTCCCGGTCACCGGCGAGCTGGTGCTGGCCTGGGATTCACCCGACATAGGTCCCGGCGCAACGACACTGGCCGCGCATTCTTTCGCAATTCTGCGTGGTGTCAATCCGCTGTCCACAGGATCGGGGCCTGTGGATAACGCATTACCCGGATAGCCGGATTCGTGCTCATGATGCGGTGATGAATCGTGATGAGCACCCACCCATCCCGCCGATCGAATCGGCCACCGACCCGGTGCGCTCCGCGGCCGACATGCGCGAGCGGTGGCGCGCCCTGATGGGCGAATTGAGGTTCGGCGAGCGGTTGCTGTGGGTCGGTTTCGTCGGTGCCGACGGCCGCATGTACAAAACCATGAGTCAGGTTCCGTTGCGGACCAAACCTCAGCCGGGCCTCACCGAGTACGTCATGTCGCGGCTGACCCGGGTGTTGGCCGGACTGGGTCCCGGCACTACAGTGGCGCTGCTCCTCACTCGCCCGGGGCATGGTCCGGTGTCGAATCTGGACCGAGACTGGGTGTCGCTGCTGGCGCGGGTCGCAGGAGAATACGGCGTGCCACTGCAACCCATCTTCCGCGCCAACGACGACGCAGTGATCGAGGTCGAGCCCAAGCTCAAGCTTGCAGGCTGACGTTGTGTCGGTATCTTCGACGGATGCCGATCGTCGAGGTCACCTACCGCCCGGGCATCCCCACAGAGACGTTGCGAGCTCTGGCCGCGCAATTGCCGAATGAGGTCTCGGTGGCAGTGGCCAGCGAAGTTGAGCCATATGACGGCAATCTGCAGCCCGGTGATGTCGAGGTGCGCTTCCGCGAACTCGGACCAATGGACGTCTCCGGTATGGACGTCGTCGTCGAGATCCGCTCGAAGCTCGCCGTCGACCGCGAACGCGATGCGCAAGCGCGCATCGACAGGCTCTGCACGCGACTGGTCGAAATCACGCGGCTGCACCGCGTCGGTGTCTACCTCACGATGCCCGCAGCAGTGTGGTCACAGACCTGATCGGCGCGGCTCCCCTACGTCAGATACCGGTAGGTCGGCGAACCGGGTTCGAGCAACTCGACGTGAATGTCGGACTGTTCCATGCGGGCCAGTAGGCCCTCCAGATCCGCCGCCGAACTCAGCTGCACGCCGCACAACGCCTCGCCGGTCTCGCGGTTGTTGCGCTTGACGTACTCGAACAAGGTGATGTCGTCACCCGGCCCGAGGACCTCGTCTAGGAACCGGCGCAGTGCCCCCGGTTCCTGCGGGAAGTCGACCAGGAAGTAGTGCTTGAGGCCCAGGTGCACCAGGGACCGCTCGACGACCTCGTTGTATCTGGAGACGTCGTTGTTGCCACCGGAGATCAGGCACACCACGGTGGAGCCCGGTTCGATATCGGCCTCCAGCAGGGCCGCCACCGACAGGGCGCCGGCCGGCTCGGCGATGATGCCTTCGTTCTGGTACAGGTCGAGCATCGCGGTGCACACTGCGCCCTCGTCGGCCGTGGTGATCGACACCATGTTCCCCGCCGCGGCCAGGGCGGCATACGGCCGGGCGCCGGCACGGGCCACCGCCGCACCGTCGACGAACTGGTCGACGTGCTCCAACGTCACCGGCTCGCCCGCGGCCAGTGCGGCGATCATCGATGCCGCACCGGCAGGCTCCACGCCGAGCACGGAGGTGTTGGTGGTGCGTTCGGCAAGGTAGGTGGTGATCCCCGCGATGCAGCCACCGCCGCCGACCGGGACGATCACCAGGTCGGGCTCGTTGTCGAGCTGGTCAAGCAGCTCGGCTGCAATGGTGCCCTGCCCTGCCATCGTGCGTGGATCGTCATAGGGCGGAACCAGCGTGGCGCCCGTGCGGGCAACGTCATCGAGGGCGGCGGCGGCGGCCAGGTCATAGGTGGCCCCGACCGCGATGAGCTCGATGAACTCGCGACCGTGATAGCGGATCCGGTCGCGCTTCTGTTTGGGCGTCTTGGCCGGCACATACACGCGACCGTGGATTCCCATCGACCGGCAGGCCAACGCAAAGCCCTGGGCGTGGTTGCCCGCCGAGGAACACACCACACCGGCGGCTTTTTCCTCCGCCGACAGCTGAGCCATCAGATTGAACGCACCGCGCAGCTTGTAGGACCGCACTGCCTGCAGGTCTTCGCGCTTGAGATAGACCGTGGCCCCGGTGGCTTCGGACAACCGCTCGCAGATCTGCAGCGGGCTGCGGGTGACCACCCCGGAAATTCGCCCAGCAGCCTCATCGATGTCTGCCGCGCACAGCGGCATCGATGTGTGGGGGCTAAGTTCGGCAGTCACCGATCAATGGTGCCACCGGCCAGCGCTTTCACTTCACCGGGGTCAGCACAAACACCGGGATCGGCCGGTCGGTCTTGGTCTGATACTCGGCGTAGTCGGGAAACGCCGCGACTGCCCGCTCCCACCAGGACGCCTTCTCCTCGCCGAACACCTCACGCGCCTCATAATCCCCGGCTGCGGCCCCGTCCTGGAGCTCCACCCGGGGATTCTTCTTGACGTTGTAGTACCAGACCGGGTTCTTGGGGGCGCCACCCAGCGACGCCACCACCGCATACTCGCCGCCATGCTCGACGCGCATCAACGGTGTCTTGCGGATCTTGCCGGTCTTGGCGCCGACGGTCGTCAACAGGATCACCGGCCGACCGTTCAGCTCGGTGCCCTCGGTGCCACCGGACTTCATATAGGTCTCGGCATTCTCCCGGGCCCAGTCCGACGTGCTTGGCTCATAGTCTCCGGTCAACGGCATAACGTCAGCGTAGAACGCCGGTGGCCCGCCGGGCGGTGATTAGCCGGGACCGGTAGGGGGAACATAGTGGTATGTACCACCGTGCACGGCGAGTGTGGTCATCAGCGTTGATTCTGATGCTCGTCGTGTCCGCCTGCTCCACTACCAACGGAGACCTGCTCAACACCAACACCGTCGAGGTCACCCTCAACGGTGAACAGGTGCCGATCGACAACGGCGTCCAGTGCCACCAGTTGGAGTGGATGTGGACCATCGAAAGCGTCCAGCAGGAGCCCGGCTTCACCGCCATCGTCGAAACCGGTGATTCGCTGACCGGGAAGATCGTGCGTTTGCGCGGCCTGGATGGATTCACCGGCAGCGCCATCGGAGACTCCGGCGATGACATCAAGGTCGACATCGACGGGTTCACCTACATCATCAGCGGCACAGCACATGGCTCCTATGCGGATCATCCCGTCAAACAGACCACAGCGGACTTCCGGATCCGCGCTGATTGCTGAGCCGTATCCGGTGTTTCGGGTAGCCGAAATCTTTCTTGCGAGCTATCGTTAACACATGACCACCGCCGGAAACTTTCGCTCGACCGTTTCCCGGGCTGAGCATGGCATTCCCATCGCCGGGGTGCCCTGGCCGGCATACAAGCTGATCGCGCTGGCGATCGGCGTCTTGGTCCTGCTCATCGTCGGCGTTGCGACCATGAGCATCGCTCCGGCGGTATTGTCGGGGGCCGCAGCCGCGACGATCGCATGGCTGGTGCTCGGCACGGCGTCCTCATCGCACTCTTCGGACCGTTAGACCCCGGCCACCACGCTCCGCAATCTCTCCAGATCCGCGGTGACTGCTGCCGCGTCCGCCTCGAATTCATCGTCGGTCATGCCTGGTCGTTGTCGAATGGTGAAGACGACTTCGCAGTTCGCGACACCACTGGGAATCACCCGCATCGGGTTGTACACCGCATCCCCGGAAGGCAGCCGGACCACGTGGTCGAGTACTCCGAACGGGTTCACCTCAGTGAACTCGACACCAACCTGCCCCATGGGCGAATCTGCCACCCAACCCTGGGGCGTCTCGCGTACCGCGCCCTCGGCCAGTCCCGCGGCCCAGTCGGCCAGGTGACGTGGGTCGGCGGCGTACGAGTACACCGCTTCTGCGGAGGCTTCGATCCAGACACTGACATGGCGGCTGCGCACAACTGCCAGGGTAGGCGATTCCGCACCGAGGTTCGCCTCTGTCTCGTGATCGCAAGGGCGGTAAACGTTTTGGGCGAAACGTTCAGCCTCTGAGCAGGAGTATGGTCTGGCCCATGGGCATTTCGGCAAGCGGGTTGACCCCCGTCGAGGAGACCGCGTTCCTCACCTTGTACGCCCGCGCTCTGGACAGCCGCTGGGCACGTCCGATCCTCGGTGACAATCTCGCTGACCAGGTCGTCGGCGCCGTGGACTACGACTTCGCCGGCCTGGGTGTGCAAACGAGCGTGACGTGCCAAACGGCGTTGCGCGCCAAGATGCTCGACGACCGGGTGCGGGCATTCAGCCAGACGCATGCAGATGCCGTGGTGGTCGACCTCGGCGGCGGCCTGGACAGCGGGTTCTACCGCGTCGACCCGCCAGACACCGTGGACTGGTACAGCGTCGACCTGCCGGGGATCAGCGCGCTGCGCGAACGAACGCTGCCCGCACATCCGCGGTCCCACACAGTGGCGGCGTCGCTGACAGATCCGGACTGGACCGCGGAGATTCCCTCCGACCGCCCCACCATTCTGATCGCCGATGGATTGTTCGCCTTCCTGTCCGAGCCGATGATCGTCGGGATCCTCACCCGGATCACCGAGCACTTCCACAGCGGGGAACTGGCTTTCAACGACTACGGGCGGATCGGCTGGGTGAGCCGGGCAGCGATCAAGCTCTACCCGCAGAAGATGTTCAAAGACGTCGGTAGCCAATGGGGCTACCCCGGTTTCGAGGATGCACATCATCCCGAGAGCTGGAATCCGCGGCTGCGGCTGATCGAGGAAGCCAGCCTCACCCACGCGCCGGAAGTCGATCGCTTTCCCGGCTGGGTGCGGATCGCCAGCCGGTTGAGCGGGCTCACCAAGGCCACCGCCCGCAAGGCCCGGATCCTGCGTTACAGCTTCTGAGGACGTCACGATGCCCGACCTCGTCCCTCGGATCGGCGCACCTGACCCCCATCCGGGCGTGCTGGCCGAAGAACTGCTCCCGGCGTTGACTCAGGCAGGTAACGCCTGGTGAATCCCGCAGGTACAGGCGTCGATCGACGGGCATGTGCAGCGCATACCCCATTGGATGATCTCCCTGGCCCGGGCCAGCGAATCCATCTGGGCGTCGATCTCGGTGAGCTTGGTTTCCGCCAGCGCCCGCGCCGCGGGCCTGCCCGGGCGGTCATCGCCTATCAGGACCGTGATCTCCTCGAGCGTGAATCCCGCGGCCTTACACAACCGGATCACTTCCAGCCGCACCAGAATCGATTCCTGGTAGCGGCGTTGACCGCCCAGCCGCTCCGGCGGCGGCAACAGCCCGACCTGCTCGTAGTACCGCAGCGTCGTCTGCGCAACGCCGGCCCGGCGCGCCACGTCACCGATGGTCAACCGTGTGGTCAACGCCGCCTCCTGATCCGAGACTTGACTTAGAGCCAACTCTAAGTCGTTGACTGGACCCATGCCACTCACCGAAGCCGAGCTCGAGCCGCTGCGCCGCTCCCGTTACGCGATGCTGCGCACCTACCGCCGTGACGGCACACCGGTCGACACACCGATCTGGTTTGTGCTGGAGGACCGAACCGCACTGTTTCGCACGAAGGTCGGACCAAAGACCCGCAGGCTCCTTACACGACCCGACGTTGAACTCGTCGCATGCGACTACCGCGGCAGGGTCCGCGACGCAACAACCGTGACCGGCCGGGCCACGGTGCTCTCCGGTGATGACGCGCAGCGCGCCGACCGCGCACTGCATCGCCGGTACAGATGGCAGTGGAACATCGTGCCGCTACTGAAGATTCCCGGCGTCACGAATGTGCACCGGGATCTCCCGCTGCGTGAGAAGCTGCGACGCGCCGTGGCCCGCGATCTCTGGCCCGACAGCGCGATCGTGCGCATCGACCTCGATGACGAACCCCGCCCCCACGGCGATCAGCCCAGGCAGCCCGGGCCCAGCAACGCCTTGAGATCACCCATCAACGCCGACGATGGTGTCACCCGCAGCGACTGATCCAATTCCAGCGTCGTGATCCGTTCGCCGCTGATGAGCCGCAAATGCACCTGCGAGGTTCCCGGATGGTTGGCGAGCACCGATTTGAGTGCACTGACCTTGTCGATCGTGCATTGCCGGGTCGGCAAGCTCACCGCCAAGGGGCGGTCCACCTGGGCACTGGAGAAGTCCGGCACCACGAGTTCGTGGGCGATGAGCGCAATCCGATCGTCGCGTGCGGCGACCTTCGCCTTGACCAGCACCACCACGTCGTCGGCGATCTCGCCGCCGAACAACGAATAGGTCTGCGGGAAGAACAGCACTTCGATGCCACCGGTGAGGTCTTCCAATTGCGCTGAAGCCCAGGGCAACCCGTTCTTGTTGACCCGCCGGTTCACCGACGCCAGGATGCCGCCGACGAGCACCTGGGCATCGTTGGCGACATCGCCGTCGAGAATCGCCGGAATCTGGGTGTCGACCTGGGCGGCCAGCAGATGTGCGATGCCATTGAGCGGATGGCCGGACACATACAGGCCGAGCATCTCACGCTCGAGCGCAAGCTTGTGCTTGTCCTCCCACTCCTCCTCGGGCACCTTGATGGTGAATGCAGAATCCGCGGCGTTCTCGTCGCCGCCATCTCCCCCACCGAACAGGTCGAACTGGCCCATCGCCTCGGCCTTCTTGGTGCCGAGCACCGAGTCGACCGCATCGGTGTGCACCAGGAACAGCCCCTTACGCGGATGCCCCAGGGAATCGAACGCGCCCGCTTTGACCAGCGACTCGGTGACCTTCTTGTTGCAGGCCGCGATGTCGATCTTATTGAGGTAGTCCGAGAAGTCGGTGTACTTACCTTTCTCGGTACGCGAATTGATCAGCGACGAAACCACATTGGCGCCGACGTTGCGCACAGCGCCCAACCCGAACCGGATGTCGGTACCGACAGAGGCGAAGTTCAGTACGGACTCGTTCACATCGGGCGGGAGCACCGTGATCCCGAGCCGGCGGCAGTCGGCCAGGTAGACCGCTGCCTTGTCCTTGTCGTCACCGACCGAGGTCAACAGCCCGGCCATGTACTCGGCCGGGTAATTCGCCTTGAGATAGGCGGTCCAGTACGACACCAGCCCGTAGCCCGCCGCGTGCGACTTGTTGAACGCGTAGCCGGCGAACGGAAGAATGGTGTCCCACAAGGCCTTCACCGCAGCCTCGGAGAACCCGTTGGCGGTCATGCCCTCTTTGAAGCCCTTGTACTCGGCCTCCAGCACTTCCAGTTTCTTCTTGCCCATGGCCTTACGCAACGCATCGGCCTTACCCATCGAGTAGGAGGCGACCTTCTGCGCGATGAGCATGATCTGCTCTTGGTAGACGATCAGGCCGTAGGTCTCCGACAAGATTTCCTTGAGCGGCTCCTCCAGTTGGGGGTGGATCGGCTTGATCGCCTGGCGCGCATTCTTCCGATCGGCGTAGTCGTTGTGCGCGTTCATGCCCATGGGGCCGGGCCGGTACAGCGCGAGCACCGCCACGATGTCGTTGAACCCGGTGGGCTGCATGCGACGCAGCAGGTCGCGCATCGGCCCGCCGTCGAGCTGGAACACCCCGAGCGTGTCACCGCGGGACAGCAACTCGTAGGCGGCCGGATCGTCGAGCGGCAGTGTCTCCAGGTCGAGGTCGATACCCCGGTTGGCTTTGATGTTCTCCAGGCAGTCGCCGATGATGGTCAGGTTGCGCAGGCCCAGGAAGTCCATCTTCAGCAGGCCGATGGCCTCACACGACGGATAGTCCCAGCCGGTGATGATCGCGCCGTCCTGGGGCCTGCGCCACAGCGGGATGGAGTCGACGAGCGGTTCGGAGCTCATGATCACCGCGCAGGCGTGCACGCCCGCGTTGCGGACCAGGCCCTCCAGCCCGAGCGCGGTCTGGTAGATGGTGCGCACGTCGGGATCGGTGTCGATCAGCGTGCGGACCTCGGCGGCCTCCTTGTACCGCTCGTGGTTCGGGTCGGTGATACCCGAGACCGGGATGTCTTTGGCCATGATCGGCGGCGGCAGCGCCTTGGTGATCCGGTCGGCCATCGCGAACCCGGGCTGCCCGTAGTGCACACGAGCCGAGTCTTTCAGCGCCGCTTTGGTTTTGATCGTGCCGAAGGTGATGACCTGGGCGACCCGGTCACTGCCCCACTTGTTGGCCGCATACCGCAGCATCTCGCCGCGGCGGCGGTCGTCGAAGTCGATGTCGATATCGGGAGCCGACGGTCGTTCCGGGTTCAGGAAGCGCTCGAACAGCAGCCCGTGCGGGATGGGATCGATGTTGGTGATGCCAAGGGCGTAGGCGACCAGGGACCCCGCCGCCGAGCCACGGCCAGGGCCGACCCGGATCTCGACCGAACGCGCGTAGTTGATCAGATCGGCGACGATGAGGAAGTAGGACGGAAAACCCTTGTCGCAGATGACCTTGATCTCGTACGCCGCACGCTCGGTGTACTCGGTGGGCACGTCCGCACCACGGAAGCGCCGCTCAAGTCCCGCCTGCACCTCGTGAGCCAGCCACGAACCCTGGTCGTGTCCGTCCGGCACCGGGAAGATCGGCATCCGGTCCCGCGGTTCCCACACGTCGGCGTAGGACTGCACCCGCTCGGCGATCAGCAGCGTGGAATCGCAGGCTCCGGGGACCTGGTCGTCCCACAGTGCCCGCATCTCCTGCGCAGTCTTGATGAAGTAACCGTCACCGTCGAACTTGAACCGGTTCGGGTCCGAGAGCGTCTTGCCGGTCTGGATGCACAGCAGTGCCTCGTGGTTCTGCGAGGCCTCGCGCGTCACGTAGTGGCAGTCGTTGGTCGCCAACGGGGGGATACCGAGCTTCTGACCGATCTCCAGCAAACCGGCGCGGACCCGGCGCTCGATATCGAGACCGTGGTCCATGAGTTCGAGGAAGAAGTTCTCCGGTCCGAAGATCTCCCGCCACTTCGCGGCCGCCTCCAGTGCCTCTTGGTCATGGCCGAGCCGCAGGCGCGTCTGCACCTCACCGGACGGGCAGCCGGTCGTCGCGATGATGCCCTCGGCATGTTCGGCGATGATCTCGGCGTCCATCCGCGACCATTTGCCGAGCTGCCCCTCGAACGAGGCCAGCGAGGACAACTTGAAGAGGTTGCGCAGTCCGGTCGCGTTCTCGGCGACCATCGTCATGTGGGTGTAGGCGCCGCTACCCGAGACGTCGTCGCCCTTCTGGCTCGGGTCGCCCCACTGGATCCGCTTGGTGTCAAAGCGGGACGCAGGGGCAATGTACGCCTCCACCCCGATGATCGGTTTGATGCCGACCTTGGTCGCCGAGTTGTAGAACTCGCTGGCACCGAACATATTGCCGTGGTCTGTCATGCCGATCGCCGGCATCTCCAGCCGCTGCGCCTCGGCCAGCATCGGAGTGATCTTCGCGGCACCGTCCAGCATCGAATATTCGGTGTGGTTATGCAGGTGTACGAAGGAGGCGCTCATAGGTTGGCCAGTCTATTGCGACCCGCTGACACTCCCCCGGCGTGTCGAAGCGCGTGTCTCCGGACCGGCTGTCGGGCGGGGGCCCGGCGCCGTAGATGTGGTCACCGCGATGACGATTCGGGCCCGATCAGATCGACAGTCTGCGGAGACGATTTCCCCGTCTTCTTCCGGAGGGCGGCAACCGTCATGATGACCAGCGCGACCCAGATCAGGGCGAAGCCGATCCAACGCCCCACCGGCATCGGTTCGTGCCCGATGAACACACCCCAGGCCATCTGCAGACCGGGGTTCAGGTAGAACAACAGCCCCAGCGTCACCAACGGCAAACGTTGCGCCGCCGTGGCGAACAGCAGCAGGGGCACCGCGGTCACCGGGCCGGCCAACAGCAACAACGTCGTGTGCCAGGGCCCCTGATCGAGGAAATGTCCCCGGCCGAGCACCTCGAGCGTGATGACATAGCCCGCGGCCAACGGCAATGCGAGCAACGTCTCGACCGCCACACTGACCCGCGGGTCTGCCTGAACCACCTTCTTGATCAGTCCGTAGACGCCGAAGGACAGTGCCAGGACGAGCGCGATATAGGGCGGTTCACCGACCTCCGCGGTCAGGATCGCCGCAGCGACCACCGCGATGACGAGCGCGACCGCCTGCCACCGGTTGATGCGCTCCCGGAACACCAGCACGCCGAGTGCCACGCTGACCAACGGGTTGATGAAATAGCCGAGCGCCGCGTCCACGACATGGCCGGTGGTCACGGCGAAAATGTAGGTACCCCAGTTGATGGAGATGAGCGCCGCCGCGGCCGCCAGCTGCAGCCAGGTGCGCAGCGTCAGCCGCCGCAGATCACCCAGGCGACGTGCCACCGCCAGCACGAGCAGCAGGAACACCGCACTCCAGACGATGCGGTGCGCCAGGATCTCCACGGCACCCGCAGGCATGAGCAGCAGGAAGAATCCCGGGCACAGGCCCCACCAGATGTACGCGCCTGCGCCGTAGAGCACTCCGGACCGGTACGCGCTCACGACTAGTGTCTGCGCAGCACGTCGAGTGCGGCTTGCAGATCGGCCGGGTACGGACTGGTGATCTCGACCCGACGCCCGTCGGCAGGATGGGTGAACGCCAACGACCGCGCATGCAACCATTGGCGTTCCAGCCCAAGCCTTTTCGACAAGGTCGGATCCGCCCCGTAGGTCGGGTCGCCGCAACACGGGTGGTGCAACGCCGCGAAGTGCACCCGGATCTGGTGCGTGCGCCCGGTTTCCAGCGTGACATCGAGCAGGCTGGCCGCCTGGAACGCCTCAAGCGTGTCGTAATGGGTGATGCTGTGCCTGCCATCCTCGACGACCGCGAACTTCCAGTCATGCCCCCGATGACGTCCGATGGGCGCGTCGATCGTGCCGCTGGACGGGTCCGGGTGCCCCTGCACCAGCGCGTGGTAGCGCTTGTCGACCGTCCGCTGCTTGAACGCGCGCTTGAGCACCGTGTACGCCCGCTCCGACAGCGCCACCACCATGACCCCGGAGGTGCCGACGTCCAACCGGTGCACGATGCCCTGCCGTTCGTGAATCCCGGACGTGCTGATCCGGAATCCGGCAGCGGCCAGTCCACCCAGAACCGTCGGACCGTGCCAGCCGACGGTGGCGTGCGCCGCGACACCAGGCGGCTTGTCGACCGCGACGATGTCGTCGTCGGCGTACAGGATGTCCATGCCCTCGATGTCCACCGGCGTGTTCTCCACGGGCGCCGGAGGTGGAGGCAACCGCACCTCCAGCCAGGCTCCGGCGACCAGCTTGTCGGATTTGCCCGCCGGTGCGCCGTCGAGATCCACGCAACCGTCCTCGGCCAGCGCCGCCGCCGCGGTGCGGGACAAGCCCAGAAGCCGCGCCAATCCAGCGTCAACCCGCATTTCCGCCAGTCCTTCGGGGACCGGCATCGACCGCGTGGTCACTATGACGGATCGGCTTTACGGCCGACCGTGCTCGTTTCGTCGGAGTCCCCGGCCGGCGCCGGCTTCTCGGCCGACTCCTCCTGCGCGGGGTCCGCCGCCGGTGCGTCGGGCGTTTCCGTGTCCCCCCGGCCGCCTGCGGGCGACGGTGTCTCCGGCCTGCGCCGGCCGACGGTATCGAAGTCGAAGCCGAACAACGACAACGCCACCAACAGGATCGCGCCACCCACCACCGACGGATCGGCCACATTGAACACCGGCCACCAGCCGACGGAGAAGAAATCCACCACGTGGCCGCGCAGTGGGCCGGGTGCGCGGAAGAACCGGTCGACCAGGTTGCCGGTCGCACCGCCGAGAATCATGCCCAGACCGATGGCCCACCAGGGAGACACCAGCCGGCGACCCATCCAGATGATGCCGATCACCACCCCGGTCGCGACGAGCGTCAACATCCACGTGTAGCCGGTCGCCATCGAGAAGGCTGCACCGGAGTTGCGTACCAGGGTCCAGGTGACGGTGTCGCCGATGATCGATACCGGCTGGCCCGGCGTCAGCAGCCGCACCGCGAGCACTTTCGTCACGATGTCGACGAGCAGCACCACACCGGCGACCGTGAGCAGCAGACGTAGCCGGCGCCGGGTTGGGGCCGGGGATTTTGCGTCCCCTGTGGCGTCGGTTACCGGCTGCGCCGGGGTGGGCGTTTCATCAGTCACTCCCCCATCATCCCAAAGTGCCCATGCGGGACAATCTCGCAGGTGAGTCCAACTCCGAACCGGCCCGTGCGGCTCGTCGTGATCTCCACCGGCGGCACCATCGCGACCAGCACCGACAGCACCGGCGTCCGCCGCCCGACCCGTAGCGCGGCAGACCTCACCGCAGGCCTCGACGTCGACGCCGATCTGCAGGTCGTCGACCTGATGGCGGCCGACAGTGCCGAGCTGACCCCCGCCGACTGGGTCCGCATCTCCGCAGCCGCCGCGACGGCCGCGGAGAGGGCCGACGGTGTGGTGATCACCCACGGCACCGACACGATGGAAGAAACCGCGCTGTGGTTGGAGCTCTCCTACTCCGGCGCGACGCCCGTCGTCCTGACGGGGTCTCAACGCAGCTCGGATTCACCCGATGCCGACGGCCCACGCAACCTGCGCGACGCGCTGGCCGTCGCGGCCGACGGGCGAGCCCGTGAGCTCGGGGTACTGGTGTGCTTCGCCGGCACGGTGTGGCAGCCACTGGGGTTGCGTAAAGCGTCCACGGTCGACCTCACGGGTTTCACCGGGACGGCACTCGGCGCGGTCACCGCAGGCGGGTTCGAGGCCCGGACCCCCAAGACGCGGCCTACCGTCGGGGCGCTCACCGCGACGGACCCGCCCCGCGTCGACATCGTCTCCGCGTACCCGGGCAGTGACGCCGTCGCGTTGGATGCGTCCGTGAGGGTCGGGGCTCGGGCGATCGTGGTGGAGGCGATGGGCGCGGGCAACGCGGGCGCCGCACTGATCGACGGCGTGCGCAGGCACTGCGCGGACGGGGTGGTCATCGCGGTCTCCAGCCGGGTTCCCGAGGGTCCGGTCAGCGCCGGCTACGGTCCGGGACAGCACTTGGTGGAGGCCGGTGCGGTGCTGTTGCCGCGGCTGCGACCGGCCCAGGCCCGCGTGCTGTTGATGGCCGCGCTGGCATCCGGGCGACCGGTGCGCGACGTCGTCTATCAGTACGGTTGACGCATTCGGTTCAATGGGAAGCATGCTGTACCGCACCGCACTGGCCATCGCGGCAGGCGCACTGGCTCTGACCGCCGCCGCGCCCGCGGCTGCCGAGCCGCCGGCAGGCGCCGACGACATCGACGCATATCCCATCGCTGCGGGCCACTACACCTCACCGACCGACTTCTACGGCATCTTCTTCAAGACCCCGGACGGCCGGTCGTGCGGAATCGGGCCCAACGGTGGCCCGGTCGGCTGCGATGCGGTGCCGGTCGACGCCCCGCCTGGCACCAACCAGACGGTCGTCAACAGCGGCACCCCGGCCACCTACCGCCACTCCGACACCGAGTCGTTCACCCGCGACGTCGATGTGCTTCCCGAGGGCCACCGGTTGGAGAACTGGGGCGCGACGTGCGGTGTCGGACACCAGGGCACGGTCACCTGCAAGACATACGGGCAGCACGGCTTCACTCTCTCAAGCGTCTACGGCGTGCTCTGGTAGTCGGCCAGCTCTTCGAGATAGTCCGCCCAGTCCAGGCTGTCGACCGGGTTGCCGCGCAGCATGCCCGCCGTATCCGCCGGGAACGTCCGTGCCACACCGGGTCCGGTGGCCCGTGTCTCGAACCGCACGGTCATCACGCCGTGACCGGCCCCTTGGATCCAGCCGTGCCCGAGGTCTGGATGCACCACATCGTCGCCGATCCGCCACATCGTCGGCGTCACGGTGGCGGCATCGACCTTCCGGTCCGCTTCTGATATCTCGTGGAGCTGCTCGACGTCCTGCAGCTGTTCCAAATCGGGAAACAGCGACTCCTGCCGGGTATCGGACAATCCGGAAAAGCCCACGCCCACAAGACGAATGGGACCCACTTCGACAGGGTCGAGCAGCAAGCGACGGGCGGTGCCGATGAGTGTGGCGGCCTCGGTGGTGGCGTACGCCAGGGTGGCCGACCGGGTCAAGGTGCTCATGTCGGACTTCTTGAGCTTGACGGTCACCGTGCGCGCGCCGCGCCCGTCTTTCTCCAACCGTCGATGCGCATGTTCTCCGATCGGACCGATCGCGTCCTGCAACTGGGCCAGGGTGGTCAGATCTTCGGCGAACGTCGACTCGGCGCTGATCTGCTTGGCTTCGGCACGCTCGGCTACCGGCCGGTCGTCGATACCGCGAGCCAGTTGGTGCAGCGCAGGTCCGACGGTGGCGCCGAGCACGCTCGCGACTTCGGTCTCCGACAACGCCGCGAAGGCGCCGACCGTCTCGATACCCAACCGGTGCAGCTTCTCCTCGGCCACCGGCCCGATGCCCCACAGCCGACGGACCGGGAGCCCATGGAGCAACACGGACTCCTCCGCACGGCGCACCACGCGGATCCCGTCGGGTTTGGCCAGCCCAGAGGCGATCTTGGCGATCTGCTTGCCCGAGCCTGCGCCGACCGACGCCACCAGCCCCGTCTGCTCCCGCACCTTGGCCCGCAGCTGTTGGCAGAACACCTCGACGTCGGCAGCCGTGGCGCCGACGAGTTCGGCGGGCTCACCGAAGGCCTCGTCGAAGGACAGCTGCTCGAGCAGCGGCACGACACTGCGCACGGTGTCCAGCGCCCGACGGCTGGCCAACCCGTAGACCACACCACGCGGCGGCAACACCACGGCGGAGGCTCCGACCAGCCTGCGGGCCTGATGCATCGGCATCGCCGAGCGGGCACCGTAGCGGCGTGCCTCGTAGCTGGCCCCGGCCACCACACCGCGGCCTCCGAGCCCACCGACGAGGACCGGACGGCCACGCAGGGTGGGACGGGTCAGCTGTTCGACGGAGGCGAAGAACGCGTCCATGTCGAGATGCAGCACCCAGCGCACACTGAAGATGCTATTGGCCGTGACATCCTGGACAGATGGCGACGCAGGTGAATGAGGTACCGATCAGAGATGCTTCGATCCGGCTCGGCCAGTTTCTCAAGTTGGCCGACCTGATCGACACCGGCGCGGATGCCAAGTCGGTGATCGCCGAGGGCCTGGTGACGGTCAACGGGGAAGTCGACGAACGCCGGGGTCGCCAACTGCAGCCCGGTGACGAGGTTTCGCTGGCCGGTCGCACCGCACGGGTCGTGAGTCAGGTCCCACGCCGAACGTGAGCTCGTGTTCGAAACAGACGTGACATCTCGCCATCGTGCTCACGTTCGACGCAGCTCAGGCCTTGGCGATCGCCACCCGCACGCCGTCACCGATCTCGGCCCCATCCGCCACCTCGGTGAATTCGAAACTGGTGGCCAGGATTTCGCCTGCGATGAGGTCACGGTGTGTGCGGGCCCATTGCTCGTACTGCGTCGGTACGGCGATCTGCACATCGATCCGGTCGGAGACCTCCAGTCCGGTGGATTTACGCAACTCCTGCAACTCGCGGATGCGGTCCTTGGCCCAGCCTTCGGCTTCCAACTCCTCGGTGACCGCACCGTCGAGCACCACCAGACCGGCGCCGTCGGGCAGCGCCGCGGTCCATTCGGGATCCGCCGCGACCAGCTTCGACGTGTACTCCTGCGGCTGCAGCACCGCGGGCCCCGCGCTCAGCGTGCCGTCGGGATTGACCACGCCGTCTCCCGCTTTGACCGCCTTGATCGCCGCCTGCACATCCTTGCCCAGCCGCGGCCCGGCGACCCTGGCATTGACAGCCAGGTCGAACCTGCCGTAGCGCGCGATATCGCCGGTGAGCTCCACCTGCTTGACGTTGAGTTCATCGGCAACCAGATCGGTGAAGGGCGCGAGAGTCCCCGGATTTTCCACTGCCACCGTCAGTTTCGGCAACGGCAGCCGGACCCGCAGCTTCTTCGCCTTGCGCAGCGAAGAACCCACCGAGCACACTTCCCGCACCTGATCCATAGCGGCCACCAGCTCGGGGTCCTTCGGCAGCACACCGGCCTCGGGCCAGTCGGTGAGGTGCACCGAACGCTCACCGGTCAGGCCGCGCCAGATCACCTCGGTGACCAGCGGCAGCAGCGGCGCCGCCAGCCTGCTCGTCACCTCCAGCACCGTGTGCATTGTGTCGATGGCATCGAGGTCTTCCTCCCAGAACCGCGAACGTGACCGCCGCACATACCAATTGGTGAGCGCTTCGGTGAACTGGCGCAGCTCGTCGCAGGCTCCCGAAATGTCACAGGCGTCCAGTGATGCCGTCAGGTCGTCGCGCAGCTGGGCCAGTTTGGCCAAGATGTAGCGGTCCAGCACATTGGCAGAATCGGTACGCCAGGTGCCCTTCTTCGGCGCGTAGAGGGCCAGGAAGCTGTAGGCGTTCCACAACGGCAGCAGCACCTGCCGCACGCCTTCACGGATGCTCTGCTCGGTCACGACGAGGTTGCCGCCGCGCAGGATGGGCGAGGCCATCAGGAACCAGCGCATGGCATCGGAACCGTCGCGGTCGAACACCTCGGTCACATCCGGGTAGTTGCGCAGCGACTTGCTCATCTTCTGGCCGTCGTTGCCCAGCACGATGCCGTGGGCCACACAGGTTTTGAATGCCGGACGGTCGAACAGCGCGGTGGCCAGCACGTGCATCGTGTAGAACCAGCCACGGGTCTGGCCGATGTACTCGACGATGAAATCACCGGGGAAATGGGTGTCGAACCACTCCGTGTTCTCGAACGGGTAGTGCACCTGGGCGTACGGCATGGATCCGGAGTCGAACCACACATCGAAGATGTCCTCGATGCGACGCATCGTCGAGCGACCGGTCGGGTCGTCGGGGTTGGGCCGGGTCAACTCGTCGATGTAGGGCCGGTGCAGGTCATCGGGCCGCACACCGAAATCACGCTCCAGCTCGTCGAGGCTGCCGTACACATCGACGCGCGGGTATTGGGGGTCATCGGATTTCCACACCGGGATAGGGGTGCCCCAGTACCGGTTTCGTGACACCGACCAGTCCCGCGCATTGGACAGCCATTTACCGAACTGCCCGTCCTTGACGTGCTCGGGGTACCAGGTGATCTGCTGGTTGAGTTCGACCATCCGGTCGCGGAACTCGGTGACTTTCACGAACCACGACGACACCGCACGGTAGATCAGCGGATTCCGGCACCGCCAGCAGTGCGGATAAGAGTGCTCATAGGTTTCGTGGCGCAGCAGGACGGAACCGTTGGCCGCTGCGGGTCCGTCGCCGTTCTTGAGGTCGCGGATGATCTGCGGGTTGGCCTCGAAGACATGCTGACCTTCATAGTCGGGCACCGTCGCGTCGAATCGGCCCTTCGAGTCCACCGGGGTGACGGCGACAATGTCAGCTGCATCGGCGGTCGCCTTGTCGTCCTCGCCGTAGGCCGGGGCCATGTGCACCATGCCGGTACCGTCTTCGGTGCTGACGAAGTCGGCGGGCAACACCTGGAAAGCGTTGTGGGAGTCCATGAAATACGGGAATGGCGGCAGATACCGCGTCCCCAGCAGGTCACGGCCGGTGTAGGTGCCGACCACCTCGGGCTCCTCCCCGAGTTCACGGGCGTAGGCACCCAGCCGGGCCTGCGCCAGGACGTACCGGCGCCCGTCGACACCCTTGACCTGGACGTAGGTGACGTCAGGGTTGACCGCGACGGCCTGGTTCGACGGGAGCGTCCACGGCGTCGTGGTCCAGATCAGCAGATGGGCTCCCTTGACCGGCCCGTCGGTCGCGGTGAATCCGACCGTCAATGCCGGATCCTGCCGGCTCTGGTAGACGTCGTCATCCATGCGCAGCTCGTGGTTGGACAGCGGGGTCTCGTCGTTCCAGCAGTACGGCAACACGCGATTGCCCTCGTAGGCCAGCCCCTTGTCCCACAACTGCTTGAACGCCCAGATGACGGACTCCATGAAGCTGAGATCCAGTGTCTTGTAGTCGTTGTCGAAATCGACCCACCGGGCCTGCCGGGTGACATACGCCCGCCATTCGTTGGTGTACCTCAATACCGAGGATCGGCAGGCATCGTTGAACTTCTCGATGCCCATCTCTTCGATCTGCGCCTTGTCGAGGATGCCGAGTTGTCGCTGCACTTCGAGCTCGGCCGGCAGGCCGTGAGTGTCCCAGCCGAAGCGGCGCTCGACTTTGTACCCGCGCATGGTCCGGTATCGCGGCACGATGTCCTTGACGTAGCCGGTGAGCAGATGCCCGTAGTGAGGCAGGCCGTTCGCGAAGGGCGGGCCGTCATAGAAGACGTACTCCTCGGCGCCTTCGCGGTGGGCGATGCTGGCCCGGAAGGTGTCGTCGGAGGCCCAATAGTCCAGTACCTCGAGCTCGCGCTCGGGAAAATTCGGGGCGGCCGGCTTGGGATAGGCGGTCACTGCTGTCGTCTCCTGTGCCTAGATCGCGGCCCCGGTATCCGGAACCACAGCTGTTCAGGCACGGGGACGACGTCGCGCCGGTGCGCGAGCGCCGCGGTACCACCCCGCTTGCACGCAGCGTCTGCGTGCCGCTCAACTCTCAGGCGATGACGGGCCCACCCGTTCGGTTCTACTGGGCTCCGGAGAAATCCGTCAGCCGTTCTTCCGAAGACTCCCCGGTGATGGCCGGATCAGCGCCGATACGACAAGTCTAATAAGTCGTGCAAATCAGTACGGTCGCGCTACCCGGAGGTCACCTCGATCAGAGCGAGCGGGAACTGCTCGCTCAACTCTTCGACGGTGTTCCAGTCGAAGCTGCGGGCGTCGAAGGTCCAGTCGAGGCGTATCCCGGCGACCGGTCCCGCGTCTGTGTAGGCGTACAGGGACAGCGGGTGTGCGCCATCCTCGGCCGGACGGGCGGCCGACTTCTGATAGGAGAACCGCACGTCAGCGCGCGGACATTCGACGTGCCCGCGGGCATCGACCGCGTCGCGCGTCGCCGCCAGCAGCTCCGGACCCGAGAGGTCGCGTCGAGAATCGCAGCGCAGGCCGACCCGGAAACCTTCATTGTCCGGTGTGTTGTCGACATCGACCGTGAGAACTCCGTTGCCCATCGTCCGCGCGACGCTGCGCGCCAGCGCGGCCAACAGGATTTCTTCGGCCGTGGCTCCCATCGCCTCCTGCGCGCCGGCGAGTTCGGCGGCGAGTACGTCGTCCAGTTTGCTGGACAGCCTCGCGATATCGGTCGGCCGAGCCGGTGTGACAGCCGAGTAATCGGCGAACCAGCAGGTCACACAGGAGGAATCCGCCAGCACGGGAGCAGCCATGAACCAACGATAGCGACTGTGTCCCAGAATTGGGAGAACAGTCCCAAAAGTCTGACACGCATGTCAATTAAGGAATGGCATCCTTTAGATCAATGAGTGAGGCCCAAACCGGACATTCAGGTTTATGGTGTGACAGTGCCACGTACCGATGAGAACGGCAGGCAGCTCAAAGCACTACTCGACTACCTGCTCGACGGTGAGATCGACGCCAAGACGATCTACTCTGCCCTCGGCGTGTCCAGCAGTACCTATTACCGGCGCATCAAGGAAGTCGACTATCCCAATGCCGAAGAATTACGGCAGGTGGCCGATCGCTTCCACCTGAGCTATCCGGATCTGCAGATCCGGTTCGGGTTGATGAGCCGCCAAGAGGTCTGGCACTACATGGAGTCGGCTCCAGTGACGGTGGCGGCCGTCGATACCACCACCCGGGTCAGCCGACCGAAGAAGCTCTCCGAGCTCAGCCCCCGCCTCGATACCCCACCACTTTGATCCCATGTCCGTAGCAATACTCATCGCCATCACCCTGGGCTGCGTCCTCTGGAGCCTGTGGATCCGGCGCGTCACCTGGAGTTGCCGGTGGGAGGTGGCGGCGACCCTCAACGTCGCCCTGCAGGGCCTGGCCGTGCTGCTCATGTCACCGCTGGCATCCGAGACCATCGGGCCCGTCTTGTACCACCTGACCGGCAAATGGAACCTCGAGGACTACATCGGACACGACTGCTACATCGTGGCGGCCTCGGCTGTGGTCTACAACGCGCTCGGCCGGTTGCAGGACGACAACAGCCTGCAGCGCTCGTTCAAGCAGTACGTCGAGCTTCCCGCCACGGTGTGCATCCCGCTGCTGCTGGCGGCCTTCTGGCTGGGTAACGGTGCTGCGGTCTACCGCGCGGACTTCTTCCAGGTGCCCACCGATTTCTGGCTCGCCGTCTATTGGACCCTGCTCTGCGGCACTCTGGTCTATCTGCTCGGCTACGGCATGCGAGCCATGCTGATCCTGCGCAGGGATCCGAGATCCCGGCGCATCGCCAACATCTATCTGTTCGCCTCCATCGCAGGCATCCTGGCGTGCACCGTGCGCATCGTCACGGCGTTTGTGCCTGCGCTACAACCGATCGAGAACGGGCGGCTGGTCTGGATCCTCGCCTGCACCTGCGGCGCCGTGTTCGCACTGGCCTCCGCACATTCCTGGCGCATCAAAACCCGGTGGCTCACGCCGACGCGGCGCTGAGGGGCTTTTGCGCAAATACGATCATCGGGTGTTCAGGAATCTGACGAAGGTCGCGGCGACCGCTTGCGTGCACGTCGGCGCCGTTCTGCTCATCGCGTCCGCGGGATTCCTGACGAACCAACCTGTGGCGTACGCGGATTCGTGCCCTGACGTCGAGGTCGTGTTCGCTCGCGGGACCGGCGGTCCGCCCGGCGTCGGCGCCGCCGGGCAGGCTTTCGTCGATTCGCTGCGGGAGCAGGTGCCGACCAAGACCATCGGGGTCTACGCGGTCGACTATCCCGCCGGCATCGATTTCAACAATTCCTCGACCTTGGGCGCCGATGATGCGCGCGCACACCTGCAGGCCATGGTGGCCGACTGTCCCGATACCGAATTGGTGCTCGGCGGGTTCTCACAGGGAGCAAACGTGATCGAACTCGTCACCGGCACCGAGAGCGCCGCGTGGGGTTACGCCGCACCCCTGTCCCCCGCAATCGCCGATCATGTTGCCGCGGTCGTGTTGCTCGGCAATCCATCCCGCAAATCCGGTGGCCCGTTCACGCAACGGAACCCGCTCTACGGACCCAAGAGCGTCGACCTCTGCGCGCTCGGGGATCCCATCTGCTCGAACGGTGTCAACATCCCGATACACGGTGCGTACGTACAGGTGGGTGCGACGACGAAAGCAGCGACGTTCGTCGCCGACCGGCTGTAGGCAGACCACCCACAAGCAGAGAGCCTCCGTCTGCGCATCGGGCAACCGGTAAGCTCCGTTCTGCCTACGCTCGGCTACTGGAGTTTCCGGGCAGCAGCTTTTCGAGAGGGCGCCAATGAGTCAGTCATCCATCCCAGCCGTGTTGCGTGAGCGGGCGAGTCTGCAACCCAACGACGTCGCCTTTACCTTCCTCGACTACGAGCAGGACTGGAACGGCGTCGAAGAGACGGTCACCTGGGCCCAGCTGTACCGAAGGACTCTGAACCTGGCCCAGGTTCTCGGCGCCAAGGCCACCGTCGGGGACCGCGCGGTGATCCTGGCGCCCCAGAGCCTCGACTACCTCATCGCTTTCCTGGCCTCGCTGGAGGCAGGCATCATCGCGGTGCCGCTCTCGGTGCCACACGGCGGGGCCCACGACGAGCGCACCACGTCGGTGATCGAAGACACTGTCCCGACGGTCGTCCTGACCACTTCCTCGGTATCGGCAGCAGTTAGCGAGTATGCCAACGCAAACGGCAATCAGTCCGTCGTGATCGAGGTGGACAAACTCGACCTCGATCAGAAAGGGGCGCGCCCCGCCCGGGTACGGCGCCCCGAGACCGCCTACCTGCAGTACACGTCCGGCTCGACACGCCGCCCCGCCGGAGTGGAGATCTCCCACGGCAACCTGTCGACGAACTTCGAGCAGATGATGGCCGGATTCTTCGCCGAACACGGCAACGTCGCCCCGCCGGACACTACGTTCGTATCCTGGTTGCCCTTCTATCACGACATGGGCCTGATGCTCGGCATCTGTGTGCCTATCCTCGGTGGCATTCGCACGGTTCTGACCAGCCCGGTCGCCTTCCTGCAGCGGCCGGCCCGCTGGATGCAGCTACTCGCGTCTCATCCCCGAACCGTCTCTGCCGGACCGAATTTCGCATTCGAGTTGGCGCTCGGACGCACCTCGGACGAGGACATGGCCGGTCTGGATCTCGGCAACGTGATGTATCTGCTGAGCGGCGCGGAACGGGTCCACGCGGCGACCGTACATCGCTTCACCGAACGCTTTGCCTCCCTGAAATTCCCCGCCGCGGCCATCCGGCCGTCATACGGTCTCGCCGAGGCTGTGGTGTACGTGGCGACGCGCAAACAGAACGAACCACCACACATCGTCAATTTCGATCCGGACAAATTGTCCGCAGGCCAGGCTGTTGCCACCGGAAACTCAAGTGGCAGTCCGCTTGTCGCTTACGGCACACCCACGTCCCCGGTGGTCCGGGTCGTCGACCCGGACACCCGAACCGAACGACCGGATGGTGCCACGGGTGAGATCTGGGTGCACGGCAACAATGTGGCACTCGGCTATTGGCAGAAACCCGACGACAGTGACCGCCTGTTCCGGGCCACCATCGAAAACCCCTCTGAGGGAACACCGGAAGGTCCGTGGTTGCGCACCGGCGACCTGGGTTTCGTCGCCGACGGCGAGCTCTACATCATGGGTCGCATCAAGGATCTGTTGATCGTGTACGGCCGCAATCATTCTCCCGATGACATCGAGGCGACGGTACAGGAGATCAGCCGTGGCCGGGTGGCGGCCATCTCCGTGCCGGATGACCGGACAGAACACCTGGTCGTCATCATCGAACACAAGAAGCGCGGAGACTCCGATGTGGAAGTGCTGGAACGACTCGATTCCGTCAAACGTGAAGTGACTTCGGCGATTTCGAAGTCGCACGGCCTCAAAGTCACCGACCTGGTGATGGTCCCGCCCGGGTCCATCCCGATCACCACCAGCGGCAAGGTGCGACGCGCGTCGTGCGTCGAGCAGTACCGCCAGGATCAGTTCGCACGGCTGGACGCCTGAGACGAGCGGGGCGCGTTCCCGGAGAATTCAGCTAGACGGCGACGTTCTGCGTGTGGGCAGCGCCCTGCCTGCCATCGGCGACGCGGACATACACCGAGCGCATGGCCTCGATGTACTTGCCGACTGATTCTCGGGCCTCCGTGTTCCCTGGGAACAACGCGGTCACCACGGTTTCATTCTGCAGTCGCGTCACCCACATCGAAACCTGGTGTGACGCACGGCCTTCGTTGTAGATCTGGAAGTTCAGATCAGAGCTGGCGACGGTGGACAGTGGTGCGATGCTGGCATCCAGGAACGACATCACGAAATTGCCTGGACGCGGGCTCTTGACACCCAGATCGGGTGGTGCCAACTGGATGACCTTGTCGAACGGCACCTTCGCGAGCCGGGTATCCGAATCGAACGAATCCTGCGCGGCCCGGGCCGCGTCACTGAACGACGTCGACGGGACCGGAACGCTGACCGGGACAAGGCCTGTGAACCAGCCGGTGGTGACCAGTTCCGTCGGAGTCCGGCGGGTGTCGGTGGGGGTGATCACAGAGAAGGAGTCCGAGCCGGTGAGTTCCCGTTTGGCCAGTGCTGCACACGCGAACACGCCGCCACTGAAGCGGGCGCCGCCCGCAACACATGCGGATTCGAACCGCTCGGTCTGGTGCGCGTCGAGCAATGTGGCGGTCAACGTGTCACCGTCACATGGCACCGACAGGTCGCCGAGTGACAACGGAAATGCCGGCAGGGTCCCGTCATTGTTCGCCGCGAAGTCGAGCCACGCCTGAATCTCCGGCGACTCCGCCGTCAGCGCTGCCGTGTATTCGCGTTGCTGCACGCAGTATTCCTCGTAGCTGCCCGCCTGCGGCAGTTGCACGGGCGCGGCGCCCTGCACCAGCGCGCCGTACATCAGGTAGATCTCGCCGAACAGGACGCCCATGATCATCGGATCGATGTACAGGTGCGCGATGCTGGCGTAGAAGGCGAAGTGGTCCTCACGCTGGATCACCCCGAAGCGGAAGCCGTCCCAGTGCCGCGGATCCGGTGTCGCGAGAATGTGTTCACGCAGTTCGGCCGCGCTCAGTTCACCGTGCCGCTGCGGTGCCACCGCGATGTCCGCGGGATCGGCGATGGTGCGCCGGACGATGCGCTCGGGATCCTCGAAGTCGAACCAACTGCGGTAGGTGTCGTGGCGGCGCAGGTGGGAGTTGAGGACGTACGTCATCGCCCGAATGTCGCACTTGCCGGGCACTTCCCAGGTGAAGATCATCAGCCGGGACATGTCTTGGCCACGCGCGGCATGGTCAGCGAATCTGCGCAGGTGCTGGGTCTGCTGATAGCTGGGTGGGACGACACTGACCGGCGCCTGTTTCGCCTTGGCGCAGGACGCCGGTTTGGCGTGCCAGCACACCACGGCACCCGTGGCCGGTTCCCACTCGCCAATGGTCGCTATCCCAAACACACATCCTCCTTCGAACACTCGTCCGTTCGAGCGGCGCACCAGCTTGCTGAATCCGCGGCCGTCCCCCGGGACGTGAGGCACTCACTGTGTCACACCTAACCAGAGGACCACCGGAGTTCGGAACGTACCGACTGGGTCTCAGGCCGAAGGCGGGCATGCTGCCAATACCGTTTCGCCGCAGGGTCAGGTGGGCAGACCCTGGTTCGCGGCATCGACACGGTAGAGGTTGGCCCACTCATCGGAGCGGCCATCGGCCTGGGCTTCCAACGCCGGTCCCGGCGCCAGCTGTGGATCCAGCTGCAGAGCCGACATGATGGCACCGGTCACGCCCGTGAAATCGCTGCATAGCACGGGATACGCGACCTCGATGGGGGTGATGTCCTCCTCGACGAACCAGCTGCGCCAACCTTCCTCCTGCGCCCGCAACATGCGCACCAGGTGAGCGATCGCCCCGGCGTGATACTGCGCGTGTGCGTCGCGGATGGGCTCTGGCTTGCCACGCCACACCTGCGTCTGCACCGCACGCCAGAAAGACACGGCCTGCGACACCACATCGGGCCGATGCACATGCACGTAAACCGGTTCCTCGCCGATCACATCGCGAATCGCCGCCCGCAAGCCGTCGCCGGACCGATCCGGAAGATCCTTGGCGCGGTTGAGAAGCAACGCGGTCTGATTCCACATCAGCTTGCCGCCCCAGACACCGTTTGGTGTTCTACCCACCGTCCGGACGTAATCACGCCAGATCTGGGCCGGGGCAAGGTCTGGCGTCCCCGGATCGAACGGGTCGAGCAGACGCAGGATCGAGTCGTCTTCGACGCCGGCGAACCATTCGCGTGGTTGTGGGGCCCGACTGGTCCACGGCTGATACTGAAAGAACTCCGCAGGTTCACCGGCAAGCCCGGTGGAGCGCAGCGACTCGACGAGCAGGGTGCTGCCGCTGCGTTGGGAGGCCAGAACCAGATATGCCGTAGGGCTATCCGCCACAACGAACCACTACAACCGGGTGGGTGACGTCCATCGTTCCACGATCGTCGTCGCCGACATCAATGCGCGATATGCACAGGTCTTCGCCGAACACTCGTCTCCTCCGTCCGCATCGGCACCGTGCGCGCCTCCCCCGCAAGCGCGAGGGACGAACCGCAAGACAGTAACCTAGGCCAGCCGCCGCGGTGTTCTCTACCCCCGAGAGCAGATGTTCCGCCATCACTATCCGCGCGGCCGACACGTCGCGGACACCGAATCGGAATTCTCGAAGGCACTCCGGCAGCGTCGCGGAGGGACGAGGGTACCGTGCTTGCTCATGTGGGTCACGGTGCTGGTCATGGCCATCGCGGTGATCTTTGAGCCGATTCGGATCGGACTCGCTGTGCTGATGCTCAATCGGCCGCGGCCACTGCTGCAACTCCTGGCATTCCTGTGCGGTGGTTTCACCATGGGCATGGGTGTAGGCCTCATAGTGTTGTTCATCCTGCGCTCAACACCGCTGGCGTCAGGGCGTTTCACCGTTCCCTCGGTGCAGATCACCGTTGGCGTGATCGCCCTGCTCATCGCGGCCGCAATGGCTTCGGCTCCGTCGGTACACAAGCTTCTGCGGCGACGGGTGCCTGCCGCCGCAGAGCCGGCCGCGATGGCGTGCGAGGCGAATTCGACGCCGCCCCGCGACACCATCTCGATCCGAACTCGTCGCATCCTGCAGGGAGACTCGCTGTGGATCGCGTGGGCCAGCGGTCTCGGAACAGCTTTGCCCTCAGCCAATTTCATGGGCGCGATGGCCGTGATCCTGGCATCTGGTGAAGCCCCCATCGCCCAGGCCCAGGCACTGCTGCTGTTCAACGTCGTTGCCTTCACCCTGGTCGAGATTCCATTGGTCGGATACCTCGCCGCGCCCCAGAGAACCCAGGCTCTGCTGTCCTCCCTCCACGAATGGCTGCAGAAGCGACCGCGGCGCGATATGGCTCTGATCGTCGCCGCGGGAGGATTTCTGATGCTGGCGATAGGGATTGTGCAGATGTGACAGGCGTTGTCAGATCCGGCGCGCAGCTGCGCTACTCGGGCGGACGATGTCGACGAAGGCTCGATCCTGGCGCCCGCACGGGTTACGATCACGGGTGAGAATTCCGGGCGATGCACCTGCCCGCAGCCAGGAGGATGCGTGAACAAACTGTTCGTCGCCGCCGTCGCCGCCGGCATGGTTGGCTCGGTGACCGCGTTCGGCAGTGGGGTGGCCTCTGCCGAGACCGCATTCATCGTCCCGGGAACAGCACCGTCGCCGTATCCGGCGTTGCGGGCGCTGTACCACTTCGACCCGGCGACGCGAACAGCCATCGGCGCCAACTATTACGACAGCGCCGCCGCGACCCGCGAAGTGGTTCCATACCCGGGCAGCCTGTGGCCGATCACCGGTGAGAACTCCTTGACTCTCGGGCAGTCGGTCGACCAGGGCACCAACAATCTCGACGCCCGAATCCGAAGCACCGACGGCAATGTCACTGCGAGCGGGTTGTCGCAAGGCGTGCTGGCTCTCAACGCCGAGCAGGCGCGCCTCGCCAACGACCCCACCGCTCCGCCGCCGGACGAGCTGACCTTCGTCAAGGCCGGAAACCCTGATCACCTGTTCACCAAATGGTTCCGGCCAGGTACCACCGTCCCCGTCCTCGGTTACACCGTCCCGGCGCAGGTCGACAGTCAATACGACACGGTCGATGTCGTGGCGCAGTACGACATCTTCAGCGATCCGTTGGATCGACCGGGAAACCTCCTGGCACTGGCGAATGCGATCGTGGCCGGCGGCTCGGGCCATACCGCGACCGCGTTCTCCGACCCTGCCGGTATCGCGCCGCAGAACGTCACGGTGAGCACCAACAGCAGAGGCGCGACCACCACCACATATTTCATTCCGGCAGAGCAACTTCCGCTGGTCGAATACTTGAGCGAGGGTGGAATGTCGCCCGAGATGGCCGGCGCCCTCAACCGGTATCTGACGCCGATGGTCAACCGTGCCTACGGTCCGCCGCCCCCTCCCGTCCAGCCGGGACTGCGACTGCCGGACATCAACGGTTTCAACGCGATTCCGATCTCCGCTCCGCTGAACGCCGTTTCCACCGCAGCCAACGCCGTCAACATCGCCGGCCAGGTCCGTCGTCTGCTGCCCAAAAAGGGGATTCAGCTACCGAAGAACGGGATCCCGCTACTGCCGAAGGGCAAGAAGAAGCGGTAACGCGGGACCGCGGATCAGGTCTTGGCCACGCTGTCGTGGCCCGATGTGGCGACCTCCTGTCGTGATGGCCACCAGTTGGCATCACCCACCAGCGTCGCTGCGGCGGGAACCGTGATCGTCCGTACCAGAAATGTGTCGATCAGCAGCCCCACGCCGACCACGAAGCCCGATTGCACCATGGTGCTGATACTGCTGAACACAAGACCGAACATGGTGGCCGCGAAGATCAGCCCGGCCGCGGTGATCACCCCGCCGGTGGCCCCTACCGTTCTGATCACGCCGAGTCGGATACCTGGTCCAGATTCTTCCCGGATCCGCGATATCAACAGCATGTTGTAGTCGGCTCCGACGGCCACCAGAATGATGAACGTCAAACCCGGTACGCTCCAATGTAATTCCTGCCCCAATAGGAACTGGAAGAAGAGCGCGCCGATTCCCAGGGCCGCCAGGTAGGAAATCACGACCGACATGATCAGATAGATCGGTGCGATGATCGCCCGCAGCAGCGTCACCAGGATCAGCAACACCACCAGGATGGTCACCACCACGATGAAGCGGATGTCGTGGTTGTAATAGTCGCGGGTGTCTCGAAGTACGACAGGGAACCCGACCACCGACACCGAGGCATCCGCAAGTTCGGTATTCGGTTGGGCATCGCGGGCGGTGTCCATGATGTCGTTCACCTGATCCATCGCCTCGACGCTGAACGGATTCAAATCGGTCTGCAGGAGGTAGCGCACCGAATGCCCGTCGGGTGAGATGAACAGCTTCGCGGCTTTCTTGAAATCTTCGATACCGAAAGACGATGGCGGGACGTAGAAGCCGGCCATGGCCGGCGTCGCGGCATCCTGCTTGAGCGACATCAGGAAGGCCGAGGCCTCCGCCAGTCCGCCACCCATCTTCAGCGTCTCGTCCACCAACTGCCCGACGCCGTCGGCAACCTGTCTGCCGGCGTCGGCCAACTTGTCGGCGCCGTCTTGCACGCTGTCGAGTCGAGACTGGAGTCCGGTCGTGTTGAGCCCAAGCGAACGCATCGCGCTGGATGTCGTGTCGATCGCCCGGCGCAACCCCGCCGTCGTCGATGCCAACGACTGGGCGGCCTGTGTGGACTGCAGCTGCCGGCCCAGCTCAGCCAGCCGATCGAAGGTTCCGTCGGTGCGCGCCACCGACAATCGCACCAATTGGTCGCGCGCAGTCACACAACCGGGGTCGGCATTGCATACGGGACTCTGGTTCAACGCGTTGAGCACCGGTAACATCCAGTCGAGATTCCTGGACAGGTTTGTCACGTTCAACCCGACCGACTCACCGAGCTCCCGCATACTCGCGACGAACTTGGTCGCGTTGTCGATATCCTCGAGCGTCTTGCTACCGCCCACCGTGTTCTGGACGGCCGAGAGCGTGTTGAGAAGCCCCTGCGCCCTGTTGATCGCCTGACTGACCTGACCGCGGACAGTGCTGAGATTGTCGGCCAGTGCGTCTGCGCCGGCGTTGAGTCTGTTGAGATCGCTGGTCCGCTCGACGATCTGCTGCGATCCTGTGCCGAGCTGCTTGCCCACCTCGCCGGCTTGATAGGACACTTTCGCCTGCTCCAGCGGCGCCCCCGTCGGACGGGTGATGCCCCGGACAGGACCCATGCTCGGTAACTGGCTGACCCGCTGGGCCATCTGTTCGAGGTCGGCGAGCGCCTGGGGTTCGCGAAGATCTTTGGTGGAACTGATGACCAGGTACTGCGGAATGATCGAGTTCAGCGGAAAGTGCTGTTCGAGGGCCGCATATCCTTGCGAGCTGGTTGCGTTGGCGGGCAATGCCTTACGGTCATCGTAGTTGTACTTCGTCACCAGGACAAACCCCGACAGTATGGCCAGGATGACCAGGCTCGCCACCAGGTGGATCGCAGGCCTGCGCACGATCCGGATTCCGGAACGGCGCCAGAAACGGCTGGTGAGGTCGCGTCGCGGCGCAATCCAACCGCGGCGGCCGACGATCACCAGGACCGCGGGAAGCAGCGTGACCGCGCCCAGGAACGCCACCGTGATCGCGATCGCCAGGGCGGGCCCGACCGATGAGAACAACCCGAGCTTGGTGAAGGACATGCCGAGGAACGTCACCGCGACAGTCGCCGCGGATGCCGCGATCACCTTGCCGATCGATGTCAGGGCCTTCCGGACCGCTTCGTCGGATACATCGCCGAGGCGTAGATAGTCGTGGTAGCGACTGATCAGGAAGACGGCGTAATCGGTTCCGGCGCCGACCATCATGCCACTCATGAACACGATCGTCTGGTTGGCGATACCCAGACCCAACAAGGCGGCGCCTGCCACCACGGCCTGTGCCACCACCACCGCGACGCCGATCGACACCAGTGGCACCACCATGGTCACCGGGTTGCGATAGATCATCAGCAGGATGAACAGCACCAAGACGGTGATCGCGAATTCGATCACCTTGAGATCGCGCGCCCCCACCACATTCAGATCGGCCACCGTCGCCGCGGGCCCGGTCATGTGCGGTGTCAGCGTGGTGTTGACGACCTCGCGGTCGACCACCTCGGCGACCCGCGCATACGCCTCCTTGGACTGGGGTGTTCCCAGAGTGCCGGGCAAGGTGATCGGCAGCAACCAGGCCTTGTTGTCCTTGCTCGTCATCACCTCGCGCAGCGGTGGTGCGCTCAAGAAGTCCTGCAGTTTGGCCACGTCACCGGTGTCGCGGTGCAGTGCCTCCACCAGGTTCCGGTACATCGCCTCGTCGGAGGGGTTCAAACCGTCCTCGTTGCTCAGCACCACCACAACGAAGCTGTCAGTACCCGCCTGTTGGAAGGCGGTCAGCATCTGCTTGCTGGCGACCATTGCCGGCGCGTCATCGGGAAGGATTGCCACCGGCCGTCTTTCGGCCATCTCCTTCAACGTCGGAAATACGGCGGGCAGGCAGACTGCCATCGCGAGCCACAGCGCGATCACCACCCATGGAAAGCGCACGATGACGTCGCCGAGCCGGGCGAAGACATTGCTGTCGGCGCCGACCGTGTCCGATCGCCGCGGATATCGAAACCGCCTGGTAACCGTGCTGACTCTCAAAATAGTTCGCCGACGCGCCGTTTCACACAGTCGCCCCGTCAGCGGACGGATTGCAGGGCGGGATCACGTCGATTACTGGACAACATCCACTCTGGATCGCCGGTGACGCGGTCACAGACTTGTCTGAGCGCGCTCACGTACCGTCCGACGGATTGTCGGGCCACCGGATTCTTGGGGAACACGACAGTCGCGAACGTCTCGGCGAACCGCCCGACGAGTGTGCTCAGTGGGTATGTCACCCGACCATCGCTGAGCGTGGCAATCTTGACGCCGTCCTGGAGATTGGTGAGCAGCGGGGCCATCGGACCCGAACTCGCGTCGAAGAAGTTCAGCATCGGGAAGAGCGGCTGCGGCGGAACGAGTCCCGGTGCCAGCTCTGCGACGCGCTCGAACGGCACGAGTGCGGCCGATCTGCCCGAGTCGAAGTCATGTTGTGCTGCGCGGATGCTGTCGGTGAACGAAGCGCCTGCCGCGGGCACGACGACGGGTATCAGGCCGGTGAACCAACCCTGGGTCGTCAATTCCTCCGGGGTTCGGGTGTCGATCGGTGTCAGTCCGTGGTAGGTCTCGAGCCCGGTCAGTTCGTACAGGGCGTGAGCCACCAACGCGAACAGGCCGCCGATGAACCGTGATCCGGCAGCCACACAGATGTCTTCGAACCGCTCGGTCTGCTGTTCATCCATCAGCTTGACCGAGATGAGATCACCGCCGACCGAATCAGATCCGTCATCGAGCGGCAGTGGGAACACCGGGAATGTGCCGTTGTTGTGCTCGGCAAAGGACAACCAAGTCTGCACTTCTGGTGTATCGATGGTCAGTGACGAGGCGAACTCACGCTGCCGCACGCAGTACTGGTCGTAACTGCCCGGCTCTGGCAGTTGCAGCGGCGGGGCGCCGGACACCAGTGTCGAGTACATCGCCTGGAACTCCAGCAGGCCCACACCGACGAACTGTCCGTCGACGTGGAGGTGGTCGATGCTCGACCAGAACGTGAAGCTGCCCTCACGTTGGATGACGCCGAACCGAAAGCAGTCCCACTGCAACGAGTCCGGGGTGGCCACGACCTGGCGGCGCAGCTCATCGGCGTCTGCCGAACCGTGGCGCCGTGGCGCGAATTCGATCTCGGCGGCATCGGTCATGGTGTGCCGCACGATGGTGTCCGCATCCTGGTAGTCGAACCAGCTCCGATACGTACTGTGCCTGCGCAGATGAGCATTGATCACATACGTCATCGCCCGGATATCGCAACGGCCCGGCATATCGCAGGCCGCGATGAACAGTCGCGAGTGGTCGACACCCCGGCCGGCCTGCTGGACGAAACTCCGCAGGTGCCGGGCCTGGATGTAGCTGGCAGGCACGGCACTCTCCGGCGCCTCCCCCGCCTTGGCCAGTGCTGCGTCAGACGGCTGCCAGGTGACCAGGGATCCCGGTGCGGGCGCCCACTCTTCGATCGATGCAATCTCTACTGGACCTAACAGCACGTTCTTCTCCTGAGGGTCGGTCCCGGCCGAAGGACCGCCCTGGATTCTCTGGCGGCGTGGATCATGATGCCGCCATGGCGGATTCGTGGTCAGTCAGCTTCTCACACAGGTGATCGGCCAATCCCCTGATGGTGGTGATATCCATCGAGTTGATGCGGACACCGGTCTGCGCCTCGATGCGGGTACGCAGTTCGAGGTTGCCCAGCGAGTCCAAACCGTATTCCGGCAGCGGACGGTCGGGATCCACCCCGCGACGGAGCAACAGACTCACCTGCTCGGAGATCACCCGCCGAAGGTGAGTCGGCCATTCCTCCGCCGGCATGGCGTTGAGCTCCGCACGCAGTTTGGACCCCTGCGGACCGGCCTTCGCCGACGACTTGAACATCTCGGCGAACGGTGTCCGTTCAGCGAACGCCACCAGCCACGGAGCTCCCATGATCGGCGCGTATCCGGTGTACCCACGCCGGTAGCGCAGCAATGTCTCGAAGGCATAGGCCCCCTCGTCGGGCGCGATCGAATTGTCTCCCGCGGCCATCACGACACCACGGCCGATCTCGGCCCACGCGCCCCAGGCGATCGTCGTGGCGGGCAGACCCTGCGACCTGCGCCAGTAGGTGAACGCGTCCACCCAGCTGTTGGCCGCGGCATAGGCACCCTGCCCGGGCGAACCGACAAGCGGCGCCGCCGAGGAGAACATGCAGAACCAGTCGAGCGGTTGGGAAGCGGTGGCCGTGTGCAGATTCCACGCGCCGTACACCTTGGGTGCCCAGTCCCGTTCGATGATGTCGTCGGTGATGTTGGTCAGGGTGGCGTCTTCGACCACCGCGGCCGCATGAACGACACCGCGCAGCGGTAGCCCGGTGGCCGTTGCAGCCTGGACGAGGCGTTCCGCCGTGCCGTCCTCGGCGATATCCCCGGATGCAACCACGATGTCGCCGCCGGAGGCGCGAATCAACTCGATGATCTCGAGCGCATCGGTGCCCGGCTCGCTGCGCGAGTTGAGAACGATTCGACCGCAGCCTGCCGCCGCCATCTTCTCGGCGAGGAACAGCCCCAGACCACCGAGACCGCCCGTGAGGATATAGGCACCGTCGGCCCGGAACACCGGAACCTCCTGAGGCAGAACGACGACGTCGCTCTGCCCGGCGCGGGGAACGTCGAGCAGCAGCTTGCCGGTGTGCTGTGCACCGCCCATCGCGCGGATCGCGGTGGCGGCATCGGCGAGCGGATAGTGGGTACTGCGCGGCATCGGCAGGTGGCCGTCCGCGGTCAACTGGAAAACCTTCTCCAGCAGCGCCGACATGATGGCGGGATGCGTCACCGACATCAACGCCAGATCGACCCCGTAGAAGGTCAGATTGCGCCGGAACGGGAACAGACCGACCCTGGTGTCGCCGTAGATATCCCGCTTTCCGATCTCGACAAACCGGCCGTTGAAGGCCAGCAGTTCGATGCCCGCGCGCTGCAATGGACCGACCACGGAATTGAGCACGATGTCGACGCCGTATCCGTCGGTGTCACGACGGATCTCTTCAGCGAACGAGACCGACCGCGAGTCGTAGACATGCTCGATTCCCCAGTCGCGCAGCAACTGCCGACGCTGATCGCTGCCGGCGGTGGCATAGATCTCGGCGCCGGCCGCCTTCGCGATCGCGATCGCGGCCTGCCCGACGCCACCGGTGCCCGAATGAATCAGCACCTTGTCGGCCGCGGTGATGCGCGCCAGATCGTGCAGGCCGTACCACGCGGTGGCCGCTGCCGTGGCCACCGCCGCTGCCTGAGCCTCTGTCAAGGCGTCGGGAAGGGTGACGGCCAGATCGGCATCGCAGGTGACAAACGTGCCCCAACAGCCGTTTCCGGACACACCGCCGACGCGGTCGCCGACTTTGTGCCTGGTCACGCCAGGGCCGACCGCCGTCACCACGCCCGCGAAATCGGTGCCCAGCTCCGGCAGGCGCCCTTCGAAGCTCGGACACTGCCCGAATGCGACGAGAACGTCGGCGAAGTTGATGCTGGACGTGCTGACCGCCACTTCGATCTGGTCAGGGCCGGGCTCTTCCCGATCGAACGACACCAACTCGAGCGACTCGAGGTCACCCGGGTTGCGGACATGCAACCGCATACCCGCCCGGTCGTTGTCGATCACCTTGTTCAGGCGCTCGTCGGCCTGCAGCGGCGCCGGGCACAGCCGCGCGACATACGACTTCCCGTTCCGCCAGGCGGTTTCGTCCTCTGCAGAATCACTGAGCACCTGCTTGGCGACCAGGTCGGCATCGGTCTCGGCGTCGATGTCGACCTGGGTGACCCGACTGTGCGGGTACTCCATCGCAATGACGCGCACCAGTCCGCGCAGGGGTGCCTGGTCCATGTTGACGAGGTCGCCATCGGTCACGTGCTGTGCATTGCGGGTCAGTACGACCAGTCGAGGCAGCTCATCGTGGGCATTGACCAGCGACTGCGCGATGTGCACGAGATCGTGCACCGACTGCCGGCCGCGACGGCATGCCTGCCCGTCGACCGCCACCGAGGCCGGGCCCGCCAGGATCACCACACCGGCCAGAGGCTGCTCCAGCAGTGCGGTGAGCCGGCTTACGGTCTCCTGCCGCCCGGCAGCGGTCCACGACGCCACGGTGCACTCGGCGCCATTTGTTTTCAGCGCCGCAGCAATATCGGCGCTCAACGGATCTCCGTCACCTCGGTCGATCAGCAACCACGCACCCGCCTCGGCAGGTTCGGGATGTTTCAGATCCCGCTGGAGCCAGTCGATCGCCAGCAACCGTTCGTTGAGCACCTGAGAAGCGCGTCCCCCCTCTGACATTCCTGTACCGAGAAGCAGGCCGTCGACCTCGACCAGGACCGTGCCGAACTCGTCGAGAACCTCGAGATCGGCCTCCACGCCGGAGGGGTCGACGCTCGTCACCCGAATGAGGCAGAACGCCGCGTGCCGGGTTGTGTTGTGCAGCCGCAGCCGACGTGCTCCGAGCGGCAACAACAAGCCGCCGTTGGCCACCGCCTGCACGCCTGCATCAGCCACCACCGCCTGGAAGCACGCGTCCAGTACCGCCGGGTGCGCACCGTAGCCGCCCTGTTGAGAACGCAGCGGACCTGGCAGCGCGACCTCGGCGAAAACGGTTCCGCTGCCGCTCACGTGAGCCACCGAGAGCCCCGCGAACGCCGCACCGTGGTGGACACCGGCTGCCGCGAAAGCGGACCGAAGATCCTCACCCTCAACGGAATTGGGGTGAGCGGCCCGCAGGCTCTCGACATCGCGGACCGGCGCTTCACCAGCAGTGCCCGCATGCAGGCTCGCGGTCGCGCGTTTGGTGAGCTCACCGGCGCGGTAGGTCTGCACGGCAAGCTCGACCACGCCTTCGGAGATCACGGTCGCGGCGGCGGACACCGGCGTCTCCTCGTCCAGCAGCAGCATTTCCTCGAAGGTGATGTCGTGGACTTCACCGGCGTCGCCGAGCACCGTGTGCGCGGCCGCCAAGGCCATCTCGCAGTATGCGGCGCCAGGCAGGACCGCGATGTTGTGCACCTGGTGGTCACCGAGCCACGGCTGAGCGTCGGTACCGACCTCGCCCTGCCACACATGGCGTTCGGGCTCTTCGGGCAGCACGACGTGCGAGCCCAACAGCGGATGCACCACCACGCTGGCGGATCCACGGCCCTTCTCCAGGTTGCCGCGATCCAGCAACAGCGTGCGATGGGTCCACGTGGGAAGCGGCGCATCGGTCACCCGACCGGTCGGGTACAGGACCGAGAAATCGATCGCCGCGCCCGCGCAGTGCAGGTCCGAGAGCAATCCGCGCATCCCGAACGGGAGATCCTGTTCACGCCGCATCGCGGCGAGCACCGTCAGTGGAGTATCGAGGCTGCGGGCGGTCTGGTCGACCGCGTGGTTGAGAACGGGATGCGGTGACAGCTCGGCGAATACGCGATGTCCGTCCTCGAGTGCGGCCTGGACTGCGGCCGCGAATCGCACGGTGTGGCGCAGGTTGTCGGCCCAGTACCAGCCATCCAGTTCGCTGACGTCGCGCGGGTCGTAGGACGTCGCCGAGTAATACGGCACCGTGGGCGCGCCCGGGCTGAGCTCCTCCAACTGCTCGGCCAACTCGTCGAGTATGGGATCGACCTGAGCAGAGTGCGACGCCACATCGACGGCGATCTCGCGCGCCATCACGTCGCGTTCCGCCCAGGCGGCGACGAGCTTACGGATCGACTCCGCATCGCCGCCGAGGACCGTCGACTGCGGTGATGCGACCACCGCGAGGCTCACATCAGCGATTCCGCGTGCCGCAAGTTCGGAAAGGACCTGCGCCGCAGGCAATTCGACTGACGCCATGGCGCCGCCGCCGGCCAGCGTCAGCATCAGCTTCGAGCGGCGGCAGATGACGCGAACGCCGTCTTCCATCGACAAGGCACCGGATACGACCGCGGCCGCCACCTCGCCCATGGAGTGTCCGATGACGGCGCCCGGCACGACGCCGTAGGCCCTCATGGTCATGGCGAGGGCGACCTGCATGGCGAAGATCGTGGGCTGGATGCGATCGATGCCCTTGACCATGTCCGCGGCCGACATCGCTTCGGTGACCGAGAATCCGGATTCGCCCTCGATGAGCGGTTCGAGTTGCGCGACGGTAGCCGCGAAGACGGGTTCCTTCGCGAGCAGTTCGCCCCCCATGCCCGCCCACTGGGAGCCCTGCCCGGAGAAGACCCACACCGGTCCACGGTCATCCTGCCCGACCGCCGGCGCAGACACGGAGTTTCCGTCCGCAATCTCGTTCAGTGCGGCCATCAGGTCGGCCGCCCCGGCGGCGTTGACGACGGCACGCACCGCGCGATGTCCACGGCGGCGGGACAACGTGTAGCCCAGATCGGCCAGCGCAGGGCCGTTTTCGCGACCGACGCCCTCGGCTTTTGCCCAGTCCGCCAGCAGTCGCGCGGTGCGCTGCAGCTCGTCGGCGGAACTTGCCGACAGTGGGAAGACCATCGGTTCGACGGTCTCCGGCGCAGTGTGAGCAGTCTCTGCCGGGGACTGTTCCGGAGCCTGTTCGACGATGGCGTGCACGTTGGTACCGGACAGACCGTAGGACGATACCGCCGCGCGGCGCGGCCGGCCGTCGGTGGCCGGCCATTGCGTGGCTGCCTGCGGGATGAACAGGTCGGTCTTGATCGCGGCCATTTCGTCGGGCAGCGCGGTGAAGTGCAGATTCTGCGGCACGATGCCGTGTTGGACCGCCAGCACCGCCTTGATCAAACCCAAAGTGCCTGCAGCGGACTGCAAGTGTCCGAAGTTCGATTTGATCGAGGTCAGGGCACACGGTCCGGCTGTCCCGTATACCGCTGCGACACCGGCATATTCGAGTGGATCACCGACAGGTGTTCCGGTGCCGTGGGCCTCCACCATGCCGACGGTCGCCGCATCGATGTCGGCGATCTCCAGGGCTGCCCGGTAGACACGCTCCTGCGCGTCCCGCGACGGGGTCGCGATGTTGACCGTGCGACCGTCCTGATTGCTCGCGGTGCCGCGGATCACGCCCAGGACCCGGTCGCCGTCGCGCTGGGCATCCGACAACCGTTTGAGCACCACGACGACGGAGCCCTCGGAAGAGACGAACCCGTCGGCGCCTATGTCGAACGCGCGGCACCGCCCGGTCGGCGACAACATGCCCGCCGCCGAACCGGAAGCCGCTTTACGTGGCTCCAGCAACACCGAGACTCCGCCTGCCAGGGCCAGGTCACTCTCCCCGACGAGCAGGCTGTTGCAGGCCAGATGCACCGCGGTCAATCCAGACGAACATGCGGTGTCGACGGTCACCGCGGGCCCGTGGGCCCCCAGCGCATACGCGATCCGCCCCGAGGCCAGGGAAAAGCTCGTGCCCGTGAAGCCGTACGGACCCTCCAGCGATCCGGTATCGGCTGCGAGGTACGCGTAGTCGTTGTGCGTCACACCGGCGAACACGCCAGTTTTGGAACCGGCCAACGACGTGGGAGCGAAACCGGCACGCTCGACGGCCTCCCAGGCGGTCTCCAGTAGGAGTCGGTGCTGGGGATCGATGGCGAGGGCCTCGCGCTCGGCGATCCCGAAGAACTCGGCATCGAAGCCGCCGACATCGTCGAGGAAGGCGCCCCACTTCGATACCGAACGACCAGCCACGCCGGGTTCCGGGTCGTAGTACTGCTCGGCGTCCCACCTGTCCCGCGGGACTTCGGTGACCAGGTCATCACCCCGTAGGAGCGCGTCCCACAGCTGCTCCGGTGAGGTGATCCCGCCGGGAAGCCGGCAGGCCATGCCGATCACGGCAATCGGGGTGGCTGAAGGATCGGCCAAGTCGGCTCACCTCTCTCAATCTGGTCGATGGGCAAAGCATCGATCAATAAACAAAAGCGCGACGATGAATAGGCACTGGGTCAACGTCGATGCACGCTACCGGATCCCCGCGTCCGATCGGAGTCGTTGCTAACTCGCGTCGGTAGCGTAGTGCTTCGACCAACGACGATGTTGGAAACATTCGATCGCAGAAAAGCGCCCGACCGCTTACCACAGCGTTCATTTCCGTGATGCAGCGCGGCGCCCGAATCAAAACCCCAGCCGCGCAAAGCTTGCCGCCTACCGTCTTCACTACGGCGAAAAGGCTTGTCAGACAACATTATAAAGCCTCTCGATATCGATGCGTGGACCTTCGTCCAGCTGCACCCACGATCAGCATCCCGCCCGCTTCGCGACAATACCCGCTGTGGGCGCGCAATTGTTGCCCAGCTTCGGCCACCATTTCCGGCCCTGTCCGCAGCATCTTCATAGTCATTCGATAGATAGTTAGCTGGCCAATGGTGCGCAAACGTCGTGGTACGTCGGGAAAATCGCAACGACATTCAACTGAACCGTCATTTCATTAAGCCGACGAATCAATCCGATGCGTCCCTACAGCTAATTCGACGCACGGAGTCCCAGTGACATGACCTGTAGACATCCGACACCTTCCGCGCGGTTCGCTACCCGGTGCAGCATTGCCGGTTCCGGGTGCGCCTGCCACCCATGCCGACCGGTCCGTTCGCAGACCACGCTGCGGATCCAGTCGCCAGGTTCAGAATTGACGCCAACGGCAAATTGAACACGATTAACGAGACGCCCGTCCGATTTGGTTTCAGCAATCCAGCCCACGCCGGCCGGCCAACGTGACGCAGATCACATTGTCCCATCGCCGGATGGCATCCAGCGCGCTTCGAAAAGTTGCTGAAAGTGGCCGATGGTGCGCTATTTGCTATCCGACAGCAGGGCTGGGGAGCCCGTACGGGGGTGCGCCCAGATCAGGGACCGACTCGAAGCCACGGCGGCGGGCGCGGGCGATATCGCGGCGGATCAGGGCGTGGAGTCCGACGAACGCGGCCATGTCGAGCACCATGGGGGTCAGTAGACGGTTGTGGACGAATCCGATGGCCAGACCACTGGCCGGGTCCGCCCAGCCGACCGAACCGCCCAGCCCGACGTGGCCGAAGCCTGCCATCACCCCGAACGGCACGGAGTGGTATCCGAGATGGAACGCCAACGGCACTACCAGGTTTCGGTCAGGGCGGAGCTGCGGCCGACCTGTCAGGCCTGCGGCGGTCTCAGGACGCAAGAACTCGGCACCGCCCAGCACTCCCTTGTTGGCGATCGCCCCGTACATCCGGGCCAATCCCCGGGCGGTTGCCACCCCGTTGACGGCGGGCGCCTCGGCGTCCAGGAACGGGGTGTCGCCCTGCACCAGGGACATCGCCCCGGGGAAGTACATCGAGCCGAACGCACCGGAGAACTCCCACGCCGCCACCTTCGGCGCGACGAAGTCGAACAGCTGGTTGGGCCAGGTGCGCTGCGGTGCCAGAATCTGCGCGGGCCGGGTCGCGGCATCTGCCGGCGGCCGACCCAGATGAATGCCGTCCGTGCCCAGCGGCTCCGCCAACTCCGTGCGGAACAACTTGCGCATGTCCTGGCCGGTCACGGCGCGGGCCAGACCCGACAGCAGCCAGCCGTAGGTCAAAGCGTGGTAGGCAGGTTTACCGAACAGCAGCGAACTCACCGGGGCGGCCGCGACGCGGGCCTCCATCGACCGGTGGTCCATGAGGTCGGCTTTTCCGACGCCGTTGAGCTGCGACAAGCCGGCCTCGTGCGCCATCATCTGGCGAACCGTGATGCCGGCCTTGCCGTTGGCCCCGAACTCGGGCCAGTACGCACAGACCGGGGTGTCGTAGTCGATCAGGCCGCGGTCGACCAGCCGGTGAATGACCGTGGACGCCATTCCCTTGGTCGCCGAGAACACCATTGCAGCGGTATCTGCCGTCCAGTACTCGGTTCCGGCCCGGTCGCGGTAACCGGTCCACACGTCGACAACCGGCTCCCCATCGAGGTAGATCGCCATGGCGCCACCGCCGAACCGGCGCCCCGGAAAGAGCTGAGAGAATCCGCGCAGGGTGCAGGCGAAGCCGGCGCCGGCGGCGCCTTGGACACCATGCGGAAGCGCCGCGCTGCGGTTCCGTCCGGGTACGACTGTCACAGATTTGAATTTACCTGGAACCCCGGCAAATTATCCCTGCGTTATCTATCTGTTAGCTCCGGCCGGAGCTCACCCGAGCGGCTTCTCGTCCACCTTGAAGTCGACATTGACCCTGGCGTCTGTACCGGAACCCTCCACCGCCCTGACCGTCGCGGTAACCCCGATCTTGCTGCCGTCCTTGGCTGTAAGTACGCACCGCTGTGTGGTGCCGACTTTGCCGGCAATACCGTCCTTGCAGTCCACCGACTTGGCCTTCTTGCCCGCCGCGGCTTCCAGCTTCTGCTTAGCCAGGGTTTGCAACTTTGCCTTGGCAACGGTGGGCTGGCTACCAACGTCCGCCTGGCTGCCACAGCCGGTCAGCACTGCGCCGGCGACCACTGCACAGGCAGCGAGACGGTGCACCTTCGACTTCACCTCCGCCATGAGAAACCGTTGCCTTTCGGTTATCAGTTGGCCGCGTCCAGAATCTGTTGCGCGGCCAAGGCAGGGGTGAGTTCCCCGTCGCGGACGCGGCGCTCGACCTCGTCGCGGACCCTGCGGACCTCGGGGTGCGACAGTAACCGGTCCAGGACGGTGTCGCGCACCATCGACCAGGTCCACTCCACCTGCTGGGCACGTCGTCTGGCCTCGAACTCCCCCGCCTCGGTCAGCACTTCCCGATGCTTGAGCACTGTCTGCCACAGCTCGGCCAGGCCGCTTCCCTCCAGCGCGCTCATTGTGAGAACCGGTGGACGCCAGAGAGTTTCACGCGGATAGATCAGCCGGATCGCACCTGCCAGCTCCCGTGCAGCCTTCTTGGCCTCCGTCGCGTGCTCGCCGTCGGCCTTGTTGACGACCACGATGTCGGCAAGCTCCAGGACGCCCTTCTTGATGCCCTGCAGCTGGTCTCCGGTGCGTGCCAGTGTGAGGAATACGAAGGTATCCACCATGTTGGACACCGCGACCTCGGACTGTCCCACCCCGACCGTCTCGACCAGGATGATGTCGTAACCCGCGGCTTCGAGTAGCACGATCGTCTCGCGCGTGGCCTTGGCCACCCCGCCGAGAGTGCCTGAGGTCGGCGACGGCCGGATGTAGGCATCCGGGTGCACCGCCAGGCGGGACATCCGCGTCTTGTCGCCGAGGATCGACCCTCCGGTTCGGGTCGAGGACGGGTCGACCGCGAGCACCGCGACGCGGTGTCCCGCCTCGATGAGGTGCATCCCGAGCGCTTCGATCGTGGTCGACTTGCCAACTCCCGGGACCCCGGTGATACCGACGTGCATCGCCTGTGGTCGGCCTCCGGCCTCCGGCGACCTGCCTGCACCGGGCATCAGCTCCAGCAGCAGCGCCTGCGCCTGATCCCGATGGTCGGCCCGGGTCGACTCCACCATCGTGATGGCCCGCGCCAGGGCGGCACGATCGCCTGCGCGGATGGCCGACGCGATTTCTCCGACGGTGGCGGCCACTAGCTCAGCTGGTATCCGAGCCGCTGCGCCAACGTGTGCAGCAGACCGATCGCGGCGTCGGCGATCACCGTGCCGGGCGGGAAGATCGCCGTCGCCCCGGCCGCATAGAGCTCATCGAAATCGCCGGGTGGGATGACGCCGCCGACCACGATCGTGATGTCGGGGCGGCCCACCGCCGCCAGCGCATCGCGCAGGGCGGGCACCAGGGTCAGGTGCCCGGCAGCCAGGGAGGACACCCCGACAACGTGCACATCGTTGTCGGCGGCCTGCCGCGCCACCTCTTCCGGGGTGGAGAACAACGAGCCCACGTCCACGTCGAAGCCGATGTCGGCGAACGCGGTGGCGATCACCTTCTGCCCGCGGTCGTGCCCGTCCTGACCCATCTTGGCCACCAGGATGCGGGGCCGACGGCCGTCCGCCTCGGCGAACTTGCTCACAAGCTCCGTCGCACTTGCGATATTGCTGCCCTTTCCCACTTCGTCGCGGTAGACCCCCGAGATGGTACGGATCTCAGCCTGGTGGCGCCCGTAGACCTTCTCCAACGCATCGGAGATCTCCCCGACGGTGGCCTTGGCCCGTGCCGCGTTGATGGCCAGGGCCAGCAGATTGTTGCCGAGCCCATCCTCTCCTGCGGGGCCGGTCGCCTCGGCAGCGCGGCTCAACTCGGCGAGCGCGTCCTGCGTGGCGGCTTCGTCGCGATCGGCCCGCAGTTGCTCGAGTTTGGCGAGCTGCTCGGCACGCACCCGGCTGTTCTCGACCTTGAGGACCTCGATCTCCTGGTCCTCGGCGACCTGATACCGGTTGACGCCGATCACCGTCTGCGCCCCGGAGTCGATACGCGCCTGGGTCCGTGCGGCCGCCTCCTCGATGCGCAACTTGGGGATGCCGTCGCTGATGGCCTGCGCCATCCCGCCGTGCTCGGCGACCTCGGCGATGTGAGCGCGAGCCCGCTGCGCGAGTTGATGGGTGAGCCATTCGACGTAGTACGAACCGCCCCACGGGTCGATCGGGCGGGTCGTGCCCGACTCCTGCTGCAGCAACAACTGGGTGTTGCGCGCGATCCGGGCCGAGAAGTCCGTCGGCAGCGCGAGCGCCTCGTCGAGCGCGTTGGTGTGCAACGACTGGGTGTGCCCCTGAGTCGCGGCCATCGCCTCGATGCAGGTGCGGGCCACGTTGTTGAACGGATCCTGTGCCGTCAGCGACCAACCCGAGGTCTGGGAGTGGGTACGCAGTGACAGCGACTTCTCGTTCTCGGGCTCGAACTGCGCGACGAGCTCACTCCACAGCAGCCGACCCGCGCGCAGCTTGGCCACCTCCATGAAGAAGTTCATGCCGATCCCCCAGAAGAAGGACAGCCGAGGCGCGAACTTGTCGATGTCCAGACCCGCGGCCAGGCCCGCCCTGATGTACTCGACACCATCGGCCAACGTGTAGGCGAGCTCCAAATCTGCTGTGGCACCGGCCTCTTGGATGTGGTAGCCGGAGATCGAGATGGAGTTGAACTTCGGCATCTTGGTACTCGTGTAGCCGAAGATGTCGGAGATCACCCGCATCGACGGCTTGGGCGGATAGATGTAGGTGTTGCGGACCATGAACTCTTTGAGGATGTCGTTCTGGATGGTGCCCGCGAGCTTCTCCGGCGGCACCCCCTGCTCCTCGGCCGCCACCACGTAGAGGGCCAGGATGGGCAGCACCGCACCATTCATCGTCATCGACACCGACACCGTCGACAGGTCGATCCCGTCGAACAGTTGCCGCATGTCCAGAATCGAATCGATGGCCACCCCGGCCATGCCGACATCGCCTGCCACCCGCGGATGGTCCGAGTCGTAGCCGCGGTGGGTGGCGAGGTCGAACGCCACGGACAGGCCCTTCTGGCCTGCGGCGAGGTTACGTCGGTAGAACGCGTTGGATTCCGCGGCGGTGGAGAATCCGGCGTACTGGCGGATGGTCCACGGCTGGTTGACATACATCGTGGGATACGGCCCGCGGACGAACGGTGGCGCACCGGGAAAGCTGTCCAGCGGATATCCCTCGTCGAGGGCGGTGTCGCGGTCGGCGCCGATGTAGACCGGCTTGACGTCGATGCCCTCCGGTGTGGCCCAGTCCAGTTGGTCGGGGGTGTAACCGTGGGCCGCGGCCGCGGCGGAGACGTGTTCCTCGACCTGGGCCGCCGTCGGGGGCGCTACCGCGCTGTCTGGTTTCAGCGGCACGTCCGCGAAACTCGTGATCTCAATTCCTGCTGTTGCGGTCATATCAGGCTCCCAGTCCGGTAAGCAGGTTCGACAGGGCTTCCACTGCATTGATTTTGGCGGTCAGGTAACCATCTGGTTTCGAATCTACATCTGCCACAGCCTTTTCGGGTCCGGCCAGCAGAACCTCGCCGATACCCGCGGCACGTGCCGCTGCGATCACGTTCGAGCTGTCGGTGCCGTAGCGGGCATCGGTGCCGCACAGCACCGCGACGGCCGGTGAGCCGGCCTCGGATACCGCTTCGGCGACATCGGCAGCACCGACCGGTCCGGGGTTGACCGCCTCGATACCGCCTGAGGCCAGCAGGTTGGCCGCGAAGGTGGTGCGGATGTTGTGCTCGGCCAGCGGACCCAGCGGCAGCAGCAGCACCCGCGGGCGGGCTCCGGTGCTGGCCAGGAAGGCATCCGAACGATCGCGGAGCTCTTCGAAGCCGGTGGCGTACCGGGCGACCGGGCGATCGGCACCATTGGGCGGCAGAGGCTTCTCGGCAAGATTCGGGTACTCGTTGACACCGGTGACGGCCGTGCGGCGGTGCGCAATGTCGTCGGCACGGCGTTGGGCGACCTCGGCGATCTGAGCGGTGACATGGTCACGGGCCGCCAGGAAACCCCCGCGCGACTCGATCTCCTGAAAATGCGACCAGGCCTGCTGTGCCAATTGCGCGGTGAGATCCTCGGCGAACCACGATCCGCCTGCCGGGTCCAACACCTCCCCGATGTGGGACTCCTCCAACAGCAACAGTTGGGTGTTACGGGCGATCCGCCGCGCGAAACTCGCTGACGTGCCCTCCAATCCGCCCGGAATCGCCACATCGAACGGCAGCACCTGCACGGTGTCGGCGCCGCCGACGCCCGCGGAGAACGCGGCCAGGGTGGTGCGCAGCATGTTCACCCAGGGGTCACGCTGCGTCATCATCGGCAGCGAGGTCACTGCGTGCACGGTGGCACCGCCGGCATCACGAGCGCTCGGTCCACCGGCCACCTCGGCCACCCGCGCCCACAGTTGACGTGCTGCGCGCAGCTTCGCGATCGTGATGAACTGCTCATCATCTGCGGCGTACCGGAAACTGATCTGCCGCAACGCATCCGGAACCGACAGGCCGCCGCCCACGAGGGTGCGCAGGTAGGCAACGCCCGCCGCGGTCGACGCCGCAAGCTCCCAGGCCGCGCCGGCACCCAGGTTGTGGAAGGCCAGGCCGTCGACGGTGATGGTCCGCACGCCGCCGGCATAGCCGGTCAGCTTTTTCGCAGTGGCGACCAGATCCGCGTCTTCGGGCGCCGACCCGCCTGACAGCGGGGCGGTCAACGGATCCGCACCGAGGTCGACGGACAACCGCGAGCGCTGATCGGCGTCGAGGTCTGCCAGCAGTGCCAGCACCGCATCGGCAGTGGCACCGAAATCGGATGAGTCGCCGGTGTTCTCGATGATCACCGGCACCAGATCCAGGAACACGCCGTCGAACACGCGGTCCAGATCCGCCGGCGCGACTCCCCCGTCACCTCCGACGCGGAGCGTGAGCGCGCTGACCCCCTCGGTCAGCGCCACCAGTACGGCACCGTTGACGGTATCGGCGCGCGAGCCGGGGACGACCGGGAACCCCTCGACCACTTTCCATCCGGACTTGACGTCGCGCAGGGCGTCGCCGCCACGTACGTACGGCCACCGGCCGGGCAGTGGCGGCTCCGGCTGTGCATCCAAGCTGGTGTACAGCGGCCGGATCGCGAAACCCTCGTAGGTGGCGGAATCGAGCAGTCGCTCCGGTTCGTCCGGCAGCTCCGCCGGATCGCGTCGACTGCTCTTGGCCAGAACCCCGGCGACAGCCCTGCGCCATTGCTGACGGTCTGATTCGACCGCACTGGACCCCTGTAAGGACACCGGCATCTCCTGTTATCGCAGCGTGTGACCTACCCACTCGACCCTCAGGCTAAATGATCGCCATCACGGCGTCGGTCGCCGGGCGGCCGACTTGCGTACTGACGGAAAGAAGCTGTTAACCGACTGCCCGTAGTCTTGCTAAGCGTGAAACCCGTCGTCAGCACGCTGCGTACGGTGCGCGCTGCGGTAATCGCAACGGCATCGCAGCTCCCTGCGCGCCGGATCGTGGCCATCCTGACCGGGATTGTGATTCTCCTCGCAGTTGCGTTACTGATCCCGCTGCCGTCGGCGATGCAGTTGCGCGATTGGGCCACTTCGGTGGGCCCGTGGTTTCCCCTGGCATTCCTGGCAGCTCACACCGTGGTGACCGTCTTCCCGTTCCCCCGCACCGCGTTCACCCTGGCGGCGGGCCTGCTGTTCGGACCGGCGCTTGGCGTGACGATCGCAGTGGTGGCCAGCACCATCAGTGCGGTGATCGCGCTGCTGCTGATCCGTGCGGCCGGCTGGCAGCTCAACCGTCTGGTGCGTCATCCCCGCGTCGATTCGCTCGACACCCGGCTACGCCAACGCGGCTGGCCGGTGATCCTGTCAACACGGATGATCCCGGCCGTTCCGTTCTCGGTACTCAACTATGCCGCCGGTGCGACCGCCGTCCGGGTGGTGCCCTACACCCTGGCCACGGCCGCGGGCCTGCTGCCGGGGACCGCCGCGGTGGTCATCCTCGGCGATGCGTTGACCGGCAACATCAGCCCGCTGCTGTTCGTGGTGTCGTTGTGCACGGCGGCCCTCGGGATCGCAGGCCTGATCTTCGAGGTGCGCAGCCATCGCCGCGACGAGCGCGCGAACCGGGCCGACGACACCACCGAAGAACCCGTAATCACCAGCTGAGCCCCCATTCGGCAGCACCCGGACCTTCAGGGTTGCGAGATGTAAACATCTGTTTACAATAGTAAACGTGAGTTCACCTCTCGATGATCGGACAGCACGGGCACGGATCCGCGACGAAGCGCTGCGACTGTTCGCCGAACACGGCGCCGACGCCGTCACGATGCGAGACATCGCAGCCGCCGCCGACGTGTCCCCCGCGCTGGTGGTGCGGCACTACGGCTCCAAGGACGGGCTCGTGGCGGCCGTCGACGACCACGCGGTGCGGACCCTCGAAGCAGTGCTGACCGCGGTGACCGAGCAGACCGCGGTGGTCGGCCTTGGACCGTCGGCGGTGCCGACGATGCTCGAGGGGCTGGCCAGCCACCTCCCACCCGACTCCCCCGTCCCGGGTTACCTCGGCCGGTTGCTGACCACGGGCGGCCCGGTCGGATCGGCAGTGTTCGACCGGCTGTACGGCATCAGCCGCACAGCGCTGGACGCCATGGTCGCAGCGGGTGTCGCCAGCCCCGGCGAGGATCCGGCCATGCGGGCCGCATTCCTGCTGGTCAACGATCTGGCGGTGCTGACGCTGCGGGCGCGCCTCACCGAGACCCTCGGCGTCGACCCCCTCTCGGACGCCGGCATGAAGCGCTGGGCCACAGAGGTTTTCGCGATCTATCGCGATGGACTCAAGTCATGATGAAAGGAGATCCACATGTCCGCTGAAAACACATTCGCCGACATCGGCGCGCGAATCCTGCGCAACCGATGGCTCATGCGCGCACCGATCTGGCTCTACCGCGCCGGGGCCGGCGCGCTGCTAGGCTCCCGGGTGCTCATGCTCGAGCACATCGGCCGCAAGTCCGGCACGCGCCGTTATGTCGTCCTGGAGGTCATCGACCATCCGACGCCTGACACCTACGTCGTCGCCTCCGGATTCGGCAGTCGAGCACAATGGTTCCGCAACATCGAGGCCGACCCGCACATCCGGGTCTGGGCGGCAAGCCGTAAACCCCGCCATGGCACCGCACGCATCCTGTCCCAGGACGAAGCCGATCGCACGCTCGCCGTCTACCGCAACCGGCGCCCGAAGGCCTGGGAACAGTTCAAGCCCATCCTCGAAGACACTCTCGGACAACCGATCACCGACACCGACACCCCGCTGCCGATGGTCGCGCTGCAACTGAGCTGATGATCCCTCCGACGCTGGCCTGGCTGCCGGTGCTGCTGTTCATCAAGATCCTGGTCTGTTTTCTGCTGCCGGAGCGATCAACCGCCGCACCTGGTGCAGCAGTTGGCGGATTTCGGTGATCGAGGGTTGCAGCTCGTAGGCGTGGTGGTGGCAGGCACGGCTCAGGTCATGCCACGCCCGTTTCGCATGTTCACCCGTCTCGGGACCCCGTAATGCACCGAGCACCACCAGTTTCGACCGCGTCGTCGGCCGCGGCCCGGGTGTGCCCGACCACGGGGCACTCTGATCGTCCAGCCAGTCCTCGAGGGCGCAGCGGGTGAGCAGGGCCGCGGTGCGGGCACCGCGCGCGCCGAGGTTGATCGAACCGTCGAGCAGTTGGCCTGCATAGTCGAGAAGTTCGGACCGGTGCGTCACGGCAGCACCTTGCGTAGATCCTCGACGGCCAACCGGGCCTGCTTCACGGCGAGTTTGAAGTCCGCCAGGCCGCGGTGGATGCCTTTGGTGACGATCACCATCGTCGCCTTGCGGGCCGTGCCGCCCGTGAGCCATTTGTCCAACGCCGCGCTGTCGGAAGGGTTCAGCGCCAACAGGAGGCGTTGGCGGGTACTGGTGGCCTCATCCCAGGCCGCCTCGACCGCGCCGGGTGTCTGGCCGACGGCGAGTGACTTGGCGGCGAACACATCCCACGCGGTATGTTCCAGTGCTTCGCGACACAACACCGGGATGGCGGCACGTTTGATCGCGTCTGGCACAGCATCGTCGGCCGCGATGACATACGCGTCTTCCAGCAGGCGCGTGGCCGGGCGGCTCGCCTCGGCCACGGTGACCGCCGATTCTGCTCCGCGGGTGACGGCGATGATGTGGGCAGGCGCCCGGGACCGCCGGATCGCGGCGGGCAACCGATCGTCGTGGGTAAACACAATCACCTGCCGATCGGCAGCCAACTCGGTGAGTACCTGCAGGAACCCCTCGATCTTCGACGGGTCCATCGCCTGAATCGGGTCATCGAGCACCAGGAAGCGGAACGGGCTCTCGGGTGACGTCGCCCTCGGGATGAAGATCGCCAACGCCAGCGCCTGCAGTTCGCCCTGACTCATCACGCCGAACGCCTCGGTGTCCGAGCCGTCAACGGCGGCTTCCAGAATCACCCGGCGGCTGGTCTTCTGGCCCTCCAGCCGGATCTTGCCTAGTCCCACATTGCTCTCCTGGCGCAGTGTCGACCAGATCTGCCTGGCCTGATCGGCCAGGGGCGCGATGCGCTGGTTGCGGAGCTCACCGGCGTTGGCCTGCAACCACTTCTGTGCCTCGGTCACGATCTTGAGTTGTGGATCGGCCTTGGCGGCCGCCTCGGCTTTGGTCACCCAGTCGGCGAGTTGAACGGCGATCGGCACCCAGGCGTCGTCACGGGCCCGGATCAGGGTCGATGCCTCGTGCCGCAGCGCGGCATACGCTTCGCGCAGCGGTGGCAGGTGCTTCCTCACGTGGTCGGCCAGGGCCAGGTCACCATCGGCGGGCATCGCGGCGAATCGTTGGTGTGCCTTCTGCGCGGCGGCCAGCATGGTCAGTTCGGCGGCGCTTGCCGGCGGTGTTCCGATATTGTGCACGGCGGTGACGACCGCTGACCGGGCCTGACGAGTGGCCGCACGCGCTGCGGTGAGAGCCCGGGCGGCACTCTGGTCGCGCTCCAAGGCAGCGCGCGCAGCCGCCGCCCACTTCTCGTCGAGGGTGCCGTGGGTACACACCGGACAGGGCTGGGAGCCATGGCGGTTACGGAACTGCAGCCCCTGCTCAAGAAGTCGGGCGCGGTCGGCGACGAGGGCATCCGCGCGGGCAGCCTCGGACCGCTCCCTGGACGCCGCCGAACGCAGTGCAGCGCAGTGAAGTTCGAGTTGCTCGCCGGTCGGCACGGTCAGCTGGGCCGCTTGCCGCCACGCCGGTGCCACCGCGATCGACGAGCCCTGTGCGATCAGTGGGCGGACCGCGTCAAGGTCCGGCTTGGCCTTCTTCAACTGGGTCAAAGCCTTCGCCGCGCGCTCGTCATCGTGCTGCTCGAGTCTGGATCTGAGGGCGTCCTTGGCTTTCTTCACCTCGGCGCCGGGTTGCTTGAGGCGTTTCACCTCGACATCCAGTCGGGCCACCGCCTCCGTCAACTGTTCGAGTCCGAGCAACTTGTAGAGCTGGTCATAGAAGTCGCTGGGCCTGCCCTCCAGGATCCCGCCGAGTTCGTCGTAACTCAGCAGCGGCCGGTACATCTCCAGCGCCGCAGCCCATCCCAACGCCCCGACGTCCTCGCGCTTCTGACCGTTGCGCTGCACCCACTGCTGTAGTTGGTCCACCTCGACTTCGGCACCGGGGGGCCAGTCCACCCCGATGGTCGACGTTCCCGCACCCTGCTCGGTCAGCCCGACCCGAATCTCGGCGGGATCGCCGACGTGCAGATTGCGCCAATTGCTGGACCACACCGCGGCTTTGCCGTGCCATCGGGAATTCCTTCCGGTCAGGGCCAACTCGAGTGCCTCGGCCAGTGTCGATTTTCCGGATCCGTTCCGTCCGGCGATGACGACGAGGCCCGGGCCGGGCGGGATCGGCAGCCTCGCCCTTGGTCCGATCCCGCGAAAGCCCTGCACCGTGATGTCTTTCAGATACGCACCGACCGGTTCGACGCCGGCATCGTGGGCAGTGGTCAGCGACGCGATCACTGTCGGGGACGTCTCATGGTCCCCGAGCACGTCGGTGAGATCGCCCGCACTTTCCAGGGCCGCGAGGACGACCAGACGAGCCTGCTCACTCAGTGCGACGTCTGCGTCGGCACGGGCCAGGACATAGTTCTTCAGCCGGTCGTCAGGCATGTTGCTTCTTTCGGGCGCGATCGTTGCAATCAGTAGAACTTGATTTCGACGTCCGCGTCAGCGAAATGTGAGAACGACCGACAACACATCGACACCCGACAGCACCCATCGGGCTGCAACGGCCGACCGTGGGCCGTGAGCTGGTCTGCATTTTGTTCTCCGTTCGCAGTGCGGAACGGGACAACGTAGCGCGGACCTATGACAAAGCTGAACCCGGCGCCCGGGTATCAACCGCTACGGCGCGCGGTGCACCCCACCTTGCAGCTCATTCGGCAGTGGTGCGCCCAATTCCGGTGCGGCCGGCTGGGATCCGAGCGGCGGAGTGGTCGAGCGCGCCTCAGCCTCGGCCTTCGCCACCGCCCTCGCGATCTCCGGATCGGTCTCGGTGTTGAACCAGTCGGCGACCTCGTCCGAGTCGTCCTCAGGCTTCGGCAGGTCCTCCTCCACCGGCGACGGGGTGTAGCGGAACACGCCGTCCTCGCCGGGAGCACCCAGCATCCTGGTGAAGCCCTGCAGCGCCGACCCGAAGTCGCTGGGCACCAGCCACACCTTGTTGGCCTCGCCCTTGGCCATCTGGGGCAGTGTCTGCAGGTACTGGTAGGCCAGCATCTCCGGGGTCGGACGGCCCGCCTTGATCGCGGCGAACGTCTTCTCGATGGCCTTGGCCTGGCCCTGGGCCTGCAGGTACTGGGCGGCCCGCTCACCCTGGGCGCGCAGCATCCGGGACTGCCGGTCGGCCTCGGCGGACAGGATCGCGGCCTGCTTGGCGCCCTCGGCCGCCAGGATCTGTGACTGCTTCTGGCCTTCGGCCTGCTTGATCGACGACTCGCGGACACCTTCTGCGGTCAGGATCATGGCCCGTTTCTCGCGGTCGGCCTTCATCTGCTTTTCCATCGACTCCTGGATCGACGGCGGCGGGTCGATGCTGCGTAGTTCGACCCGCGCCACCCGTAGACCCCAGCGGCCGGTCGCCTCGTCGAGCACGCCCCGCAATTGACCGTTGATCGAGTCGCGCGAGGTCAGTGTCTGCTCCAGCGTCATGCCGCCGACCACGTTGCGCAGGGTGGTTGTGGTCAACTGCTCCACACCCACGATGTAGTTGCTGATCGAGTACACCGCCGCCTGCGGGTTGGTGACCTGGAAATAGACCACGGTGTCGATGTTGAGCGTCAGGTTGTCCTCGGTGATCACCGGCTGCGGCGGAAAGGACACCACCCGCTCACGCAGGTCGACGCGGGCACGGACCCGGTCGATGAACGGTATGAGCAACGTCAACTGACCGCTCACGGTCCGGCTGTAGCGGCCCAGGCGCTCGATGACCGCGGCCTCGGCCTGCGGTATCAGAGCAACCGACTTGGCCACCACCACAATCGCGAACAGCACCAGCACGGCGAGCAGGACGAGGCCGGCTACGGCACCTTCCATCACGGATCTCCTAGCGTCAGGGGGTTCGCCACACCACCGCGGTGGCGCCGTCAATGCGCATCACGGTGACATGTTCGCCCGGTTCGAAAACATCGTCGTCGTTCATCGGCCGCGCCGTCCAGACTTCGCCGTCGAGCTTGACCTGCCCCTCGTGGCGGGCCACCCGGTCGAGAACCAGGGCAGGCTTGCCCTCAAGTGCCTTGATCGGCTCGGGAAGGCCCTTGCCGGCTTCGAATCGCCGCCGCAGCGCGGGCCTGACCAGGATCAGCAGCAGCACCGAGACCACGAGGAACACCGCCCCGTCGGCCCAGATCGGCCAGTCCAGCAGCCAACTGGAGCCCGTGGCAGCCAGCGCCCCGCCCGCCAACATCAGCAGGAACATGTCGCCGGTCAGCGCCTCGGCCCCGGCAAGCCCCAGTGCCAGGATGAGCCAGATCAGCGGGACGGGCATACGCACCACCCTAGCGAATACGGCCCCATCGGCGGCTGACAACTACACTGCCAGCATTATGTGGTGTCCAAGTGCAACGTTGGCGGTATGGGCGAACTCCTGGCTCGCTGGCGCCGCCGCGCCCGACGATGTTCTCGACGCGCTATCGCAGTGGGCGCCAATGCATTCTGTGACCGCATACGACTCGGTCGCTGCGACGCGCACGGGGTTGCCATGGCCCGAGTTGGAGGATTCCGGCTCGATGTCGCTGCTGCAGACACTGCGTACGGCGGTCGGGAGGTCGAGGACCACGCCGTCGATCACCGTCGTGCAGCCGGTTCCCGGTGATGTCCGTGGGTTGCCCGCCGGCACCCAGTTCCAGCGGGACGCAGTGACCGTCGGCGAGGCGGTGATGGTGACACATGAGGCATTGGACGGGGTCGGGCTGGTCCCCGAGCTCGAGTACTACGAACTCGACGAGGACGAAGAGGACTCGACGTTCGATCCCGAGCCGCGGGCACTGTCATGGACGGTGTACTCGGTGCCCACCACGCCCGCGGTCGAGCACATCGACCTCGGCGCTGCGGAATACGAGCTGCGTGCGGCTGTCCGCTCAGCCGCCGATGCACTCGGCAGGCTTCGGGCCGGGGCAAGTTTCGACATCGACGATCCCCGCGGAATGGTCGAGCAGATACTCGACACCACCCGGTTGCACCGCATCCCCGATCATGCGCCTGCCCGCGCGGTTCGGGTGCTGGAGAACGCGGCACATGTCGACGCGATCATCACCGTGAGCGCCGGGCTGATGCCGATCGGCCTGCAGACGTCATCGGAAGTCCAGCTCGCCGGGGACACCCTGCGGCCGCTGGCTCAGGTGGTGCGCTCGGCACGGTTGGCCGCGCTCGGGGCGATCCTGCGCTCAGCCTGGCCCCAATAGCGGTGGCCCGGTGGTTCAGACGGTGGTGTTCTCGCCGCAGCACCGTGGCGAGCACAGCGCGCCGTTCACACTGAACCCGTAGCCGGGCACCGGATTCGGCCCCGCGACGCGCTGCGGCTCGGCGCCCGTACGCAGTTCGTCGATCAACCCGGCCGCCAGCCTGGCGAACCGAGGATCCGCGTTCGGGGTGGTGGCCCTGGCGAGGGTCACGCCGGCCTGCTCCGCCTGCAGCCGTAGCTCGTAGTCCAGATCCCACACCACTTCGATGTGATCGGCGACGAACCCGATCGGACACACGATGACCGCACGGGTCCCTTGACCGCCGAGTGCGTCGAGGTGATCGGCGATGTCGGGCTCCAACCAGGGAATCTGTGGCGGACCCGAGCGGGACTGCCACACCTGATCGAAGTCGTCGTATCCCGCGGCGGCAGCGACCAACCGCGTCGCGTAGTCGACCTGGCGGCTGTAGAGACGCGGTCCGTGCCGCTCGTCGGCCGCGATCGGCACCGAATGAGCGGTGAACACCAAGCGTGCGTCGGCCCGCACGTCGGCGGGCAGTGTCTGGGCAGCCGCGCCGATCGCATCGGCGAACATCTCCACCAGTAGGGGATGGTCGAAGTACTGCCGTAGCTTGACCAACTCGGGTGCATCCGCACCGGCTGCGGCCCGGGCGCGGGCGATGTCTTCCACGTACTGGGTGCAACTGGAGTAGCCGCCCCAGGCCGATGTGGTGAAGACCGCTGCACGACGAATCCCGTTGTCACGCATGGTTGCAACCGCATCCTCGACGTACGGGACCCAGTTCCGGTTGCCGAAGTACACCGGGAGCTCAGGCAACTCGGCACGCAACTGCTCGATCAGCGCCCGGTTGATGCCGTTGATCGGCGACACTCCCCCGAAATGCAGGTAGTGCCCGGCCACCTCATCGAGGCGTTCGGGCGGTATCCCGCGGCCTCGGGTGACATTCTCCAGAAACGGTCGCACCTGCTCCGGGCCTTCCGGACCCCCGAACGACAGCAGCAGGACGGCGTCGAAATCCATCAGCTCGCCTCCCCTCTACCGCGAAACCGCATTCCAGCAGGGTTTGTGCGAGTGCACACCTGCCGGAATGCGGTTTCGGCGAAAAACACGTCAGAGCAACTGCGTGCTGGCGCCACCGTCGGCGTAGATGATCGAGCCGGTGGTGGCGGGCAGCCAGTCCGAGAGCAGTGCGCACACCGTCTTGGCGACCGGTGTCGGATCCTTCATGTTCCAGCCGATCGGCGCACGCTGATCCCAGCCCTCTTCGAGCAGCTGCATCTGCGCACCGGCCTCGTCCCCGAGCGCGCCACCGACGATCGCACTCATCGCCAGGGTGCGGATCGGGCCTGCGGCAACGAGATTCGAACGGACACCGAACTGGCCGGCCTCACGGGCGACGAACCGGTTGACGGATTCGAGCGCGCTCTTGGCGACGGTCATCCAGTTGTAGGCAGGCATGGCGCGGGTCGGATCGAAGTCCATGCCGACGATGCCGCCGCCCGGGTTCATGATCGGCAGCAGCGCCTTGGCGAGCGATGCGTAGGAGTAGGCCGAGATGTGGATGCCCTTGGCGACATCGGCATACGGCGCGTCGAAGAACGGGTTGACCCCCATACCGGTCTGCGGCATGAAGCCGATCGAGTGCACCACACCGTCGAGCTTGTTGCCCTCACCGATGGTTTCGGTGACGCGGCCGGCCAGTGTCGACAGGTGCTCTTCGTTCTGCACGTCGAGTTCCAACAGCGGAGCCGGGTTGGGCAGTCGATCGGCGATACGCTGGATCAGCTTCATCCGGTCGAAGCCCGTCAGCACCAGCTCGGCGCCGGCTTCCTGGGCCTGCTTGGCGATGTGGAACGCGATCGACGAGTCGGTGATGATCCCGGTGACCAGGATGCGCTTACCGTCGAGAATGCCTGCCATGTGTGGTTTCTCCTCTAGCCGTGTCTTGTTAGTGGCCCATGCCCATGCCGCCGTCGACCGGAATGACCGCGCCGGCGATATAGCTCGCATCCTCGGAAGCCAGGAAGCTGACCGCCCCGGCGACCTCGGCGGCGGTACCGACCCGCTTGGCCGGGATGAAGTCCAAGGCTCCCTGCTGGATCCGCTCATCGAGTGCCCTGGTCATCTCGGTGTCGATGTAGCCGGGGGCGACGACGTTCGCGGTGACACCCGCCTTGGACAGTTCGCGCGAGATCGAGCGGGCCATGCCGATCAGACCGGCCTTGGCGGCCGCGTAGTTGGCCTGGTTGCCGATTCCCCACATACCGGACACCGATCCGATGAAGATGATGCGGCCGAATCGCTTGCGCTGCATGCTGCGCGAGGCCCGCTGGGCCACCCGGAAGGCACCGGTGAGGTTGGCGTTGATGACGTTCTCGAACCGCTCCTCGGTCATCCGCATCAGGAACGCGTCCTGCGAGATCCCCGCGTTGGACACCAGCACCTCGACCGGCCCCTGGTGCTCCTCAACCTCGGTGAAGGCGCGATCGACGGCAGCACTGTCGGTGACGTCGCACTGGACACCGAACAGGCCCTCAGGTGCGCCCGAGCCGCGGTGGGTGACGGCCACCTTGTGGCCGTCGGCGGCCAGACGCTGGGCGATGGACAGGCCGATGCCCCGGTTTCCACCGGTCACGAGCACCGAACGGGATACGAAAGCAGGCTTGCCCACATTGGCCTCGACGGCCGCGTCCGCAGTCATGTCCGCCAACTTAACGTGTCGCCTGCGATTCGCCGAAATCGACACCAGGGCTGTAGGGCGGGCGAATATGCGACCCTGGCGTAGATTTCGGCGCTCACTCAGCCAGGCAGCCTGCGGTTGATCAAGAGCGCGGCGCCCCCGGCCAGCGCCAGCACCAGCGCGCCGAGACGCAACCAGCCCATGCTGGCGTCGCCCTTGATCGTCTCGTACCCGATCTGCTGTTGCAGCGAGGTGAAAACCGCCTTGAGCTGCTCCAGGCTGTTCGCGGTGAAGGCATCACCACCGGAGAGTTGCGCGATCTTCTTCAGCATGTCGTCGTCGACCGGGACGGGCTGCCGCTGATCGTTGATCTCGACGTAGCCGTATGGCGTACCGAACGACACGGTCGAGATCGGCACCCCCTGATCGTGTGCGGTCCGCGCAGCGGTGAATGCGCCCTTGGGGTTGTCCGGATTCGACGGCACGGTCTCCTTGCCGTCCGACATCAGCACGATGCGCGCAGGGGGCGGCTCGTCACCGCCGCCGATCACCGCGCCGACGGTGGCGATCGCCTGCAACGCGGTGAAGATGCCCTCACCGGTGGCGGTGCGATCGGCCAGCTGCAGCTTGTCCAGGCCGTTCTTGGTCGCCTCACGGTTCGTGGTGGGTTGCACGAGCACGGTCGCGGTGCCGGCGTAGGCGATCAGCCCGAGGTTGATGCCCGGAGTCAACTGATCGGCGAATTGCTTGGCCGCTTCCTGGGCTGCCACGAGGCGGCTGGGCTCCACATCGGTGGCTCGCATCGACTGAGACACGTCGATCACCAGCATCACCACCGCGCGGTTGCGGGGAATCCGGACGTCATTGGTGGGGCCCGCCATGGCGATCGTCAGCAGCACCATCGAGGCAACCAGCAGAATCGCAGGCAGATGCCGCCAGCGGGTGGGCTGTTTGGGCGCCACACTCTCCAGCAGCTCCATGTTGGCGAACCGCAGGATCCGCTGCTTGCGCGCACGCTGTACTGCGATGTAGAGGCCGATCAGGCCCACCACGACAAGGAGGAAAAGGAACCACCACGCGTGCGCAAAGCCCGACAGGCTCATGGGTCCGAGTAACGGTAAAGTCATGTGCTACTTATCATTTCAGTTGCTGTCGTCATCGCACTACATTGGCTTCGCGCAAGCGTTCATCGGGCAATACCGTCCTACCGGCCCGCCATGGCGCCGCGCCGACGGCTCGCGACGAACCGCACCACATCGGCGATCCAGTCCCGGTCGGTGCGCAGGCTCAACAACGGCGCGCCGCAACGCCGCAGGGTACGTGCCACTTCTGCTCGATGCGCCGCGGCGGCCTGCTCGAAATCACTACGCAGTTGCGCGTCAACGGTGAACTCACGGGTCACGCCGGTCTCGGTGTCCTGCAAGATCACGTCGCCGACCTCGGGCAACTCGACATCCCGCGGATCGAGCACCTCGATGCCGAGCACCTCGTGCCGCCCGGCGATCGCCCGCAGCGGACGCATCCAGTTGATCGGGCCGAGGAAGTCGCTGATGATCACCGCCATACCCCGTCTGCGCTCGGGGCGTCGAAGCGCATCGATCGCCCCGGCGAGATCACCACGCACGCCCATCGGGGCCCGCGGCGTGGTGGCAATCGCCCGCAACAGTTCCTGCTCGTGCACCCGGCCGCTCAAAGCCGGGACCCGTTTCATCGACTCTCCGTTGGAGATCAGCGCTCCGAGCCGGTTACCGCCACCGCTGTTGAGGAACGCGATCGCCGCGGCCGCGGCCACCGCAAGGTCCCGCTTCTCGCAACCGGTGGTGCCGAAGTCCAGGCTTGCCGACATGTCGACCACCAGCCAGGTCTCCAACTCGCGGTCGGCGATCATCTGCCGGACGTGCGGATGGGTGGTGCGCGCGGTGACCGACCAGTCCATCCGGCGCACGTCGTCACCGGGTTGGTACATCCGCGATTCGCCCGGCTCCGACCCCGGACCGGGCATCAGGCCGAGATGGTCCCCGTGCAGCACACCGTCGAGCTTGCGGCGGACCGTGAGCTCAAGCTTGCGCAACGCGGCAGACAGCGCGGGGTCACGGATCTCGCCGCGCTTCAACGAGGGCAGATCGACTGCGCGGCCTCCGGTGCCGGTCACCGACCGCTGGCCGCCGCCGCGGCCGGCACCACGGGCGGTACCGAATGCCCTTGCTGCGGAAGCGCACTCACCTGCGGCAGCGCCACCGTCTGCATGATCCGGTTGATCACGGTCTCCGCGGTGATCTCATCGGCGAGAGCGTCGTAGGTGAGCACCAGGCGGTGTCGCAGCACATCGGGGATCACCTCGACGACATCCTGAGGAACGACGTAGTCGCGGCCGCGCACCAGCGCGAGCGCCCGGGCAGCCGCGATGATGCCCAGCGATGCGCGCGGGGACGCACCGTAGGCAATCCACGCCTTGGCGTCGGGCATACCGAATTTGTCCGGCTCGCGGGTGGCGGTGACGATGCGCACCACATAGTCGACGAGCGCGTGGTGGACGAAGTTGTTGGCGGCCACATCCTGCAGTCGCAACAGGTCACCGGTGTTGAGGATCTGCTTGGGTTCCGGCGGCTTGACCCCCATCCGGTAGATGATCTCCCGCTCTTCCTCCGGCGACGGGTAGTCGACGTTGAGTTTGAACAGGAAGCGGTCACGCTGCGCCTCGGGCAGTGCGTAGACGCCCTCCTGTTCGATCGGGTTCTGCGTGGCCATCACCAGGAACGGGGTGGGCAGCGGGAAGGTCTTGCCACCGATCGAGATCTTGCGCTCGGCCATCACCTCGAGCAGCGCCGACTGGACCTTGGCGGGCGCACGGTTGATCTCGTCGGCGAGCAGGAAGTTCACCACCACCGGGCCGAGTTCGATGTCGAACTCCTCCTTGCCCTGGCGGTAGATCCGCGTACCGACGACGTCGGTGGGCACCAGGTCAGGGGTGAACTGGATGCGGGTGAAGGTGCCGCCGACCACCTTGGCGAAGGTTTCCACCGCCAGCGTCTTGGCGACACCGGGCACGCCTTCGAGCAGGACATGACCTTTGGCCAACAGGCCGACGAGCATCCGTTCGACCAGCTGATCCTGGCCCACGATGATCCGCTTGACCTCGAAGATAGCCCGTTCCAGGGTGTGCACCTCGGCCTGCAGGGCGCCGTTGTTCACGGGCTGCGGCGCTGCCGGCGCTGCGTGGGAACCGGGAGGAAATCCCGGCGCCGGGCTCGAGCCGGAATACCCTCCGGTGCCCTGCGGCGGTCCACTCGGTGACGTCATCAACTTCCTCCCACATTGTTCATCTTCAAACGCTGGTCGTAACCGGGCCATCACGTGCCCGTGGTCAACTATTCCAGGCACTACGGAATACGTCGACGCTGCCCGGGAGAGTTCAGCTTCCCCTCAGGATTCGATGATGCGAGCCGCGTAGGGCTGAATCCCCGCCGTGCGCACCGGGCTGACCGTCACTTTGTCGGCGCTACCGGAGGCCTCAAGCATCTTCCCGCCACCGAGATACATCGCCACATGCTGGCTACCGCCGGGCCCCCAGAACAGCAGGTCCCCGCGCTTGGCCTGCGCCACCGGTATCTTGCGGCCGGTGTTGTACTGGTCGCCCGAATACTTGGGGATCAGCACACCCACCCCGGCGTAGGCGAACTGTGTCAGACCCGAGCAGTCGAAGCCCACGGTGTTGGCACCGGAGTCGATGCCGGTGCTCGGACCGCTCGGCTTACCGCCACCCCAGGAGTACGGCACACCCATCTGCGACCCGCCGCGTCGAATCGCGTACTCGATGGCCTGTGGCCCGCGGACGCTGCCTGCGGCCACACCGCTGGGCGCCTCACTGACCAGTCCCAGACTGGCCAGGAACTTGCGACCCAGCCCCATGGTGACCTCGGTGGCCTGCGCAGTGGCCGCCAGTGACGCGTTGGCAACGGCGAGCGGATCGCCCGGCGCACCCGAGCTGATCAGCTTGGGCAGGGTCGGATCCCACTGCCCGTCGTCTGGAGCGGCGCCGGCAGGCGCCACCAAACCCAATGCCGTGACCGCCAGCACCGCAACGGCCGTCAGACAACGTAGGACAAATTGACGCAAAGTAACCACCATCAATATTCGATGAGTCGGGTGACGTAGGGAGTCATGCCACTGGTGCGCACCGGCGAGACCTTGACGTGCGAGCCGGTATAGGGCGCTTCCAGCATCTGGCCGTTCCCGAGGTACATCGCCACGTGCTGGCTGGCGTTCGGCCCGTAGAAAATCATGTCGCCGCGGCGCATCTGCGAGGACGGGATCTTTCGACCCGCGTTGTACTGCGACCCCGAGTAATGGTCCAGTTTGATGCCGACGCCGGCGAAGCCGTAGAGCATCAGGCCTGAACAGTCGAAACCGACCGTGCCCGCGCCGGAATCGATCCCTCGGCTGGGCCCTGCAGCGTTGCCACCGCCCCACGAGTAGGGCACGCCCATCTGCGACCCCATCCGTTGAATCACGTATTCGGAAGCCTGCCGGCCGTACACCCGCGGTATCGCACCGTTGGTGAACCCGCTGGGCGTGGGCAGGATGCCGAGCTTCTGCAGGAACGTCCGGCCCATGTTCTGCGTCACCTGCGCGGAGGTCGTGCCAATGCCGAGAATGGTGTTGATGATGGCGACCGGATCGCCGCTGACGAATGCACTCGGGATCGCGGGCAGCGTGGGATCCCAAGCAGTATCCCAATTCTGGCCCGACTGAACAGGAGCTCCGGGTGCCCGATCCCAGTCCCCTCCCGCTGCCTGCGAGGGCGCAGGCGCGGGCTTTGCGGCCGCCGGGGCCGACATCGGGCGGACTTGATCGAGCTTGGCCTGCGCGGCGGTGCGTGCTGCGGTGAGGCGATCCAGCTCCCCCTGCTGGGCCGCGAAGTTCTGCTGGGCCGACTTGAGCGCCGCGACGGCAGCGTCCTGACTGCCCTGGGCATCGCTGGCGGCCTGGTCGGCCTTCTGCCTGGCCAGGCGCGCCGTCGATTCCCGGTTGACCTGTTCAGTGCGAGCCCGTTGCAGACCGTCCATGACCGCGTCGGTGCTGGTCGCCAGCACCTGTCCGGCGGCGGCGGTGTCGATGGCGTCGGCGGGATCGGCCGCGGTGAGGTAGGAATCCGACGGGCCGTTGACGTACGTGGCGGCGGCGAACCTGTCGAACCGCTTCTGTGCGGCCGTGATGGCGAGATTGGAGTCTTTGAGACCCTGCTGGCTCAGCTCGACCTCATGCTGCGCGGCAGCGACCGCATCGCGCGCGTTCTCGACGTCGACGATCGCCTTGTTGACGCTTTCCTGCTGCGTCTGGATGCTCGCACCCAACTCCTGCAACTTCTGGTTGGTGTTGGCGACATCGGCTACCAGGGCCGCGATGTTGTCCGCGCCGCCGGGGTCGGCGAGAACAGGGCCGCTTCCGAACGTCGCTGTCACCAGGAGCATCCCGAACGTCGCCGTCACGGCGCACAACCGGCCGCACAGCTGGGTGGAACGATCTGCTCCTCGCGTCCGCGAAGCCTGATCTGCTCCTCGCGTCCGCGAAGCCTGATCTGCTCCTCGCGTCCGCCAAGCGCGAACGAAGCGTCTCATTCGACTCAAGTCTCCTATGGCTCAACGAGGGCGTACCGGCAGATTTGCTCGGCGCCTTTGCGCAGAAGTCACATGAAGCACAACTACAACAATGGGTACCTTTTGCACCGTACGTCACAGATGAACCTAAAGAAACTTTAGTCACAAATTACAATCCTGTAATTGCGAATAGTGTTATCGATTAGTGATATTGAGCGAAATTCCGAACGAATGTTCGAGGGATTATTTCGGCTCCGCAACCGCGTTGTCGGCAGCCTCCGAGGCGGCGGTTTGTTTGCTACGAACCTGCAGCATGCGGGTCAGGACCGCCGCTGCGGCGACGCCCACCACCAGGAAGATCGTCAACCCCATCCAGGGGAAATCCGGCGTCGTTATCTGGTCCACGAAATTCTTCGACGATTGCACCGGATCGCCGGTCTTGGCCATGTCCTGGCCGGCCTCCAAAGTCACCCGATCGAGCGACGGGCTATAAGTGCCTGCGAATGACGGACTGATCGCGAGCACCGTCGATCCCGGGTGGACCTGACCGACCTCGGTGGCGATATCACGGAGCGGGGTGTCGATGGCGGGATTGCGCGGCAACACCACGATCTTGAGGTCGACACCCTCCTGCCGCGCGTCGCTGACCACCTGGCGCAACGGTTCGACGACAGGCGCCGGTGCGCTCACACCGTCGTCTGCGACGTCGGTCTGCACAGCCTGCATGCACTGGCGGATCGCATCGGGTTGGGCGGGATCGATCCCTACGGTGTCGCAAACCTCGACCGGGATATAGGCCGGCAGGAACGGGATGACGTGCGGTCCGGTCACAGGGGCACGGTACAGCTACCGAGGTGCCGGAACGAAGCGACACGAACGGAGAACACGCCGCGGGCCCCGTTGTCCGCGGCGGCAAAACGGGGGCATGACGCATGCGGTTGGCGTCGTGGACGCAACCGTAGAAGACTGAGCCCCGACCCTACAGTGCTTTGTAGGACAAGCGTACTGTTAAGGTTAGAACGCCGTCGACACAGCCCGTCGCGGCGAGATCGAGCCGGGAGTTGATGTGAGCAGCAAAGATTCGGTGAATTCGTTTGGAGCCCGCGACGCGCTGACAGTCGGGGACAACAGCTATGAGATCTATCGTCTGGATGCGGTACCCGGTACCGAGAAACTTCCCTACAGCCTCAAGGTGCTCGCCGAGAATCTGCTGCGCACCGAGGACGGCGCCAATATCACCAAGGACCACATCGAGGCGATCGCGAACTGGGATCCCTCCGCCGACCCGAGCACCGAGATCCAGTTCACGCCGGCCCGCGTGATCATGCAGGACTTCACCGGCGTCCCGTGTGTGGTCGATCTGGCCACCATGCGAGAGGCGGTCGGAGAACTCGGCGGTGACCTCGAACAGGTGAACCCGCTCGCCCCCGCCGAACTGGTCATCGACCACTCCGTCATCATCGACGTGTTCGGGCGGGCCGACGCCTTCGAGCGCAACGTCGAGATCGAGTACGGCCGCAACGGCGAGCGCTATCAATTCCTGCGTTGGGGCCAGGGCGCATTCGACGACTTCAAGGTGGTGCCCCCGGGTACCGGCATCGTGCACCAGGTCAACATCGAATACCTGGCCCGGACGGTCATGGTGCGCGACGGCGTGGCCTACCCGGACACCTGCGTGGGCACCGACAGCCACACCACGATGGTCAACGGCCTCGGCGTGCTGGGCTGGGGCGTCGGCGGTATCGAGGCCGAGGCCGCGATGCTGGGCCAGCCGGTCTCGATGCTCATCCCCCGCGTGGTCGGATTCAAACTCACCGGCGAGATCAAGCCGGGCGTGACCGCCACCGACGTGGTGCTGACCGTGACCGACATGCTGCGCAAGCACGGCGTGGTGGGCAAGTTTGTCGAGTTCTACGGCAAGGGCGTGGCCGAGGTGCCGCTGGCCAACCGCGCCACGCTGGGCAACATGAGCCCCGAATTCGGTTCTACCGCAGCAATTTTCCCGATCGACGACGTCACCATCGACTATCTGCGGATGACCGGGCGCCCGGAGGATCAGCTCGCGCTCGTTGAGGCGTACGCCAAGGCGCAGGGTATGTGGCACAACCCGGACCGCGAACCCGTGTTCTCCGAGTACCTCGAACTGGATCTGGGCGACGTGGTTCCGTCGATCGCCGGGCCGAAGCGGCCGCAGGATCGCATCGAACTCTCCGATGCCAAGAACGCATTCCGCAAGGACATCCACAACTACGTCGAGGAAAACCACCCGGCTCCCGAGACCAAGCTCGACGAAGCCGTCGAAGAATCGTTCCCGGCCAGCGACCCGGTCTCGCTGTCGTTCGCCGATGACGGAGCGGTCGACGTGCGCCCCTCGGCCGCCAACGGCGCCGCGGGCAGGCCGAGCAAGCCGGTGACCGTCCGTTCCGAGGAACTCGGCGAGTTCGTGCTGGACCACGGCGCGGTGGTGATCGCCGCGATCACCTCGTGCACCAACACCTCGAACCCGTCGGTGATGCTGGGCGCCGCCCTGCTCGCCAAGAACGCCGTCGAAAAGGGACTGACCTCCAAGCCGTGGGTGAAGACATCCCTGGCCCCCGGTTCACAGGTCGTCACCGACTACTACGACCGTGCCGGACTGCGGCCGTACCTGGAGAAGCTCGGCTTCTATCTCGTCGGTTACGGCTGCACCACGTGTATCGGCAACAGCGGCCCGCTGGCCGAGGAGATCTCGGCGGCGATCAACGACAACGACCTGGCGGTCACCGCGGCACTGTCGGGCAACCGCAACTTCGAAGGTCGCATCTCCCCCGACGTCAAGATGAACTACCTGGCCTCGCCGCCGCTGGTGATCGCCTACGCCCTGGCGGGGACCATGGACTTCGACTTCGAGACCGACCCGCTCGGCCAGGATGGCGAGGGCAACGACGTGTTCCTCAAAGACATCTGGCCGTCGCAGAAGGACATCTCCGAGACCATCGCCTCGGCGATCAACCAGGAGATGTTCATCAAGAACTATGCCGATGTCTTCAAGGGCGACGAGCGCTGGCGCAACCTGCCGACCCCGGACGGCAAGACGTTCGACTGGGATCCCAAGTCGACCTATGTGCGCAAGCCTCCGTACTTCGACGGAATGCCGGCCGAGCCCACTGCGGTGACCGACATCGCCGGCGCGAGAGTCCTGGCGCTGCTGGGTGACTCGGTGACCACCGACCACATCAGCCCAGCCGGCTCGATCAAGCCCGGCACTCCGGCCGCGCAGTACCTCGACGCCAACGGCATCGACCGCAAGGACTACAACTCCTTCGGGTCGCGACGCGGCAACCACGAGGTGATGATCCGCGGCACCTTCGCCAACATCCGGCTGCGCAACCAGTTGCTCGACGACGTGTCCGGCGGCTACACGCGCGACTTCACCCAGGATGGTGGTCCGCAGGCGTTCATCTACGACGCTTCGCAGAACTACCAGGCGGCCGGTATCCCACTGGTGGTCTTGGGCGGCAAAGAGTACGGCTCGGGCTCCTCGCGGGACTGGGCTGCCAAGGGCACCACGTTGCTGGGCGTGCGCGCGGTGATCACCGAGTCGTTCGAACGCATCCACCGCTCGAACCTCATTGGCATGGGCGTCATTCCGCTGCAGTTCCCGGAGGGCGAATCTGCGTCGAGTCTCAAATTGGACGGCACCGAGACCTACGACATCACCGGTATCACCGAACTGAACTCGGGCAAGACGCCGAAGACGGTGCATGTCACCGCCACGAAGTCCGACGGTTCGAAGGTGGAGTTCGACGCGGTCGTGCGCATCGACACCCCCGGCGAGGCCGACTACTACCGCAACGGCGGCATCTTGCAGTACGTACTGCGCAACATGCTGAAGTCGAAGTAGTCCTGGCCGGACCGGACGAGGCAGCCACGGCAATGAAACCAGCGCGTGCGCGAGGAGTGGTCAATTGCCCAGGGTGACCGACGATCATCTCGCCGCCAGGCGCCGTCAGATTCTCGACGGTGCCCGGCGCTGCTTCGCGCAATACGGTTACGAGAGTGCGACCGTGCGACGGCTCGAACAGACAATCGGGCTGTCGCGCGGCGCAATCTTCCATCATTTCCGCGACAAGGACACGCTGTTCTTCGAGTTGGCCCGCGAGGACGCCGAACGCATGGCCGAGGTGGCCTCGCGGGAAGGTCTCATCCAGGTGATGCGCGACATGCTCGCCGCACCCGAACAGTTCGACTGGTTGGCCACCCGCCTCGAGATCGCCCGCAAACTGCGTAACGATCCGGACTTCCACCGCGGGTGGGCCGAGCGGTCCGCCGAACTGTCAACGGCGACAACCGAACGCCTGCGCCGTCAGAAGCAGGCCGGCCGACTGCGCGACGATGTGCCGAGCGCGGTGCTACACATCTATCTGGACCTGGTACTCGACGGCCTGGTGGCCCGACTCGCCTCCGGCGAGGACCCGAAGGATCTCAGCGCGGTGCTCGACCTCGTCGAAGCTTCGGTGCGCCAACAGCGGCAGGCAACCACCGAGCAGTGACGGTCGCGGTCGCCTAGGACCGCGACCGGGTGCGGTGATTGGGACCGCCACGACTGCGCATGGTGGTTCCCGATTCGCGCAACAAGCTGTGGATCGAGCCGTAGGAACGGCCCGTTCTGGCGACGAGCGACCGAATGCTGGCGCCACCTTCATAAGCGGAACGCAACTCGTCCAACAGCTCGTCGCGAGTTTTGTTCATTTCCTTCATCGACATCTCCCCGCTTTGGATCTCCCGACGCATACCCAGACTAGGAACCGCTGACACACCCTTGGGCGGATTTGTCCAACGTCTTATATTTACGAGCCCGAAGATCCGGCGGTTCTTGTGTTTTCGCGTCAGGCGAGTTCGATGAGGTCCCGGTACTCCGCCGACCAGAAGTCCTCGGTGCCGTCGGGCAGCAGCACCACCCGCTGCGGATTGAGTGCCTCAGCCGCCCCCGGATCGTGTGTCACCAGCACGACCGCGCCGAGATAACTGCGTAGCGCGTCGAGAACCTGTTCGCGCGACGCCGGGTCGAGGTTGTTGGTCGGCTCGTCCAGCAACAACACATTGGCCGTCGAGGCAACCAGACCGGCCAGCGCCAGCCGGGTCTTCTCACCACCCGAGAGGGTGCCTGCCTGCTGGTCGAGTTGCGGGCCGGTGAACATGAACGCACCCAGCAGCCCGCGCAGATCCTGCTCCCCGGTGTCCGGGGCGGCGTGACGGATGTTCTCCCACACCGTGGCGTGATCGTCGAGGGTGTCGTGTTCCTGGGCGAAGTAGCCCACCTTGAGCCCGTGGCCGGGTTCCAGCGCACCGGCGTCTGCGGTTTCCGCTCCGGCGAGCAGTCGCAGCAGGGTGGTCTTGCCTGCACCGTTGAGACCGAGCACCACCACCCGCGAACCGCGGTCGATCGCCAGATCGACCCCGGTGAAGATCTCCAGCGAGCCGTAGTTCTTGGTCAGGCCCTTGGCCACCAGCGGGGTCTTACCGCACGGGGCCGGCGTCGGGAACTTGATCCGCGCCACCTTGTCGGCCACCCGCTCCGCATCCAGCGATGCGATCATTCGGTCGGCGCGACGCAACATGTTCTGCGCGGCAACGGCTTTGGTGGCCTTCGCCCCCATCTTCGCGGCCTGGGTGCGCAATGCCGAGGCCTTACGTTCGGCGTTGGCGCGCTCCCGGCGGCGACGTTGTTCATCGGTCGCGCGGGCGTCGAGATACTTCTGCCAGCCCATGTTGTAAACGTCGGCCTCGCCGCGCACCGCATCGAGGAACCACACCCGGTTGACCACATCGGCGAGCAGGTCGACGTTGTGGCTGATGACGACCAGGCCGCCGGTGTGGTTCTGCAGGAAGGTCCGCAGCCAGCCGACCGAATCCGCGTCGAGGTGGTTGGTGGGCTCGTCGAGCAACAGCGTGGTGGCCGAACCCGAACCCGTGTCGGACGCGGCGAAAAGGATCCGGGCCAGCTCGACGCGGCGACGCTGGCCACCGGAGAGGGTCCGCAGCGGCTGGGTCAGCACGCGATCCGGTAAGCCGAGGCTGGCGCAGATGCGACCGGCCTCACTCTCGGCGGCGTAACCGCCGAGCGAGGAGAACCGCTCCTCGAGCTGACCGTAGCGGCGCACGGCCTTGTCCCGCGCGGCATCGTCGGCGACCTCGGCCATCAGTACCTGTTGCTTCTCCAGGTCGGCCAGCAGCGTGTCGAGGCCGCGGGCCGAGAGCACCCGGTCGCGGGCCAACACATCGAGATCGCCTTCTTTGGGATCCTGTGGGAGGTAACCGATCTCACCGGTGCGCGCGATGCTGCCTGCGTAGGGCTCCCCTTCGCCGGCGAGGATGCGCATCGTCGTGGTCTTGCCTGCGCCGTTGCGCCCGACCAGCCCGATGCGGTCCCCCGGCTGCACGCGCAGTGCGGCACCGTCGGTGGACAGCAGCGTGCGCGCGCCGGCGCGGACCTCCAGGTCCGTTGCGGTGATCACGCTGCCGTCCTCCCTTGTTCGTCTTATTTGTCGTCTGTGAAGACCGCGGGCCGCTTTTCCGCGCGCGCAGCCACAGCTTCCTCGAAATTCGCGGTGAGCAGGCGCACGAAGAGTTGTCCCAGGCCTTCGGCCTGCATGTGCCCTTCCAGACTAGCGGCGTCCAGTCCACTCCAAAGTGTGCGCTTGGTCAACTCGATTCCCGGCCGGGAGAACGCGGCCATGCCTTCGGCCATCTCATAACAGGTCGCAAGCAGCGTGTTCTCGGGCACCGAATGCGACACCAGACCGATGCGCTGGGCCTCGTCGGCGTCCACGTCGCGGCCGGTCAGCATGATCTCGAAAGCCCGCGAAGCCCCGATCGCCCTCGGTAGCAGGTAAGAGAGGCCCAGTTCGCTGGCGGTCAGCCCGTTGTTGATCCCGGCGGCGCGGAAATAGGCGCCGTCGGCGGCTACCCGGATATCGCAGGCCAGCGCCAGGCAGAGCCCACCGCCGATCGCCGCACCGTTCACCGCGGCGATGACGGGCTGGTGCAGCCGCCGCAACGCCAGGATCACGTCGTCGAGCAACTCCATCGAACGCAGTGCGAACGTGGGCCTGGTCAGCCCGTCCACATGAGGCACCGATCCCGCCGACTTGTGGTCGGCTCCCGAAGAGAAGCCGCGGCCTGCCCCGGTCAGCACCACCACCCGCACCGAGTTGTCGGATCGGAGCTCGTCGAGCACGTGCTTGAGCGGCACCATGACGTCGAAGGCCATCGAGTTCATCCGCTCGGGACGGTTCAGGGTTACCAGCGCCACACCCGGCCGCGGACGTTCGACCAGAACAAATCGATTGTGGTCAGTCACGGCAAGCACGCTATCGCGTGCTTGCCGATACCGAGTGCAGCGCTACTGCTGCTCGGTGCCGTCCTGCGCCGCGATTGCGGCGTCGACGTCGAAATCCCTGACCTTCTGAACCAGGTCCTCCAGCGCCGCCGGCGGCAGGGCGCCTGCCTGGTTGAACACCAGCTTGCCCTTCTTGAACGCCATCAGCGTCGGAATCGACCGGATCTCCGCGGCGGCGGCCAGTGCCTGCTCAGCCTCGGTATCGACCTTCGCGTGCACCACGTCGGGATGCTTGTCGGCCGACGCCGCGAACGTCGGCGCGAAAGCCTTGCACGGCCCGCACCAGGACGCCCAGAAGTCCACCAACACGATGTCGTTGTCGGTGATGGTGTCGTTGAATTGTTCAGCGGTGATGTCTTGCGTACTCACGTCTCTCCTAACACTGCGGTTTACCTGCTTGTTCCCAATATGTGGTCAATGCAACCGGGCCAAGGCAGTTTCAGCGTCATACCCGGCGAACCCTTCGAGCGATCCGTCGCGCAGCCGGTTCACCCAGGCCGGGTCCGACAGTAGTGCCCGGCCGATCGCGACGATGTCGAACTCGCCGGCGGCGAAGTGTGCGAGCAACTCGTCAACGGACGCCGGTTGGATGTGACCGCCCGCGCGTGCACTCGTGAACTCGGTCTGCAGCCCCACCGAGCCGACCGTGATCACCGGACGTCCGGTCACCTGCTTCGTCCAACCCGCGAGGCTGAGCCCGGAGTCGGGGAACGCGGGTTTGTAATGTCTGCGGGTGGAGGGGTGAAAGACGTCGACGCCCGCCTGCATCAACGGCGCCAACAGCGCGTGCAATTCAGACGGATCGTCGGCGATCGATGCGGTGTAGTCGTTCTGCTTCCACTGCGAGAAGCGGAAGATGATCGGATAGTCGGCCCCGACGGCCGCCCGCACCGCCGCCACCACCTCGGCCGGAAACCGGGTGCGGCCTGCGATATCGCCGCCGTAGCCGTCTGCCCGCAAATTCGTCCTCGCCCAAAGAAACTGGTCGAGCAGATACCCATGTGCGCCGTGCAGTTCGACCGCGTCGAAACCGGCGTCGCGCGCATTGCGGGCCGCCTGGGCGAACGAGTCCGCCACCCCGGCCAGCTCGTCGGCGCGCAGCGCCCGCCCACGTGGCTCACCGGTGCTGTCCACCCCGGACGGACTCACGGGGCTGACACCGTCGGCGTCATCGCGCCTGACACCCTGATGCCACAACTGCGCTGCAATCGTCGCACCGTGGCTGTGCACCGCGTCGGTGACTGCGCGCCAGCCGGCCAGCACCTTCTCGCCGGCGATGGTGGGGATGCTCGCCGGCCAACCGGCCTCGGGCGGCGCCAGTCGGACGCCCTCGGTGATGATCAGCCCCACACCGCCTGCGGCGCGGCGCGCGTAGTACGCCGCGACGTCGGGTCCCGGGATGCCACCCGGTGAAGCCGTGCGTGTCATCGGGGCCATCGCGAAACGGTTGGGGACGGTCAGCGAGCCGATGGTCAGCGGACTGAAGAGATCATCACGCGTTGGGTTCACAACTGGCTGCAACACCAGCTCCAACGGTGAGATTCCGTTCTGCTCAGCGCGGGTTTTTCGGTGTCGACGACTGTCGAATATGATAGATACGATTGCGTAGCTACGTATCCGTATCTATAGTGCGGGTGTGCGGAGACAGCGCGATGACCTGAAAGCCGACTGCCGGGCCGCCGTACTTGCCGAAGTCGCCAGTACCGGCCTCGCCGGTCTGACCGTCGAAGGGATCGCACGGCGCGCGTCCGCTGCCAAAACGTCGATCTACCGACACTGGGCGACAGCCGAGGAGCTCTTACTCGACGCATTGAGCGAGGCGTATCCGATCGAGACCCCTGCCGTGGAGGGGGGAAACCTGCGTGGCGACCTGTTGCAGTCACTCGATCAACTCGCCGCATGGCTGAGGGGACCGACCGCGCCGGTGGTGGCGGCCATCCTCGCTGAACGCCGGCGGCGACCCGATCTGGTCGAGGCGCTGTACCGCACGGTGTTCGAGCCCAACGGACAGCGCTTCACCCAGACCGTCATCGAGCACTACGCCGCCCGCGGCGAGATCGACGCCACGTACCTCACCCCGATCGTCTGCGATATCGGGGAGGCGCTGGTGATCAAGCATCAGATCGACACCGGAGAGGTTCCCGACCAGCGCATTCGCGCAGCGATCGTCGACCAGGCGATCCTGCCCGCCCTCGGATGCCCCGACTACGCAGGAGAGATATGACGATTCCGGTAACCGCCGACTGGGCGGCTTGCACCGCCACCTCGCAGACCATCCTGACCACGCACCTGTGGACCGCTCCCCCGCTACGCCGCGGCTCACCAATCCACGACAAGGCGTTCGACGCGCTGCGCGCCCTGAAGGCCGATCTGACCCGGTTCCTGCCCTGGTTCTCCCATCCCCGGCTGTCGGTACCTGAACTGCGTCCGCCATCGAAAGATGAAACACATTGGGACTTCAGTCTTCTCGACCCCTTCGTGGAAGACTTCATGGACGCCGCCGAGGGCAGACCCGTCGTCGCCAACTTCGCCACCATCCCGGCCTGGATGTTCACCGAACCGGTATCGGTACCCGATGACCCGGATGCGATCGTGTGGGACTACGAGCGGGGCACGGAACTACGCGACTCCACCTTCACCGAAGTGGTCGACTACTTCTTCCGGCTCGCCAGCTGGTACATCGCAGGCGGATTCACCGACGAACTCGGCCGGTGGCACGAGTCCGGACATCGCTACCGGTTCGCCTACTGGGAAGTGCTGTGCGAACCTGACCTGCGCGGGCTGTCACCGGAGACCTACACCGCGCTCTACGACGCCGCGGTGCGGCGCCTGCAGCCACTCGACCCGCAGATGAAATTCGTCGGCCTGTCACTGACCCACAAGCACCACGATCCCGAATACTTCTGGACCTTCCTCGACCCTGCCAACCACCACACCGGCACGGCACCGGACGCGATGTCGTTCCACTTCTACGCGCACTCGGAGATGGTCGACCCATACTCGGCCGAGGCGAATCCACCGCAAAGCCACTGCCGTGACATCTATTTCGCGCAGGCCGACGGTTTCATCGAGCAGGTCCGACTCATCGATTCGATCCGGCGCAGGCTCGCGCCGGAGACCAAAACATTCGTCAACGAAGTCGGCACCTTTCCCGCCGACGTCATGAACCCACAACCCGACATCCCCGACGAATACTGGGCCCTGAGCGCGTCGGTGCAGTCCTACCTCTGGGCACAACTGGTGACGTTGGGCGTCGATCTCGTCGGCATCGCCGAGTTCATGGACTATCCCGGCATGATCCCGGGCACCACGCTGATCAACTGGGACACCGGTGAACCCAACCGCCGCTACCGTGCCCTCGAACTCCTGCTGCGTAACTTCGGACCGGGCGATGCACTCGTCGCAACGACAACAGGACAACCTGGCGTCGGGGACTCCCGGATCCACGCCCAGGGCTTTGTCGGGCCGGGCGGGTCTCGAAAACTTCTGCTCATCAACAAGACCAACACACGGGTCGAGATCGCGTTGGCGCCGCACAGCACGATCGCGCTCGGCCCGTACGACGTCGAGGTGGTGCCGTGTCAGACCGCCGAGACCACGTCATGACGCCCGTTGATGCGGTCTTCCCGACTCGAACCGCCAGATCGCATGCTCGAGCGCTACCGCGTTCCAGCCGTTGGCGTCCGCGACGTCACGCACCAACTCCGCTGCCCGGGTGGCACTGATCTCGCTGACCTCCCGGGCGACATAACCGACCACCGTCTGCTCTGCCGTCGTCCCCGGTATCTGGGCCAGCATCAACGTGTAATCCCAGGTGAATCCCGACCGCTGGCCCGGTGCCGCACACCACACGACTCTGGCCTGCTCCCGGCCAAGTTGATCCGCGGCGACCGCCCGTAACTCCTCGGCCGTCCGGATACCGAGTGCCACCAGCGCGTGCGCCACACTCGCCACGGCGACCGACCTCAGCGGAGCCCCGGCAGCGGTCGAGGTCGGCCGCCGGTTACCGATCTGCGTCGCCCACGGGTCGGGCCCGCCGAGTTCGGCAATGGTGGCCAACAGTTCGCCGAGGCCGTCGGTGTCGGCATCGGAGGCCTGCGCGGCCCGGTAACCGCGATAGCGGGCGATCACCTTGTCCACCGTCGCACGCCGCGCCCCAGGCGAGTAGATCGCGTCGAGCACGCACAGCGCCAACGAGTTCGGATGTCCGGTTGACTCGAACCAGCGTGTCGGATCACCAAGATCGCGCTCACAAGCGGCCCGCAACAGTTCAACGTCGGCATGCATGGCAGTTCCCCTTCCGTCGTGCGGAGACCTTTCCGGCTCCGTCGTGCGGAAGCTAACAACGCCGGCCGACAGGATCTCTCCGAAACGACGCGCGCATCGGGAGTTATCCACAGGCGAGACCGTGACTACACGGCCGTAATGACGCTCAGACGAACGCTAAACAGTGAAACCGAGGGCCCGGAGTTGCTCGCGGCCGTCGTCGGTGATCTTGTCCGGACCCCACGGCGGGTTCCACACCCAGTTGATCTTGATCTCCTTGACCAGTCCTGCGCCCACCAGCGCGCTACGGGACTGGTCCTCGATCACGTCGGTCAGGGGACACGCCGCAGAGGTCAGAGTCATGTCGATCAGCGCGACCTTCCCCTCATCGCCCTGCTCCACGTTGAGCCCGTAGACCAGTCCGAGGTCGACGACATTGATGCCGAGTTCGGGGTCCACCACATCGTGCATGGCCTCTTCAACCTCGGCCAGCAATTGGTCATCTTCTGGCGCTGTGGTGTCGCTCATCCTGCTCCTCCTCACTGGCCTGGGCCAGCGCGTCTTTGAATGCCATCCAACCCAGCAGCGCGCACTTCACCCGTGCCGGGTACTTGGCGACACCGGCGAATGCGATGCCGTCTCCCAGTACATCTTCGTCCCCCTCAACGTTGCCGCGCGAGGAAATCATCTCCGTGAAGGCCGCCACCGTCTTGAGCGCATCACCGACGCTCTGGCCGATCACCTGATCGGTGAGCACCGACGTGGCGGCCTGGCTGATCGAACAACCCTGCCCGTCATAGGAGATGTCGGCGACCGTCTCGCCATCTTCGGACAGCGCCAACCGCAGCGTCACCTCGTCTCCGCAGGTGGGATTGACGTGATGCACCTGTGCGGCGAACGGCTCCCGCAGTCCGCGATGGTGGGGGTGCTTGTAGTGGTCCAGGATCACTTCCTGGTACATCTGTTCCATTCTCACGCGAAAAACTCCACTGCACGTTTCACGCCTGCGATCAGACGGTCGACCTCGTCGAGCGTGTTGTACACCGCGAATGACGCCCGCGCGGTGGCGGTGATACCGAACCGGCGGTGCAACGGCGCCGCGCAGTGATGCCCAACGCGGACCGCGACACCCTCGTCGTCGAGCACCTGCCCGACGTCGTGGGCGTGGATGCCGTCGACGACGAAACTCACCGGCGAACCCCGGTGCTTTAGCGCCGTCGGACCGATGATCCGCACGCCGGGGATCTCCGACAAGCCGGTCAGCGCGGCCTCGACCAACTGGGCCTCGTGCGCCTCGACCGCCGACATGTCCAGTGCACTCAGATACCGTGCGGCCGCCGCCAAACCGACCACCTGAGAAGTCATCGGGGTACCCGCTTCAAAGCGCTGCGGCGCGGGCGCGAAAGTGGTCTTCTCCATCGTGACGGTCTCGATCATCGAGCCACCGGTCAGGAAGGGCGGCATCGCGTTCAGTAGATCGCGCCGGCCGTAGAGCACACCGATTCCGGTGGGGCCCAACATCTTGTGCCCCGAGAATGCCGCGAAATCGACATCGAGCGCATGAAAGTCGACCGGCTGGTGCGGCACCGACTGGCAGGCATCGAGCACGGTCAGTGCACCGACCGCCTTCGCCCGCGCGACCAGCTCCGCCACATCGGCGATCGCGCCGGTGACATTCGAATGATGACTGAATGCCACGACTTTCACGTTGTCGTCGAGCTGCAGGGAATCCAGGTCGATCCGACCGGCGTCCGGTCCTTCTGACGTGATGCCGTACCAACGCAGGGTGGCACCGGTGCGCCGCGCCAACTCCTGCCACGGAATCAGATTGGCGTGATGCTCGATCTCGGTCGTGACGATGACGTCGCCTGGGCCGAGCGCGTGGCCATCGAAGCGCTTGTCAGCCAACACATAAGAGACCAGGTTGAGCGCCTCGGTGGCGTTCTTGGTGAACACCAATTCGTCGCCGTCGGCACCGACGAACGCGGCGATGTCTGCGCGACCCTGCTCGTAGGCATCGGTGGATTCCTCCATCAACTGGTGCGCGCCGCGATGCACCGCGCCGTTGGAGGTGATCAGGAAATCCCGTTCGGCGTCGAGCACCGCCAGCGGTTTCTGCGAGGTGGCCCCGGAATCCAGGTAGGCCAACTGCTTTCCGCCGCGCATCACCCGGCCCAGAATCGGGAAATCTGTCCGGACCCTCGCCACCTCAGCGGGATCCAATGCCCGTACCGAGGTAGTCATGTCATGCCCCGACAGTTTGGGTGAAGCGCACGTATCCGTTCTCTTCAAGTTCATCGGCCAACTCGGGGCCGCCCGATGCCACGATCCGGCCGCCGACGAAGACATGCACGAACTGCGGCTGGATGTAGCGCAGGATGCGGGTGTAGTGCGTGATCAGCAGGACGCCGCCGTGGCTTTCCTCGGCGTAGCGGTTGACGCCCTCACTGACCACCCGGAGCGCGTCGACGTCCAGACCGGAGTCGGTCTCGTCGAGGATCGCGATCTTGGGCTTGAGCAGAGACAGCTGCAGGATCTCGTGGCGCTTCTTCTCGCCGCCGGAGAATCCCTCGTTGACGCTGCGTTCACCGAACGCCGGGTCGATGTCGAGGTCGTCCATGGCGGACTTGACTTCCTTGACCCAGTGGCGCAGCTTCGGCGCCTCGCCACGGACCGCGGTCGCCGCGGTGCGCAGGAAGTTCGACATCGATACACCGGGCACCTCGACCGGGTACTGCATCGCCAGGAAGAGGCCCGCACGCGCGCGCTCGTCGATGCTCATCTCCAGCACGTCCTGGCCGTCGAGCGTGATCGAGCCCGACGTGACGGCGTACTTGGGGTGGCCGGCCACGGCATAGGACAACGTGGACTTGCCGGAACCGTTGGGGCCCATCAATGCGTGGGTCTCCCCCGAGTTCACGGTGAGGTCGACGCCCTTGAGGATCGGGATCGCCTCGCCCGCCTCGGTCGCGGCAACGCTGACGTGCAGATCCTTGATTTCCAGTGTGCTCATCAGTGATTGATTCCTTCAGTTAGCTCAAGTTCGTGTTCGATGGCGGCGGTGAGACGTTCGCGCACGGCGGGCACGGTGATCTTCTGGATGATCTCTCCGAAGAATCCGCGCACCACCAGACGCCGCGCCTGATCCTCGGGAATACCGCGGGCCTGCAGGTAGAACAGCTGCTCGTCATCGAATCGGCCGGTGGCGCTGGCATGCCCCGCGCCGATGATCTCCCCGGTCTCGATCTCCAGGTTGGGAACCGAGTCGGCCCGTGCCCCGTCGGTGAGCACCAGGTTGCGGTTCACCTCGTAGGTGTCGGTGCCCTCGGCTTCGGCACGGATCAGCACGTCGCCGATCCACACAGTGTGGGTATCGGGCTTGTTCGAGTCCGGATCCCCTTGCAGCGCACCCTTGTACGTCACATGCGAGCGGCACTTCGGCTGCGCATGGTCGACGAGTAGCCGCGATTCGAAATGCTGCCCGTCGTCGGCGAAGTACAGACCGAGCAACTCCGCGTCGCCACCGGGTGCATTGAACCGGACGCGTCCGGTCAACCGCGCGACGTCGCCACCGAGGGTGACCGCGAAGTGCCGCAACACCGCATCCTTGCCGAGCGTCGCGTGATGCATGCTCACATGCACCGCGTCGTCGGCCCAGTCCGCGATCGACACCACTTTCAGTTGTGCGCTGTCGCCGATCACGAATTCGATGTTGTCGGCGTACGTCCCGCTGCCGCGGTGGTCGATGACCACCACAGCCTCGGCGAGTTCAGCGATCTGAATCTGCAGATGGCCGTAGGCGGTGGCCCCTTCGCCGGGACCGTTGATGGTGATCTCGATCGGTTCCTCGACCTGGGTATCGCGGCCAACGGTCACGATCGTGGCGTGGCCGAACGACGAAAATGCCTGGGCCGCAACCCGGTCGGCCGGTACGCCGCCCTGACCGAGCCGATTGTCGCCGCGTTCCACCGTCTCGATCGTCACGCCGGGGCGCTCGGACACCTCGATCAGGGCACTGCCGGTGACAGGGGCCGAGCCGTTGTGCAGCCCGCGCAGACGCTTCAGCGGGGTGAACCGCCAGATCTCGTCGCGACCGCCGGGCACCTCGAAGGCATCGACGTCGAACGACGTGAACACCTCACCCTTGTTCTGGCCTTCGACCGCCGTCGTCAGGTTATGGGCACCCATCAGATTTTTCCCCGTCGCTTCGCTCGCCCCATCAGCCGACCGCGCCTTCCATCTGCAGCTCGATCAGCCGGTTGAGCTCCAGCGCGTACTCCATCGGCAGTTCCTTGGCGATGGGCTCGACGAACCCGCGCACCACCATCGCCATGGCCTCGTCCTCGGTGAGCCCGCGGCTCATCAGGTAGAACAGCTGATCCGCGCTGACCTTGGACACCGTGGCCTCGTGGCCCATCGTGACGTCGTCCTCACGGATGTCGACGTACGGGTAGGTGTCGGAGCGGCTGATCGTATCGACAAGCAGCGCATCACATTTCACGCTGGAGCGCGATCCGTGTGCCCCCTTGTTGATCTGGATCAGGCCGCGGTAGGACGACCGGCCGCCACCACGGGCCACTGACTTCGACACGATGTTGGACGACGTATTCGGTGCCAGATGCAGCATTTTGGCACCGGTGTCCTGATGCTGGCCCTCGCCGGCGAATGCCACCGAGAGCACCTCGCCCTTGGCGTGCTCGCCGGTCATCCACACAGCGGGGTACTTCATCGTGACCTTGGAGCCGATGTTGCCGTCGATCCACTCCATGGTGGCACCTGCCTCGGCGCGGGCGCGCTTGGTGACCAGGTTGTAGACGTTGTTCGACCAGTTCTGGATGGTCGTGTAGCGGCACCGACCACCGGGCTTGACGATGATCTCCACGACCGCCGAGTGCAGCGAGTCGCTCTTGTAGATCGGCGCCGTACAGCCTTCGACGTAGTGCACATAGGCACCCTCGTCGACAATGATCAGCGTCCGCTCGAACTGGCCCATGTTCTCGGTGTTGATCCGGAAGTAGGCCTGCAGCGGGATGTCGACGTGCACGCCCGGCGGCACGTAGATGAACGAACCACCCGACCACACCGCGGTGTTGAGCGCCGAGAACTTGTTGTCCCCGGCCGGGATCACCGTGCCGAAGTACTGCTTGAAGAGCTCGGGGTGCTCCTTGAGCGCGGTGTCGGTGTCCAGGAAGATGACGCCGAGGGCCTCCAGATCCTCACGGATGGAGTGGTAGACGACCTCGGATTCGTACTGCGCCGCGACACCGGACACCAGGCGCTGCTTCTCGGCCTCCGGGATGCCCAGCTTGTCGTAGGTGTTCTTGATATCGGCGGGCAGGTCATCCCACGTCGCGGCCTGCTTCTCGCTGGAGCGCACGAAGTACTTGATGTTGTCGAAGTGGATGCCCTCGAGGTTGGAACCCCAGTTCGGCATCGGCTTCTTGTCGAACGTGCGCAGTGCCTTCAGCCGGCTTTCCAGCATCCAGTCCGGTTCGCTCTTCTTGGCGGAGATATCACGCACGACCGCTTCGGATAGGCCACGCTGCGCGCTGGCTCCCGCGACGTCCGAATCCGACCAGCCATAGCCGTACTTGCCCAGCGAGGCGATCGTCTCTTCCTGGGTCAGTTGCGTTTCGGGCGTGATGGTCATGTCGCCGCTCCTTGGTTGATCGTGGTTTCGGTTCGGTCGCGGGCTGAGCTCCGAACATCTGCTGAGTTGTCGAGATCGAGTGGAACGTGGGTGGTACAGGCACAATCCCCGTTGACGATGGTGGCCAGCCGCTGCACGTGGGTGCCCAGGATCTCGGCGAACGCTTCGCTCTCCGTCTCGCACAGCTCCGGGAACTCCTCGGCCACGTGCGACACCGGGCAGTGATGCTGACAGATCTGAACTCCGTGGATCGGCCCGCTCACCGGTGTCGTGGTGGTCGCATAGCCGGCCCGGGTCAGCGCTGCCGCCACCCGGTCCGCGGTTTGTGCAACGTCGCCCTGGCCCTCGGTTACTCCCGCCAGGATGGTGTCGATGCGACGCCGCGCGAAAGTGCGGACCGCATCCTTGCCACCGATCTCCCGCAATTGCCGGATCGCGGCCACCGCGAGGTCGTCATAGGTGTGGTCGAGCTTGGCCCGACCGGCAGCGGTCAGCTGGTAACGCTTGGCAGGCCGCCCACGCCCACTGTGCTGCCACGAGGCGGCGGCGCTGGCCTGCGCGTCGCCGGCTTCGATGAGGGCGTCGAGGTGCCGGCGCACACCGGCCGCCGAGATGCCGAGCCGCTCGCCGATCTGGCCGGCGGTGACGGGGCCCTGCAGCAGTAGCCTGATGATCGTGCGCCGGGTCTGGCCATCGGACACCGGCACGACCTCGTCGCCGACAGGAGCCGACGAACCGGCCGCGGCCGCGTTCGTAGTCCCTCGACGCATTTTCACAACACCATTGTGACGGAATTAAGCCGCGGGTTCTAGCAAGGGCACCCTTACGTGACGGGGGCCATAACCACCCTGCGGTTACGCTGCTCTGATGGCTACCCGCCTGTCGTCCTTCAGCTCGTCGATCGCCCGGTGGCACGGTGACGAACGCACGGTGGGAACGCCACTCAACGCCGCTGAAGTCGTCGCGATGCGGCGCACCAGGTTGTTCGGCGCCACGGGCACCGTCCTGATGGCAATCGGCGCGCTCGGTGCAGGCGCCCGTCCCGTGGTCCAGGATCCGACATTCGGCGTGCGGCTGCTCAACCTGCCCTCCCGTATCCAGACAGTGTCGCTGACCATGACCACCACCGGTGCGGTGATGATGGCGCTGGCCTGGCTGATGCTCGGCCGGTTCGCGCTGGGCCCCCGACGCATGTCGCGCAGCCAGATGGACCGCACCCTGCTGCTGTGGGCGATACCGCTGCTCATCGCCCCACCGATGTACAGCAAGGACGTCTACTCCTACCTGGCCCAGAGCGAGATCTCGCTGCTCGGGCTCGACCCGTTTCGGGTCGGTCCGGCGACCGGACTGGGTCTCGACCACGTCTTCACACTGTCTGTGCCAAGCCTCTGGCGCGAAACCCCTGCGCCCTACGGACCGCTGTTCCTGTGGATCGGCAAAGGCGTATCGGCCCTGACCGGGGAAAACATCGTCGCCGCCGTGATGTGCCACCGGCTGATCGTGCTGCTCGGCGTCGGCATGATCGTGTGGGCCACTCCCCGACTGGCCCGCCGCTGCGGCGTGGCCGAGGTGAGCGCGTTGTGGCTGGGCCCGTGCAATCCGCTGTTGTTCATGCACCTGGTGGCAGGCATCCACAACGAGGCGCTGATGCTGGGCCTGATGCTCGCAGGCACCGAGTTCGCACTACGCGGGATCGATGCGTCGCGGCCGCTGCTGCCCCGGCCGCTGTCCTGGCCCCGCGGTCACGACGACTGGGAACGCTGGCTACCGATGGCAATGCTGCTGCTCGGGGCCGTGCTGATCACCATGTCCAGCCAGGTCAAACTCCCGTCCCTGCTGGCACTCGGCTTCGTCGCGATGGCACTTGCCTGGCGCTGGGGCGGAACCCTCAAGGCGTTCCTGCTGGCAAGCACGTCGCTGGGGGTGGTGTCGCTGGCAGTCATGGCGATCATCGGGTGGGCCAGCGGCCTCGGGTTCGGCTGGATCTTCACCCTGGGCACCGCGAACGTCGTACGCAGCTGGATGTCACCGCCGACGCTGCTGGCCCTCGGCACCGGGCAGGTCGGCATCCTGCTGGGGCTAGGTGATCACACCACCGCGGTACTGGCGCTCACCCGCGCGATCGGCGTGACGATTATCGCGATACTGGTCACCTGGCTACTGATCGCGGTACTGCGCGGACGCCTGCACCCGGTCGGCGGGCTCGGCGTGGCCCTGGGCGCCACCGTGCTGCTGGCCCCGGTGGTGCAGCCCTGGTACCTGCTGTGGGCCATCATTCCGCTGGCCGCCTGGGCCACCCGACCCGGATTCCGCGGCGCCACGATCGCGGTCACGCTCGTCGTCGGCATTTTCGGACCGACAGCGAACGGCGACCGATTCACCCTGTTCCAAATCATCATGGCCACCCTCGCCAGCGCCGTCATCGTGCTGATCTTGATCGGTCTGACCTACTACCGGCTGCCGTGGCGCAAGCTGCCCGAAACCCCACCGGAACCACCGGCAGCACCGGCCAAGCCGCCCGACGCCTACGCTGAATCCCCGTGACCTCGCGTTCCGGCACCGACGACCCCTCGCGCAAGCGCTCGTCGGAACCCATCGGCTCCTCGCGCAAGCGCTCGTCGGAACCCATCGGCTCCTCGCGCAAGCGCTCGTCGGAACCCCCCGTGTTACTACGCAGCGTCACCAAGCACTACGGCTCGACGACTGCGGTCTCCAACCTCGACCTCGATGTGCAGCAGTCCGAGGTACTGGCGCTGCTCGGGCCGAACGGCGCCGGTAAAACCACCACGGTCGAGATGTGCGAGGGCTTCATCCGACCCGACGGGGGCGAGATCAGGATCCTCGGGCTCGACCCGGTTGGCGACAACGCCCAATTGCGTGAACGGATCGGGGTCATGCTGCAGGGCGGCGGTGGCTACCCGGCTGCGCGCGCCGGCGAGATGCTCGACCTCGTTGCGTCCTACGCAGCCAACCCGCTGGATCCGGCGTGGCTGATGGACACCCTGGGTCTGACCGACTCTGCCCGCACCACCTACCGCCGGTTGTCCGGTGGCCAGCAGCAGCGACTGGCGCTGGCCTGTGCCGTGGTCGGCAGACCCGAGTTGGTCTTCCTGGACGAACCAACCGCCGGCATGGACGCGCATGCCCGAATTGTGGTGTGGGAATTGATCGATGCGCTACGCCGCGACGGTGTGACGGTGGTGTTGACCACCCATCAGCTCACCGAGGCCGAGGAACTCGCCGACCGCATCATGATCATCGATCACGGTGTGCCGGTTGCCACCGGCACACCAGCCGAACTGATGCGCAGCGGTGCGGAGAACCAGTTGCGGTTCAGTGCACCCCGCATGCTCGACCTGTCGCTGCTGGTGTCCGCACTGCCGGAGAACTACAAGGCAACCGAGACTGCGCCGGGCGTGTACCTGGTCGAGGGCCATATCGATCCGCAGGTGCTCGCGACCGTGACCGCCTGGTGTGCCCGGCTCAACGTGTTGGCCACCGATATGCAGGTGGAGCAGCGGAGCCTGGAGGATGTCTTCCTCGACCTGACCGGACGGGAGCTGCGGGGATGAGCGGATACGGCGGAGCGCGCAACGCACCGGACAATCGGTTCGCGGCCGGCACCTTTGCCCCCGACCCACGGCCGGCTGCCGTACCGAAGATGCTGGCCGCACAGTTCGGGCTGGAACTACGCCTGCTGCTGCGCAATGGCGAGCAGCTGTTGCTGACCATGTTCATTCCGATCACGCTGCTGGTCGGCCTGACGCTGATGCCGCTCGGCTCGTTCGGCGATGACCGGGCCGGGACATTCGCCCCCGCCATCATGGCGTTGGCGGTGATCTCCACAGCATTCACCGGCCAGGCCATCGCGGTGGCCTTCGACCGACGGTACGGCGCACTCAAACGGCTCGGCGCGACCGCGTTGCCGGTCTGGGGAATCATCGCAGGCAAGTCACTGGCCGTGGTGACCGTGGTCTTTCTGCAGTCGATCCTGTTGGGCGCCATCGGTATTGCGCTGGGATGGCGACCACAGCTGGCCGGCCTGGCGATGGGTGCGGTGATCATTGCGCTGGGCACAGCCGTGTTCGCTGCACTGGGACTGCTGCTCGGCGGCACCCTGCGCTCCGAGATCGTGCTCGCGCTGGCCAACCTGCTGTGGTTCATCTTCGCCGGGTTCGGCGCACTCACCCTGGAGGGTCAGGCTGTACCCACGGCAGTGGCCTGGGCTGCGCGGCTGACCCCGTCGGGTGCGCTGACCGAAGCGCTGTCTCAGGCGATGACGGTCTCGGTGGACTGGTTCGGTCTGGCCGTGCTCGCGGTATGGGGCGCGGTCGCAGCGGTGTGCGCGCTGCGGTGGTTCCGCTTCACCTGACGCCCGCCCGCCGCGGAGCGGCATCCCGCCCGCGGAACTGCGTTCCCGGTTGTAAAGGCCGCGTGGTAGCGACCGGGAATGCAGTTCCGCGGGAGTGGCAGCCCTACTACAACCCGTAGTTGCCCGTCCTCTACGATCAGGCCGTGTCCGTCGGACGGGTTTTTCTGCGATTGGTCGACCTGCTGCCCCTGCCCAGCCAACGGGCGCAGCGCATCATCGCGTTCCTGGTGATCCTGACCCAGGGCGGAATCGCCGTCACCGGCGCCATCGTCCGCGTCACCGCCTCCGGGCTGGGCTGCCCCACCTGGCCGCAGTGCTTCCCCGGCAGCTTCACCCCGGTCCCCCACGCCGAGGTCGCCGTCGTGCACCAGGCGGTCGAATTCGGCAACCGCATGGTCACGTTCCTCGTCGTGCTGACCGCGATCGCTGCGGTGCTGGCCGTAACCCGGGCGCGACGCCGACGCGAAGTGCTGATCTACGCGTGGCTGATGCCCGCCTCCACGGTGGTGCAGGCGATCATCGGCGGCATCACCGTGCTCACCGGACTGCTGTGGTGGACCGTGGCCATCCACCTCCTGGCATCGATGTCGATGGTGTGGCTCGCGGTGCTGCTGTACGTGAAGATCGGCCAGCCCGATGACGGCGTCAGCGCCCCGGCGGCGCCGAAACCCTTGCGCCTGTTGACCGCATTGAGCGGCGTCGTACTGGCCGCGGTGCTTGTCACCGGAACCCTGGTCACCGGGGCCGGACCGCATGCCGGGGACAAGAGCCTGGACCGGGTGGTGCCGCGCCTGCAGGTGGAGGTCACCACCCTGGTGCACATGCACTCGTCGCTGCTGGTGGCCTACCTGTCGCTGGTGGTCGCGCTGGGCTTCGCGCTCACCGCAGTACGGGCCGACCGGCCGATCATGGTCAGGCTTACGGTGCTGATCGTCCTTGTGGCCGCCCAGGGCACGGTCGGGGCCGTGCAGTTCTTCACCGGGGTGCCCGCCGCGCTGGTGGCCGTCCACGTCGCAGGCGCGGCCGCGTGCACGGCGGCGACCGCGGCGCTATGGGCGTCGATGCGTGAGCGCACAGCATCCTCCGCCGAATTCCTAGCTGCTCATCCTGTTTCCTGATCACAAAACTCGCCCAGCTGCACAAAAATTCGCCGTAAGGCTGTGATTATTGTGAACAATTCACAAAATTCGCCTAGGCTGTGCGCATGGCACCCGGCTTGAGCGCTCACACGCGGCGGGCGGCGATCGCGGCGCGTATCGACACCGACCGCGAGGTGGATTTCGCCAGCCTCGCAGACGAGTTCGGGGTCTCGGAGATGACAATCCGCCGCGACATCGAACGATTGGAAGACCAGGGCGTCGCACGGCGGGTGCTCGGCGGGGCGATCGCGTTCGGTGGCAAGTCGACCGAACCGTCTTTCGCCGCACGGGCTGCCGAGTCCGCAGACGAGAAACTGCACATCGCGCGCGCCGTCGCGGACCTGTTGACTCCGCAGGAAACGGTGATCCTCGACAGCGGCAGCACCGTGTTGGCCGTGGCGCGCGCCATCAAGGGACGCAACCTCGGTCTGACGGTCATCACGCCCAGTGTGCTCGTGGCCGTCGAACTCGCCGACGAGGCCGATACGACGATCCTGCTCACCGGCGGCAAAGTACGTCCCGGCGAATTGAGCCTGATCGGTGCCGAGGCCGAAGACTTCTATCTGCGTTACAACTGCGACACCTACGTGATGGGCATCGCAGGTGTCGACGGCCGGCGGGGGGCCTCGGAGTACCACCGCGAGGAAGGCAACGTGAAACAGGCGGCGATGCGCTCGGCCGACCGCGTGATCGTGGCCGCCGACGCCACCAAACTGGGCCGGGTGCAATTGATCAATGTCGCTCCGGTAACCGCGATTTCGACCCTGGTCACCGACGGCTCACCGACCCATCCCACGCTCGAGACGCTACGCGCGGCCGGTGTCGAGGTGGTGTGTGTCAACGCAGCGCGGTCAACACCAGCGCGCTGAGAGCACCCCGCTGCCCGCGCCGGGGCGCCGCACCTGTGCACCGGCCTCCTGCGCGATCAGTGCACCTGCAGCCCAGTCGTGTTCAGCGAGGTCGTCCTCGACGAACGCATCAAGACTGCCCTGCGCCACCAGACACAGATCTATGGCCGCAGCCCCGAATCGACGCATATCGGTGTAGTCACTCAACAGCGAACCGAGGTCGCGCAGCTGACGCCGCCGATGGCCGGGATCGTAGGACAGCCCGGTACCAAGCAGCCGCACCGTGGAATCTGGCACCGGAAGCGGCAATTCGGCACGGATTCCCGCTGAGTCGATGCGCGCGCCCGCATTGGCCGCGGCGCTCCAGGTGGTGCCCAGCGCCGGCGCGCTGACCGCGCCCGCCAACCAGCGGCCGTCGTCGATGCGCCGTACCGCGACCGAAGTCGCGAAGTACGGGATACGCCGCGTGAAGTTGGTGGTGCCATCCAACGGATCGATCACCCATTGCAGCTCACCGATACCGCGCTGCTCGGGAAGCTCTTCTCCGAGCACGGAATCGTCGGGCCGAGCGTCGAGAAGCACCGCACGCACCGCCTCTTCAGCGGCGCGATCCACCGCGGTGACGACGTCGCCCGCCGAGCTCTTGGTGGCGACCTGGAGTGGCTCACCCAGCCGGCGCAGGCATACGCCTGCTCCGTGCCGGGCCGCGTCCACCGCAAGTCGGCGCAGTTCCTCGGTCACAGCGAGGTGCGGAATTTTTTGACGGCGTCCATCAACTCGGTAGCCCGTGACGCCACGGCGCGATTCTCGAACACACCGTCCTGCTTGAAGTACGTTCCGACGATCGCGCCGTCGGCGATGCTCAACTGCTCGGCCGCATTGTGGGCCCGCACACCGGTGTTGACGAACACGGGTACCGCCCCGGCAGCATTCTTCACCACTTGCAGCGCCTGTGAATCGGTCGATGCGCCCGCCGTCAACCCCGAGACACAGATCGCATCGGGCTTGGTGGCGAAGACCGTGGTCGCGGTGATCGATGCGAGATCCCGGTTGACCAGATACGCCGCCGACTCCGGGACGATGTTGAACAACAGCTTCACCCCGTCGCCGCCGACGCGGTGACGGTGCCGCGTCACCGCGCCGACGTTGGTGTTCCACAAGCCGAAGTCGCTGGCGTAGACGCCGGTGAAGATCTCACGCACCCACTGCGCGCCGGTCGCGACCGCCAGGTCGATCGACGCGCGGCCGTCCCACAACACATTCACGCCGTAGGGCACCGAGAACTCCGGCAGCAGTTCGCCGATGACGCGCGCCATCGTGATCGCGGTGATCGGTTCCGTCTCGGTCAGGTACGGCAGGCTGAATTCGTTGGACACCATGACTCCGTCAACACCGCCCTCCTGCAGCGCGGCGAGCTCACCCTTGGCCCGGTCGACCACCGCACGGATCCCGGCAGCCGAGTCGAAGCCGGGGTCACCCGGCAGCGCAGCCAGGTGAAGCATCGCGATCACAGGCTTACGCACTCCGAACACGTCATCGAGCCAACTCGTCATGGGAACCTCTCGGTCGTCCGTCTTCTGAAGCCGGTGTTATTTAATAACAGTCAACGTATCGATTTCTGTGAGATTACGTGACTCCGGCACATAACGTGTGAGAATCTAACAGACAAGCGCTACTGTGATGGCCACCGCAGCCGCGAGCACCACATCACCCACACAACCGGAAAGGGACGGAATGCCGCAGTTCACGATCGGCGTCGACATCGGCACCACGGGCACCAAAACGGTCCTGATCGATGTCGAGAACGCCCGAATCGTGGCTCAGGCCTCACGAGAGAGCACGCTGTACGCGGACGCTCCCGGACAGGCCGAGGCGGACCCCGCGCAATGGCTTGCCAACACGCACGCCACCATTCGCCAGGTCCTTGCCGAGTCGGGGGTCTCCCCCGCCGACATCCGTGCGCTGTCCACCACCGGAATGGTTCCTGCGGTGGTGCCCATCGACAGCACCGGCACGCCGGTACGCCGCGCGATGCTCCAGAACGATGCGCGTGCCACCGTGGAGATCGACGAACTCAAGACGGTGATCGACGACGCCGGCACACTGGCCGCGACCGGTTCGGCGATCACCCAGCAGTCGGTCGCGCCCACCGCAATGTGGCTGCGCCGCCACGAGCCCGACACCTGGAAAGCCACCGAACATCTCGTCGGATCGTATGACTGGGTGCTCATGGCGCTGGGCGCCACACCGCACGTCGAACTGAACTGGGCGATCGAATCGGGCTTCGGCACCATCGCCGGCCGCGCGTTCGGCCCGATGTTCACCGCTGCCGATCTGGCCCCCGAACTGGTGCCGCCGATCCGCGCACCGGGTACCGAGGTCGGGCAGCTCAGCGCCGAGGCCGCCGAGACCACGGGATTGCCGCGTGGACTGCCTCTGCACGTCGGAGGTGCCGATCACGTGCTGTCCGCATACGCCGCCGGCATCAACACCGCCGGTGATTGGCTTGTGAAACTCGGTGGCGCAGGCGATATCCTGGCCGCCACCGACCGGCCGGTGATCGACGCCCGGCTCTACCTCGACGCGCATCCGGTGCCCGGACAATGGCTGCCCAACGGCTGCATGGCGACCAGCGGCAGCCTGATCCGGTGGTTCCAGGCGCTGTCCGGCGGTATTGACCTGCTCCAACTCGACGAGGAGGCCGCCGACCGCGCACCGGCCGAAGTACTGTGCCTGCCCTACTTTCTGGGCGAGAAGAGCCCGCTGCACGACACCGACCTGCGGGGCGCGTTCGTCGGCCTGGACCTCGCGCACAACCGGGCCGACATGTACCGCGCGGTGTTGGAAGCGATCGCGTTCGGCTTCAAGCATCACACCGAGGTATTCGCCTCGATGGGGGTGCCGCTGGAGCGCGCACTCGTCACCAACGGCGGCAGTCGCTCCGTGCTGTGGAAGCAGATCCTCGCCGACGTGCTCGGCACCCCGCTGTCACCGATCATCGGTCATCCCGGCGCATCGCTGGGGGCGGCCGTGATCGCGGCGGTCGGAGTGGGCATCCTCGACGACTGGGAAAGCACCGAGCGGTTCCGCACTCTCGGCGACGCGGTCACCCCGGATCCCCGCAACGTCGAGCGCTACCGCGACGCCTACACCGAATGGCGCACGCTCGGCGAAGTCCTCACCCCCGTTTCCCACCGACTCGCACGAAAGGCCCGCTCATGACCCAGAACACCCGTACCGCCGTTGTCACCGGCGCAGGCTCCGGCATCGGCCGGGCGATCGCCACCACACTGTCCGAGCGCGGATGGCGGGTGGTGGTCACCGACGTCGACTCCGCGGCCGCCGAGCAGACGCTGGCCGGGCTCACCGGCGATGGACACGAGACAACGACGCTCGACGTGACCGATCCGGCGCGCGCCACCGCGGTGGCCGACGACGTCGCCGACCGGCTCGGCCTGCACGCCTGGGTCAGCAATGCCGGCATCTCGGCGATGGCCAGCTTTGTCGACGTGTCGCCCGAACAGCTCGATCGCAGCCTCCAGATCAACCTCAAGGGCGTCTTCTTCTGCGGGCAGGCCGCTGCCCGCGCAATGATCCGCACAGGCGCCCGCGGCACCATCGTCAACACCGCATCGATGGCGGCCAAGCAGGGCCGGGTGCCGTTCCTGGCCGACTACGTAGCCTCGAAGTTCGGCGTGCTGGGCCTGACCCAGGCGATGGCCTATGAGCTTGCCGCACATGGCATCACGGTCAACAGTGTGTGCCCCGGCTTTGTGGCCACCCCGATGCAGTCGCGTGAATTGGAATGGGAGGCGAGTCTCAGCAGCTCGACGCCGGACGGCGTGCGCCAGTCCTGGATCGACGCCACCCCCCTTGGCCGACTGCAAACGCCCGACGACGTCGCCCGTGCGGTGACGTTCCTGGTCTCCGAGGATGCCCGGTTCATCACCGGAGAAGCACTGTCTGTCAACGGCGGCGCATACATGGACTGACCGGACCGATGGATCTCATACCGCACGAGTCAAATCAGGAGAGTGAGAACAGATGAAAATTCCGACGTTCCGCCGGCGCCGCTGGGTGTCGGCGATCGCTGTCACCGCCGGGCTCGTGCTCGCGGGCTGCGCCGGCACTGGTGGCTCGGGCAATGAGCAGGCATCATCCGGCCTTGGCGACGTACCCACCGACACCAACGCGACCGTACGGGTGTTGATGGAGAACGTTCCCGATACCGACATCGTGAAAACTCTTGTCGGACAGTTCAATCAGAAGTACCCGGGTGTCGAGGTCCAGATCGAGACCATGACGTTCGACCAGATGCGTGACCGGCTGGTGTCGTCGTTCCAGTCCGCTGAACCCGCCTACGATCTGATCGTGGTGGACAACCCGTGGATGGACGATTTCGCGGCGGCCGGCTTCCTGGAACCGTTGGGCGACCGGATCGCCTCGACCACCGATTACCGGCCGGATGACTTCTTCCCGTCACTGACCGCGATCACCGACGTCGACGGAACCACGTACGGTGTGCCGTTCTACAACTACGCCCTGGGTTACATCTACAACACCAAGGATCTGGCCGGTGCCGGTCTGTCGGTGCCCCGGGATCTGGACGCTCTGGTGTCCACCTCGCAGCGGCTCAAGACTGCTGACGGTGCCGGCATCGCCATGCAGCCCCAGCGCGGCTACAAGATCTTCGAAGAATGGGCGAACTGGCTGTTCGCGGCAGGCGGCTCGATCTACGACAAGGACGGTAAGCCCACGCTGAACACCGAGCAGGCTGCCCGGGCGCTCAACGCCTACATCGACACATACCGCACGGCCGCCCCGGCCAACAGCCTGTCGTGGGGTTTCGACGAGGCATTCCGTTCGGTCTCGGGTGGTAAGGCCGCCTCCATGATCGGCTACAACTGGAACCTGCCCGCGCTCAACGACCCGGCAGGTGCCTCCGGCCCGCTGGCCGGCCAGTTCGAACTCGCCGCCATTCCCGGTGGTAAGTCGGCACTGGGCCTGTGGAGCTGGGCGATTCCGGCCAACTCAGGCGCCCCTGACGCCGCGTGGGCGTTCGCATCATGGGTCACCTCCCCCGATGTCGACGCGCAGCGCGTGGCCGACGGCGGTGCGGTGATCCGGCAGAGCTCGCTGACCGACGAGAAGGTACTGGCCGACGGATACGGTGCGGATTACTACAAGACGGTCGGCGAGATCCTCCAGAACGCCGCCCCGCTGTCCGAAGGCAAGGGCGGTGAGGAGATGATCCAGGCCGTGGGCACCGAGTTGAACGATGCCGCCGCGGGCAACAAGAGCGTCGCCGATGCGCTGCGCGACGCCCAGGCTGCAGTGGAGCGGATCCAGCAGTGACAGTGGGGAATCCGACGGTCAACATCGCAGAGGTGCACAGATGAAGTTCAAATACGGCATGCTCATGCCGCTGCTGGCCCTCTTCGGTGTGGCCGTCGGATTCCCGCTCTGTTATGCGGCCTACCTTGCCGTCACCGATTACAAACTCACCGACCGGCAACCACCCGCGTTCGTCGGCATCTCCAACTTCACGGGCGCACTGTCCAATCCGGCCTTCTGGGAAGCCTTCGCCACCACCGCGGGTTACGTCGTGATCGCGGTCTGCGGTGAGCTGGTGATCGGTTTCGCCCTCGCCCTGGCGCTGCATCAACAGCGGTGGGCCAAAGACCTGTCCCGCGCAATTGTGCTGGCGCCCATGTTCATCACCCCGATCGCAGTCGGGCTGATCTTCCGGTTCCTGCTCAACGACCAGATCGGCGCCGTGCCTGCGCTCTTGCACGCGGTCGGTGCCGACTACGATTTCTTCGGTGCCGGACGGGCCCTGTTCACCCTGGCATTCATCGACATCTGGCAGTGGACACCGTTCATGGTGCTGCTGATCCTGGCCGGGCTGGAATCGATGCCCAAACAACCCATGGAAGCCGCCCGCGTCGATGGTGCGGGGCCGGTCTACCGGTTGCGCCGGGTCCTGATCCCGATGCTCGCGCCGGTGCTCACGGTGGCCGTGCTGCTGCGCGGCCTGGACGCGCTGCGGGTGTTCGAGTATGTCTACGCCACGACGCGCGGTGGTCCCGGCACCGAGACCCAGACCTTGCAGTACTACATGTATCTCGAAGGCATCCAGTTCTTCCGACTCGCCCAGGCCAGCGCCATGGCCTTCATCGTGCTGGTGCTGGTACTGGCAGTGATCGTGGTGGCGTTCCGCGCGATGGAGCGCAATCGGGAAGGAGACACCGCCCGATGAGCCGTCCCGGCGCTCTGGAGATCATCCGCAAGGCGGTACTGACCGCGGCGTTCGTGTTCGTCCTGTTCCCGATCATCTGGGTGGCACTGGCGAGTTTCAAGACGCCCGCCCAGATGTCCGAACCGTTCCTGATCGCCTTCGCCCCGACGATGGACAACTGGCGTGCCGTGCTGCACTCGGGTGTGTTCGCCGCCGCAGGCCGCAGTGCCCTGGTCGGCGTCATCACCGTGAGCATCAGCCTGGTCGTCGGCAGCATGGGCGCCTACGTGATCGCCAAATATCGGGCAGGCGGTTCGTTGACCCGGTTCGGCATGCTGGCCGCCCAGGTCGTTCCGCCCGCGGTGATGGTGTTTCCGTTCCTCACTATGGCGCACGCGCTGCGGCTGACCGACACCGTGTTCCCGGTGATCTTCGCGCACCTGAGCTTCGTGCTGCCGTTGGTGACGTGGTTTCTGATCGGTTTCTTCGAGGCGGTGCCCTCGTCCCTGGAGGAACAGGCCCGCGTCGACGGATTCACCCGTTGGCAGGCCTTCAGGTTGGTGGTGTTGCCCCAGGTGTTCCCCGGCATCGGCGCCGCGGCCATCTTCGGTTTCACGCTGTCGTGGAACGACCTGTTCTACGGGCTGATCCTGGCGCCGGGTAACGCCGCGATCCTGCCGGTGGCGATCGCCAACTTCAACACCTTCCGCGGCGTCCAGATCGGCACCATGAGCGCCGCGATCATGATCGCGATCATCCCGGTCGTGATCGCCAGCTTCTTCATCCAGCGACGCTTGGTCCAGGGGATCAGCGGCGGCGCGGTCAAGTACTAGACAAGCGAGGTTGTACACGCATGGCATCGGTGACGTTCTCCAAGGTCGGCAAGGCGTTCGGGTCGACGACGGTGGTAGCCGACCTCGACCTGGACCTCGCGGACGGCAGCATGACCGTCCTGGTCGGGCCGTCCGGCTGCGGCAAGACCACTTCGCTGCGGATGCTGGCCGGGCTCGAACCGGTGACCTCAGGCAGCATCCACATCGGCGACCGCGACGTCACCGGGCTGGACCCCAAGGAACGCGACATCGCGATGGTGTTCCAGAACTACGCGCTGTACCCCCACCTGACGGTGCGGGAGAACATCGCCTTTCCCTTGCGGGCCAAGCGGATCGACCGCGGTGAGGCACTCAGGCGGGCAGACGGCATCGCAGAGTCACTCGGGTTGGGGTCGCTGGTCTCACGCAAGCCCAAGGACCTGTCCGGTGGTCAACAGCAGCGGGTGGCGATCGGCAGGGCGATCATCCGCGAACCCTCGGTATTCCTGTTCGATGAACCACTGAGCAACCTCGATGCCAAGCTGCGCGTCGAGACCCGCACCGAGCTGCTGCGCCTGCAGCGCCGGCTCGGCATCACCTCGCTGTATGTCACCCACGATCAAGAAGAGGCCATGACGCTGTCGGACCGCATCGTGGTGATGCGCGACGGCCACGTCGCACAGGCCGGGCCCCCGGAGGAGGTGTACCAGCGGCCGGCCGACACGTTCGTGGCGACGTTCGTGGGCAGCCCCAAGATGAACCTGATCGACGGCGCCGTCATCGCCGGTGAACTGCGGACCGAATCGGGCGTACGCATCGCTGTCGACGGACCCGACGCGACCGCGGTGACACTCGGCGTGCGGCCCGACGACCTGATCCTGAAGCCGAGCGCCACGGGCAGCGCGACCGTTGAGCTGATCGAACTGCTCGGCCCCCGCGCGATCGTCACGGTTCGCGCCGCCGACCAGCAGTTGACGAGCGTGGTGGAGGCCGCAGCACTCGACGACATCACCTGGGGCAGCACGGTGGACCTCGCGACGCGCGAAGTTCACCGCTTCGATGCGAAGACCGGAGTTCGGCTGGCCGGCTGAGCCGCACCTGAAGTTATTGGCGTCGATGCGCAAGCGGTCCCAGCCCGAAACGATCCAGAGCTGACTCGACTCCGAGTGCGAACCGCCGCTCGGCTTCGTCACGGTCGGCCTCTCCGAGTTGCCGGAAACCCAGCGACGGCTCGACGAGCTCCAGTTCCAGCAACCGTGGGTCGTCGGGTCCGCCGATGACGTCGACCCGCGCATACAGCAGGTCTTCCGCGGCCATGCCGAAACGCTGCGTCACCGCGTGGACGGCCAGCCTGCCGAGCCGCCAGACCGCGTCATCGGGATCCGCGGGCGACAGCGACTCCTCGGCATAGGTGCCCGATTCGTCGAAGTCGGGTTCCTGCCCTGCAGGCGGCAGGATCGGCCCCTTGGTGAACGCGTGGGACTCTTCGCCGTTGAGGAAGACCAGCGCCGTCTCACCGTCGGCGATGCGCGGATCGTACGGCTGCACGAGCACCGCCCGTCCCTGCGCCTGAAGTCCCGCGGCGTGCGCCAGGGCGGCGTCGGCGTCGGTGAAGCGCTGCGCACCCGCGGAACCGGCGCCCACAGCCGGTTTCACCACGACTTCCCCGGTGGGCACCCGCACCGGCGCGTCGACCTCGAAGTACTGCGTGGGCACCACCGGCACCCGCAGCTGCTCCAAGTCGACGAGGTAGCGCTTGTCGGTGTTCCACGCCACCAGTTCCGGCGGATTGAGCAGGTTGCGCACCGAACGCGTCCACGCCAGGAATTCCTCGAGCCGGTCCACGTAATCCCACGTGGCCCGCAGGACCACCAGATCCGCGTCGGCGGCCGCCGGATCATCCCAGGCCAACCAGCGCACGTGCAGACCCCGGTGACGAAGCGCCCGCACCAGTCCGTCGTCGTCGCCGTCGCCCTGCGGCAACGACGGACAACCTGCGAACACGATGCGGGGATGGAACACGTCAGGACGCGCAAGCTTCACGTGTGGATGATAGGTGGCGTGTATGTCATCGAAGTCGCCGAGACCGGCGGGCCTGAAGTCCTGAATTACGTCGAGCGCGCCGAGCCCACTGCCGGGCCCGGCGAGGTGCTGATCAAAGCCGAGGCGATCGGCGTCAACTTCATCGACACCTATTTCCGGTCCGGCCTCTACCCGCGCGAGTTGCCGTTCGTCGTCGGCAACGAGGTGTGCGGCACGGTGGTCGCCATCGGTGACGACGTCGCCGCGCTTTCGGTGGGTGACCGGGTGGTGACCGCGAACGCGACCGGCGCCTACGCGGAATTCTGTGTCGCACCGGCTGATTTCGTGGCCTACGTGCCTGACGGCGTCGCGCCGGATGCGGTGGCCTCGGCACTGCTGAAAGGCATGACGGCGCACTATCTGATCAAGTCCATCTATGCGGTTCAACCGTCGGACACGGTGCTGGTGCATGCCGGGGCCGGTGGCGTCGGGCTGATTCTCACGCAGTGGGCCACCAGCATGGGAACCCGTGTCATCACCACCGCCTCCACTGCCGAGAAGGCCGAACTGTCCCGGCAGGCCGGCGCCGTCGAAGTCCTCGAATACCCCGAGGATCCGGCGGAGTTCAGCGCGAAGATCCGTGATCTCACCGGCGGTCTCGGCGTGGCAGCGGTGTACGACGGGGTGGGAGCGTCGACGTTCGACGCCAGCTTGGCCAGCCTCGCGGTGCGCGGCACGCTGGCACTGTTCGGCGCGGCCAGCGGACCGGTGCCCCCGGTCGACCCGCAGCGGCTCAACTCGGCAGGCTCGGTCTTCCTGACCCGCCCGACGCTGGCTCACTACACCCGCACGGCCGACGAATTTTCCTGGCGGGCGGGTGAGTTGATCAACGCCATCGCCGACGGTTCGATCACCATCACCGTTGGCGGCCGTTACGCGCTGGCCGAGGCCGCTCGTGCCCACACCGACCTGCAGGGTCGCAAAACCGTCGGGTCTGTCGTGCTGATGCCCTGAGGGGCGCGGAGCAGAACCTGGATCAGAACAACGTCGGCAGCGCCAGCGCGGAATCGACGGCCAGTGCGCAGAACACCACCGCCAGATAGTTGTTCGACTGCAGGAACAATCGCAGTGGCTTCACCGGCTCGCCACGCTTGACCCCCGAGTAGAGCTGGTGGGCCATTACGAGGAACCACACTCCGGCCAGCAGCGCGACCGCGGCGTACAGCCAGCCGGTGGCCAACGCGAGGGCCAGCGTGGTGAGCACGGTGAGCCAGGTGTAGATCAAGATCTGCTTGGTCACCTGGCGTTCGGTCGCCACGACAGGCAACATCGGCACGCCGGCCGCCTTGTAGTCGTCCTTGTAACGCATGGCCAGTGCCCAGGTGTGTGGCGGCGTCCAGAAGAAGATGATCGCGAACATCACCAACGCCGGCCACTGGATGGTCCCGGTGACCGCCGACCATCCGATCATCACCGGCATGCAGCCCGCGGCCCCGCCCCACACCACGTTCTGCGAGGTCCGGCGCTTGAGCAGCAAGGTGTAGACGAAGACGTAGAAAAGGATCGTCACCACCGCGAGGACGCCGGAGAGCAGGTTGGCGGTCCACCACAGCCAGCAGAACGAGGCCACCGACAGCACCAGCCCGAAGATCAGCGCATGCCGGGTCGGCACCGTCGCACGCGCCAACGGGCGGCGCGCGGTGCGCTTCATCACCTTGTCGATGTCGGCGTCGGCCACGCAGTTCAAGGTGTTGGCGCCTGCTGCCGCGAGCATCCCGCCGACCAGCGTATTGAGGATCAACAGGGGGTCGACGGTCCCGCGATCGGCCAACAACATCGCCGGAATCGCGGTGACCAGCAACAGCTCGATCACACGCGGCTTGGTCAGCGCAAGATAGGCCAAAAAGATGCTGCGAAGGTGACTCGGCGCCCCGCTGATCTGCCAGCGCTCGCGAATGCTCACGCAATTACTCCTAGGGTGGCGTCACGCGGCTTCTACTACACACGATGGTAGACGGCCTCCGGACCTGTCCTGCACCGCAGGGTCGTTTCCGGTGACCGTCCGAGAGGAACGGGGCCGTATCGTGCGCCAACCAGTCTGCGTCGGATGAGTTACCCGCACTAGGGTGTTTGAAGTAACAGCAAGTCAACCGCGGAACAGCAGAAATTAGGAGTGAGCTCTTGACCACCGCAGAAGAGATCACCGCTCGCACCCAGCCCAATCTTCCGGAGGACTGGTCCGACCTCGACAGCGCCGCGGTCAACACCGCACGGATACTCGCCGCGGATGCGGTCCAGAAGGTCGGCAACGGCCATCCGGGCACAGCGATGAGCCTGGCTCCCCTGGCCTACACGCTGTTCCAGCGGCAACTGCGCCACGATCCCAGTGACGTCCACTGGCTGGGCCGCGACCGGTTCATCCTGTCCGCGGGGCATTCCAGCCTCACCCTCTACATCCAGCTGTATCTCGGCGGGTTCGGGCTGGAACTCAACGACATCGAATCGCTGCGGACCTGGAAGTCCAAGACTCCGGGCCACCCGGAGTTCCGCCACACCAGGGGCGTGGAGATCACCACCGGACCGCTGGGCCAGGGTCTGGCGTCCTCGGTCGGTATGGCGATGGCCGCCCGGTACGAGCGCGGCCTGTTCGATCCGGACGCCGCACCGGGCACCAGCCCGTTCGACCACCACATCTTCGTGATCGCCTCCGACGGCGACATCGAGGAAGGTGTGACCAGTGAGGCGTCGTCCTTGGCAGGCACCCAACAGTTGGGCAACCTGATCGTGTTCTATGACCGCAACCAGATCTCCATCGAGGACGACACGGACATCGCACTGAGCGAGGACGTGCCCGCTCGCTACCGCGCCTACGGGTGGCATGTGCAGGAGGTCGAGGGCGGCGAGAACGTCGCCGGTATCGAAGAGGCCATCGAAGCCGCCAAGGCCGTCACCGACAAGCCGTCGTTCATCGCGCTGCGCACGGTCATCGGCTATCCGGCGCCGAACCTGATGAACACCGGCAAGGCCCATGGGGCGGCGCTCGGTGCCGAGGAGGTCGCCGCGGTCAAGAAGATCCTGGGCTTCGATCCGGACCAGTCGTTCGAGGTGCGCGATGAGGTCATCGAGCACACCCGCAAGCTGGTGGCACGCGGCAAGGAGGCCCACGAGAAGTGGCAGACCGACTTCGACGCCTGGGCTGAGCGCGAGCCTGACCGTAAGGCACTCCTGGAGCGGCTCACCGCCGGTGAGCTGCCCGATGGCTGGGATGCTGACCTGACCACGTGGGAACCGGGCTCCAAACCCCTGGCGACCCGCGCCGCGTTCGGCCAGGTGCTCAACGACGTCGCGCCGAAGCTTCCCGAACTGTGGGGTGGCTCAGCGGATCTCGCAGGCAGCAACAACACCACGATCAAGGGTGTCAAGTCGTTCGGGCCCGCGTCGATCTCCACCAAGGAGTTCACGGCCGATCCGTACGGACGGGTGCTGCACTTCGGGGTACGCGAGCATGCGATGGGCTCGATCCTGTCCGGAATCGTGCTGCACGGGCCTACCCGCGCATTCGGTGGAACGTTCCTGCAGTTCTCCGACTACATGCGACCCGCGGTGCGGCTGGCGTCTTTGATGAACATCGACACCATCTACGTGTGGACCCACGACTCGATCGGACTCGGCGAAGACGGTCCCACCCACCAGCCGATCGAGCATCTCGCCGCACTGCGGGCCATCCCGAACCTGTCGGTGGTACGGCCGGGTGATCCGAACGAGACCGCTTACGCGTGGCGCACGGTCCTGGCCCGCGGCGCCGCAAGTGGCCCGGTCGGTTTCATCCTGACCAGGCAGGGTATCCCGGTGCTGGAGGGCACCAGCGCCGACGGTGTCGCCCGCGGCGGCTATGTGCTCGGCGGTACACCCGACGAGACGCCGGACGTGATCCTCATCGGCACCGGCTCGGAGCTGCAGCTCGCCGTCGAGGCGCGGAACATCCTGGCCGACAAGGGCGTTAACGCAAGTGTGGTCTCGATGCCGTGCGTCGAGTGGTTCGAATCGCAGCCCCAGGAGTACCGCGACAGCGTGCTTCCGCCTGCGGTTTCGGCACGAGTTGCCGTGGAAGCGGCGGTCGCCCAGAGTTGGTACAAGCTCGTCGGGGACACCGGCGAGATCGTGTCAATCGAGCACTACGGCGAGTCCGCGGATGACAAGACGCTGTTCCGCGAATTCGGCTTCACCGCAGAGGCTGTGGCGGCCGCGGCGCAGCGATCACTGGAAAACTAGAAGAGAAGGCGAATGATGACTCAGAACCCGAATCTCGCGGCGCTGAGTGCCGCAGGCGTATCGGTCTGGCTCGATGACCTGTCACGTGAGCGACTTCAGACCGGCAATCTGGCAGAGCTGATCTCGACCAGGAGCGTGGTCGGTGTGACCACCAACCCGTCGATCTTCCAGGCGGCGCTGTCGAAGGGCACCGCCTACGACGCCCAGGTCAAAGAGCTCGCCGAGCGTGGCGCCGATGTCGACGCCACGATCCGCACCGTCACCACCGACGATGTCCGCAATGCATGCGATGTGTTGGCCAAGCAGTACGAGGCCTCCGGCGGCGTTGACGGTCGGGTCTCGATCGAGGTCGACCCCCGGTTGGCGCACGACACCGACAAAACGATCCTGCAGGCGATCGAGCTGTGGAAAATCGTCGACCGGCCGAACCTGCTCATCAAGATTCCCGCGACGCTGGCCGGTCTCCCGGCGATCACCGCGGTGATCGCCGAGGGCATCTCGGTGAACGTGACGCTGATCTTCTCGGTGGAGCGGCACCGGGCGGTGATGGACGCGTACCTGACCGGTCTTGAGAAGGCTCGCGAGGCGGGCCACGACCTGTCCAAGATCCACTCCGTCGCGTCGTTCTTCGTATCGCGCGTGGACACGGAGATCGACAAGCGGCTGGACAAGATCGGCACTCCCGAGGCCCTCGAGCTGCGCGGTAAGGCCGGGGTGGCCAACGCCCGCCTGGCCTATGCCGCGTACGAGGAGAACTTCGTCGGCGGAACGCGTTTCGAACCGCTCAAGGCGGCCGGCGCGCTCGTGCAGCGTCCGCTGTGGGCATCCACCGGGGTGAAGAACCCGGATTACTCCGACACCCTCTACGTCACCGAGCTGGTCGCACCCAACACGGTGAACACCATGCCCGAAAAGACGATCGAGGCCGTAGCGGACCACGGCGTGGTCACCGGCGACACCGTGACCGGTACCGCCGCCGCTGCCCAGGAGGTCTTCGACAAGCTGGCCGCGGCGGGCATCGATCTGCCCGACGTGTTCAAGGTCCTCGAGGATGAGGGCGTCGACAAGTTCGAGAAGTCCTGGCAGGAACTGCTCGACGCAACGCAGGGTCAACTCGACGCCGCCAAGAAATGACACCGGTCAGCGACCGGTCGAAGACGGCCGACTGGCACAACACACTGCGCGACAAGCGCGACAAGCGCATGCCGCGCATCGCCGGGCCGTGCAGTGTGGTCATCTTCGGCGTCACGGGCGACCTGGCACGCAAGAAGCTGATGCCGGCCATTTACGACCTGGCCAACCGCGGTCTACTGCCTGCATCGTTTGCGCTCGTCGGGTTCGCCCGCCGAGATTGGGCCGACGAAGATTTCGGCAAGGTCGTCTACGACGCGGTCAAGCAGCATGCCCGCACGCCGTTCCGCCAGGAGGTCTGGGACCGTCTCGCCGAGGGGTTCCGGTTCGTTCCGGGCACATTCGATGACGAGGCGGCGTTCGAACGGCTGTCCGCGACCCTGCAGAAGCTCGACGTCGAGCGCGGCACCGGTGGCAATCACGCGTTCTACCTGTCGATTCCGCCGAACGCGTTCCCGGTGGTGTGTGAACAGCTGCGCAAGTCCGGACTCGCCCAATCGCAGGGCGGAAGCTGGAGCCGGGTCGTGATCGAGAAACCCTTCGGTCATGATCTGGCCAGTGCGCGGGAGCTCAATGGCGTGGTCAACAGCGTGTTCCCCGAGGAATCGGTGTTTCGCATCGACCATTACCTGGGCAAAGAAACCGTGCAGAACATCCTGGCGCTGCGGTTCGCCAACGAGTTGTACGAGCCGGTCTGGAACAACCAGTACGTCGACCACGTGCAGATCACCATGGCCGAGGACATCGGCCTCGGCGGCCGCGCCGGCTACTACGACGGCATCGGTGCGGCGCGCGACGTGATCCAGAACCACCTGCTGCAACTACTTGCCCTGACCGCCCTCGAGGAACCGATCAACTTCGGTCCGCACGAACTGCAGACCGAGAAGATCAAGATCCTCTCCGCTGTGAAACTGGTTGAGCCGCTGGATGAGACGACAGCACGGGGCCAGTACGCGGCAGGCTGGCAGGGCGGTCAGAAAGTGGTGGGGCTGCTCGACGAAGAAGGTTTCGCCAAGGATTCCACCACCGAGACCTACGCCGCGATCACCCTCGAGGTGGACAGCCGCCGGTGGGCCGGCGTGCCGTTCTACCTCCGGACCGGAAAACGCCTGGGCCGCAGGGTGACGGAGATCGCCCTGGTGTTCAAGCGGGCACCGCACCTGCCGTTCGATGCCACGATGACCGAGGAACTCGGCAAGAACGCCTTGGTGATCCGGGTGCAACCGGACGAGGGCATCACGCTGCGTTTCGGGTCGAAGGTGCCCGGCACCGCGATGGAGGTCCGTGACGTCAACATGGACTTCTCGTACGGTTCGGCCTTCGCCGAGGACTCACCCGAAGCATACGAACGGCTCATCCTCGATGTCCTGCTCGGTGAACCCTCACTGTTCCCGGTGAATGCAGAAGTCGAACTATCTTGGGAGATCTTGGATCCCGTGCTCGATCACTGGGCCGACAACGGCAAGCCCGAACCTTACGAATCCGGCACCTGGGGCCCGGAATCAGCTGACGAGATGCTGCGCCGCACCGGCCGGGAATGGAGGCGGCCGTGATTGTCGACCTGCCCGATACCACCACCAACGACGTCAACAAGAAGATCACCGGCCTGCGTGAGGAAGGCGGGGCCCTCACCCTCAGCCGGGTCCTCACGCTGGTCATCGCACCGCATTCCGAGGATATCGTCGAGGATTCGATCGGTGCCGCGAACTTCGCGAGCCGCGAGCACCCGTGCCGGGTGATCGTCGTGGTTCCCGGTGACAGGTCAGCCGCCGAACCGCGGTTGGACGCGCAGCTGCGGGTGGGCCACGACGCCGGGGCCGGCGAGGTGGTGGTACTCCGACTGGCCGGCGAGCTCGCCGATCACGCGAGCAGCGTCGTACTGCCCTTCCTGCTGCCCGACACCCCGGTGGTGGCCTGGTGGCCCGCCGTGTCACCGGCAGTCCCGGCGCAGGACCCATTGGGCAAGTTGGCGATCCGTCGGATCACCGATGCGACCAACGGCGCCGATCCGCTGGCCTGCATCAAAAGCCGGTTGGAGGGTTACACCGCGGGCGATACCGACCTGGCCTGGAGCCGCGTCACCTATTGGCGCGCGCTGCTGGCATCGGCGATGGACCAGCCGCCACACGAACCGATCACCTCGGCGCTGGTCTCCGGGCTCAAGGACGAGCCTGCACTCGACATCCTGGCCGGCTGGTTGGCCAGCCGTATCGACGGACCGGTGCAACGCGTGGTGGGCGAGTTGAAGATCGAGCTCAAGCGCCCCAGCGAAACGGTGGTCCTGGAGCGGCCACAGACCGGCATCACTGCGAAACTGACCCGCACCGGGAAGCCGGATTCACTACTGCCGCTGGCGCGTCGGGAAGCGAAGGAATGTCTGGCTGAGGATCTCCGCCGGTTGGATGCCGACGAGATCTACCGTGATGCGTTGCAGGGCATCGGCAAGGTGCGGTACGGATGAACGCGATCATCGAACGCCATACCGACACCGCGGCGCTGGTGGCCGCCGCGGGTGACCGGTTGGTCGAGACCATCAAGTCGGCGATCGAGGCCAGGGGCCGCGCCCTGATCGTGGTGACCGGCGGTGGCACGGGTGTCAGTCTGCTCAAACGTGTCGGCGAGCAAGCAGGTTCGATCGACTGGTCCAAGGTGCAGTTGTTCTGGGGCGACGACCGCTACGTCTCCGCCGATGACGATGAGCGCAACGAGAAGCAGGCCCGCGAGGCGCTGCTCGACCACATCGATATCCCCGCTGCGAATATCCATGCGATGGCAGCCGCCGACGCCGGCTTCGGGGATGACCTGGACGCCGCGGCGCAGGCCTACGAACAGGTGTTGGCCGGGGTCACCGAACCCGGCCGACCAGGTCCGGCATTCGATGTGCACCTGCTCGGTATGGGTGGCGAGGGGCACATCAATTCGCTGTTCCCCGGTACCCCGGCGGTACGCGAGCGCACGCGCCTCGTGGTCGGCGTTCCGGACTCCCCCAAACCGCCGCCTCGGCGGCTCTCGTTGACACTGCCCGCGATCCAGAACTCGCGCGAGGTGTGGCTGGTGGTGTCGGGTGCCGCCAAGGCCGAGGCGGTCGCCGCCGCGGTCGGGGGGGCCGATCCGGTCGACGTACCGGCGGCGGGTGCGATCGGTCGGGAACGGACCGTCTGGTTGCTCGACGAGGCGGCGGCGGGAAACCTGTAGCGGTATCGCCGCATTTGGTTCCCCACCGGCCATACTGTCTGTCATGGCAGACAAAGGGGACGGCCGTGCCCGCCCGGTATCTGGACGGCAGCGCATCAAGACACTGACGCAGGCCGCCCTCAACGCCGATATGACCGTCGAACAGGTCGACACGCTGCTCAGCGATCTGGGTAACACCCTGGTTGATCTCAACAAGTCGACCAGCGGCCTGGACGAGACCTTGGTCCGCTTCAACGACACCATCACCCGTATCGACGAGCTCGCTCCCCGGCTGATCGGTGTGGTGGAACGACTGGAAGCCATCGTGGACCGGGTCGAGGCCATGGTCGGGATCGGCGAAGCCGTGATGTCCCCCATCGCGGTGACCGAGACTGCCGTGCGCAATGCGGTCAATGCAATTCGGCAGCGGGCTCACCTGTAGAAAGCCGCCCGTCGGCGAGCCGAAGCGTACGGGCGCAGTGGTGTGCCGCCAGGTCGGGATCGTGGGTGATGACCAGCACCGCTAATCCGCGGTTCATCTCAAGGCCCACCAGGTCCATGATCATCGCGCCTGCGGCGGGATCGAGTGCCGAGGTGATCTCGTCGCAGACCAACACTTTCGGTGCGTAAGCGAGGGCGCGGGCAATCGCGACACGCTGACGTTGTCCGCCGGAGAGCATGTGCGGATAGCGCGATGCGTAGTCGGTGGCCAGCCCCACCCGTGCCAACACCTCGGCCACCGCGGTGTCACTTCCGGCGCTGCGCAACGCGCGACGCAGGGTCGCACCGACGGTACGTTTGGGGTTGAGCGTCGCGAGCGGATCCTGCGGTACGAGTTGAATCGCCAGCTTCTCGGCGCGCGTTCGGCGGCGAAGTGGTTGTGCCACTGGCATTCCGCCGATGGCGAGGTTGCTGCTGTCGGCGACCACCTGCCCGGTGAGGGCCCGTGCCAGCGTCGATTTCCCGGCGCCGGAGTCGCCCATCAATGCGACCGCGGTACCGGATCGGAGCGACAGATTCACCTCGTCGAGCACCCGGTGCGCCCCGAACGTGACTGTCAGATCACGCACCTCAAGGACACCCGGTCCGGGCTGCCCAGGTCGCGGTACGGGCTCGGTTACCACATGTGTTGGAGCCGAGCCGAGTTCGACGAGGTGGTCGGCCACCAGCTGCGCGACCGGGGCCGCATGCGCGGTCAGCAGGACCGCGACGCGCCGGGTGACGGCCCATTCGCGGATGGCCGTGACGATGTCGGCACGCAGTTGTTGGTGCAGGCCGGCGAAGGGCTCGTCGAGAATCAACACCGGCGTCACCCGAGACATCGCCCGGGCCAGCGCTACCCGTCGCTGCTGCCCACCGGACAACCGCGCGGCCCGACGCGTCGCCAGGCCGCGCTCCAGGCCGGTCAGGTCCAGCAGCTCGGACACCGACGGCGCGTCCGGGTGAGCGAGTTCGGTCAGCAGGCTCTCGACCGTCGCGGCGGGGTTGAGCGCCGATCCGGGATCCTGCCCGACATAGCTGACCTGTGTCCGCCTGAATTCCCGCAGACCGCGGCGATGCAGCCCCGCGACGTCGACACCGCCGATGCGCGGGCCACCGGACAGCCCCATGCCTGTGGGGAGGTCGCCGACGAGGCTTCGGCACACCAGTGATTTGCCGCCGCCCGATGGCGCCACCAGAGCTGTCACCGTCGAAGGCTCAAGATTCAGATCCACCGGCCCCGCCAGCACCCGACCCGATTCTGCGGTGACGGTGAGGCCCCGGGCGACAAGCACGCTCACCGCTGCCTCCCGGGCTGGGAGTTGCCGCCCAGAACAGCGACGTTGACCGACACCGCGAGCACCGCGATGGCCAGCGCGGGGGCGACGACGGAGGCCGGGTTGAGCAGCAGTCCCGATGCATTCTCGCGGACCATGACAGCCCAGTTCGACGGTCCCACAGCCGGAATGAGTTGCAGGAAAGCCGCCGTGCTCACCACATAGATGGCTTCGACGTAGCGCAGGCCCAGTTGGGTCGCGATGGTTTCGCGCAGGTTGGGCAGCACCTGTCCGAACACCAGGTACGGCAGCGACTCCCCCGCCGCCTCGGCCACCTGCACGTAACCGCTGCCTGCCACCGGCGCGGCGGCCCCGGCGAGCACACGGGTGGTGTACGGCGTGCCGATCACCACTGCCAGCACGACCAGCGCCCAGATTCCGCCCTGCGGCCACGACACCAGCACCAGCAGCATCAGCAGAACCGGGGGAATCAGCATGGTGACATCGGTGAGCCAGCCGACCGTCGCGCCCCAGCGCGGCCGCAATGCGACGAACGCGCCCAGCGTGGCCGCCAGCACCGTCACCCCCACCGCGATCACCGCGGCGATCAGCGCCAGTGTCGTGCCGCCCGCGGCAAGCTTTGTCAGTACGTCCTCGCTGCGCGCGTCGGTGCCCAGCCAATGTGAGGGCGACGGGGCTGCGAACGGGACACCGGAGCCCCGGCCTTGGCCCCCTGACGCGGTGACGGTGCCGACGGCGATCACCGCCAACACGATCACCGCAGGCATGACACGCACCCACCGCTGCCGGGTCATCGGGTCCGGGCATTCGCCCAGGCCCGCACGGCGTCGGCGACAAGCAACATCAACAGGATCACCAAGCCGGTGCAGGCGACTACCGCGGCGACGACGTTGACGTCACGGGTACCGACCGACCCTGCCACCACCGCGCCGAAACCCGGGAAATTGAACAGCGATTCGACGACCACGGCACCCCCGACGAGCATTCCGACCGTCGTGGCCAGCGACGCGATCATCGTCGGCAGTGCGCGCGGCGCGATGTACCGGAGAAACAGCGCGGTCTCGCCGACACCGTCGAGTTCGGCGGCACGAATGTACGGGACCGCGCGCGCCTCCCTGATGGCAGCGACGAATACCCTGGCGTTCCAACCGATCTGCGGTAGCGCCAGCGCGACGACGGGAAGTACGTACATCGATGCGTCACGGGGCGCTCCGGTGGAATTCTGCACAGTCACCGCGGGCAGCATGTCTAGGGCGAGCGCGAACACCAGGATCGCGATCGTCGCCACGACGAACTCCGGCAGTGCGATCACCGCGACTGTCGCGACCGAAGCGATCCGCCCGAAGACCGGGCGGTCACCGCTGGTCCACCAGACGGCCAGCGCAGTGGCCACCACGATGGTCACCAGGAGGGCCGCCCCGGTCAGGACCAACGAGTTGGGCGCCTTGGCGGCCAGCAGATCTCCCACCGATTCCCCACGCAGTGTGGTACCGAAGTCTCCGCGCAGCATTCCCGACAACCACTCCCAGAACCGGGCCACCACCGGACGGTCCAAACCCAGTTCGCGTTCATGCGCACGCACCTGCTCCTCGGTGGCATCCCTGCCGAGCAGAGACCGCACGCCGTTGCCGGGCAGCAGCGCCATCGCCAGCACCACCGCGAACAAAGCGACCACGAGCATCGCGAGCCGGTTGAGCAGGGCGGCGGATAGCCGCGCAGCCTGGCCTAGGTGGCGAGCCACGTCTTCTCAAGCTGAGCTCGTCCCCAGCCGGGCAATTCGGGAAGACCCTGCACGTGCGACCGGGCCACGTCGATACCGTCGGCCATCCCCCACAGCACATACCCGCCGCGGTCGAACTGGATCTGCTGGAGTTCGGCGCTCGCATCCCGGTAAGCATCGGACTCCGGGGCGGCGGCGAGTCCGGCGTGGTACGCCGCGTCGAACTCCGGGTCCTTGAAAGCGGTCTCGTTGCTCGTGGATTCGGAATTGAGTACCTTGCTGGCGAAGAACATGACCGAGTCATTGGTGGTCCAGCTGGCGGTGGTCAACGGTGCCGACGGCTTCGCCCAGTAGTTGTCGTAGAAGTCGGCCGACTCCTTGACCTCGACGGCGATGTCGAGTCCGATGTCGCGCAATTGGGTCGCGAACAGCTGCGCCGCCTCGACCTCGTTGAACACTTCGCGCTTGGTGATCAGTGGATAGCTGCGGGTGGTGTCGAAACGCGCTTCCGAGAGCAGTTGCCTGGCGCGCACCACATCACGGCTGCGCTGCGGTCGATCGGCGTACGTCGGATCTCCTGTCCCGAGCACATCGTTGCCGACGCTGCCGTAGCTGGAGAGGATCTGCTCGACCATCGCCTGCCGGTCGACGCCAAGGCGAATCGCCTCACGGACCCGAGGATCAGCGAACGGTCCATCGGAAGTCCGGATGGCCACCGGCATCGACAGGTCGTTGGGCCTGCGGACCAGGGTGAGATCGGGTCGGGCCGACGCGCCGCGTGCGGCAAGCGATCCGACACTTGAGGCCACGTCGATCTCACCACCCATGATCGCGTTGGCCAACGCATCGGTGGACTCGAACCGTGTCACCACGATGCGGTCCAGCAGGGGCTTGTCGCCATGCCAGGCGTCGTTGCGCACCAGCGTGGCGTTGCCGTCCCGATAGCTGCCCGCCTCCATCCGGAATGGGCCCGTGCCGACGAAATCCGAGCGGTCGGTGGTGCCCTCTTTCACGGTGAACGTCATCATCCGCAGGAGCAGCGGAAGCTGACTGTTGGGCGTCGGGACGCGCATGGCCACCGAGCGGGGGCCCGACGCCTCGATCGAACCCAGATCGACCGGCACCTTCCATGGGGTCAGTTCGCCGAGGGTTCTCAGTGACCACGCGACATCCGCGGGCCGGACGGGACTGCCGTCGTGGAAGGTCGCCCCTTCGGCCAGGGTGAACGTCCACGCTTGCTGCTGCTGGTCGGCGGTCCAGGACGCTGCCAGTCGTCCAGCCACGTTCGGCGATTTCGCCGGAACCGTGAGCGGGTCATAGACCAGGGACATGATCAGCATGTCGGAGTCGTTGGCAAGTAACCCGAACGGATCCGACACCACGTTCGAGGCCTGGCCGAGCGCACCGATGCGCAATGTTCCACCCATTTTGGGTTCGCCGGCGGCCGGCCCGGCTTTCGGCGTGTCGGCCCCGCAAGCGGCCAGTGTCATCGCCGCTCCCAGTCCCAGCGACACGCCCAGTCCCAGCGACACGCCGAAAAACGACCTGCGGTCCAGCTGTGGCACCTGAACTCCCCCTCCACGTTCCCACTCGCGCACTGCCAGCTTAAGTTCGGCTAACCTTCCCATGCACCGGGGGTGATCGCCATGCCGACCGGCGGGTTATACGGTGTGTCCGATGACGGTCGCCACGGCGGGACGCGAGCTCACCCGGCTGGCCGGGCCGATCGCGCTGACACAGCTCGCGCAGGTTGCGTTGACCACCACCGATCTGGTGATGATGGGGCCGCTGGGCGTGGCCGCGCTGGCCGCAGGCGGGTTGTCGATCACTCTTTTCAATCAATTGCGCACCATGGGTGTCGGACTGCTGACATCGGTGGGCAATCTGGTGTCGTCGGCCGTGAGCCGGGCCGAGCACGCGCAGTCCGACGACAGTTCGGCCATCGACGACGTCCGTGGCCTGGTCCGCGCGAGCCTGCTGGTCGCCACCGTGGCAGGAATCATCGGTGGCCTGCTGCTGGTCGGTCTCGGCTATGTGCTGCGGTGGCTGGGGCAAGACGCTGCCGTTCTCGACGGCACCCTGCCGATGCTTGCGGCACTCGCCCCGGGTCTGGTGCCCTGCTTGTGGTTTCAGGTGGTCCGCCAGTACACCGTGGGGATGCGCAGACCCAAGGCGCTGCTGCTGATCACACTGGCGTCGGTTGCCCTCAACGTCGCGCTCAACGCCGTCCTCATCTACGGTCCGGGACCGCTGCCCGCACTCGGCCTGCCCGGCATCGGCGCGGCGACCTCGGTGGTGTACCTGCTGACGTTCGTCGCGTTTGCCACGATGGTCCGGGCCGACCCCGAACTGTCGCCGTACTTCAGCCTGGCGATGCACCGCGCGCCACTGCCCGCGGTGCGCGAGATCCTGCGCCTTGGCGTGCCCATCGCAGGCACCTACGGCAGCGAGGCCGGGTTGTTCTCGGTCACCGCGATCGTCATCGGCACGTTCGGCGCGCCTGCACTGGCAGCCCATGCGGTCGTGAATCAGTTGAGCTACATCGTGTTCCAGGTGTCCGTCGGCATTTCACACGGGGCGTCCATCCTGCTCAGCCGACTGGTAGAACTCGGCGAGGCCGCTCGAACGCGTCTGATTGCGCGCCTCGCGTACGGGCAGGGCGCGTGCGTCGCCGCCCTTGTCGCCGCGATCTACGCGGCAGTCCCCACCCCGGTGCTCGGACTGTTCATGGACACCAGTGACCGGGCCGCCCTCGCGATCGCCACGTCGCTCCTCGTGGTGGCGGCGTTTCAGCAGTTCGTGGACTCCGCCCAGAACATCGGAATCGGGCTGCTGCGCGGCCTGCACGACACCTCGTCGAGTTTCCTGATCACGATCGTGGGCTACTGGGTGGTCGGCTTTCCCGTCGGACTGCTACTGGCCTACGCCGCCGGCCTCAAGACGATTGGTATGTGGCTGGGATTGTCCGCGGGCCTGACGACGGCCGCAATCATGCTTTTTGTCACCTTCCGCCGCCGTCTGGCCGCCGCAACGGCCGAGCCGTGATCGGCTACGTCAGCCGCTGTTGCGCAGCGCGGTGGCCAACCCGCTCATCGTCAGCAGAATGCCGCGCTGCACAAGCTCTTCGGTGTCGCCCGACCGGTAGCGCCGTAACAGTTCGACCTGCAGATGGTTCAGCGGCTCCAGGTACGGGAATCGGTTGAACACCGAGCGGGCCAGTGCCGGGTTGTCGGCCAGCAGATCCCGACCGGTGATCAACCGGTGCATCCGGATCGTCCGCTCGTATTCGTCGACGATCTTGTCGAACACCCGCGCCCGCAGATCCTCGTCATCGACCAGTTCGGCGTATCGCGCGGCCAGCCCCATATCCGCTTTCGCGAGCACCTGCGCCATGTTGGAGAGCACCGTCGCGAAAAACGGCCAGCGTTCATGGAGATCCTGCAGCACCTTCAGCCGCGCATCGTCCTCGGCGATCCACTGCTCCAATGCCGTCCCGGTGCCGTACCAACCGGGCAGCATCACCCGCGATTGACTCCACGCCAGCACCCAGGGGATGGCGCGCAGGTCGGCAATGGACGTCGTGGGTTTACGCGAGGTGGGACGACTCCCGATGTTGAGGGCGCCGATCTCACTGACCGGAGTTGACGCCTTGAAGTACTCAACGAAACCCGGTGTCTGGTGGACCAATTCGGCATAAGCCTGCTGCGCCAGGGCAGCAACCTCGTCGAGCACCCGGTAGGCGGGCCCGGCCTCGTCCCCGAGTCCTTCCACGTCCAGCAGGGTCGATTCCAACGTGGCGGCCAGCAGGGTCTCGAGATTGCGGTGGGCGATCCGCGGCTCGGCGTACTTGGCCGCGATCACCTCGCCCTGCTCGGTGATCCGCAGTGAACCTTTCACCGCACCGGGCGGTTGGGCCAGGATCGCGTCGTAGCTCGGCCCACCACCACGGCCCACGGTGCCGCCGCGGCCGTGGAAGAGCCGCAGTCGAATTCCGGTCTTGAGGGCGGACTCCACCAGGTCCAGCTCAGCCCGGTACAACGCCCAGTTCGCGGCGAGGTAACCGCCGTCCTTGTTGGAGTCGGAGTACCCAAGCATCACTTCCTGGTGCTGACCACGCGCGGCCACCATCGCCCGGTACACGGGCAGCTCGAGCGCCGCCTCCAGAATCGACGACCCGCGCTGCAGGTCCTCGATGGTCTCGAAGAGCGGCACGATGCCGATCGGTGCGTACACCTCAGAATCCGATACCGCGCCGGCGACATCCAGCAGACCGGCCTCCTTGAGCAGGACCGCCGCCTCAAGCATGTCCGAAACCGACTGGCACATCGAGATGATGTAGTTGGGCACGGCCTGTGGCCCCAACACTTTGACCGCATGCGCCGCCGCGGAGACGATTTCTAGTTCCTTGCGGGCCAGCTCCGAGAGTTCGGCGCCCCCGCCGATCAAGGGGCGGCGCGTGGCAATCTCTGCGGCCAGCAGGGCAACCCGCTCCGACTCGGACAGTGCGATGTAGTCGGGGTGCACCCCGGCCCAGGCCAGCAACTCGCCCACGACCTGCTCGTGGACCTCGGAGTTCTGCCGCATGTCCAGGCCTGACAGGTGAAAGCCGAAGACCCGCACCGACTCTCGTAGCCGTGCCAGGCGATCATCGGCCAGCACAGCACTGCCGTTGCCGCGCAGCGAAGCGTCCACGACATCCAGATCGGCCAGGAGTTCAGCCGGCGTCTGATACCGCCGCAGACCGAGGTCGAGTTCAAGTTCCGGCTGCTGATCGAGGATCTCCCGCGCAGTGGCGGTGAGCCGGGCGTGGATCACCCGCACTGCCCGCCGGTAGGGCTCATCGGCGCGGGCGGGTTCGTGGCAGGCGTCGGCGAGTGCGCCGAGTTCGGTGCTGATCCGGACCAGCCGCGCCGACATCGACAGCTCTTCCTCCAGCGCGGTGATCTCGGTGAAGTAGTGCGCCAGTGCGACATACGCCGCGCGTCCGGTCGCCAGCCGCACCACCTCGGAGGTGACGTTCGGATTGCCGTCGCGGTCGCCCCCTATCCACGAACCTGGCCGCAGGATCGGTTCCTGAAGCAGGCCGCGCGCGCTGGGCCACCGCGCCTGTAGCGCCGTGCGGACCTCCGCATTGACCTGCGGGATGACCTCGAGGAATGCGGCCGGGTAGTACCGCAGACCGGTTTCGATCTCGTCGGAGATCTTCAGTCTCGCCAACCGGACCAATGCGGTCTGCCACAGCGTCAGAATGTGCCTGCGCAACTCGACTTCGATGTCGCGCCCGTCCTCGGTGCGGGTGAGGCCGTGCAGGCGCAGTCGCATCAGTTCGGTGATGCGGTGCTGGGTGTCGAAGACGGTCCGGCGACGGGTTTCGGTCGGATGCGCGGTGATGACGGGTGACACCAAGGCACCCGACAGTGCGTCAGCCACCGCAGCTGAGTCCAATTCAGCGGCCGAGATCGCATGATCGAGCTTGCGATAGGTCGCGGCCAGACTGCTGTCCTGTGGTGGCTCCCCCGCCGCCACGTGCACCGCGCGGCGTCGCTCCCGGTGGATGTCCTCGGCGACGTTGGCCAGCAGCGCGAAGTGGGTGAACGCCCTGATCACCGGGATGGCGTCGGCGATGTCGACCCCGGTGAACATCCCGGCCAGCTCGGCGCGGTCGAGTTCTGAGCGGCGTACCTGGAACGATCCCACCCGGGCCCGCTCGACGAGGTCGAACACCGCCTCGCCGTTCTGCTCGCGCACGGTGTCGCCGAGGATCGCGCCGAGCAGCCGGATGTCCTCCCGCATCGGCTCCGTCGCCTCGCGGCCACTCTCAGTGCGCTGGACGGAGCCGACCGGTTCGAGTTCGATGTCGCTGGGTTCGGCCATGGGTCAAGTATCGACGAGCCGGGGCAGGTCAGCGAATCAGCTGTACTTGATCTCCAGGGCGACGCCGATGATCGACACCAGCCAGATTCCGGTCACAAACAGGGTAAGCCGATCCAGGTTCTTCTCGACGACCGTGGACCCGGACAGGCTGGATTGGACGCCGCCACCGAACAGGGTCGACAGACCGCCACCCTTGGCGCGGTGCAGCAGGACCAGGAGCACAACCAGGACACTGGTCACGACCAGGGTGATCTGCAGGGCCAATTCCATGGCCGCAAGACTACTGGATCAGCGTCCCAGCGGTGGTCGCGGGGTTACGGCAGCGGCCCTCCGGCCGCGATCGCCGACAGGGTCGCGAACTGCTCCCCTTCCAGCGACGCCCCGCCCACCAGCGCACCGTCCACATCGCCCTGAGCGACGATCTCGCCGACGTTCTTGGCGTTGACCGACCCGCCGTAGAGCACCCGCACCCCCGCTGCAGCCTCGGGCGAGGCCAGGTTCCCGAGCTCGTCCCGGATCGCCTTGCAGACCTCCTGCGCATCGGCGGCACTGGCGACCCGGCCGGTGCCGATGGCCCACACCGGCTCGTAGGCGATCACGACCTTGCCGATCTGCTCTTTCGACAAACCGGCCAGTGAGCCGCGGAGCATCTCCACGTTGTGCTCCACGTGGTTGCCGGCCTCGCGGACCTCCAGTTGCTCCCCGATGCAGATGATCGGGATGATGCCGTGCTTGAACGCAGCCGCCGCTTTGGCCGCCACCAACGCATCGTCCTCGTGGTGGTACGTGCGCCGTTCCGAATGCCCGACCACGGCGAACGAGCAGCCCAACTTGGCCAGGAACGCGCCGCTGATCTCGCCGGTGTAAGCACCCGAGTCGTGCTGTGACACATCCTGGGCGCCGTAGGTGAGCCGCAGCTTGTCCCCGTCGACGAGGGTCTGCACGCTGCGCAGGTCGGTGAACGGCGGGATAACCGTTACATCCACCTTGTCGAAGTACTTGTCCGGCAAGGCGAATGCGATCTTCTGAACCAGAGCGATGGCCTCGAAGTGATTGAGGTTCATCTTCCAGTTACCGGCTATCAATGGCTTTCGTGCGGCTTTCGACACGGAACCTCTCTCAACTCAGGACTTCGATGCCGGGCAGGGTCTTGCCCTCAAGGTATTCCAGCGATGCCCCACCGCCGGTGGAGATGTGCGAAAACCCATCCTCGGGCAGGCCGAGTTGACGCACCGCGGCGGCGGAATCGCCGCCACCGACGACGCTGAATGCGCCCTTGCCCGTAGCGGTGACGATGGCCTCGGCGACACCCTTGGTGCCTGCCGCGAAAGCCGGGAACTCGAAAACCCCCATCGGGCCGTTCCAGAACACGGTCTTGGCGTTCGACAGCAGCGTGGTGAACCGCTTGACCGATTCCGGCCCGATATCCAGACCCATCATGGCATCGGGAATCTGATCGGCAGCCACCGTCTCCGAAGCCGCATCCGCGGCGAACTTGTCGGCGACCACGATGTCCACCGGAAGATGGATCACATCGCCGTAGTCCTCAAGCAGCTTGCGGCAGGTTTCCAGCATCTCCTCCTGACACAGCGAGGTACCGACCGAAACTCCTTGCGCGGCAAGGAAGGTGAAGCACATGCCGCCGCCGATGATGATGCTGTCGGCTTTGGTGGCCAGGTTCTCGATGACCGCAAGCTTGTCCGAGACCTTCGAACCGCCCAGCACCACCGCATAGGGACGCTCGGTCGAACTCGTGAGCTGCTCGAGCACTTTCACCTCGGCGGCCACCAGCGTGCCCGCGTAATGCGGCAGCAGCGTCGCGATGTCATACACCGAGGCCTGCTTGCGGTGCACCACCCCGAACCCGTCAGAGACGAACGCGCCCGGCGACCCGTCGGGACCTTCCACGAGCGCGGCCAACGCCTTGGCCAGGGCCAAGCGCTCGCCGTCGTCCTTGCTGGTCTCGCGCGGATCGAACCGGATGTTCTCCAACAGCAGCACATCACCGTCGGTCAGCCCCTCGGCGCGCGCCAGCGCGTCGGTGCCGACCACATCACCGGCCAACTGCACATGCCGGCCCAGCTGGTCTGCCAGCGCCCCCGCGACCGGGGCCAGCGAGAACTGGGGGTCCGGGCCGCCCTTGGGCCGACCCAGGTGTGCGGTGACGACGACCTTGGCGCCGGCCTCGGCCAGTGCTTTGAGGGTCGGGACCGAGGCGATGATGCGACCCGGATCAGAAATGTTGCCCTGATCGTCGAGTGGGACATTGAGGTCGGAGCGCACCAGCACGCCCCGACCCTCTACACCCTCGGCCAACAGGTCGGCGAGTGTCTTGACAGCCATCGCGACTACAGCGACTTACCGACGAGCGCGACCAGATCGGCGAGGCGGTTGGAGTAGCCCCACTCGTTGTCATACCAGGACACGACCTTGGCCTGATTGTCGATCACCTTGGTCAGACCCGAGTCGAACAGCGAACTGTGCGGGTCGGTGACGATGTCGCTGGACACGATCGGCGCGTCGTAGTACTTGAGAATGCCCTTGAGTGGACCCTCCGCGGCGGCCTTGAACGCGGCGTTGATCTCCTCGGCGGGCGCCGACTTCTTGAGCTCGGCGGTCAGATCGGTAACCGAACCGGTGGGGATCGGCACCCGCAACGCATACCCGTCGAGCTTGCCTTTCAGTTCGGGCAACACCAGGCCGATGGCCTTGGCCGCGCCGGTCGACGTCGGCACGATGTTGATCGCCGCAGCCCGGGCGCGACGCAGATCCTTGTGCGGGCCGTCCTGCAGGTTCTGATCCTGGGTGTAGGCGTGAATGGTCGTCATCAGGCCCTTGACGATGCCGAACTCATCATTGAGCACCTTGGCCAGCGGGCCCAGGCAGTTCGTGGTGCACGACGCATTCGAGATGATGTTCTGGCTGCCGTCGTACTTGTCATCATTGACGCCGAGCACGATGGTGATGTCCTCGTCAGAGGCCGGCGCGGAAATGATGACCTTCTTGGCGCCGGCGTCCAGGTGGCCCTGTGCCTTGGCGCGCGCAGTGAAGATGCCGGTGGATTCCACGACCACGTCCACGCCCAGGTCACCCCAGGGAAGCGCCGCCGGGCCTTCCTTGACCTCCAGCGCCTTGATCTTGTGATCACCGATGACGATGGTGTCCTCACCCTCAAGGCTCACATCCTGCGGCAACCGGCCCAAGATCGAGTCGAACTTCAGCAGGTGAGCCAGGGTGGCATTGTCGGTCAGATCATTGACCGCCACGATCTCGACGTCGGTATTCTTGCCCTCGGCCTGCTGCGTCGCCAGGGCCCGGTAGAAATTGCGTCCGATGCGGCCGAAACCGTTAACGCCTACCCGGATGGTCACGTGTCACTCCTAATTGTCGAGGGCCAGTCGCCGGTGAACTGCTTGCCGTCAGCCTAGTAGGACTGTTGCCGGTTGGCGCGGGCCGGTCAACGCACCGCCAGGGCCTGGTCGGTGAACGGGTTGCCGAGCCATTTGCGACGGATCCGTTGCAACGTCCCGTCGTGCTCCAATTCGGCTTGTGCCGTGACGATTCGGTCCAACAGCGCGCCGGATGACCGGGCGACGGCGATCGCGATCTTGTCGGCGGACAGTCCGCGTTGCACGACCTCGACCCCGGCGATCGGCCTGACCAACTCCGTGAGGACCGGCGCCAGCGCCATCACCGCATCGGCTCCGCCGGCAGCCAGGTCTGCCAGCGCGGCGCGGACGTTGCCGGGCTCATACACCCTCACCTGGCCGACACGGCCCTCGGCGAGAAGTTTCTCGGCCATCTGCTGGCCGGTGCCGCCGCGTTGCACCGCGACGGTCAGACCCGCGAGGTCATCGACGGAGCGCACCTGGGGAAGCCGGCCGCCGTCGACCGCCAGGGCCTGACCGGAGACCAGGTACGGCCGCGCGCATGCTACGGCGTTACGCGCCGCGTCCACTTCGGTCAGCTCGGTGACCGAAGCCACGCAATCGCACGCCCCGGCGTCGAGTGCCGCGAAGATCTCATCGCGGCCCGCGCAGGTTAACTCGACGAATTCAGCTGTGTCACCGAGCTGTTCGGCGATCGCAGTGATCAGGGCGATGTCCAGTCCGGCGCCGGTGTCGTCAAACGGTGGATCGGTAACCGCCAGGCCGGCCCGCAGGGTGCTCACAGACTCACCGTAACCGGAACGTGCGGCTCAGCATATGGCTGTGGCGGTCCGCCTACTGAAGCTTCCCGGGAACCGTCGGGCCGGCCCGACTGTCCTGAGTGGCGTGACGGTGCCCACGAAACATGTTGGCGGATCACAAGATTGCGGTTCAATCTCGGCCACCCAGCGCAGCCCTCCCGGCAGCGTCAGCCGGGCACGCCGCTGCCCGGCCGGAGCTTACGCGTCGTCGAGAAGGTCTGGCGTCACGGCCGATTCGGTGTCAGGGATGCCGTCCTGCTTGGCTTTACGGTCTGCCATCGACAACAGCCGCCTGATGCGCCCGGCCACAGCATCTTTGGTCATCGGCGGATCCGCGAGCCGCCCCAACTCCTCCAGCGAAGCCTGCCGGTGCTCCACACGGAGTGTGCCCGCAGCGGCCAGATGATCCGGTACCCCGTCGCCGAGGATGGCCAGCGCACGTTCCACCCTGGCGGCCGCTGCCACCGCGGCACGCGCCGAACGGCGCAGATTCGCATCATCGAAGTTGGCCAGCCGGTTGGCGGTGGCCCGCACTTCGCGACGCATCCGGCGCTCTTCCCAGGTCAGCCGGGTGTCCTGGGCACCCATCCGGGTCAGCAGCGCTCCGATCGCCTCACCATCGCGCACCACGACCCGGTCCGCGCCCCGTACCTCTCTGGCCTTGGCGCTCACGCCGAGCCGCCGAGCCGCGCCTACCAGGGCCAGCGCCGCCTCCGGCCCCGGACAGCTGACCTCCAGCGCCGACGAGCGTCCCGGTTCGGTGAGCGAGCCGTGCGCCAGAAACGCTCCCCGCCAGGCAGCCTCCGCGTCGGCCACAGTCCCGCCGACCACCTGCGCGGGCAACCCACGCACCGGACGCCCGCGCAGATCGAGCAGACCCGTCTGCCGGGCGAGTGCTTCGCCGTCATTGGCAACGCGCACCACATAGCGGGTGTTCTTTCGGATCCCGCTGGCCGAAAGCACATGCACCACCGCGTTGTAGCCGTACAGATCGTAAATGTCCTTGCGCAGCCGGCGCGCGATGATGCCGAGATCCACCTCGGCCTCCACCACGACCCGGCCGGCGACGATGTGCAGCCCTCCGGCAAAGCGCAACAGGGACGCCACCTCGGCTCGGCGAGCACTCACGGTGTTGACCGCAAGCCGACTCAGCTCGTCTTTCACCTCGGCTGTCATCGCCACGGATCGTCCCCTCTCGATCTGTTCGGTGTCGGCGCCTGACGCTGGGCGTCGGCCGACCTGGCAGCAGGTGCGGGAACAGTGGGCTCCTGCATCGTCCGATCAGGCTCCATCGCCCGCATGCGGACGCCCTCCAAGGCCGCGGCCAACCTCGCCGGGTCATGTAAAGGTGTACCAGGTCTGGAGACGTCAGCAAACTCGACGCGGGCCTCCAGGATGTTTGCCGTACGACTGAGTTGCTCCCGCTCGCGGTCGCTCGGCACCCGACTGGCGTCCACGATGATGTCATGGACGGTGAACTCAGGTGCGTGCTGGGCCAGCACATGGATGTGCCGCTCGGCTGAAAAGCCCGCGGTCTCGCCCGGTTCCGCGGCCAAGTTCAGCACCAGCGCGCGCCGCGCCGGGGTGGCCTTCAACGCGGCCGCCAATTCCGGCACAAGTACATGTGGAATGACGCTCGTGAACCATGATCCGGGACCGAGCACCACCAGGTCAGCGTGCATGATCGCCTCGACTGCCTGGCGCGTGGCCGGCGGATTTCCCGGCAGCAACCGGACGCGCCGCACCTTACCGACCGTCGTCGCGATGGCCACCTGTCCGCGGATCACCCGGCTCATCCGGGGGTCCGATTCGAGCCCCGCGACGTCGGCCTCGATCTGCAGCGCGATCGGACACATCGGCAGTACCCGCCCTTTCACGCCGAGGATGCGCCCCAACTCGTCGAGCGCGGCGACCGGCTCGGCCAACACCTCATTGAGGCCGGCGAGCAGCAGATTCCCGATCGGATGGCCGGCCAGCGCGCCACTGCCCCCGAACCGGTGCTGAATGATGGTTGCCCACAGTCTTCCATGCGGGCTGTCAGATGCCAACGCGGCCAAAGCCATTCGCAGATCGCCCGGTGGTACCACATCGAGTTCCCCGCGCAACCGCCCCGACGAACCACCGTCATCGGCGACGGTGACCACAGCGGTGACATGCGGGGTTAGCCGACGAGCAGCCGACAATGTGGCGTAGAGCCCGTGCCCGCCCCCGAGCGCAACGATCCGCGGGCTCATTCGCGGCCCAGATCCCGGTGCAGCACCCGCACCGTCAACCCGTCACTACCCTCCAACCGATCCGCCAGCGCTTCGGCGATCGCCACACTGCGATGTTTGCCGCCGGTGCAACCAATGGCGACGGTCATATAGCGTTTCCCCTCCCGACGGTATCCATCGATCACCACATCCAACAGCCGATGGTAGGTGTCGAGGAACTCCAGCGCCCCCGGCTGACCGAGGACATATTCACGGACATCCGGATGCTGACCGCTGTGCGGACGCAACGCGTCGACCCAGTGCGGATTGGGCAGAAACCGCACATCCATCACGGTGTCGGCGTCCATCGGCAACCCGTACTTGTAACCGAATGACTCCACCGTGACATTGGTGTACGCAACGGTTTCGCCACCGAAAGCCCGCTCGATACTCTCGCGCAGCGCCGGTACGGGCAGCTTCGAGGTATCGATGACGAGGTCCGCGACCGCACGGATCGGCGCCAGCAGCGCCCGCTCGGCGGCGATCCCCTCGGCCAGCGTCTGGTTGCCCTGCAACGGGTGACTGCGCCTGTTCTGCTCATAACGCCGCACCAGAATGTCGTCGGAAGCTTCCAGAAACAACACCCGCGGCGTGATGTTCTTGGTGGCCAGATCATTGCGCACCCAGTCGAGATCACCGGTGAAACCACGCGAGCGCACATCCATCACCACCGCCAACTGGGTGATGCGGGACCCGGCCGCCAAACCCAGCTCCACCATGCGCGCGATCAACTCCGGCGGCAGGTTGTCGGCGACATACCAGCCCAGGTCCTCCAGCACTTTGGCAGCAGTGCCACGTCCCGCACCCGACAACCCGGTCACCAGGACGACATCGATATCGGATTCGCTTTCCGCCCCGCCGGCCAGGCCATTGCCCGGGCCGTTCTCATGCAGCCCCCCGGTCATGCGTCGACCGCCTGCCACCCGCAAACGCTCATCCACGACCCTGTCATCCCGAGACCCTGTGTCGATCATCCTCGATATCGCTTGCGGCCGCCCCTGAATCGGAAGGGCCGATGTGCTCGATCGGCGGCCCGCCCGCCTGCTCGATTGGCGGCCCGCCCGCCTGCTCGATTGGCGGCCCGCCGCCGAGCGCCTCGAGTACAGCCCTCGCCGTCGCCACCCCGATACCCGGCACGGCCGTGATCTCCTCCACTGTGGCCTCCTTGAGCCGGGCCACCGATCCGAAATGCGTCACCAACGCTTTGCGTCGATGCTCACCCAACCCGCGTACCGAATCGAGCGCGGACGCGGTCATTCGTTTGGAGCGTTTGCTGCGGTGATAACTGATGGCGAACCGGTGCGCCTCATCGCGCACGCGCTGCAACAGGTACAACCCCTCACTGTTGCGCGGGAAGATCACCGGATCCGGTTCGGCCGGGACCCACACCTCTTCGAGCCGTTTGGCCAATCCGATCACCGCGACGTCGTCGACGCCGAGTTCCTTGAGAACGGCCGCCGCGGCGTTGACCTGAGGCGCCCCGCCGTCCACCACGAACAGATTGGGTGGGTAGGCGAAGCGGCGCGGACGTTGCTCCGCAACTGTTTCCGTGTGTTCGCGGTCAGCCACGTGCCGCTGAAACCGACGTCGGGTCACCTCGGCGATCGACGCCACGTCATCGGAGCGCCCCTCTCCGGCTGCCTCCCGGATCGCGTAGTGGCGATAGTCGGATTTGCGTGGCAACCCGTCCTCGAACACCACCAGGGAAGCCACCACATCAGTGCCCTGGACATGGCTGATATCGACGCACTCGATCCGCAGCGGCGCATCCGCCAACCCGAGGCAGTCCTGAATACTCTGCAGTGCTTCCGATCTCGCGTTGAAGTCACCGGCCCGCCTGAGCTTGTGCTGCGCAAGCGCCTCGTACGCATTGCGCTGCACCGTCTCGGCGAGGGCCCGCTTGTCGCCGCGCACCGGGACGCGCACCGCCACCCGTGACCCGCGCAGTCCCGACAGCCAGGTCGCCAGCTCGTCGGCGTTCGGCGGCAGCACCGGGACCAACACCTGCCGTGGCACCGGATTGGAAGCCTCGTCAGCCGCACCGCCGAGTTCGGCCTGATCACCGTAGAACTGCGTCAGGAACTGCTCGACCAGGTGTTCCTGACCGGATTGCTCTGGATCGCCGGATTTCTCGACTATCCAGCCCCGTTGACCGCGAACCCGGCCGCCACGGACGTGAAAGACCTGGACGGCCGCCTCCAAATCGTCGTCTGCGAATGCCACCACATCGGCGTCGGTGCCGTCCCCGAGTACCACGGCCTGCTTTTCCAGCGCCCGCTTGAGCGCAGAGATATTGTCCCGCAGCCTAGCCGCCCGCTCGAAATCCAGCTGTTCGGCAGCAGCGGTCATCTGCTGTTCCATATCGCGAGCCAACCGGTCGGTCTTGCCCGCAAGAAAATCACAGAAGTCCATCACGATCTGACGATGTTCGGCGGCGCTGACCCTTCCCGTGCACGGCGCCGAGCACTTGTCGATGTAACCGAGCAGGCAGGGCCGGTCGATTTGATTGTGCCGCTTGAACACTCCCGCCGAGCAGGTACGGGCCGGAAACACCCGGGTCAACAGGTCGAGGGTTTCCCGGATCGCCCAGGCGTGGGAATACGGCCCGAAATACCGCACCCCTTTGCGCCGCGGCCCGCGGTACACCATCAACCGCGGATACTCCTCGTTGAGAGTGACGGCCAGCACGGGATAGGTCTTGTCGTCGCGGTAGCGGATGTTGAAACGTGGATCGAACTCCTTGATCCAGTTGTACTCCAGCTGCAACGCCTCGACTTCGGTGTTGACCACCGTCCACTCGACACTGCCCGCCGTCATCACCATCTGTCTGGTGCGCGGAGCCAAACCCGACACGTCCGCGAAATACGACGTCAACCTGCTTCGTAGGCTCTTGGCCTTACCGACGTAGATGACACGTCCGTGCGGATCGCGAAACCGGTAGACACCCGGCTGCACAGGTATCGATCCGGGCGCCGGCCGGTACGTCGCTGGATCAGGCACGGTTTCCAGGTTACTGCCGCGATCCGACGGATCTCCGCTACCGTCGAAGGCGTGCGGATGCTGGCGTCCACGCGATCGATCATCGCCCTGCTCAGTGGTGTCGTCATGGTCCTCGGCGCGTGTGGTGACAACTCGCCAGGTCCGGCCGAGGCCGGCGCAGGCCCCTGCGAAATAGTGTCCAACGGCACTCCGACCCCCAAAACACCGGCTGCCTCACCACCGTCGACTCCGCCGCCAGGGCCGACGTCCACGGCGGCGGCACCGCCGAGCCAGTCCACCAATCCCGAAGTCGCGACCGGCTACCGCAGCGACATGGTCGCGGTGCACACCGCGCGATATGCCGTCGCCACCGCCAACCCGCTCGCCACCGAGGCCGCCTGCCTGGTGCTGCGCGACGGTGGCACCGCCGCCGACGCGCTGGTGACTGCACAGGCGGTGCTGGGCCTGGTCGAGCCACAGTCCTCCGGTATCGGTGGCGGCGGCTTCCTGCTGTACTTCGACGCCGCGAGCGGCTCGGTGCGGGCCTACGACGGCCGGGAGACCGCACCGGCCGCCGCGACCGAGAACTATTTGCGCTGGATCTCCGACACCGACCGCACGGCGCCGAAACCGGACGCCAGGGCATCGGGCCGTTCGATCGGGGTCCCCGGCATCGTGCGACTGCTCGAGGACGTCCACCGCGAGTTCGGCAGGAAACCCTGGCGCGAATTGTTCGACCCCGCCGTGTCCATGGCGGACCGCGGCTTCGACATCAGCCCGCGCCTGGCCGCCGCGATCACCGATGCCGCTCCCCAACTGCGGCTCGACGCCGCAGCATCCGCCTACCTGCTGAACCGGGACAACAGCCCGAAACCCGTCGGTACCCGCCTGACCAACCCCGCGTACTCGAAAACACTGGGCGCCATCGCATCCGACGGCGCCAAGGCCTTCTACACCGGCGACATCGCCCATGCCATCGTGGCCTCGGCCACCGACACCCACGGTGGACGCACACCGGGCGTGATCACCGAACAGGACCTCGCCGGCTACACCGTCAAACAACGAGAACCGCTGTGCAGCACCTACCGCGGCCGGGAGATCTGCGGTATGCCACCCCCGTCGTCCGGGGGGATCGCGGTGGCCGCCACCCTCGGCGTGCTCGAGCATTTTCCGATGAGCAACCACAAGCCCACCGATGTCGACCGCAACGGTGGCCGCCCCGCAGTCCTGGGCGTCCACCTGATTTCCGAAGCCGAGCGGTTGGCCTACGCCGACCGCGATCGCTACGTCGCCGACACCGATTTCGTCCCGTTGCCCGGCGGCTCACCCGACACCCTGCTCGGCACTGCGTATCTGACCGGGCGGGCAGCGTTGATATCCGAACAACAGACGATGGGCACCGCTGCACCCGGGGATTTCGGCGGCCCCTCCGAGTCCGTGAGCCCACAACCCGAGCACGGCACCAGCCACATCAGCGTCGTCGACAGCTACGGCAACGCGGCGTCACTGACCACCACGATCGAGTCCGCATTCGGCTCATTCCACATGGTGGACGGATTTCTGCTGAACAACCAGCTCACCGACTTCGCCGCGGAACCGCTGAGCCCAGAAGGCGTTCCCGTGGCCAACCGCGTCGAGCCGGGCAAGCGGCCCCGCAGCACGATGGCCCCGACCTTGATCTTCGACAAGGCCGGTCCCGGACGCGGACCGCTCTACGCGGTGCTCGGGTCCCCCGGCGGCTCGGTGATCATCCAGTTCGTGGTGAAAACCGTTGTCGGCATCACCGATTGGGGGCTGGATGCTCAACAGGCCGTGTCAATGGTCGATTTCGGTGCCGCCAACACGCCCAAAACGAATGTCGGCGGTGAGCATCCCGCCATCGACATCTCCGGCGACGGAGCCCACGATCGGTTGGTCCAGGGTCTGCGCCGGCTCGGCCACCAGGTGGATCTGGCCGACCAGTCCAGTGGGCTTTCCGCGATCGTGCGCACCGAACCTGGCTGGACGGGCGGGGCAGACCCGCGCCGCGAGGGTCTGGTGATGGGCGACCCGACGTGACCGCACCGCCGAACCCGCAGGTGGCGCGGCTGACCGACGCCGACTGGCGGGTGTTCTCCACGGTGCGCCTGCGGGCGCTGTGGGATTCCCTCGGCTCCGACGATCCGCAGTACCTGCGCGAATCGGCATTCACCTCAGCGCAATGGCGTCGAAGATTGCGGGAACAGGCCCAGTTCGCCGCGATTGTCGACGGGGCAGCAGTCGGCCTGATCGGCGCCCAGCAGGAGAACCCGCAGACCGTCTACCTGTACTCGCTCTGGCTCGATCCGGGTGCCCGCGGTCGCGGACTCGCGCATGGCCTGATCACCGCTGCCGTGGAATGGGCCACGACACGTCGGGCGCACACGGTCAGGCTGCGGGTCGCCGCCGACAACACCGTGGCCCGAGCAATTTACGAGAGCGTCGGGTTCACCATCACCAACTCGGAAACAGCGGCCGCCCACGGGGAATTGGCGATGACGCTGACGGTCAGCTGAGGTCGGGCCGATACCGTTCGAACAACGTGCGCAGCCGGTCCATCGCGTCGACCGCGCGGTCCTTGTCGACGGCCTGGATCGCCATCACCGGGATGTACTCATCGTCCGGAAGATCGACCCGGGCCCAGCGCGCGCCCTGCGGAAACGACAGCCCGACGACCTCGGACCACGGGATGAGCTTGTAGCCGAGAAGGTTCCGCACCGCCACCCCCGCGGCGCCGGCCCGCAACCGCGGCCGGGCGAACATCAACACCGCCCCGGCGATGATCACGCCCAGCAGCGCGATCGCGACCTGATCGGCAGTCTGAAAGATCACGCCGGTCGATTTGATCTTCAACAGCGCCCCGACGGTGACATGCAGCGCAACGATGATCAGTGCGGCCCCGTACGCGAAAATCGGTGTGCGGTGCGGCCGGACCTCAACCTCCCAGGTGGCGTCTGACATCGTGCCGGTCATGCGCGGACGCGCAGGTCTCGCAATGTCAGGGCCGTGGACAACGCCGCTGCAGCCGCCTGTGCGCCCTTGTCCTCGACAGAGGTGGGCAGACCCGCCCGGTCCAGCGCCTGCTGCTCGTTGTCGGTGGTCAGCACCCCATTGGCAACCGGCGTCGAGGCGTCCAGCGACACTCGCGTCAGCCCCTGGGTGACCGCATCACACACGTAATCGAAATGTGGTGTCTGCCCACGGATCACCACACCGAGCGCCACCACCGCATCATGGGTGGCAGCCAAAGCCTGTGCCACCACCGGGATTTCGATCGCACCCAGTACGCGGACCACGGTCGGCTCGGGGATTCCGGCGTCGGCGGCGACCTTACGCGCGCCGTCGAGCAGCGCGTCGCAGATCGTCGTGTGCCACGTGCTCGCCACGATCGCCAATTTCACACTGGCGGCATCCATCTGTGGCAGATCCGGAACTCCGGCGCCTCCACTCATTTGGGGACCCCGTCGGAGTCCGTCGGGGTCGGTGGGCGCCGGTCCCCCAACAGGTAGACCGCCTCGTCGTAATCGTCCATGCTCAGCGCTTCGTCATAGTCATCGAGACCGACCAGGTCATGTCCCATCCGGTCCCGCTTCGTCATCAGGTACCGAATGTTCTCGGCATTGGCCCGCACCGGCAGCGGTACCCGCTCGATGATGTGCAGGCCGTAGCCGTCCAGACCCACCCGCTTGGCCGGATTGTTGGTCAGCAGCCGCATCGACCGGATACCCAGGTCCACCAGGATCTGGGCGCCGATACCGTAATCGCGTGCATCGGCGGGCAGTCCGAGTTTGAGGTTCGCGTCGACGGTGTCCTCACCGGCATCCTGCAGTTGATAGGCCTGCAATTTGTGCATCAGGCCGATCCCGCGACCCTCATGCCCACGCATGTAGAGGACCACGCCACGACCCTCGCGGGCCACCATGGCCATCGCCGCGTCAAGTTGCGGACCGCAGTCACAGCGTCGGGATCCGAACACATCACCGGTCAGACATTCGGAGTGCACCCGCACCAGTACGTCGTGGCCGTCTGCGCCGTTTTCCGCGGTCGCCCCGTTGATGTCGCCACGGACCAATGCGACGTGCTCGACATCCTCATAGATGCTCTTGTAGCCCACCGCGCGGAATACCCCGTGGTTGGTCGGAATCCGGGCCTCGGCGATGCGCTCGATGTGCTTCTCGTGCTTGCGGCGCCACTCGATCAGGTCGGCGATCGAGATCAGAGCCAGGTCGTGGTCATCGGCGAACACCCGCAACTCGTCAGTGCGGGCCATGTCGCCTTCGTCCTTCTGGCTGACGATTTCGCAGATCGCGCCCGCCGGCTGCAGTCCGGCCAACCGGGCCAGGTCGACAGCGGCCTCGGTATGACCGGGGCGGCGGAGAACCCCACCGTCCTTGGCCCGCAGCGGCACCACGTGACCGGGTTTGGTGAAGTCGTCGGCAATCGCGCCAGGATCAGCCAGGGCCCGCATGGTGGTCGCCCGGTCCGACGCCGAAATACCGGTTCCCACACCTTTTCTCGCGTCAACCGTGACGGTGTAGGCGGTGCCGTGTTTGTCCTGGTTCACCGCATACATCGGTAGCAGGCCCAGCCGGTCGCAGATGTCGCCGTCCAGCGGAACACACAGATAGCCCGACGTGTACCGGACCATGAACGCGACCAGTTCGGGAGTTGCCTTCTCGGCAGCGAAGATGAGGTCGCCCTCGTTCTCCCGGTCTTCATCGTCGATCACCACCACGGCCTTGCCCGCCGCGATATCGGCTATCGCCCTTTCGACGGAGTCGAGCCTGGTCATGTGCGCCACCTTGCTTGTTCCAGTGCCAGGTCCCCCTGGCGGAACCATCGTCTTCGACTCCAGTATGAACCACCGAAACCCAGCGGTTATTGCCAGCTCTTACTGACCGGGGCCGGTCATCAAGCGCTCGACGTACTTCGCAATGATGTCCACCTCCAGGTTGACGGTCGCGCCGACCGGGGCGTGCCCCACGGTGGTGAGTTCGCGCGTGGTGGGGATCAGCGATACCTCGAACCAGTCATTTCCGATGGCCGAGACGGTCAGTGACACCCCGTCGACGGTGATCGACCCTTTCTCCACCACATACCGGGACAGCGCAGGCGGCAGCCCGATCCTGACCACCTCCCAATGCTCGGAAGGCGTGCGGGAAATCACACTGCCGGTGCCGTCTACGTGGCCTTGGACGATGTGACCACCCAGCCGACTGTTGACTGCGGCGGCGCGTTCCAGATTCACCCGGTTACCCACGTCGAGCGTCTGCAGGCTGGACCGATTGAGGGTCTCGGCCATGACATCGGCGGTGAACGCGCCGTCGGGGAGCACGTCCACCACCGTCAGGCAGACCCCGTTCACCGCGATCGAATCACCATGACCGGCGTCAGCGGTGACCACCGGCCCGCGGATGGTCAACCTCGCGGCGTCGGCCAGGTCTTTTCTGTCGACCAGGACGCCCAACTCTTCAACGATTCCGGTGAACACGTCGACCAGAGTATTCAGTCGCCGGGGACTTGCATAAAACAGTTATCCGCCGTCAGCATCTACGATGCTGTCATGCAGACGCGCTCACGCTTCGCAGTCCAGTCATTGCTCGCAATTCTTTTCGTCGCCGCCCTGACCGCGGGGTGTTCCTCGTCGTCGGAAAAGTCGGACACCCCGCTACCCGAGGCCGCCCCCCTTCTCCAGGAGGCCGCCGCGACCACCAAGAGCCAGCAGAGCGTGCATCTGCTGTTGACGGTGCAGGGCAAGATCGACGGTCTGCCCGTCGAGAAGCTCGACGGTGACCTGACCAACGCCCCCGCTGTGGCCGCCCAGGGCACCGCGGACCTGATCGCCTTCGGCCAGAAGATCGCCGACGCGAAGTTCGTGGTCGTCGACGGTGACCTGTACGCCGCGCTCACCCCCGGTGATCCGCTGTCCAATTACGGACCGGCAGCCAACATCTACGACATGTCGGCGATCCTGAACCCCGACACCGGCCTGGCCAATCTGCTGGCGAACTTCTCCGACCCGAAGGCCGACGGTCGCGAAACGATCAACGACACCGAAGCGGTCCGCGTGACCGGAAACGTGAGTGCGGACGCGGTCAACAAGATCGCCCCGCAACTCAAGGCCAGCGGTCCGGTCCCGGGCACCGCATGGATCACCGAGGACGGCGATCACACGCTGCTGCAGGCAAAGCTGGAGCCCACGCCCGGCAACAGTGTCACCATGACGCTCTCGGACTGGGGTAAGCAGGTCACCGTCACCAAGCCCGCTCCCTGATGCGGGTCGCTGACGCGGTGACATCCCGCGGGAACCGCAAGATCGCGATCAGCGCAGGCAGTCTCGCGGTGCTGCTCGGCGCTCTCGACACCTATGTCGTGATCACGATCATCGTCGACATCATGCAAGACGTCGGCATCGCGATCAACCAGATTCAGAAGGTCACGCCGATCATCACCGGCTACCTGCTGGGCTACATCGCCGCCATGCCGCTGCTGGGCCGCGCGTCGGACCGGTTCGGCCGCAAGATGCTCATCCAGGTGGGTCTGGCGGGGTTCGCGATCGGATCGGTCGTCACCGCGCTGTCCACCGACCTGACGATTCTGGTCATCGGCAGGCTGATCCAGGGCTCGGCCAGCGGCGCCCTACTGCCCGTCACGCTGGCGCTGGCCGCGGACCTGTGGTCGGCCCGTAACCGGGCCGGGGTACTCGGCGGGGTCGGCGCTGCACAGGAGTTGGGCGCGGTGCTCGGCCCGATGTACGGCATCGCGCTGGTATGGCTGTTCAACCATTGGCAGGCGGTGTTCTGGGTCAACGTGCCGCTGGCGGTCATCGCCATGGTGATGATCCACTTCAGCCTGCCGCCCAAGGACAAGGACAAACCGCCGGAGAAGGTCGACGTCGTCGGCGGTGTGCTGCTCGCGATCGCACTTGGCCTGGCCGTCGTGGGGCTGTACAACCCCGAACCCGACGGCAAACAGGTACTGCCCAGCTGGGGCCTGCCCGTGCTGGCTGGTGCACTGGTGGCAGCGGTGGCCTTCTTCGCCTGGGAGAAGGTCGCCAAGACCCGGCTGATCGATCCGGCCGGCGTGCGCTTCCGGCCGTTCCTGGCGGCGCTGGCCGCCTCGTTGTGCGCAGGCGCGGCGCTGATGGTGACGCTGGTCAACGTTGAACTGTTCGGGCAGGGCGTGCTCGGCCAGGACCAGAACCACGCGGCATTCCTGCTGCTGCGCTTCCTGATAGCCCTACCCATCGGCGCCCTGATCGGCGGCTGGCTGGCTACCAAATTCGGTGACCGACTCGTCGTGTTCGTCGGTTTGATCATCGCGGCCTGCGGGTTCCTGCTCGTATCGCACTGGTCGGTCAATGTGCTGGCCGACCGGCACGACTTGGGCCTGTTCACCCTGCCCGTGCTCGACACCGACCTGGCGATCGTGGGTCTGGGCCTTGGCCTGGTGATCGGTCCGCTGACCTCGGCGACGCTGCGGGCGGTGCCCGCAGCGGAGCACGGCATCGCCTCGGCCGCGGTGGTGGTGTCCCGCATGATCGGCATGTTGATCGGCATCGCGGCGCTGGGCGCCTGGGGTTTCTACCGGTTCAACCAGCATCTGGCAACGCTGGCAGCCGCCGCCAACTCAGCCTCCATGTCGCTGGCCGAGAAACTGACCGCACAGGCGGTGCGGTATCGCGAGGCCTACGTGATGATGTACGGCGACATCTTCCTCAGCGCGGCCATCGTGTGTATCGTCGGCGCGCTGCTGGGCCTGCTGATCAGCGGGCGCCACGAGCATCCGGACGACGACCCGCACAGGCAGCCCGACGGCGACGACACCGCGACCGAGCTGATCGGCGCGCCGCGGCAGACGCCACCGGAACACGACCCGTCCGAGACGGTCCGCCTGCCCCGCGAGGAGCCCCCGGGACGTCACCGCGCCCCGGGTGACGCCTGACTCAGCAGCGTTCGACGCCCCGACGCAGGCGCGGCGGCTCCTGGCGGGGAGCCGGGCGTCGGCTGGGCAGCACGCTGCGAATCGGCGTACACATCAACGATCGGACGGTGCGGGGTGCCTGTGAGAGGTTCAGCCAGTCCTGCATAGTGCTCACGCTCGTGTTCCTTCGCTCGGTCCATGGGCGCAACTCAACGGCGAACGCGCGCTTTCTGGTACGAGTGTACCGAGCGGGGCGGTCTCAGCCTGGCACGAGACTGAGCAGCACATCGGGACCGATGGGCTCGATCCCGTCGAACTGCCAGCGTTGCGCATGGGTGATGCTGGGCACACCGATGTCGTCGACGGCGCTGATCGGTCCGCCCAGCAGGATCGGCGCGACATACGCCACGATGCGGTCGACCACCCCGGCCCGCAGAAACGCACCGGCCAACGTCGGCCCGCCTTCCAGAAGCACATCGGTGCGGTCGGTCAGCGACTTGATCACTTCGTGAGGATCATGGGTGCGGATCACCATCGTGCGTGAATCGTCGTTGAGCACCTTGGCATCCGGGGACACCTCACGATGCCCCACCACGACGCGCAACGGCTGACGCTGCGCCAGACTGCCGTCGGCCAGACGCGCGGTCAGTGTCGGGTCGTCGACGAACACGGTGCCGGTACCCACCACGATCGCGTCAGCCGCCGCGCGCCTGCGATGCACGTCGCTGCGCGCAGGGGCGCTGGTGATCCATTGACTGGAGCCATCGGCGGCCGCGCTGCGCCCGTCCACGCTCGTGGCGAACTTCCAGGTGACATGCGGCAAACCCGTGCGCTGCTTGTGCAGCCATTCGCGTAACGGGCCGCGGGAAACCTCGTCGGTCAGCACCCCGCCGGTGACCTGAATTCCGTGCTCGGCCAACCTCTCCGAGCCACCTGTGGCGACCGGGTTCGGATCGGCGACGGCATAGATCACCGTTGAAACACCCGCCGCCACAAGCGCATCCACGCACGGCGGGGTGCGGCCGTGGTGGTTGCACGGTTCGAGTGTGACGACGGCGGTGCCGCCGGTCGCGCGTTGCCCGGCCCGCCGCAGCGCCACCACTTCGGCGTGGGGCCCGCCCGTCGGTGCCGTCGCGCCCACACCGGCCACTTCGCCGTCGCGGTCCAGGATCACCGCCCCCACCGGCGGATTGGGATACGTCGCACCTTTGACCCGCTGAGCCTGCTCGATGGCAAGCCGCATCATCGCCCCAGGTTCAGCGGTCATAGCGTGAGGTGTGCAGACGCGTTCGCGGCCTGCTGACGCAAGGAGATCACCGCGGCAGCCGGATCGGCCGCGCTGTACACCGCCGAGCCCGCCACGAAGCAGTCCACCCCGGCTTCGGCGGCCTCGGCGATGGTGTCGGCGTTGATCCCGCCGTCGATCTCGACCACCACCGTGAGCTCACCCGAATCCACCAGGCGGCGGGCGGTGCCGACCTTCGCCAGCACCTCCGGGATGAACTTCTGCCCGCCGAAACCCGGTTCCACCGACATCACCAGCAAGGTGTCGAACTCCCGCAGGATCTCCAGGTAAGGCTCCAACGGGGTGCCCGGTTTCACCGCGAGCCCGGCCTTGGCGCCTGCCGCGCGGATATCCCGCGCGACGCCGATCGGGTTCTGCGTCGCCTCGGCATGGAAGGTGACGTTGTAGGCGCCGGCTTCGGCGTACGGCGGGGCCCAGCGTTCGGGCGCATCGATCATGAGATGGCAATCCATCGGAAGATCGGTGGCCTTGAGCAGTGATTCGACCACCGGCAGACCGAGCGTCAGATTCGGCACGAAATGGTTGTCCATGACGTCGACGTGCAACCAGTCGGCGCCGCTCACCGCGGCGACCTCATCGGCGAGCCGGGCGAAGTCCGCGGACAGGATGGACGGCGCGATAAGGGGTTCTGCCATGGCGCTCAGCCTACTTTCAGGGCGGCCGCGAACATCGCATCGGTACCGTGCCGATGCGGCCACAACTGCACGTAGGGCCCGTCGCCGAGACCGCCCGTGGGAGCAAACCACGGCCTGATGTCCAGCGCGGTCACCGGATGGCGACGCAGTGCGTCCGCCACCACGCCGACCGTCTCGACGAGGTGCGGCGAGCACGTCGCGTACAACACCACCCCACCCGGGCGCGTCAGCCCGATCGCCGCTGCGAGTAGTTCGCGTTGCAGTTTGGCCAGGCCGGGCACATCGGCGGGCTGACGGCGCCAACGCGCCTCCGGGCGGCGGCGCAGCGCCCCGAGCCCGGTGCACGGGGCATCCACGAGGACCCGGTCGAAGCCAGGCTCCAGCCCTGACTCGCGGCCGTCGAAGCGGTGGACCTCGACGTTGAGCCCGCGGGTGTTCTCCTCGACCAGCTGGGCGCGCCGTTCGGCGGGCTCTACCGCGGTGACGCGCGCTCCCGAGGCCGCACCGATCGCGGCCAGCAACGCTGTCTTGCCGCCGGGTCCGGCGCACAGGTCGAGCCAACGCCCACCGTCGGCCCCGTCCAGCTCGGCCAACGTCAGCGCCCGCGCAACCAGCTGGCTGCCCTCGTCCTGGACCTGGGCCGACCCGTCGCGAAGCGCCTGCAGCTGCCCGGGGTCACCGCCCTGCAGATACACCGCATAGGGCGAATACCGCCCGACCGTGCCACCGGTCTGGTCGGCCAGCTGCTCGGCGGTAAGCGCCGAGGGGCGGGCGGCGAGATGCACGGCGGGTCGCTCGTCGTCGCTGGCCAGCAGAGCCTCGAGCTGGCCGGCTTCGGCGCCCAGCGCGTCGGTGAAGGCCTGGGCGATCCAGCGTGGGTGGGCATGGACGAAGGCCGCGTGCCCGACCGGGTCGACATCTGGGCTCGGCGCCAGTTCGTCGGTCCAGGACTTCTCGTCGCGCGAGGAGATGGTACGGAGCACCCCGTTGACGAAACCTGCTCGCGCCGTGTCGAATTCGATGCCGGCCTGTTCAACCGTGGTGGATACGGCAGCATGTGGTTCCACTCTGGTGCGCAGCAATTGATAGGTGCCAAGACGCAACAGGTCGAGCAGTACCGGATCGATCCGCTCGGGCGGACGTCCGGCAGCGTGTGCGATGACGGCATCGAGCAGACCGCGCGAGCGGCAGGTGCCGTAGGTCAGCTCCGTCGCGAAAGCCGCGTCCCGACCCTCGATTCCGCGTTCCCGCAACATCGCGGGCAAGGCCAGGTTCGCGTAGGCATCCCGTTCGGACACCGCGCGGAGCACGTCAAAGGCGGCCTGCCTGGCCGGGTCCAGGGGTTTACGGCGGGGCGCGCGCTTCCGCGTCGGCTTCGTCACGAGGCCCGCACCGAATCGTCGAGACGGGCGCCACGGGCCCAGTCGGCGGCATTCATCAGTTTCTTCCCTGGAGGCTGAATCTGGCCGAGTTGCACCGGCTGCGAGCCCGTACCCACCCGGACCACATTGCGGTCCACTCGGATATCCCCCGGCGGCAAGGGATCCCCCGACCCGTCGACCGTGACGGGGCCGATCTTGACGCGCATATCGCCGATCATCGTCCACGCTCCCGGATTCGGTGTGACCGCACGGATACGGCGGTCGACGACATGAGCAGGCAGATCCCAACGCACGCGCGCTGCCTCCACTGTGATCTTCGGTGCGACCGTGACACCGTCCGCCGGCTGCGGCACCGCGGTCAGTGACCCGTCGGCGATGCCGTCGAGCGTCGAAGCCAACAGCACGGCACCCGAATCGGCAAGCCGGCCAAGAAGATCACCCGCAGTGTCGGTGTCGCGGACGGTTTCGGTGACCACGCCGTAGACCGGGCCGGAATCCAGCGCGGGCTCGATCTGAAACGTCGTCGCGCCAGTCACCTGGTCGCCTGCTGCGATGGCCGCCTGCACCGGCGCGGCCCCACGCCAGGCAGGCAGCAGCGAGAAATGCAGGTTGACCCAGCCGTGCCGCGGCACCGCCAACAGCCGCCGGCTCAACAACGCACCATAGGCCACCACCGCGCAGCATTCCGGGGCCAGGTCGGTCAATTCGGCGACGAACTCGTCCTCGTTGGGCCGCGACGGGCGCAGCACCGGAATGTCATGGTCGAGGGCCAGCCGCGCCACCGGTGACGGGGCCGGCTTACCCCGCCGCCCGGCGGCGGCATCCGGACGGGTCAGCACCGCGACGACATCGTGACGCGGTGACTCGATCAACCGACGTAACGACGGCAAGGCGGGTTCCGGAGTGCCGGCAAAGACGAGACGCACGGCGTCAGTCTAGGGAAGCCGGGCCGCAGGCCGGAATCACCCGATGTGCAGCGGGTCGATCTGCACGCGTGACGGTTCCTGATCGTGCCGTGCACTGAGCACCGCGGTGGCGCGGCGCAGCGCGGCAGTCAAGGACAGTCCCCCGTCGCGCGGTACCCGGACCAGCATTCGGCTCACCGGGGCGTCGGCAGCCACCCCCGGCGGCCGACGGGCTCCCGGCGGCAACTCGACGGGCCCGAGCGGTTCGGCGAACTCGGGTAACTGGGCGGTGTCCAACAGTGCGGTGACGGCGGCTGCGGTGCCGTCGACGGCGGCCATGTGCACGGCCGGTGGCAGACCGACCTCGCCGCGGCCGTCGAGTTCGGTATCGGCGTGCCCGACCGGGTCCCAGCGAATCAGCGCCTGCACCGTGGGAATCGCCGATTCGGCCACCACCGCGACCACTCCACCGTCGCTGCGGGGACGCACGAGGGCGGCGGCGGCCATCCAGCGCCGCAGCGCGTCCTCGGCAGCCCGAAGATCCTGCCTGCCCAGCAGGGCCCACCCGTCGAGCAGCAGGGCCGCGCCGTAACCGCCGTCGGCGGCCGGTTCGGCGCCCGGCGTGGCAACCACGAGGGCCGGTCCGTCACCCACGGCCGCCACCACGGCATCCCCACCCGAGGTGATCACGGTGGTGCCCGGAAAGGCCCGGCCGAGCTCTTCGGCGGTACGGCGAGCGCCGACCACCACCGCGCGGACCGCGTCGGAGCCGCAGCGCGCGCAGCGCAGCGCGGGCTCGGCGCGCCCGCACCACCGGCATTCCGCCGCCGCGCTGTCCCGCTCCGGCAGCGACAGCGGTCCGGTGCAGTGCCTGCAGCGCGTGATCGTGCGGCAGCGCCCGCAGGCCAGCGCCGGGATGTACCCACGCCTTGGCACCTGGATCAGAACGGGCCGTTCGGCCTGCAACGCGGTGCGGGCAGCCTGCAAGGCCATCGAGGGCAGGCGCGCGGTGCGGGCCGCCGGGTCACGCTCCTGGGCGTAGCCGCTGTCCTCGAGTCCGATCACCCGGGGGGCGGCCGCGCGCACCACCGGACGGGTGGCGACCAGGTCGTGCGCCCATCGCGTCCGCACCAGGGCCTGCCCCTCGGCAGTGCGGGCATAACCGCCGATCACTGCCGCGCAACGCAACTGGTGGGCACGCAGCATCGCCACCTCACGGGCGTGCGGGTACGGCGCCCGCGGTTCGGCAAGGTTGTCGTCACCGTCGTCCCAGACCACCACCAGGCCGAGGTCGGCGACCGGGGCGAACACCGCGCTGCGGGTTCCGATCACCAGGCGCGCGTGACCGCGCAACACCGCCAGCCAGCGTCGGTAGCGCTGGGCAGGGCCCAGTCCCGCCGACAGCGCCACCACCCGCGACTCGCACACTTGGCTGACCGCTGCTGCGTGCAGCGCGTCCACATCGCGTTGATCGGGCATGATCGCGAGCACGCCGTGTCCGGCGTTGACCGTGACCGCGGCGGCTTCGGCCAGCCGGTCGGCCCACCGTTCGCCGGGCAGCGCCTGCCACACCGCACGGGCCGCGCGCCCTTCGCCCAGAGCGGTCAGAAACTGTTCCCCACGCCCGTATCTGGCCCAGCCGCCCGGGTCGACGGCCGCCACGTCAAGCGGTTCGGGTTCGGGCGGGGTCTGCTTCTCCACCGTGGCGTGCCGGGGTGGGACCGCGAGCCGCAGCACATCGGGTCGCGTACCGGCGTAGCGGGCGGCGACCGCATCGACGAGCCGCCGCACGTCGGCGGTGAGAACAGGTTCGGCCGAGACCACCTTGTCCAACCAGCCGAGCTTGCCGACATGGTCGGTGTCGGATCGGCGTTCCAGGATGAACGCGTCGACCAGACGGCCGTGGAAACGCACCTTCGCCCGAACTCCGGGTTGCGCGTCGTCGGACTGTTGCGCCGACACCAGATAGTCGAACTCACGGTCGAGGTGCGGCACCGACAGCATGGGCAGCACCCGCGCGATGGGCTCGTGCTCCGCGGGCTGCCGGATGGTCGTCACGGCGCAGGTTTAGCAGACGTGTGCGACGGAGCCGCGCCGGCGGCGACATCCGACACCGGAGCCGCGGCACGGCCGAAGAACATGCCCGCGGTGATCAACAGCAGCGATGCCGCATACGCCCACCAGATCGGCACTGCAAGGAGTTGATCGCCACGCATGAACTCGCTGATCCCGATCATCGCGTCCGACACCGCGAAACACACCGCACCCAAGGCGGTCCAGGGCGTCGGTAGCCGAGCCAGCAGCGCGGTACACACCATCGCGCCGAGCACCGCGATATATGCCGTGACCGGCACAGCCATTCCCTGCTCGACGAGCCGCGGCCAGAACCATCCGAGCAAGGCCAGGCACGCCACGACGGTCAGCGCAACGGCGATCAGCCGGGGTGTGGAGCGCCGCACCAACGGCAGCAACGCCGCCAGAAAGCACAGGTGCGCGATCAAGAACGCTGCCAGGCCGAACACGAACGAGGGCGCCCACCACGGCATCGCCAGCAGGAAGTCACCCGCGGCGGAGAACACCAGCGCCCCGATCAGCCAGCGCCGCTCCCGCGGGATCGGATGGCTGAGCGCGGCCCCGGCCAACAGCACCGCGGCCAGTGCCTTGACCGCGGGTTGTCCGAAGAACTGTCCGGTGAGATCGGTGCCTGCGGGCAACCGCAGCGCGGTGACGATCAGGAACACGCCGTAGCAGGCGCCGACCGCCGCGGCAGCCACCCACAACCGCACCGTCGAGCGACGTGCGTACGGTGTCGGGGTGTCTGTTGCTGATGAGAAGCCGGCTGTCGATGCCATTCTGCAGAAGGTACTGCAGGTCCTGCCGTTCCAACTGTCGACCGCCGACGGTGTCGAGGAGGCGCGCCGGCGGTTCAGTGAACTGCCGCGCCAGGAGATCCACCCCGAGTTGCAGGTCGACGATCGGGTGATCGACGGCCCGGCCGGGCCCGTCACGGTACGGGTTTATCGTCCGCCGACACGCGACGGCGCAGTGCTGCCGATCGTGGTGTTCGTGCACGGTGGCGGTTGGTCGGTCGGCGACCTCGACAGCTACGACAGCACCGCGCGCCGCCACGCGGTAGGAGCCGAGGCGGTGGTGGTGTCGGTGGATTACCGGTTGGCGCCCGAACATCCTTACCCGGCCGCAGTCGAGGACGTCTGGGCAGCTGTGCAGTGGACGGCAACCCACGCCGCCGAGGTCGGTGGGGACGCCGACCGGATCGCCGTGGCCGGAGATTCGGCGGGCGGCAATCTCGCCGCAGTGGTCGCGCAGGTGGCCCGGGACGCGGGCGGCCCATCACTACGGTTCCAGCTGCTCTGGTATCCGGCCACCACCTGGGACACCACCTTGCCGTCGTTCACCGAGAACGCCGACGCACCGATCCTGCCTCTCGACGCGGTCAAAGGCTTCTCCCGCTGGTACGCGGGCCACGTCGACCTCACCGATCCCCCGGCCACCCTGGTGCCGGCGCGCGCGGCAGACCTGTCCGGGCTCGCGCCCGCCTACATCGCCGTCGCGGGCCACGACCCGCTGCGCGACGACGGCGCCCGCTACGCCGAACTGCTGACTGCGGCCGGCGTGCCGGTGCAACTGCACAACGCCGAAACCCTGGTGCACGGCTACCTGGGATATGCCGGTGTCGTCCCCGCCGCGACCGCGGCGTTCGACCGCGGGCTGGCGGCGCTGCGCGAGGCCTTGTCGCCCGCACCGAAAGTCCACTGAGGGACAAATTCGGCGCGGATTTTGTCCCTCAGCGCGATCTCGGGGACTTGCCCGCGAGCTACGGTGACGCTAGGACGAAACACGGCGTCCGTGTCGCCGGGCGCAGGCGGGAGGCGTCATGCCCGACTACCACACCCTCATCGTCGGTGCCGGATTCTCCGGCATCGGCACTGCGATCAAACTCGACAAGGCCGGAATCGACGACTACCTGATCGTCGAGGCCGGCAACGGTGCGGGCGGCACCTGGTACTGGAACCGCTATCCCGGTATCGCCGTCGATATTCCGTCGTTCTCCTACCAGTTCTCCTTTGAACAGTCCCGGGACTGGTCGCGCACCTACGCCCCGGGCCGCGAGCTGCGTGCCTATGCCGACCGGTGCGTGGACAAATACGATCTGCGGTCGCGGATCCGGTTCAACTCGAAGGTGCTGGGCGCTGCGTTCGACGAGGACGAGAGCCTGTGGCGGGTGCGGTTGGATTCCGGCGCCGAGCTCACGGCCCGGTATCTCGTCAACGCCAGCGGTGTCCTGACGATCCCGAAACTGCCCGATATCGACGGCGTCGACACGTTCGCCGGCGTCACCATGCACACCGCGCGGTGGGACCACGGCCAGGAGCTGGCAGGCAAGCGCGTCGCGATCATCGGTACGGGCGCCTCCGCGGTCCAGGTGATCCCGGAGATCGCCCCGATCGTCAAGCAGCTCACCGTTTTTCAGCGCACACCCATCTGGTGCTTCCCCAAATTCGATGTACCGCTACCACGGGTGGCGCGCTGGGCGATGCGCATCCCGGGCGGCAGAACGGCGCACCGCCTGATCAGCCAGGCCTTTGTCGAGTTCATGTTTCCGCTTGCCGCGCAGTACTTCACCGTCAATCCGTTCGCCAAGCGGGCACACCTCGCCTGCGAGGCATATCTGCGCCGTGAGGTCCACGATCCGGTGGTCCGCGACAAGCTGACGCCGCGGTACGCGGTCGGCTGCAAGCGGCCCGGCTTCCACAACACCTACCTGTCCACCTTCAACCGGGACAACGTCCTGCTGGTGACCGAGCCGATCGAAAAGATCACCGGTTCGGGCGTCGCCACCGCCGATGGCGAAACCCATGACGTCGACGTGCTCATCCTGGCCACCGGATTCAAGGTGATGGACGTCGACGCCCTGCCGTTCGAGGTCACAGGGGCGGGCGGACAGTCGCTGAGCACCTTCTGGGAGCAGCGCCGGATGCAGGCCTACGAGGGTGTCAGTGTCCCCGGATTCCCCAACTTCTTCAGCGTGATGGGGCCGTACGGGTATGTCGGGTCGTCATACTTCGCGCTGATCGAGGCGCAGACCCGTCACCTCGTCCGGTGCATCCAGCGCGCCGACCGCAGCGGGGCCCGCCGCGTCGAGGTGCGACAGGACGCCAACGACCGCTACTTCGCCGAAATGATGCGCAGGCGGCACCGGCAGATTTTCTGGCAGGACAGCTGCGCGCTGGCCAACAGCTATTACTTCGACCGCAACGGCGATGTGCCGCTGCGGCCGACGACCACCCTGGAGGCCTACTGGCGCAGCCGCCGCTTCCCGCTCGACGATTACGCGTTCAGCTCGTAGGGCACCACTCGCCCAGATCAGCGCAATGGTCGATTCGCGCGCCGAACATCGACCATTGCGTTGATCTCGCGGCAGAGGTGCGGGAAGGCTAGACGGAGGCTTTCAGGTCGTCGACCTTGTTGGTCTGCTCCCACGGCAGTTCGACATCGGTGCGGCCGAAGTGCCCGTAGGCCGCGGTCTGCGCGTAGATCGGCCGCAGCAGGTCCAGATCGCGGATGATCGCGCCGGGTCGCAGGTCGAACACGCTGCTGATGGCCTTCTCGATGCGCTCCGGGTCCACGGTCTCGGTGCCGAAGGTCTCGACGAACAGGCCGACCGGGGCCGCTTTGCCGATCGCGTAGGCGACCTGAACCTCGACACGCTCGGCCAGGCCTGCTGCTACGACGTTCTTTGCCACCCAGCGCATCGCGTACGCGGCGGAGCGGTCCACCTTGGACGGATCCTTGCCGGAGAACGCGCCACCGCCGTGACGGGCCCAGCCGCCGTAGGTGTCGACGATGATCTTGCGGCCGGTCAGCCCGGCGTCGCCCATCGGGCCACCGAGCACGAACTTGCCCGTCGGGTTGACCAACAGACGGTAGTCGGAGGTGTCCAGGGTGTCGTGCCCGAGGTCGTTGAGCACCGTGTTGACGACCTTTTCCCGGATATCCGGGGTCAGCGTCCCGTTGAGGTCGATGCCGTCGGCGTGCTGCGTCGACAACACGACGGTGTCGAGGCGGACCGGTGTGGCGCCGTCGTACTGGACCGTGACCTGGGTCTTGCCGTCCGGGCGTAGGTAGTCGACGACGCCGCTCTTGCGGACCTCGGTGAGCCGGCGGGCCAGACGGTGGGCCAGCGCGATGGGCAGCGGCATGAGCTCGGGGGTGTCTTTGATGGCGTAGCCGAACATCAGGCCCTGATCGCCTGCGCCCTGGGCGTCCAGCGGATCACCGGCACCCTCGACCCGCGCCTCGTGCGCGGTGTCGACGCCCTGAGCGATATCGGGCGACTGGGCGCCGATCGCGATGTTGACGCCACAGGAGGCGCCGTCGAAACCCTTGGTGGACGAGTCGTAACCGATGTCCAGGATGCGGTCGCGCACGATCTTCGGGATGTCGGCGTAGGCGGAGGTGGTCACCTCCCCGGCGACGTGCACCTGGCCGGTGGTGACCATGGTCTCGACCGCTACCCGCGACTTCGGATCCTGCTCAAGCAGCGCATCGAGCACAGAATCGCTGATCGCATCACAGATTTTGTCGGGGTGTCCTTCGGTTACCGACTCACTGGTAAACAGGCGACCTTTGCTCACGCTCCGCATCCTTTCCGTTCGAAAGCTATCGAAATTTACTTAGTCAGGCGAATCATATATCTACCCTGTAGCACTCAAGCGCCTGGGACGCCGACGCGCAAGCCTTTCACGCAACATGATGCGTGTGTCGGATCACCCGTCACGGTTCTGCAGGAACGCCACGATCGAGTCCACGATACGGGTGGCCATCAACGTCTTCGAACCGTGTTCGAGGGCGGTTTCGGTTCCGTCGGAGCTCAGCAACCATCCATCGTTGTGGTCGACCTCGAATGCCCGGTTCTCCCCCACCGCATTGACCACCAGCAGGTCGCAACCCTTGCGTTTGAGCTTCGCCCTGGCGTGGAACAGGACATCGCCGTTGGCGTCTCCGGTCTCGGCGGCGAACCCGACGATCGCCCGCATGTTGGGCAACTGACCGTCGGTACGCGACCGGACGGTGCCGGCCAGCACGTCGTCGTTGCGGACCAGGTCGATCGAGCTCGGCTCGGAGGCGCCTTTTTTGATCTTGGCGGTGGACACCTGGGCGGGCCGGAAATCGGCGACGGCCGCGGCCATCACCAACACATGGACATCGGGAGCGTGTTTGGACACCGCATCCTGCAGTTGTGTCGCCGAGCCGATGCGCACGACCTCGACGCCGGCGGGGTCGATCAACCCTGCGGTATTGCCGGCGATCAACGTCACCTCGGCGCCACGCTGAGCCATCACCCGGGCCATCGCGTAACCCTGCTTGCCAGAGCTGCGGTTGCCGATGAACCGCACCGGATCGATCGGCTCGCGGGTGCCGCCCGCAGTGACGAGCACCTTGACACCCGACAGGTCGAACGGCAGGGCATCGCCGCGATCGAGCAGCAGCTGGGCCAGCGTGGTGATCTCCTCGGCTTCGGGCAGCCTGCCCGCCCCGCTGTCAGCACCCGTCAGCCGCCCCGATGCGGGTTCCAGCACCACCGCACCGCGCTTACGCAACGTTGCGACGTTCTCGCTGGTCGCCGGGTGGAGCCACATCTCGGTATGCATGGCAGGCGCGAACAGCACCGGACACCGCGCGGTCAGCAGGGTCGCGGTGAGCAGATCGTCGGCGCGACCGGCCACCGCGCGGGCCAGCAGGTCCGCGGTGGCCGGGGCGACGACCACGAGGTCGGCTTCCTGGCCGATGCGGACGTGCGGCACCTCGTGGACGTCCTGGAAGACGCCCGTGTGCACGGGGTTGCCGGACAGGGCTTCGAATGTGGCGGCACCGACGAAGCGCAGTGCCGATTCGGTGGGGACGACCCGCACCGAATGGCCGGCCTCGGTGAGTTGGCGGACAACCGTGCACGCCTTATAGGCGGCAATACCGCCGGCCACCCCGACAACGATCCGCTTGCGCGCGCTCACGAGCCGGCCCGGGCCTGGTTATTCGCCCTCGGTGTGCTCGAGGAGGTCCTCGTGGATCTCCCGCATCGCGATCGACAGGGGCTTCTCCTGGAGACCGGGCTCGACCAGCGGGCCGACGTACTCCAAGATGCCGTCCCCGAGCTGGTTGTAGTAATCGTTGATCTGGCGGGCGCGCTTGGCGGCGTAGATCACCAAGGCGTACTTGCTCGACGCACGGTCAAGCAGTTCGTCGATCGGCGGGTTGGTGATGCCCAGCGGCGTGTCATAGGCGCTGACGCTGGACGAATCGACGTCCGCAGCAGCCGGCTGCGCATCGGCGGGCGTGGTGCTCACGAAAAAGTCTCCTGGCGGTTATGGCATGAATGCGTTGTGAAATACGGGTGGGTGGCTCGCCGATCCGATCTGCTCGGCCGCGGCGTTTCGAGTCATCTACCGCACCACCAGCAAGGATACCAATTCAGCGCATGCCGAATCCAACTGGCGGTTTACCACGACCTGGTCGAAGTCGCCCTTGGCAGCCATTTCAGCCCTCGCCGTCTCCAGCCGCCTGGCCATGACCTCGGGCGTCTCGGTACCGCGCCCGGACAATCTGCTCACCAATTCGTCCCAGCTCGGCGGTGCGAGGAAGACGGAGATCACCTCCGGCATCGCCTGCTTGACCGCCTTCGCGCCGGCCAGGTCAACCTCGATGAGAACCGGGCGACCGGCCCGGGTGGCGTCTCGCACCGGCTGAGCAGGTGTTCCGGAACGGTGCAGGCCACCGTGGATGTCCGCCCACTCCAGGAGCGCGCCGTCGTCGATCAGCTGCTGAAACTGGGGCGCGGTGACAAACGTGTAATCGACACCGTCGACCTCACCGGGCCGCGGGGCCCTCGTGGTGACGGAGACGGAGAAATACAGGTCGGGAAGTCGCTCGCGCAGACAGCGGATCACGCTGGACTTCCCGACGGCAGAGGGGCCGGACAACACAACGACTGGAGCCGTGGAAACGGCCTCATCCGCTGCGCTGCGTCCGACCCCTCGGCCGACGCTCAATCTGTGCGCCTCAGGACTGGTCGAACTTTTCCAGCAGAGCCTTGCGCTGACGGTCGCCGAGGCCGCGCAAACGACGCGTCGGGGCGATCTCCAGCTCGGTCATGATTTCCTGCGCCTTGACCTTGCCGACCTTGGGCAGGGCCTCCAGCAGCGCGGAGACCTTCATCTTGCCCAAGACCTCGTCGGTCTCGGCGTCGGTGAGCACCTGCTTGAGGTTGGTGCCGCCGCGCTTGAGCCGGTCTTTGAGTTCAGCTCGCGCTCGACGTGCGGCAGCAGCCTTCTCCAACGCTGCCGCGCGCTGTTCGTCGGTCAACTGGGGAAGGGCCACGGGTTCCTCCGTCTCCTGGCAGTTTTACATCGGCCATCACTTGTTTTTATCGGCTGGAGGAGTAACCAGCCAGCGACGACGACCGTACCCACGCAACCTGATGAAAGCTAACCCCACCCCCTGGTTACGGCGCTAAAAGCCCAGCGTGTAGTGGGCTCGCACACTCCATGGGCGACAGCCCCGCAGCCGGTCGATACCGGCCGGAAACGCAGGAATACGGTGGATATGCCTGCTAGTCAATGGTTTTCAGCTGCGTCGTAGTGGTTCACCTGGCCGGGCAGCCGCGATGTGATGCCCGGCGAAGAACGCCCGCACCACGGTGTTCAGAAAATTTTCGCTGGTCACGGCGTGTCGGGCGTGTCGGGACGTTGACGCACCCGTCAGACGAAGACGTTCGGCGACGCCTAATGCCCACCCACGCCATTCAAAGCCGATACACAGCTTAGCTAAATAACCTGCGTCAGTCGGGACTGCTGGGGTCATTTGACCCGCTCGAAGGGAAACTGAACATGGGCATCAAGCGCTTGACCTGCGCATCTGCCGTAGCCATCGCATTGGGAGCGACCGCCTTGGCCACCGGCGCCGGCCCTGCCGCGGCACAACCCGGCCGCCCGTCGTGTGACTTCGGCAACTGCCAGGGCCCCGGCGGTCCGGGCGGCCCCGGCGGACACGGCGGACACGGGCCTGATCGCGGCCCTGGGGCGCCCGGTGGACCCGACCGTGGACCAGGTGAGCCCGGCGGGCCCGGTGGACCGGGTGGACCCGACCGCGGCCCAGGTGGAGGCCCTGGCTGGCCAGGTGGGCACGACCGCGGCCCCGGCGGACCCGACCGCGGCAACAACTGGGGCCCACCGCCACCGAATCTCGCCTGGCGAGGTATCGATCAAGGTCGGTTCGACCACCAACCGTTCAACTACAACGGCCAGTGGGTGAGCCCGTTCTTCAACCCCGACTTCAACAACTGGGGCTTCTGGCTCTTCGGCATCTGGATTCCGCTGTAAACAGCGCGCATTGGGCTGCTCCGGACTCAATCAACCTGTGTGCAGGACGAATTCACCGCGCTTGGGCACAGTCAGGCCAGGTATGCGACGGCGTCGCGCATCCGTTCGGCGGCTTGACGCAGATCCGCCACGGCCGGTCCGGATCGCAGTACCTCGCGGGAGACCGCGGGCAGCAGCCGCTTGGCGCCACCGAGGCCGCCCAGTGCCTCGGGACGGCCGCCTTGGGCGCCCACACCGGGCACCAGCACCGGCCCACCGAGTGCACTGAGGTCCGGGGGGTCGGACACCGTCGCGCCGACGACCACACCGACCGAACCCAGGGATTGACCGGCCGCCAGATTCGCCGCCGCGACATCGTCGACGATCGACTGGGCGACGCTGCGCCCGCCCACCGTGGCCCGTTGCACACTCGCGCCCTCCGGATTGGACGTGGCCGCCAGGACGAATACGCCACGTCCGTGGGCGGCCGCGGTGTCGAGCAGCGGTAGCAACGAGCCGAACCCGAGGTACGGCGAGGCGGTGACGGCATCTGCTGCCAGCGGAGAATCTCCGGCCCAGGCGGCGGCATAGGCGGCCATCGTCGAACCGATGTCCCCCCGTTTGGCGTCGGCCAGCACCAGTACCCCGGCCTCCCGCAACGCGGCGATGGTTCCCTCGAGTACCGCAAAACCCGCCGCTCCGTAGGCCTCGAAGAACGCCACCTGGGGTTTGACGATCGCGAAGCCGGCGAACGCCGCGACACAGATGTCGCAGAACTCGCGCAAGCCGTCCGCGTCGGTGCCGAGCCCCCAGGCCCGCATCAGTTCCGGATGCGGGTCGATGCCCGGGCACAGGGGGCCCCTGGCAGACACCGCGTCGGCCAACCGCTGTCCGAACCCGTCCATTCTCAGCTCAATTCCAGCTCACTGTGCAGTTCCTGCAACGACATCACCCCGATATCACCGCGAATTGCCGCCTCGATGCCCTGCACGGCCGCCGAGGCGCCCTGCACGGTCGTGACACACGGGATGTTCATCGACACCGCCGCCGACCGGATCTCGTAGCCGTCGACGCGTGGCCCGGAGTTGCCGTACGGGGTGTTGATCACCATGTTGATCTCACCGGCGCGGATGGCGTCGACAGCTGAGGGCAGCGGATCGTCTCCCACGGGTTCCTCAGAGTGCTTGCGCGCCTCATCACATGGAATACCGTTGCGCCGCAACATTTCCGCGGTGCCCTCGGTGGCCAGTACCCGGAATCCGAGATCGGCGAGCCGCTTGACCGGAAAGACCAGTGAGCGCTTGTCCCGGTTGGCGACCGAGACGAAGACCGTGCCCGCCGTCGGCAGCGAGCCGTACGCGGCGGTCTGGCTCTTGGCAAAGGCCGTGCCGAAGTCACGGTCGATACCCATCACCTCGCCGGTCGACTTCATCTCCGGCCCCAGCAGTGAGTCGATCTGCGCACCATCGGTTCTGCGGAACCGGTTGAACGGCAACACCGCCTCCTTCACCGCGACCGGCGCGTTGCGCGAAACATGCGCACCGTCGCCGGTGCGGGCCAGGATGCCCTCGTCGCGCAGTTCGGCGATCGTGGCGCCCAGCATCACCCGTGCACAGGCCTTCGCCAGCGGCACCGCGGTCGCCTTGGATACGAAGGGCACGGTCCGACTGGCGCGGGGATTGGCTTCCAGCACGTAGAGCACGTCGTCCTTGAGCGCGTACTGCACGTTGAGCAAGCCGACGACCCCGATGCCGTGCGCAATGGCCTCGGTGGCCTGGCGCACCGACTCGATATCGCTGCGGCCCAAGGTGACCGGTGGTAGCGCACAGGCCGAGTCGCCGGAGTGGATGCCGGCCTCCTCGATGTGCTCCATGATGCCGCCGATGTACACCTCGGTGCCGTCGCACAACGCGTCGACGTCGATTTCGATCGCGTCCTCCAGAAACCGGTCGACGAGCACCGGATGTTCCGGGGACAGCTCAGTGGCGCGGGTGATGTAGCCCCGCAGGGTCTCTTCGTCGTAGACGATCTCCATCCCCCGGCCGCCGAGCACGTACGACGGCCGTACCAGCACCGGATATCCGATGTCTGCGGCGATCCGGCGGGCCTGGTCGAAGCTGGTGGCGGTGCCGAAACGGGGTGCAGGCAGACCGGCGCCGGTCAGCACTTCGCCGAAGGCACCGCGGTCCTCGGCGAGGTCGATGGCCTTCGGGCTGGTGCCGACGATCGGGACGCCGGCGTCCTCGAGGCGTTGGGCCAGCCCCAGCGGCGTCTGTCCGCCGAGTTGCACGATGACGCCGACCACACCGGGACCTCCTGCGCCCGAATCGGATTCGGCGTGGTAGATCTCCAGCACATCCTCGAACGTCAGCGGTTCGAAGTACAACCGGTCGGCGGTGTCATAGTCGGTGGACACCGTCTCGGGGTTGCAGTTGACCATCACGGTCTCGAAACCGGCCTCGGTCAGCGTGGTCGCAGCGTGCACACAGCTGTAGTCGAACTCGATGCCCTGCCCGATCCGGTTGGGACCCGAGCCGAGGATGAGCACCTTGGGCCGCTCGGCCTGCGGGGCGACCTCGGTTTCGGCGCCAGGATCCAATTCGTAACTGCTGTAGTGGTACGGCGTCTTGGCGTCGAACTCGGCCGCGCAGGTGTCCACGGTCTTGTACACCGGGTGGATGCCGAGCCGCCGGCGCAGCGCGCGTACGCCGGCCTCCCCCGCCAGCTCCGGCCGGAGCGCCGAGACCTGCCGGTCCGAGAGTCCGCTGTGCTTGGCGCGTCGCAACAGCTCCGCGTCGAGCACCGGGGCGTCGAGCAACTCGGAGCGCAGTGTGACCAGACCGGCGATCTGCTCGACGAACCACGGGTCCACACCGGAGGCCTCGGCCACCTGCTCGACGCCGGCGCCGAGGCGCAACGCCTGCTCGATGTCGTAGAGCCTGCCGTCGGTCGGCGTGCGCAGATTCGTGAGCAACTCGTCGACAGAAGCATCTGAATCCGGAGCGGTCCAGAATCCGGCGCGGCTGGTTTCCAGCGACCGCATGACCTTGCCGAGCGCCTCGATGAAGTTGCGGCCCAACGACATCGCCTCGCCGACGGATTTCATGGTGGTGGTAAGGGTCTGATCGGCCCCGGGGAACTTCTCGAACGCGAACCGCGGCGCCTTGACCACGACATAGTCCAGCGTCGGCTCGAAGCAGGCCGGTGTTTCCTTGGTGATGTCGTTGAGGATCTCGTCGAGGGTGTAGCCGATGGCCAGCTTGGCGGCGATCTTGGCGATCGGGAATCCGGTGGCCTTCGAAGCCAGCGCCGAGGAACGCGACACCCGTGGGTTCATCTCGATGACGATGAGCCGGCCGTCGCGCGGATTGACCGCGAACTGGATGTTGCAGCCGCCGGTGTCGACACCCACTTCACGCAGGATCGCAATGCCCAGATCCCGCATCGTCTGGTACTCGCGATCGGTCAGGGTCATCGCGGGGGCCACCGTCACCGAATCCCCGGTGTGCACCCCCATGGGATCCACGTTCTCGATCGAGCACACCACAACCACATTGTCGCGGCCGTCGCGCATCAGCTCGAGCTCGAATTCTTTCCATCCGTAGATGGATTCCTCGATCAGGACGTTCGCCGACGGAGATGCGGCAAGCCCCTCTCCGGCCATCCGTTCGACATCCTCGGCCGAGTACGCCATACCGGAGCCCAGCCCGCCCATCGTGAACGAGGGCCGAACGACCACCGGCAGTCCCAGGTCCGTGACGGTCTCGCGGACCTCGTCCATGGTGAAACAGACGCGGCTGCGGGCGGATTCGCCGCCGACCTTGGCGACAATATCCTTGAACTTCTGCCGGTCCTCGCCGCGCTGGATGGCCTCGAAGTCGGCGCCGATGAGTTCGACGCCATAGCGTTCCAGTGCACCGCTGTCGTGCAGTGCCACAGCGGTGTTCAGTGCAGTCTGGCCGCCGAGCGTGGCCAGCAGCGCGTCAATCTTGTTGCCACGCGCGGCCTGCTGGGCGATGACCTTCTCGACGAACGTCGCGGTGATGGGTTCGACGTAGGTGTGGTCGGCGAACTCCGGATCGGTCATGATCGTCGCCGGATTCGAGTTGACCAGGCTCACCTGAAGCCCCTCGGCGCGCAGCACCCGACAGGCCTGCGTCCCGGAGTAATCGAACTCACAGGCCTGGCCGATCACGATGGGACCGGAACCGATGACCAGCACATGGTTGAGATCAGAGCGACGTGGCATTACTTCTCCCCCGACATGAGGTCGACGAACTGGTCGAACAGATAGTTGGCATCGTGTGGTCCGGCCGCGGCCTCGGGGTGATACTGCACCGAGAACGCCCGTCCGTCGGCAAGCCGGATACCCTCCACCACACCGTCGTTGGCGCAGGTGTGGCTGACCTCGGCGGGTCCGAACGGGGTATCGAACTGCTCACCGGCCTCGCCTTCGAGCGCGAAACCGTGATTCTGTGCGGTGATCGCCACCCGCTTGGTGATGTGGTCGATGACCGGGATGTTGATGCCGCGGTGGCCGAACACCATCTTGTAGGTGGACCGGCCCAGCGCCCGTCCGAGGATCTGATTGCCGAAGCAGATGCCGAACAGCGGGATCCCCGCGCCGAGGACCTCGCGGGTGACGCCGACGATGTGGTCCGCCGTCGCCGGGTCGCCCGGCCCGTTGGACAGGAACACTCCGTCGGGTTTCAGATCGGCGATCTGGTCGAATGTCACCGACGAGGGCAGCACGTGGCTGCGGACGCCGCGGCGCGCGAAGTTGCGTGGCGTGTTGGTCTTGATACCGAGATCGATCGCGGCCACGGTGAACCGTTGTGAACCCTCGGGTTCCACAATGTAGGAGGCGTCGGTGCTGACTTCGCCTGCCAGGTCGGCGCCCAACATGGACGCCTGGCTGCGCACCCGCTCCAGCAGTGCGTCGACCGGTACATCGGCCGACTCTCCGGAGAACACCCCGGCCTTCATGGATCCGCGGGTACGCAGGTGACGCACCACGGCCCTGGTGTCGATGCCTGCGATCCCGACGACGCCCTGATGTACCAGTTCCTCGTCCAGCGTCCCGCTGGCCCGCCAGTTCGACGCCCGCGGCGAGGGGTCGCGCACCGCATAGCCCGCGACCCAGATCTTGTCGGCGCGGCTCTCGCCGTCCTCGCGGTTCCACCCGGTGTTGCCGATCTGCGGCGCGGTCGCCACCACGATCTGACCGTGGTAGCTCGGGTCGGTGAGTGTCTCCTGGTAACCCGACATGCCGGTGGAGAACACCGCCTCGCCCAGTGTCTGGCCGATTGCCCCGAACGTGGTCCCGGTGAAGACGCGACCGTCCTCAAGCACCAGGACAGCTCTACTCGTCATGCCTTCTCCTCCAACCAACGGTCGTACTCAGCGCGGTTATCCGCCCGGAAACCGGTATCGATCTCAGCGCCCGACGGCAGCTTCCACCGGATCGCCAGAATGCCTTCATGGGTAAGTGCCTTACCCGCGATACCGCGCTCGGTCCGGATCGCGGTGATCGACTCATCAGGCATCCATATCGGGCCGGCTCCACTGCGCTGCAACATGATTCCCTCGCGGTAGCGGGTCAGCACCGCCTTCGCACGGAAGCCGAGATCACCGGCAGCCACCTTGTCGTTCCAGTGCGGGACCAGGGTGCTGCCCACGTAAAGCCCCTTGGTGGCCTCGACCAACACCGGGCCCACGGTGTCGGGCAGCGGCGGCAGCGTGCCGATCAGTTCGGCCTGGCGCTGGGCACGGTGCAGCCAGCCGCGCATCATCTGACGGATGAGGAAAGCGATCAACAGGGCCAGCAGCGCGGCCATCACCAGGGAGGCGATCAGAGTCGGGGTGTTCACAGGCCCGTCCCGCCCGCCGACAGAATCTTCCCGTCCTGCGCCGTGATCCTGCCCCGCAACAGGGTGGCCGTGACCCTGGCGGGCAGCTCCATCGATTCGAACGGCGTGTTCTCCGACCGGCTGGCCAGGTCGCTGCCCGTCACCGTCCAGTTGGATTCCGGGTCCACCACCGTGAGGTTCGCCGGTTCACCGACCTCCAGTGGCCGGCCCTGATCGGGTAGGCCGACGATCGCCGCAGGGGATTCACTCATCACCCGGGCGACGTCGCGCCACGACAGCAGACCCGGGCGCACCATGGTTTCCACCACCACCGACAGCGCAGTTTCCAGGCCAAGCATGCCTGGGCGGGCGACCGCGAATTCGCAGCACTTCTCGTGTTCGGCATGAGGTGCGTGGTCTGTGGCCACACAGTCGATGACACCGTCGGCCAAGGCCTGCCGCAGCGCGCGCGCGTCACTGGCTTCGCGCAGCGGGGGGTTGACGCGGTTGCGGCCGTTGTAGTCGGCCAACCTGGCGTCGTCGAGCAGCAAGTGGTGCGGGGTCACTTCCGCCGTGATCGAGATGCCTTGTTCCTTGGCCCATTTCAGCAGTTCGACGGTGCCGGCGGTGGAGGCGTGGCAGATGTGCACCCGGGCACCGGCATCACGGGCCAGGATCGCGTCGCGCGCCACGATCGACTCTTCGGCCGACCGTGGCCAGCCCGCGAGCCCGAGCCGGGCAGCGTTGGGGCCTTCGTGCGCGATCGCACCGACGGTCAGCCGCGGCTCTTCGGCGTGCTGGGCAATGAGGACGCCGAGCCCGGTGGCGTACTCCAGTGCCCGCCGCATCACCAACGGGTCGTGCACGCACAGGCCGTCATCGGAGAACATCCGGACCTGGCCCACTCCGGCGGCCATGAGGCCCATCTCGGTGAGTTGCGAACCGCCGAGGCCCACCGTGACCGCACCGACGGGATGCACGTCGACCAACCCGACCTGCTGACCGCGGTTCCAGACGTGGTCGGTGACCACGGCGGTATCGGCGACCGGGTCGGTATTGGCCATCGCGAAGACGGCCGTGTACCCACCCAGTGCTGCTGCGGCCGAACCGGTCTCGATGTCCTCGGCGTACTCCCGGCCGGGCTCCCGCAGGTGGGTGTGCAGATCGACGAACCCCGGCAGCAGAATCTGGCCGGTCGCGTCGATCACCTCAGCGCCCTCGGGAATTGCGAACCCCGAACCGATCTCGACGATCTGTCCCTGATCGACGAGGACATCGACCCGATCGCCCTCGCCGTAGAGCTGCACCCCACGAATGAGCACCTGCTGGATCATGCGGTGATCGCCCCTCCCTCGCCTGCCCCGACCAGCAGATGGAACAGCACAGCCATCCGCACGTGGACACCATTTGAAACCTGTTGCAGCACTGCCGATTGCGAGGAATCTGCCACCGGGAAAGCGATCTCCATGCCCCGTACCATCGGACCCGGGTGCAGTACCACGGCCCGATCCGGCAGCATCGCCTGGCGCTTCTCGGACAGCCCGTAGCGCACGGAGTATTCCCGCGCCGACGGGAAGAAGCCGCCGTTCATGCGTTCGGCCTGCACCCGCAGCATCAGAATCGCGTCGGCGGCGGGAAGTTCCGCGTCGAGGTCGTGTGTCACCGACACAGGCCAGTCGGTAACCCCCACCGGCAGCAGGGTGGGCGGCGCCACCAGCACCACCTCGGCCCCCAGCGTGGACAGCAGGGTCACATTGGAACGCGCGACCCGGCTGTGCAGGACGTCGCCGACGATCACCACCCGTCTGCCTTCGATGGAGCCGAGACGCTGGCGGATGGTCAGCGCGTCGAGCAGCGCCTGAGTCGGATGCTCATGGGTGCCGTCGCCGGCATTGATCACGCTTGGGCCGCCGCCTTCGTCTTCGACCGTCCACTCGGCGAGCTGCTGGGCGGCTCCCGAGGCCGGATGGCGGATGATCAACGCATCAGCACCCGCGGCCCGCAGGGTCAGCGCGGTGTCGCGCAGCGATTCCCCTTTGCTCACCGAGGATCCGGACGCGCTGACGTTGATCACGTCGGCGCTCATCCATTTGCCGGCGACCTCGAACGACACCCGGGTGCGTGTCGAGTTTTCGTAGAACATGGTGATCACCGTGCGGCCCCGCAGCGTGGGCAGCTTCTTGACCTCACGTCCCAACAGCGCCTCCCGGAACCGGTCGGCATCGTCGAGGATCGCATTGGCGTCATCGCGGGACAGGTCCGCCGCGGAGAGAAGGTGACGTGTCATTTGGCAATCACCACCGCATCGCGGTCGTCGTGCTCGGTGAGCAGCACGTGGACGCTTTCACTACGTGAGGTCGGGACGTTTTTCCCGACATAGTCGGCACGGACAGGTAGCTCCCGGTGGCCGCGGTCGACCAGCACCGCGAGCTGCACGCTGCGTGGCCGACCGATGTCGCGCAGCGCGTCGAGCGCCGAACGCACCGAGCGTCCGGAGAACAGCACGTCGTCGACCAGGATGACCACGGCGTCGTCGATACCACCCGCCGGGATCGAGGTGGTTGCGAGCGGACGCGGCGGCTTGAAGTTCAGATCGTCGCGATAGAGCGTGATGTCGAGGGCTCCGTGGGGCACCAAGATGCCGGCGAATTCGTTGATCTTGTCGGCAAGCCGGGTGGCCAACGTCACACCCCGGGTGGGGATACCGAGCAATACGACAGGTGCCCGTTCCGCGGGATCGTCCAACGCGGTCTTCTCGATGATCTGATGCGCGATACGGGAAATGGTTCGGCCGACATCCGCCGCGGACAGCAATTCCCGATCGGTATTTGAAGAGCCCATGAAGAGACTCTGACCTCCTTCTCCGCCTCGCGGGACGGATCGTTAAAGGATGTCGAACTGCCGGGCAGCTTAACAGAGCCGGACTACGCTGGCGAAAATGACCGGTCCCACGAATTCCGAGTTCGACTTCGACGCCCTCTACCGGGGAGAGAGTCCGGCCCCGGGTGTGCCGCCCATCACCACGCCGCCGTGGGATACCAAGGCCCCGAAGGAGAATGTCGTCGCCTGGGCGGAAGCCGGCCTGGTGCACGGCGACGTCCTGGACATCGGGTGCGGGCTCGGCGACAACGCCATCTACCTGGCGCAGCAGGGCTTCACCGTAACCGGCCTCGACCTCTCCCCGACCGCGCTGATCACCGCCGAGCGGCGCGCCGCCGACGCCAAGGTGAGCGTCAGGTTCGCCGTCGCCGACGCCACCCGACTCGACGGCTACGACGGCGCGTTCGACACCGTGGTCGACAGCGGGATGTATCACTGCCTCGATGAGGCAGGCAAGCGCAGTTACGCCGCGGCCGTTCACCGCGCCACCCGGCCCGGCGCCACCCTGTTGCTCGGCGCCTTCTCTGACGCGAATCTCGAGCAGGCCGACTGGGGTGCGCCGACCGTGTCCGAGGAGATCCTGCGCAGCACGCTGGGCGATGCCGGCTGGACCATCACCTCGCTCACCTCGGAGGTCACCCGGCTGCCACACACTGGCTCAATTCGCGGCTCCGCCGGCGATGGGCAGGAGGCGACCTTCTGGCTGCTGGAAGCACAGCGCGGCTGACTACCCTGGCCGGGTGAACCTCGACGGCAATCAAGCATCCATTCGAGACGCGATCGACGCCGGCCTGCTTGCCGGCGCGGTCACGCTGGTCTGGCAGGCGGGCAAAGTGTTGCAGGTCAACGAGTTGGGCCGGCGCGATGTCGACGCCGGACTGCCGATGCAACGGGACACGGTCTTCCGGATCGCGTCGATGACCAAGCCTGTCACCGTGGCCGCCGCCATGGCGCTGGCCGAGGAAGGCAAGCTGGCCCTGGCCGATCCAGTGACCAAGTGGCTGCCCGAACTGTCCGACATGCGGGTGCTGCTCGAACCGGGTGGCCCGCTGGACCGCACCGAACCGGCCCGCCGACCGATCACGTTCGACGACCTGATGACCCATCGCAGCGGGTTGGCGTACGTGTTCTCGGTGCTGGGGCCGCTGGCCTCGGCGTACGGGAAGCTGTCGTTACGCCAGGACCAGGACCGCTGGCTCGCCGAGGTGTCCAGGTTGCCGCTGGCGCATCAACCCGGGGATCGACTCACCTACAGTCACGCCACCGATGTGCTGGGGATCGCGCTGTCCCGGATCGAGGGCAAGCCGCTCTCCCAGGTGCTCGCCGAACGCATCTTCGCGCCGTTGGGCATGACCGACACCGGGTTCTCGGTGGATCCCGCAGGCAGGCGGCGCGCCGCGACGATGTACAAGCTGACGGACGGCAATACGCTGACCCACGACGTGATGGGGCCGCCGCCGATCACCGATCCCCCGTTCTGCACCGGCGGGGCAGGCCTGTTCTCGACGGTCGACGACTATCTCAGATTCGCCCGGATGCTGTTGGGCGGCGGCACGGTCGACGGGGTGCGGGTGCTCTCGGAGGAATCGGTCCGGCTGATGCGCACCGACCGGCTCACCGCCGAGCAGAAGCGGTATCCCTTTCTGGGCTCGCCGTTCTGGGTGGGCCGCGGGTTCGGCCTGAACCTGTCGGTGGTCACCGATCCGGCTCGGTCACGTCAGTTGTTCGGACCGGGCGGGCTCGGGACGTTCAGCTGGCCCGGCGCTTACGGCACCTGGTGGCAGGCCGATCCGTCGGCGGATCTCATCCTGATCTACCTGGTCCAGAATCACCCGGAACTGTCGGTCGACGCCGCCGCGATCGCCGGGAACACCTCGTTGGCGAAACTGCAAGCGGCCCAACCGCGTTTCGTCCGCCGTACCTATCAGGCACTGGATCTCTGAGCTCGGGGTGGCCATGACCCGGATACCCTCAGATCCATGACGCAGCCCACTGCACTCATCAGCGGCGCAGGCATCGCGGGGCCGGCTCTCGCCCACTGGTTGGCCGACTCCGGCTATCGCGTCATCATCGCCGAGCTGGCGCCTGGGATCCGGCCGGGCGGACAGACCGTCGACCTGCGCGGCGCGGGCCGCGAGGTGGTCACCCGGATGGGATTGATGGACGAGATGCGGAGCCGGTCGCTGCACCAGCGTGGCATCGCCTGGATACGCGCCGACGACCGTCGCCGCGCCGAGATGCCGGTGGAGGCATTCGGCGGCAACGGTGTGGTGTCCCAGCCGCGCCCGACACCGTCGGCCTGGACGGCTGGTATCTGATGTATCAGGAACCGGGACTGAACGCGTCGATGCGGCCGTACCATGACCCGGCACTGTGCAAGGCCGGGTTGGCATTTCGCTCCGAGCCGATCGACTATGACCGCCGTTCCTGCAGGTACACATGCCGACCGTGTCACGCGGGCGGGTGCCCTGGTCGGTGACGCCGGATACTGTGCGTCCCCACTGTCCGGGATGGGAACCAGCCTGGCGTTGGTGGGTGCCTACGTTCTGGCCGGCGAGCTGGGGCCCGCGGATTCTTTTGAACCCGAAGGCCTCTCAGCCGCGCTGTCGCGCTACGAAGCAACCATGGCGCCCTACATCGAGCGGTGCAGGCAATTACCCAACGGCGTCGACGGCTACCTGCCCAAGTCCGGCAGCGATATCGCCGTCACGGCCCAGGTGATGAAGTGGATGCAGCGCCGACCGTTCAAGTCCTTCGCCGAACGCAAGTGGTTCACCGTCGCAGATGCCATCGAGTTGCCGCAGTACCGACGGTAAAGACATTCACCCGGCGCGCGACAACGCTTGGCGCGCATAGGCCCGCACATCGGCGTCGCCGTCGTCCAGGGCGCCCGTCAACGCTTCCCGGGCGGCGGTCTCCGAGTCGGCCCACCTGCTCAGGCTCAGCACCGCGGCCTTGCGGACATCGAGGTGCTTATCGCTCAATGCCTGCGACAGGGTCGGCACCGCGACGGCGGGGGCCGCCCCGGCCAATGCCCGCGCCGCCCCCTGCCGGATCTGCCACGCCGATTCGGTGAGCGCCTTCTGCACACTGACCACGTCGTCCCCGGCACAACCGACGGTCGCCAACGACGCCAGCGCGGCAGCCCGCACCAACGGGTCCGGGTCGATCAGTAACGCCCGCACGGCTCCGACACCGGAGCGCAGCGTGGCCAGCCCGTTGGCGGCCGCGATGCGCACTTCGCGGTTCTCGTCGCCACCGGCGGCCGCCACCCCGTCCTCGTCGTCGACCGACACCAGTGCCCGCACTGCTTCGATCCGCACCCGGTGATCGGCGTCGGCCAACGCGGCCCGGTAGGCCGCACCGGCTTCCACGCGCCGTGCACTGAGCAGGTAGACGGCCACGGCCCGGACCACCGGGTCCGGTGAGTCGAGACGGACCGCGAATGCTGCGGGCTCCGGTAAAACCTCGACGAGTTCCCGCACCGCATCAGCGGTTTCGAGTCGCACTGCCGCATCGGTGTCGTCGAGTGCCGCGACCAGCTCGGCCTGGTAGCCGTCGGGCAGATGTTCGACCAACGTCGCGACCGCGGTGCGCCGTACCCCGGCGTCGTCATCTGCCAGGTAACCCGCCAGGTCAGGCAGGGCCGGCTCCTCGAGCGCCAGCACGGCCGCGATGCGCGGCGAGGGCGGCTGCGCCGACGATTCCGCGCGCAGCCGCGAACGCTGCGCCTCGGGTGCGCGGCCAGCACGCAGGTCCGGCTGGTGGACGTGGGTCACCGGGTCCTCAGAGGGAAGGTGGTCCAACTCGGGCACCGGCACGAAATACGGTGCCACGGGCCGCTTGACGAACTGCATGGTGCCGTCATCGTCCTTGTACAGGTTCAGGTGGTAGCGCCACTGCTCGTCGTCGCGGGCGGGCAGGTCGGCGCGCTCATGGTAGAGGCCCCACCGCGATTCGGTACGGGTCAGCGATGACCGTGCCGCCATCTCCGCGCAATCACGGATGAACGACACCTCCGCGGCGCGCATCAGTTCGTGGGGCGTTCGTGCGCCGATGCCCTCGACCTCGGCGGTCATCCGCTCAAAGGTCTGCACGGCGATCGACAACTTCGTCGCGGTCTTGGGCGGTGCCACATAGTCATTGACGAACCGGCGCAACTTGAACTCGACCTGCGGTTGCGGCGGGCCCTCCGGATGGCGCAACGGCCGGTAGATCAAGTCGTGCGCCTCGCGCAACTGATCTTCGGGTAGCTCTGTCGGGGCCGCCACATCGGTCAGCGTGGACGCCGCATGCTCGCCGGCGAGATCCCCGTAGACGAACGCGCCGATCATGTAGTTGTGCGGCACACAGGCCAGGTCACCCGCGGCGTACAGACCGGGAACGGTGGTGCGGGCGTGCTCGTCGACCCACACCCCGGACGCGGAGTGTCCTGAGCACAGACCGATCTCCGAGATGTGCATCTCGATGTCATGGGTCCGGTAGTCGTGACCACGGTTCGCGTGAAAGGTGCCGCGGGTCGGACGCTCGGTGGTGTGCAGGATGTTCTCCAGCGCAGTGACCGTCTCGTCAGGCAGATGGCTGACCTTCAGGTAGATGGGCCCGCGGGCCGACTCGATCTCCTGCTTCACCTCGGCCATCATCTGACCGGACCAGTAGTCGGAGTCGACGAAACGCTCCCCCAGTGCATTCACCTGGTACCCGCCGAAGGGGTTGGCAACATAGGCGCAGGCCGGCCCGTTGTCGTCCTTGATCAGCGGATTGACTTGGAAGCACTCGATTCCGGACAGCTCCGCGCCTGCGTGGTAGGCCATCGCGTATCCGTCGCCTGCGTTGGTCGGGTTCTCATAGGTGCCGTACAGGTAGCCCGATGCCGGTAGGCCCAGTCGACCACATGCCCCGGTCGAGAGAATCACCGCTTTGGCCGCGACCGTGACGAATTCGCCTGTCCGCGTGTTGAAGGCGGCCGCCCCGACGGCCCGGCCCTGATAGGTCAGTACGCGGACCGGCATGAACCGGTTCTCGATGCGGATCTTCTCGCGCATCGAACGCTGTCGCAGCACGCGGTACAGCGCCTTCTTGACGTCTTTGCCCTCCGGCATCGGCAGCACATAGGAGCCCGACCGGTGTACCCGGCGTACCGCGTACTCGCCGTGCTCGTCCTTCTCGAATTTGACGCCGTACCGCTCCAACCGCTGAACCATTGCAAACCCGCGGGTGGCCGTCTGATAGATGGTCCGCTGGTTGACGATTCCGTCGTTGGCCCGGGTGATTTCGGCGACGTAGTCTTCCGGCTCTGCCTTACCGGGTATGACGGCGTTGTTGACCCCGTCCATGCCCATGGCCAGGGCGCCCGAATGCCGTACGTGCGCCTTCTCCAGTAGCAGCACCTGGGCGCCGTTCTCGGCAGCCGTGAGCGCGGCCATGGTTCCCGCGGTGCCCCCGCCGATCACCAGGACATCGCAGTCGATGCGGGTGGCATCGGTGAGGGCGGGTACGGCGATCGGTTCTGTCATGACTGCTCCAGTGCGGCAATGATTTCGGCGCGCAACGCCGAGCGGGCGGAATCGGTACGGGGTTGCGGCACCTCGATGAGTGCGCGCAACGGCTGGCCGGCGCGGCCCAGCACCGCCACACGATCGCCGAGAATCAGCGCTTCGTCGACATCGTGGGTGACGAAGACGATCGTGGTCGGATGGGCACGCCAGGTGTCGATCAGCAACCGCTGCATGGCGGCACGGGTCTGGGTGTCGAGCGCGGCGAACGGTTCGTCCATCATCACCGCGCGGGGGGCGCCGGCCAGTCCGCGCGCCAACTGCACCCGTTGCCGCATCCCGCCGGACAGGTTCTTGGGCAGGAAATCGGCGAAACCGGACAGGCCCACCTCGGTGATCCACCGGTCGGCACGGTCCCGGCGACTGTTGCGCGGCTCACCCCGAAGCTGCAAGGCCAGTTCGATGTTGGAGCGGACGGTTCGCCACGGCAACAACGCACTGTCCTGGAACACCATGCCGCGGTCGCGGGAGGTGGTCCGCACCGGTTGACCGTCGGCGAGTACCCGGCCGGCGTCCGGTCGCAACAATCCGGTCAGCGCCCGCAACAGCGTGGACTTACCGCAGCCCGACGGTCCCGTGAGCACCAGGATCTCACCCGGCTCCACTGTGAGGCTCAGACTGTCGATCACGGGAGTACCGGTGTAGGACAGCCGGATCCCGTCAAGTTCCAATCGCATCCCGGCGTCGAGGCGGGTATCGGTCGTTGCCACGCTCATCGCACACTCTCCTCGGCCCGCGGTAGCCATCGGGTGGCGCGCCTGCCGATGAGTTCGACCGCCGCCGCGGTGCCGAACCCGAGGACTCCGATGGTGATGATCCCGACGAACACATCCGGATAGTTCAGCACCGTGTAGGCCTGCCAGGTGCGGTATCCCACACCGAGCCGACCCGAGATCATCTCCGCGGAGATGACGCAGATCCAGGCCACGCCCATGCCTACCGAGAGCCCGCCGAACAGGCCGGGCAGGATCCCGGGTAACACCACGCGCCGCAGGACATCGACGCGGCCACCGCCCAGGGTTCGGACCGAGTCCTCCCAGATGGTGGGCAGCGCCCGCACCGCATGCCGGACACTGACCATGATCGGGAAGTAGGCGGCCAGGAACGTGATGAACACGATCCCGGCTTCGTCGGAGGGGAACAGCAGGATCGCCACCGGCACGATCGCAATCGCCGGGATCGGCCGCGCCAACTCGGTGAGCGGACTGAACACGTCGGCGAAAGCCGTTGAGCGACCGAGCAGAATCCCGGTCACCACACCGATGACGGCGGCGAGACCGAAGCCGGTGAGGATGCGGATCAACGACTGGCCGAGGTCCAGCCAGTACTCCGGCGTGCCGAAGCGGTTCGCCAGCGCCGCGGCCACCTCGGTGACCGTCGGCAAGGTGTCGAACCGCAGCCCGAACCGCACGTCGTTGGCAGTCAGCAACTGCCACAGCACGATCGCGCTGACCACCGAGGCCAGCCGCACGAGCCGGTGCGGCCACGGCGATGCCACGCGGCGCGCCTCACTCGGTGCAGGGGCTTCGACGACGACGGCGGAGACGGCGTCGGTGGTGGTCATACCGCACCTGCCAGTGCCTGCTGGTAGTCGACGACGGCACTGTCGGGATGCGCACCGGTGTACCGGTCGGCTCCCGCGGGTGTGCCGAACGGCAGGTAGTTGTCACCGTCACGCACCCACACCGCCTTGTCCGCGAACCAGCGGGTGCCCAGTTCGGCATCGGGGACGTAGGCCGCCCGCACCTTGGCGCCGCGGCCATCGGCTTCCCGGATCGCCTTGAGCAGGCAGGTCGGCGTCGCGGCGGCGGTCGTGGTGTCTGATCCGTCCAGCCAGAGTTCGCCGGCGGTGGCCGGGTTGTCGACGGCGGTCCCGCACACCGTGTCGGTGCCGCCCAGTGCCGACGGATTGGCGGTCGATTTCACCGCCGAGTCGTAGTCCTGGCCACGCGCGGCGAAAGCGGCACGCAGCGGACCGTCCTGCACGAATCCCGTGACGTCGAGATCGGCGAAGTTGTCAATCGACTTCAGATACGGCACATCACCTTTGAGCGCGTTCACCAGATCGGGCTTGAGCGTGGTGTCGAACGAGGTGCCGCCGGGGCCGTTGTAGAGATAGACCACCTCCTGAGGCAGCCCACTGGCGTCCGCGACGATGCGTGCCGCTTCCAACGGCTCGGTGTTGAGGAATTCAGTGGCATCGAGTTGGGCCTGCAGGAACGCGTCGAGCACTTCCGGATGCTCGGCCGCGTACGCGCGCCGCACCACCACCCCGTGCAGGGTCGGATAGTCCAACTCGGCGCCGTCATACAGCAGCTTCGCCTTGCCCTGCTGGACCAACAGACCCGGCCACGCGACGAACTGTGAAACTGCTTGTACCTGTCCGGATTCCAGGGCAGATGCGCCCACTTGTGGCTGCTGGTTGAGCACCTCGACCCCGGTCTTGGCATCGATACCCGCCTTGCCCAACGCCTGTACCAGCATGCCGTGCCCTGCCGATCCCACACTCGCCGAGACCTTCTTGCCTGCCAGGTCCGCAAGGGTCCGAGCCGGCGAATTCGGCTCGACGACAACCATGTTCAGCGCACCCTTGGGGTTGTAGCCGGTCACCGAGACGATTTCGGTGCGGGCCCGCTCGTTGGCCTGCGTTTTCGATCCGTTGATCAGCATGGGGTAATCGCCCATCGACCCGATGTCGATCTTCTCGGCCACCATCTGCGCGGTGATCGGCGCACCGGTGTCGTAGTCCTGCCACGTCACGTTGTACTTGGTGCCGGTGCTCGCGGTGATGTCGGCCAACCTGCGTTCCAGGTAACCCTGAGCGCGTAGCAGGGTGCCCGCGGTGACGGTGTTGATGGTCTTGGACTGGTAGCCGACGACGACGTCGACGGTGTCTGCCGATTTCGTCGCGGAGTCCAGCGAGCATCCGGCCGTGCTCAAGACGAGCCCGACGGCCAGTGCGATCAACGGTGTTTTCACGGCATCCTCTATCTGATGAGGTAGGGCATGTTGACGTTGACGGCACCGGTGGGACAGCGGGCGGCACACGGCCCGCAGTACCAGCACTCGTCGACGTGCATGTAGGCCTTGCCGTTCTCGGGGTTGATCGCCAGGGAATCCAGCGGGCACACGTCGACGCACAAGGTGCAGCCTTCGATACACAGGGATTCGTCGATGGTCACCGGGACGTCGGCGCGCTGATTGACCAGTGTCATGTATCGCTCCTTGTGAGGTTGCCGCGCATGGTGATCCGATCACCGCGCATCCTGATGTACTCCAGGTCGACGGGTCTGCCGTCGTCCAGACTGGTGAGCCGTTCAGCCATCAGCAGTGCCGCACCGTCGGGCACGGCGAGGGTGGCCGCTGAATGCGGATCGGCCGAAACTGCTTCCAGGGCAATGGTTGCCGTGCCGAGTCGCTGGCCAGTGACTTGTTCTATGAGCGTGAAGACATCATTGGTCTCCAGCGGGTAGGCCATCACCTGCTCGCCGATGTCGGGCACCAGGTACGTCAGGTCCAGGGACAACGGCAGCTCGGCGAGGTAACGCAACCGCTCGATGAACACCACCTGGGCCCCCGGTTCCAGGTTCAGCTTGCGTGCGACGGCGGGCGGGGCCGCCAGTTGCAGCACGGCGCGAACCTCGTTGCGGACCTCGCCGTAGTCCTTGAACGTCTCCTTCAATCCGACGAGCGCGTCGAGGCCGTGATCGTACTTGCGCACCGTGACGTGGGTGCCGACCTTGGTGCCGCGGTCGATCAGCCCCTCGTTCTTGAGCACCCCGAGGGCTTCGCGCACGGTGTTGCGGGAAACGAAGAACTCGGCGGCCAGTTCGCCTTCGGCGGGCAGCCCCTGCGCATAGGCACCGTCAAAGATCTGGTGGCGCAACACATCGGCCACCTGGCGCGCCTGATCAGCGCGAGGGCGACGGATGGGGGTCGGTTCAGGCGGTGGCACCCAAACACGGTAAGGGCCTGTCGCACGCCGCTGCAGTGTGGCGAAATCAGCTTCGGCGCAGGTTAACTGATTGCGCCGCCCACCGGCGACCAGTACCAGGTCAAACCATGCCCGCACCAGGCATTGCGCCACCTGTGCGAGACAAAGAATTTACAATCCGGGTGAGTCGATTGCTGCCGGACAGCGGTTCCCGGCCCCGCAGCACCTTGTGAGCCAACCCGGAATTATGTGTTTGAACTGCCCGGTGACCGGCCATATCTCCTTAGATGAACACTGTTGAGTCGCCGACGGTGTCGGGAGGAACCGTGAAGAAGATGTTGCAGCGTGCCGCGATCGTCGCCGTCGCTGCGCTGGCACCCATGACCTTCACCGCGGCGGTGACGCCTGCGGTCAGCGTTGCCGCCTGCGAGGGTGGCTCCTGGTGGGACCCGGTCGCGAACAGATGTCAGCCGCCGCCGGTGCCCAACTGCCCGAACGGCTGGTGGGATCCCGCGGCAAACACCTGCCGACCGCCGGTATCCACCACCCCGCTCGACTGTGACAACGGGTGGTGGTGGGATCCGGTGGCGAACGTGTGCCGCCCGCCGCTGATGCCGCCGGCGTAGTCCACGTCCAGATCAACGCAATGGTCGATCCCCATGCGGCGAATCGACCATTGCGTTGATCTGGATGAGGCCCCGCACGGCGCCGGTCAGGACTCGGCGGTGTCGGTGCCCCGGACGGCCTGGGAGGCCGCCTTGATCTGCGGGGTCACCAGCATCACCTGGCCCAGCACGCCGTTGACGAACCCGGGCGACTCGTCGGTGGACAGTTCCTTGGCCAGCTCGACGGCCTCGTCGACGGCGACGGGTTCGGGAACGTCCTGGGCGTGCAGCAGTTCCCACACCGCGACCCGCAGGACGGCGCGGTCCACGGCGGGCAGCCGTTCCAGCGTCCAGCCCTGCAGATGCGCCGAGATGAGGTCGTCGATGTGTGCGGCGTGTTCGGTAACCCCCCGTGCCACCGCCACCGTGTACGGATTGAGCGGCGACACATCGTCCTGGTCCTCTGCCAGCGCGACGCGCCCATCGGCGACCGCCTCCGGCGTCAGGCCACGCGCTTCGGCTTCGAACAGCAGATCCACCGCGCGTTTGCGGGCCTGATGCCGCCCGCGGTCGCCACGACGATCAGCCATTAACGCGGCCGAGGTAACTGCCGTCGCGGGTGTCGACCTTGAGCTTGTCGCCGGTGTTGATGAACAGCGGAACCTGGATCTCCGCGCCGGTCTCCATGGTCGCAGGCTTGGTGCCCGCGCTGGAACGATCGCCCTGGAGGCCGGGCTCGGTGTGGCTGACCACGAGTTCGACCGACACCGGCATTTCCAGGTACAGCGCGGCACCGTCGTGGAAGGCGATCTGGACCGGCAGGCTCTCGAGCAGGAAACCCGCCGCCCGGCCGACGAGGTCTTCCGAGAGCGGGTGCTGCTCGAAGTCCTCGGAATCCATGAACACGAAATCGCTGCCGTCGCGGTACAGGTAGGTGGCATCGCGCCGGTCGACCGTGGCGGTCTCGACCTTCACACCGGCGTTGTAGGTCTTGTCGACCACCTTGCCGGAGACCACATTTTTCAGTTTCGTCCGCACAAAGGCAGGACCCTTACCGGGCTTCACGTGCTGAAATTCGGTGATCTGCCATAGTTGGCCGTCAATCTGGAGGACGAGCCCATTCTTGAAGTCGGCAGTCGATGCCATGGTCGGTATAGCTCCTAGCGTGTGTCACAGGATGGCCAGTTCTTTGGGGAACCGGGTAAGCAGTTCGGCCGCGGGCCGGCCGGAGGCGCTTTCGCCGCCGCTCACGACCAGCGTGTCCTCAATACGGACGCCGCCGCGGTCTGGCAGGTAGACACCTGGCTCAACGGTCACCGCAGAGCCAGCAAGCAGTGTACCGGCGGCAGCACCGTTGATTCCGGGCGCTTCGTGGATCTGCAAGCCGACCCCGTGTCCGAGCCCGTGGCCGAAGTTCTCGGCGTATCCGGCATCGGCGATGACCTGGCGTGATGCCGCGTCGACCGTATTGAGCACCACACCGGGTGCCAGCGCCTCCCGGCCGGCGCGCTGGGCGGTGGCCACCAGGTCATAGATGTCGCGCTGCCACTGGGCAGCCTGGCCCAGCACGAAGGTGCGGGTCATGTCCGAGTGATAGCCGGCGACCAGCGCGCCGAAGTCGATCTTCACGAAATCACCGGTAGCGAGTACCGCATCGGTGGGCCGGTGGTGCGGTATGGCCGAGTTGGGGCCGGCGGCGACGATGGTCTCGAAGGACGGCCCGTCGGCGCCATGGTCGAGCATCAGGTCCTCCAGATCGCGACGCACTTCCTTCTCGGTGCGCCCCGGCCGCAGCCCGCCGCGTTCCACGAGGTCGGCCAGTGCCGCGTCGGCAGCCTCGCAGGCGAGCCGCAAGAGCGCGATCTCGCCGATGTCCTTGACCTCGCGCAATTCCTCCACCGTGCCTGCCGCGCGCACCAGTTCCACCCGGTTGCCTGCCGCCGTGGTGAGCGCGGTGAACGCATCGACCGTCACCACGTGGCTCTCGAAGCCCAGCCGGCGGACGCCCTCGGCCGCCGCCCGCCGCGCCAGATGCTGTCCACAGGCCCGCTCGATCACCACTTCGGCGTCGGGAGACTGCTGCGCGGCCTGGGTGCGATAGCGCCCATCGGTGGCCAGTACCGGCGTGGCGTCCTCCGTGCGAATCAGCAGCGCCGCATTCGAACCGGTGAATCCCGACAGGTAACGCACGTTGACCAGGTCGGTTACCAACATCGCGTCCAGGTCCGCAGCGACAAGCCTGCCCCGCAGGCGGTCCCTGCGCTGGGAAATAGTCACAGTCGCTGACGCTACTCGCTACGCTGTGCCCCCATGAGTAAGTGGTTATTGCGCGGAATCGTGTTCACAGCCGTGATGGTCATCGTGCGCTTGCTGCAGGGGGCACTGATCAACGCGTCTCCTGGCAATGCCATGTGGTTCAGCATCGGATTGGTCACCCTGTTCGTCATCGCCGTGTTCATCTGGGGTTACGCCGACGGACACGGCGACGCGCGGGCACACGAAGACCCGGACCGCCGCGCCGATCTGGCGATGACCTGGCTGCTGGCCGGGTTGTTCGCCGGCATCGTCAGCGGGGCGGTGACCTGGTTCATCGGGTTGTTCTACAAGAGCGTGTATGTCGAGGCGCTGCTGAACGAGATCACCACATTCGCCGCGTTCACCGCGTTGCTGGTGTTCGTGGCCGGCGTCGCCGGGGTCACCCTGGGCCGCTGGCTGGTGGACCGCAAGACTCCCCAGGTGCAGCGCCACCACGGCGCCCACGTCGATGACGGCCGCGCCGACACCGACGTGTTCGCCGCGGTCGGCGCCAACGGTTCCGACAACACGGCAGGCGCCGAAGGCCCCTCCGACACTGCCCAGACGGCGCCGGTGGAGTACCCCGACCAGCCGCGGCAGTAGCGAGCTCAGTTCAAGGGCTCAGTTCAACAGGGTGGCGCGGGATCCTTGATCATCGGGGTCGCGCGCCACTTCCGCGTATGCGGCCGCCAGCAGTGACGGATCGGGCCCTTCCAGCCGGCCCGGCTTGCCGAGCCCGTCGAGCACCACGAACCGCAATACTCCCGACCGGTTCTTCTTGTCACCGGCCATGTACTCCAGCAGTTGCGGCAACGCATCGCCGTCGTAGCTGACCGGCAAGCCGAGTGCGGTCAGGATCGAGCGGTGCCGGTCGGCTGTCCCGTCGTCGAGTCGGCCGGCCAGCCGGCCGAGTTCGGCCGCGAACACCAACCCCACCGAGACCGCCGCGCCGTGGCGCCACTTGTAGCGCTCCCGCCGTTCGATGGCGTGCGCCAAGGTGTGGCCGTAGTTGAGGATCTCGCGCAGCTGGGACTCTTTCTCGTCGGCTGCCACGACCTCGGCCTTGACGGCGATGGCCCGACGGATCAACTCCGGCAATACGGCGCCAGTGGGGTCGAGTGCGACCTCCGGATCGGCTTCGATCAAATCGAGAATCACCGGGTCCGCGATGAATCCGGCTTTCACAATCTCGGCCATACCCGCCACAATCTCGTTGCGCGGCAACGTTTCCAGCGTCGCGAGGTCGACCAGCACGGCGGCGGGTTGGTGAAACGCGCCGACCAGGTTCTTGCCTGCGTCGGTGTTGATGCCGGTCTTCCCGCCGACTGCCGCGTCCACCATGCCGAGCAGGGTGGTGGGCACGTGCACAATGTCGACGCCACGTAGCCAGGTGGCGGCGGCGAAGCCCGAGACGTCGGTGGCCGCTCCCCCGCCGAGGCTGACCACGGCGTCCCTGCGCCCGATCCCGATGCGGCCCAAGACTTCCCAGATGAAGCCGACCACCGGCAGCTCCTTGCCCGCCTCGGCATCCGGAATCTCAATGCGGTGCGCATCGATTCCGTTGTCGGACAGGTGACTTCGGATGGCTTCGGCCGTCTGGGCCAGCACCGGCTGGTACAGGATGGCGACCTTGTGTCTACCTTCGAGCGCACGCCCCAACTCGGCGAGCAACCCGGTACCGATGATCACCGGGTAGGGCCGGTCCACCAGTACGTCGACGATTACCGGGTCAGTCATTGTGTCGCTCCGCGTTGCGCGCGGCCAGGGCCGCGGGGGTGGGTTTGGCTGTCGAATCGGCTTTGGAATCCGCTGTGGCAGTGGTGCTGCGCTCCGAATTCTGTTTCGGCACCGGGCCGCGTCGCCACGGCGGGCGCCGACGACGCCGCGGCTTACCGGCCCCGGGTTTCTGCGGCTGGGGATTCTCCAGCCGCGACACGATGGTGCGCACCACCGCGCCGGGGTTGCGGCGATTGGTGTTGATCCGCACCGTGGCCACACGACGGTAGATCGGGACCCGTTCAGACATCAGCGCGCGGAACTTCTCCGCGCGATCGCCTCCGGCCAGCAGTGGCCGCACCGCGGTTCCGCTGGTCCGGCGCACACCCTCGGCGGCGTTGATCTCCAGGTAGACCACCGTGTGCCCGGCCAGTGCCTCCCGCACCCCGGGTGTGGTGACGGCTCCGCCGCCCAGCGACAGCACACCGTCGTGAGACGCCAGCGCCGCGCGGATGACCTCCTCCTCGATACGGCGGAATTCCTGCTCACCGTCGGTGGCGAAGATGTCGGCGATGGTGCGTCCTGTGGTCTCCTCGATCGCGATGTCGGTGTCGAGCATCGTCAACTCGAGCGCCTTGGCCAACCGGCGGCCGATCGTCGACTTGCCCGAGCCGGGCAGGCCGATCAGTACCGCCCGGGGTGCCATCAGCCCAGGGCCCGCGCGGCCGGCTCGTGCGCGCCATCCGGCGGGTTCTCGCCGCGCGCGCGGATCGCGCGCAGGTAGGCATCGACATTGGTGCGGGTCTCCGCCAATGAATCTCCGCCGAACTTCTCCAGCACGGCCCGCGCGAGCACCAGCGCGACCATGGTCTCGACGACCACGGCTGCCGCAGGCACCGCGCACACGTCGGAACGCTGGTGAATGGCGACCGCCTCGTCGCCGGTGGCCATGTCGACGGTGGCCAGTGCCCGCGGGACCGTCGAGATGGGCTTCATCGCCGCGCGCACGCGCAGCGGTTGGCCGTTGGTCATACCGCCTTCGAGACCACCGGCCCGGTTGGTGGAACGCACCACACCGTCAGGGCCCGGGTAGATCTCATCGTGGGCGACGCTGCCGCGGCGCCGGGCAGTTTCGAAACCGTCGCCGATCTCGACGCCCTTGATCGCCTGGATGCCCATGACCGCGCCGGCGAGCTGGCTGTCGAGTCGGCTGTCGCCGCTGGTGAACGACCCCAGTCCCACGGGCAAGCCTTCGACGACGACCTCCACGACGCCGCCGAGGGTGTCGCCGTCCTTCTTGGCGGCTTCGATCTCGGCGATCATCGACGACTCCGCGTCCTTGTCGTACGCGCGGACGGGGCTGTCGTCGATCGCGGTCAGATCGGCCGCCCGCGGTGACGGACCGTCATAGGCCGTCGAGGCGCCGATCGAGATGACGTGCGAGATCACCTCGACACCGAGGGCCTGTTTGAGGAACGCCCGGGCGATTGTGCCCGCGGCGACGCGGGCAGCGGTTTCCCGGGCGCTGGCGCGTTCCAGCACCGGGCGGGCATCGTCGAAGCCGTACTTGAGCATCCCGGCATAGTCGGCATGGCCGGGGCGTGGCCGGGTCAGCGGCGCGTTGCGTGCGACATCGAGGTCTGCGGGGTCGACGGGGTCGGCGGCCATCACCGTCTCCCACTTGGGCCACTCGGTGTTACCGATCTCGATGGCGATCGGTCCACCCAGCGTGAGGCCGTGACGCACCCCGGCCAGCATGGAGACCTGATCCTGCTCGAATTTCATCCGCGCACCGCGGCCGTAGCCGAGCCGCCGACGCTTCAGCTGAGCGCCGATGTCGTCCGATGTGACGTGCACACCTGCGACCATGCCTTCGAGCATGGCCACCAGGGCACGACCGTGGGATTCACCAGCTGTGGTCCAACGCAACACGGTTGCCATTGTCCCACGTCGGATTTTGCCGCTGGTAATCCGTGGTCATCGCGATGGCGGTCACAGCGCCACCAGCGCCACCGCGGCGGCACTTGCCGCGCACATCGACGGTCCGTGCGGCACGGTCGGTACGCCACGCCACGCGGCGCCCAGCGCGACAGCGGCAGTGAGTAGCGGTGCACCCAGTGCCGCCAACACCCATACGTCGACGCCGAACGCTCCGGTCAGCGCGCCGACCCCGACGGCGAGTTTCACGTCGCCTGCGCCCATCGCGCCCGGCGAGACCAGATGCACAACGAGGTACAGGGCCGCCAGTGCCCCCGCCCCGGCCATCGCGGCGCCGCCCCGACCGGTGAGTGCGGCAGTGCCGAGGATGACGACAGCGCCGGGCACCGTCAGCCAGTTCGGCAACCGTCGCTGGGCGATGTCATAACCGGTCAGCGCGGCCAGCCACGCCAGCGCGGCGATGCCGCCGAGTCCCCCCACTCATCGAGGCTAAGGGCGCCCGGTCGCCGCCGCCCGCACCAATTCGAGATCAACCATCGGAGAGCGCAGCGGCCATCACGTCCCTTGGGGCCTGCCGGCCGGTGAACTGCTCGACCTGCGCGAAAGCCTGGTGCAGCAGCATCTGCAGACCACTGATCACCTGCCCCCCTGCTGCCTCGACGGCTGCCGCGAGCGGTGTCGGCCACGGGTTGTAGATGACGTCCAGCAGCCGCGGCGCCACCGCCAGCGACGGCGCGTACGCAGCGGCAGCCTCGGCGGGAATGGTGCTGACGACCACGTCGGCGTCCCCCACGATCGCGCCGAGCTCAGGCCCGCCGATATCGCGCCAGGTGCCCTGCACCGCACACCGGCCTGCGAGCTCCACCAACGGGGCCGCCTTGTCCCGGTTTCGGGCGAGCACGGTGATCCGTTGCACCCCAAGGGTTGCCAATCCGACCACGACCGCCGGAGCGGTGCCCCCCGAGCCCACCACAACCGCGTGACCGTGGGCCGACCCCAACGCGCCGACGACGCCATCGACGTCGGTGTTGTCCGCCCGCCAACCGCCATGGACCCGGACCAGGGTGTTGGCCGAACCCACGAGTTGCGCCCGGTCGGTGTGCTGATCGGCGAACTGCAACGCGGCGAACTTGCCGGGCATGGTCACCGACAGGCCCACCCATTCCGGGCCGAGCCCGCTCACCAGGGCAGGCAGCTGCTCGGCGGTGCACTCGATGCGGTCATAGGTCCAGTCCGTCAAGCCCAGCGCCCGGTATGCGGCCAGGTGCAGTTGCGGGGACTGCGAATGCGCGATCGGCGATCCGAGGACCGCGGCCCGCCTGGCGGGCACAGCGGCGGGCCGCCTATCGGGCACTGTCCAGGACACCGTTGTGTTGCGCCTGTTCGATGTTCGCCAGGTGTTGTTCGTAGTCCCGCGTGAACAGGGTGGTGCCCTGCAGATCGACGGTGACGAAGTACAACCAGTCCCCGGCCGCCGGGTGCTCCGCGGCGACCAGGGCGTCGGCGCCCGGTGAGCAGATCGGGGTCTGCGGGAGGCCCTCACGCACGTAGGTGTTCCACGGTGTCATCTGGCCGCGGTCACCGTCGGTGGTCGCGACTTCCTGCCGGTCCAGTGGATAGTTCACGGTCGAGTCGAATTCGAGGGTGCGGTGTTCGGCGAGACGGTTGTAGATCACCCGGGCCACTTTGGCGAAATCCTGCGGCTTGGCCTCACGCTGCACGAGGGAGGCCACGGTGAGGATCTGGTACGGCGACATGTGCATCGCCGCCGCGGTGTCGAGAAGTCCACCCTGGGTGTAGAGCACGGCGCTGGCGCCGATCAGCGTGGACAGGATGTCCTGCGCGGGGGCCGCCGGGTCGACGTTCCAGGTGCCCGGTGCGATCAGACCTTCGAGACGGCGGTGATCCTTGCCCATCGCGCCGACCGGTCCGGCAGCCCAATCCGGCACGGCCAACGCGGCAGGCGGCGCGGTGCCCGCGACCGCGCGCAGGTCATCGGGGGATACGCAACGCTGCTCGCCGTCGAGTTCCACACACGACGCCTGCGATATCAGGGTGAAGATGCCCTCGGTGACGTCGTTCGTCTTGACATCGGCGATGTCGTCGAGCTGGCGTCCTTCGGGAATGGTCAACTTCCCCACCCGGTTCTGCGGATCAGCAAGCCGCTCAACGGCGTTCGCTGCAGAGATCTCGGTTCGCATCTTGTAGAACCCGGGCTGGATGGCCGAGATTGCTTCGTTGCCCTGTGCGGCGTCGACGAACACCTTCGCGGTGGCGATGACCTTGTGGTCCTGCAGGGTCTTACCGATCGCGGTGGTGGAGTCGCCGTCGCGAACCTGGATGACCACGTCGGCCACCCCATCTCCGGCGTAGTCACTGCCGGTGCCGGACATGCTGTGCCACAGCTTGGAGCCCAGGAAGACGGCACCGACAGCCACCACCACGAGCAGTGCCAGCGATAAGCCCCTGGTGATGCGTCGCTTCCGGTTGCTGCGGGCCTGCCGTACCCGGTCGGCGCGACTCATCCCGCGTCGCGGTGGACCCACCGCAACGGGTTGCGCCCGATCGGCACCCCACTTCTCAGCCATCCGTGCCCTCTCTGCGCGCCGCCAGGGCCGCGCGCCGCTGGTCCAACCAGCTCTGCAGAATGCCGACCGCAGCTGCCTGGTCGATCACCGACTTCTGCCCCTTCGCGCGAATCCCCGCCTCCCGCAGCGACCGCTGCGCGGAAACAGTAGTGAGCCGCTCATCGGCCAGTCGCACCGGTATCGGCGTGATCCGGCGGGCCAACAGGCCTGCCATGTCGATGGCGTCATGGGCCGAGGATCCGGCACGGTCTGCCAAGGTACGCGGCAGGCCGACGACGACCTCGACGGCTTCGTATTCGCCGATCAGCGCCGCCAACCGCCGCAGGTGTTTGCCAGAGCGGTCCCGTCGGTCCCGCGGCACGGTCTCGACCGGCGTGGCCAGAATGCCGTCGGGGTCGCTGCTTGCCACCCCGATGCGAACGGTGCCCACGTCGATGCCGATCCTGCGACCCCGTCCCGGGTCGTCCTCACCTGGGCGATCCGGCATCCGCTCCTCGACAGCTGGGAACTCGGCCACGGGTTAACTCCGGTCTAACTCAGCGCGCAGCGCGGCCAATGCCGCGTCGATACCCGCCGCCCCCTTACCGGAACCTTGTGCCAGATCGGCCTTTCCACCGCCGCGCCCGTTGACCGCAGCGCCCAGTTGCTTCACCAGATCGTTGGCGCGCAACCCGAGGTCCTGGGCAGCAGGGTTGACGGCCACCACGAACGGAACCGAATCGTTGTCACCTTCGGCGATCAGCGCGACCACCCCGGGGTCACTGCCGAGCTTGCCGCGGATGTCGCCGACGAGGCTGCGCAGATCACCCGCGGACATGCCACCCGCCATTCGCTGCGCCACCACACGGACCTTACCGATGACCTCGGCGCCGGCGGCCGCATTCGCCGCGGCGGCCCTGGCGTTGGCCAGGCGGGCGCGGTCCAACTCTTTCTCGGCAGCTTTGAGCCGGTCGACCAGGTTGGCGACGCGGGCGGGAACCTCGTCCGACGGCACTTTCAGTGACGACGCGAGGCCGGCCATCAACGCGCGTTCTTTGGCGAGGTGCCGGAATGACTCCAGCCCGACGTAGGCCTCCACCCGACGTACTCCGGATCCGACCGAGGACTCCCCCAGAATCGTCACCGGGCCGATCTGCGCCGAGTTGTGCACGTGCGTTCCACCGCACAGTTCCAGCGAGAACGGGCCGCCGATCTCGACGACGCGCACCTCGTCGGGATAGTTCTCACCGAACAGCGCCATCGCCCCCATGGCCTTGGCCTTGTCCAACTCGGTGTTGAAGGTGTGCACCTGATAGTCGGCCTCGACGGCCTGGTTGGTCACCTCTTCTATCTGCGAGCGCTGATCCTCGCTCAACGCACCCTGCCAGCTGAAGTCGAACCGCAGATATCCGGGGCGGTTCAGCGATCCCGCCTGGACGGCGTTGGGCCCCAGCACCTCTCGCAGCGCCGCGTGCACCATGTGGGTGCCCGAGTGGCCCTGGGTGGCGCCGCGACGCCACTTCGGGTCGACGGCGGCGGCGACGGTGTCACCCTCGACGAATTCGCCGGACTCGACATTGACGCGGTGCGCCCACAGTGTCTTGGCGATCTTCTGCACATCGGTGACCGCCGCCCTGGCAGTCTCGGAGGAGCCTGTCCCGTTGATGGCGCCCTCATCGGCGATCTGACCGCCGGACTCGGCGTAGAAGGGCGTGCGGTCCAGGATCAGCTCGACTCTCCCGGCGGCACCCCCGTCGCCTCCATGGGTTACCACCGGCACCCGCTTGCCATCCACGAAAATCCCGAGAATCCGTGCCTCGGAAGTCAATTCGTCGAATCCGGTGAATTCGGTAGGACCCCCGTCGACCAGTTCGCGATAAGCAGACAGGTCGGTGTGTGCCTGTTTGCGGGCCGCCGCGTCAGCCTTGGCGCGCTGCCGTTGTTCGGTCATCAACGTCCGGAAACCGGCCTCATCCACCGACAAACCGGCCTCGGCGGCCATCTCGAGGGTCAGTTCGATGGGGAACCCGTACGTGTCGTGCAGGGTGAACGCGTCAGATCCGGACAACACGGTCGCTCCGGAGCGCTTCGTCGCGTCCGCGGCGTCCTCGAACAGCCGTGACCCCGACGCCAAGGTGCGGTTGAAAGCGGTCTCCTCCGCCACCGCGATGCGCTGGATCCGGTCGAAGTCCTCGACCAGTTCCGGGTACGACGGTCCCATGGCGTCCCGAACGGTCGCCATCAGGTCGGCCATGATGGGTTGCTCGACCCCGAGCAGCTTGGCCGCGCGGATGATGCGTCTCAGCAACCGCCGCAGCACGTACCCGCGCCCCTCGTTGCCCGGGCTGATCCCGTCACCGATGATGATCGCCGCGGTGCGGGTGTGATCGGCGATGATGCGGTACCGCACGTCGTCGTCGTGATTGCCTGCACCGTAGGCACGGGGCGCTACGGCGGCCACGCGGTCGATGACCGGCCGGAGAAGGTCGATTTCGTAGACGTTGTCCACACCTTGCAGCAGGCACGCCACGCGTTCGATGCCCATGCCGGTGTCGATGTTCTTGCGCGGCAGCGGGCCGAGGATTTCGAAGTCCTCCTTGGAGGTGCCCTCGCCGCGCTCGTTCTGCATGAAAACGAGGTTCCAGATCTCGATGTACCGGTCCTCGTTGGCCTCCGGCCCGCCCTCGACGCCGTAATCGGGGCCGCGGTCGTAGTAGATCTCGGACGAGGGCCCGCACGGCCCGGGGATGCCCATCGACCAGTAGTTGTCGGCCATGCCGCGACGCTGGATCCGCTCGATCGGCAGACCGGCCACCTCGCGCCACAACTCGATGGCTTCGTCGTCATCGAGATAGACGGTCGCCCACAGTTTTTCGGGATCGAAACCGTAACCACCCTCGGCGACCGGATTGGTCAGCAAGGTCCAGGCAAGCTCGATGGCCCCGCGCTTGAAGTAGTCACCGAAGGAGAAGTTGCCCGCCATCTGGAAGAACGTGTTGTGGCGGGTGGTGATGCCCACCTCATCGATATCCGGCGTCCGGATGCACTTCTGGATGCTCACGGCACGGTCCCACGGCGGCGTACGCGCACCGAGGAAGTACGGCACGAATTGCACCATGCCCGCATTCACGAACAGCAGATTGGGATCGTCGAGGATCACCGAAGCACTGGGCACCTCGGTGTGACCCGCCTTCACGTAGTGATCGAGGAAGCGCTTCCTGATCTCGTGTGTCTGCACGTCGTTGATGTCCTCGCGTTGTGGGTGGATATTGATGGGTCGGCGGTGAGCCGCACTAATTCGACCGCCTCACATTACCGGTCAGCGTCCGGCCCCTGCCGCACCTGCACCGTTGCGGCCGCCAGAAAGCTCAGGCGCACCGAACGCTGCGGGTTGTCCCGGTTGAGGTCCACGAGCACCACGCTCTGCCAGGTTCCCAGCAGGGGACGGCCGGCCTGCACCGGCATCGTCACCGAAGGCGACACCAGGGCCGGTAGCACATGATCGGCGCCGTGACCGGGCGAACCGTGGGCATGCCGGTAGCGGTCGTCGCGCGGCAACAACCGTTCCAGGGCATCGACCAGGTCGCAGTCGGAGCCGGCCCCGGTCTCGATGATCGCCACCCCCGCCGTGGCGTGCGGCACGAACACGTTGCACAGGCCGTCCCGGCGTGAGCCACAGAACTCGCGCACCGCGTCCGTGAGATCGACGACGCGGCGACGCGAGGTGTCGACATCGATCACTTCGGTGTCCATATCCCCAGCCTACGAGGCCCGTCCCACCCCATTGCCAGCCGCGGAACGGCGGAGGAAGGTAGGGGATGAACCGGTGGCGCCACCGGGGCGCCGCCCCAGAGAAGGAGGGGGTGGATCGTGTTCGCACGCTCTACCACGATCACGACGGCGCACACCGAGGCCATCAACGCCGGTATCGCCCACATCCGTGATGAGGTCATGCCTGCTCTGGAGGACGTCGACGGGTGTGTCGGCCTGTCACTGATCGTGGATCGGGAATCCGGTCGGTGCATCGCCACCTCGGCCTGGCGGTCGCAGGAGGCGATGCAGGCCAGTGCCGCCCAGGTCGCGCCGATCCGCCATCGCGCGGTGGAGGTATTCGCCGGCAGCGCCACGCTCGACGAGTGGGAGATCGCGATGGTGCACCGGCACCAGCCGGCCGGCCAGAGCGCGTGTGTGCGGGCCACCTGGCTGCAGGCACGCCCCAGCCAGTACGACCGCGCCATCGACTTCTACCGCACTTCGGTGGTGCCCTCCCTGGCAGAGCTCGACGGCTTCTGCAGCGCCAGCCTGATGCTGGATCGGACCTCCGGCCGGGCCGTGTCCTCGGTCACCTTCGACAGCCAGGACGCAATGGACCGCAATCGGGATCAAGCCCGATCGTTGCGCACCGCCCGGCTGCGGGACCTGGGCGCAGACCAACTCGACGTCGGCGAGTTCGAATTGGTACTCGCACACCTGCGGGTACCGGAAATGGTCTGACCGACGGTCCCGGCCCATGATGGCCGGGACCACTGCAGCGGTTACAGGGTCGGTAGCAGCGCGTCGAGGCGTTCGTAGCCCTCGGTCATGCCCCGCTCCATGCCCGAGGACAGCAGGGCGTCACGGGCCTCGGTGTTCGGGCAGATCGACCGGCCGCGCAGCCGGCCCTTGGTGCCGCCGAGGTCCTCGAACCGCATGAATTCGATGTTGACCATGTCCGGAGCACCTTCGAACTCGAACGTCTGGATGATGAGCTCACCGGGACGCACCGTGTGGAACACACCGTTGAACCGGTATTCACCGTTGTCGTCGCGGTGGAGGTAGCGGTATCCCCCGCCGGTGCGGAAGTCCCAGTGCTCGATCTCCATCTCCATGCCGTGCGGGCCGAGCCACTGCTTGACCAGGTCCGGTTCGGCGTGGGCGCGGAACAGGGCGTTCACCGGAGCGTCGAAGTCCCGGGTGAACTCCATGGCCAGCGTGTCGACGGGGACGGTGAGGTTCAGTGCGTGGGTCATTTCTCTTCCTCCTGTGCGGTTTCGGTCATCGTCACCAGCAGGTCGTCAAGCCGGCGGTAGCTGCGTTCGGCGTTGAGCCGATAGCGGTCGATCCATGCGGTCAGCCTCTCCAGCGCAGCGGCGTCGAGGTGCACCGGCCTGCGCTGCGCATCACGGGTCCGGGTGACCAGATGCGCCAGTTCGAGCACCTGAATGTGTTTGGATACAGCCTGTTTCGTGATGCCGAACGGCGCCGCCAGCTCGTTGACGGTGGCCGGGCCACGGGACAGCCGCGCCACGATCGCTCGTCGCACAGGGTCGGCGAGTGCCAGAAAGGCGCGATCCAGCTCTTCATCGTCCTCACCGGGTTCCATTGTCAACCTATTGCTTGATCAATCATTTGGTTGATTACCAAGGTAGAACGTCACGACGCCGCGGTCAAGGGGATTTTCAGCGCCGACGGCGGATGATGGCGCGCAGCTTGTCCAGCCTGGTGCCGATCTCCCGTTCGGCGCCGCGGGCGGTCGGCTGATAGTAGTCGACGCCGACCAATTCGTCCGGTGGATACTGTTGTGGCACAACACCATCGGGATGGTCATGGGAGTAGCGGTAACCGACGGCGTTGCCCAGCTTGGCGGCGCCAGAGTAGTGACCGTCCCGCAGATGCGGCGGCACCAGTCCCGCCTTACCCGCGCGAATGTCATTCATCGCCGCACCCAGTGCATTGGTCACGGCGTTGGATTTCGGTGCGGTGGCGAGGTGCACCGTCGCGTGAGCCAAGGTCAGCTGTGCTTCCGGCATCCCGATGAGCTGCACCGTCTGCGCCGCGGCCACCGCGGTCTGCAGCGCACCCGGGTCGGCCATGCCGATGTCCTCGCTGGCCAGGATCATCAGCCGGCGGGCCACGAACCGCGGGTCCTCCCCCGCCACGAGCATCCGAGCCAGATAGTGCAGCGCGGCATCGACATCGGAGCCCCGGATCGATTTGATGAAGGCACTGACCACGTCGTAGTGCTGGTCGCCGTCGCGGTCATATCGGACGGCGGCCTTGTCCAGTGACTGCTCGATCGTCTCGACGGTGACGCGCTCGCCGGGTTCTGAGGCGACCTCCAGCGCGGTCAAGGCTCGCCTCGCATCACCGGCCGAGAGTTGCACCATCAGGTCGACGGCGTCGTCGGTCACCTCCACCGCACCGCCCAGACCCCGCGGGTCGGTGATGGCCCGTCGCAACACTGTGCCGATGTCCTCGGCGGTCAGCGGCTGCAACTGCAGGATCAGCGATCGCGACAGCAGGGGCGCCACCACCGAGAACGACGGATTCTCGGTCGTCGCGGCGACCAGCAACACCACCCGGTTCTCCACCGCGGCGAGCAACGCGTCCTGTTGAGTCTTCGAGAACCGGTGCACCTCGTCGATGAACAGCACGGTCTGCTCGCCGTGCATGGCCGACCGCCGGGCCACGTCGATGACCGCGCGCACCTCTTTGACGCCGGCCGACAATGCCGAAAGCGCCTCGAACCGGCGCCCGGTCGACTGGGAGATCAGCGATGCCAGCGTGGTCTTGCCGGTGCCCGGCGGGCCGTAGAGGATGACCGACGCCGCACCGGAGCCCTCGACCAGCCTGCGCAGCGGTGAGCCGGGCTGCAGCAGGTGCGACTGCCCGACGACTTCGTCCAGACCGGCCGGACGCATCCGCACCGCCAGCGGGGCCGACGCCGGAATTTCCAGGCCGGACCCCGCCCCATCGCCGGGTAGATCGAACAAGCTGTCGGACACGCTTCACACATACCACGCCGACACGACTACAGGCGGCAGGGCCGGGCGGCTATGCAGGCGCGGTCACGAAGTCGATGAGCTCTTCGACACGGCCGATCAGCGCGGGCTCGAGGTCGTTCCAGTCCCGGACACGGCCGCGAATCCGCTGCCAGGCCCTGGCGATATCGGCCTGCTCGGCGTGTGGCCAGCCCAGCGCATCACAGATGCCGTGCTTCCAGTCGGTGCCGCGGCCGATGACGGGCCAGGCCTCGATTCCGAGCCGGGCCGGCTTGACGGCCTGCCAGATGTCGATGAACGGGTGCCCCACCACGAGTGTGTGTTCGCCGCCGGGGCCCCGCCGAACCGCATCGGCGATGCGGGCCTCCTTCGACCCGCTGACCAGATGGTCGACGAGTACGCCGAGGCGGCGTCCCGGCTCCGGCGCGAACTCCTCGACGATGGCGGCCAGGTCGTCGACACCGCCGAGATACTCGACGACGACGCCCTCGATGCGCAGGTCGGCGCCCCACACCTGTTCGACCAGCTCCGCATCGTGACGACCCTCGACGTAGATCCGGCTGGCCAGCGCCACCCTGGCCTTGGCACCCGGTACCGCGACCGAACCCGATGCCGTACGCGCCGGTGCGACCGCCCGCTTCGGGACGGTCAGGATGACGGGTTTGCCGTCGACCAGGAATCCCGGCCCCATCGGGAAGGACCGGACACGGCCGTTGCGATCCTCCAGGTCCACCCTCGCCTGCTCGATGCGCACCACTGCGCCCACAAAACCACTCTGCGCGTCCTCGACCACCAAGCCCTTGTCCGCAGACTGCTCAGTGGAACGGATCCTCTTCGGGGTGTGCGGGTTTCGGGCCAGGATGTCAGGGCCGTAGCGATCGTTCACCCGGGCGATCCTAGGAACGCCGAGAGCGCGCCGAGTTTGCGACATGCCATCGTGACCGTGCTGTTAGCAACGGCGGTCGGATCGGGACATCCCCACGTGCCCCCAGCAGGCAGTTCGGCGGGCACTGGTTCAATTCAGCAGGAGACAACTGATCGAAGGGATGGGGCTGCCCGCCATGTGGAGCACGGTGCTGGTGTTGGCTGTCGTGGCGGCAGCCGATCCTCTACGCATCGGTGTGGTCGCCTACATGCTGTCGCGACCCCGGCCGATGCGACTGCTGCTCCCGTTTTTCGCGGTCGGATTCGCCGCGAACATCGCGGTGGGGGCTGCGGTGGTGTTCGTCTTCAAGGAAGCCGACGGCGGCCGGACGATGCCGCCCCTGGCCGAGATCGCCATCGGCCTGGTGGCGGGGTTGATCGCGCTGCTAGCCGCGACCGGCCTGCTGGAGAGGTTGTTCAACCGGATCCGGGGACGGCGTGCGGTAGTTGCTGTCGGTACAGGTACGACCACCACGCCCGCTCCACCGACGCTGGACTCCCTGCCCGTCATCTCGAAACTGCCGAACGGGATCAAGGCCGCGCTTCGCGGCGAGTCCGCGTGGGCGGCTGCACTGCTCGGCCTGAGCAACGGTTTCCCCACCCCGTATTACCTGGCCGCGATGGCGGCGGCACTCACCTCGGGTGCGGCGGTCGGCGAGAAGATGGCCGCCCTGGTCGCCTTCAATGTGGTGGCATTCGCCGCGGCGCTGCTACCCATCCTCAGTTTCTGGATCGCTCCGGAGGCGACGCGTTCAGGTGTGGAGCGAATCTACGCCGCGATGAAGAGCCACCAGCGGCTGGTGATAGCCGTGATCGCGGGTGCGGTCGGCGTGTTCTTTGTCGGCCTGGGCATCAGCCATCTCTGAGATGATGCCGCGGTCAGGTGCGGGCCGGGGCGCTCCTCACACGGCGGTAGACCGCCAGCACGAGCACACCTGCCATCGTGATCCCGATCAGATTCACGGCGAGCTGCAGCGCGGATTTGCCGGCGACGTCCCAGTCCCCGACCGTCGCGGCCACGACTGCGAAACCGGCTGCGGGCACCGTCGTCACCGAGATGAACACGCCAACCAGTGCCGCTGATTTCGCCGACACCAACGACAACATTCCCGCCGCGCCGGCCAACAGTGCGACGACGAACGAGAACGGGCCCACCTGGAAGATGAAGTCCACCTGGTTGAGTTCCCTGGTGCTGGACAACGTCACCCAGCCGAGCCCTTCGAAGGCCAGCGTGGCGAGCGCAGTCACCGCCATCGCCAGCGGGAAACCGATCAGCAGCGCTGCGGCGGCGCGGCGCGCCAGCGACATCCGGCGTTGCACCAGGGCCACCGCGAGGGCCGCGAGCGGGCCGAATTCCGGGCCCACCACCATGGCGCCCACCACGGTGACCGGGGAATCGGTCACCACGCCGATCGCGGCGAGCAGGCACGCGATACACAGGAACATCAGATAGGTGACACTCAGGCTGGACTCGTCGCGGGTCCGCGAGACCAACTCGTCCCAGATCACCGCGTCGGCGCCATCCCCCTTGGCCTCGTCCTCGGCGTGATAGGCGGTGCTGGAGAGCACCGTATCCAGCACCTCCATGGTGATGGCGCCGAAATGGTGCACGTCAAGGGATTTCAGCCGTTCCACCACATCGTTGGCGGCCTCCCTGGCGATATCGGCGGTGATCTCGTCGCCGACGGGTTCCACCGCGGCGCCAGGGTGCACGATGATGTGGGTGACGCCGGGTTCGCGGTCCAGCACGTTGAGCACCGGCTCGCGCAGGTCGGCCGGCGCGATCACGCGTAGATGCAGCACGGGCCGAGAGTAGCGTTCCGAGTGTGGCCGACTGGACTGACGTGGCCCGCATCGCGGCGGGTCTTCCCGAGACCAACGAGGCGACGCCACGCGCCTGGCGGGTGCGCAAAAAGCTGGTGGTGTGGGAGCGCCCGCTACGCAAGGCCGACTACATGGCGCTGGGCGACGCCGCACCTGACGGGGACATTCTCGGAGCCCGGGTCCCCGACGAAGGGGTGAAATTTGCCCTGATCGCCGACAAGCCTGCGGTCTACTTCACCACTCCACACTTCGACGGCTATCCCTCCGTGCTGGCGCGGCTCGGGGCGATCGACGTGCCCGAACTGACCGAGCTGATCACCGAGGCATGGCTGGTTCAGGCGCCCCGGACTCTGGCGAAGGCGTTTCTGGCTGACCGCTAGCCCTGGTCAGTCCGGACGACGAGCTCGTCGGGCGCGACCAGGTGCCCCCGTTCACAACGGATCTCCACGGTGGCCTCTGCGCCGCAGCCCTCGTGCGCCAGGCGCAATCGGGAACGGGTCGGCACATGCCTGCGCCCCCACTCGAACATCGCCCACACCACGGGCATGAAATCGGTGCCGGCCTGGGTCAGCACATACTCGTCACGGCTGCGCTGGCCCGGTTCCTGATAAGGCCTGCGCTCCAGCAGACCGGCGTCGACGAGGTCGGTCAGTCGCGCCGATGCGGCGGCCTTGGTCACGCCGACCCGGCGCCAGAAGTCCTCGAATCGCGTGGTGCCGTAATAGGCCTCACGCATGATCAGCATCGCCGATTTGGCTCCGACCAGCGCCATCGTCTTCTCGATCGGGCAATGCCCCACCGCCGACCAGGCGTCCCGGTCGGCCAGCGCGCCCTGCAGCATGCCCAACGGAATCAACCTCCTACCTGAGTTGTTATAACTATACCCAGGTGCTATATCTGGGTACAGATCAGAATACTCAGCGGTGAGCAGCAGGAGGCAGAGATGACCGGATATGCAGGCCGGGACGCAGTCATCGTGGGGGCCGTCCGTACCCCCGTCGGCAAGGGCAAGGCCAACGGAGCGCTGCACGGCGTGCTGCCGGCAGACCTGCTCGCGCACAGTCTGCGGGAACTGGTCGAGCGCACCGGCGTCGACCCCGTCCAGATCGACGACGTGATTGCGGGCGCGGTGACCCAGGTAGGCGACCAGGCCGTCAACATCGCCCGCAATGCGTTGCTCGGCGCCGGTTTCCCGGAAACGGTTCCCGGCACAACGGTGGACCGACAGTGCGGAAGTTCGCAACAGGCCATCAGTTTCGCCGCACAGGGTGTGCTCGCAGGGGCCTATGACATCGTCATCGCCGCTGGTGTGGAATCCATGTCCCGGGTCCCGATGGGCACCTCGGTGCTACCCGGCAGTGATCCGTTCGGCCTGGCATTTGCCGAACGGTACGCGGACGGTCTGGTACCGCAAGGCATCAGCGCAGAACTGATCGCCGCCAAGTGGGATCTGTCTCGCGCCCAGCTCGACGAATTCTCGGCCGGTAGCCATGAAAAAGCCGCCCGCGCAACCAAGGACGGCCTGTTCGACAGCGAGCTGGCCGCGATCGCGGGGCTGTCCACCGACGAGATCATCCGGCCAGGGACCTCGGTTCAGACCCTGGCGGGGCTCAAACCGGCGTTCTACAACGAGGCCTATTCGGCCCGCTTCCCACAGATCAACTGGGAGATCACCCCGGGTAATTCCTCGCCGCTGTCCGACGGCAGCGCGGCGGTGATGATCACCAGCGGCGAGACGGCCAAGCGGCTGGGTCTGAAGCCGTTGGCCCGAATTCACACCACGACCGTGGTGGGGTCCGATCCCCTCTACATGTTGACCGGTGTTATCCCGGCGACCGAGAAAGTCTTGGCGCGTGCGGGTTTGACGCTGTCGGATATCGATCTATTCGAGGTGAACGAGGCGTTCGCGCCGGTCGTGCTGGCGTGGGCCAAGGAACTGGGCGGGGCCGCGGGTTCGGACTTGCTCGCCCGCACCAACGTCAACGGCGGCGCCATCGCCATCGGTCACCCCTTGGGCGCCAGCGGAGCACGGATCATGACCACCCTGGTCAATGCGCTGGAGCAGCGCGGCGGCCGCTACGGGTTGCAGACGATGTGTGAGGGCGGCGGGATGGCCAACGCCACGATCATCGAGCGGCTGTAGCCGACTACATTGCCGCGGAACTGCATTCCCGGTCGTTAAATTGCGACGGCAACGACCGGGAATGCAGTTCCGGTGAAAGGGGCGCTGCTATGACAAGAATCCTGGTGACAACCGCCAACGGCGATACGGGACGCCCGATGGTCGAGTATCTGCTCAAGAACGGCCTACAGGTGCGGGCCATGGTCCGCACAGAGGACGTTCGGGCCCAACGCCTTCGCGACGAGGGTGCCGAAGTCATCGTCGGCGACTCGCTCACGTTCCGCGATGTCCGCGCAGCGGTCGACGGCGTGCAGCGCGCCTACTTCAACTTCCCGGTCGGGGAAGGCCTCGTCGAATCGGCGGTCATGTTCGCCCAGGCCGCCAGAGAGCAAGGTCTCGAACTGATCGTCAACATGTCGCAGATCCAGTCGCGCCCCCAGGCCCGGAGTAAGGCGACGCAGAACCACTGGCTCTCCGAGCAGGTCTTCGACTGGTCAGGCGTTCCCACCACCCACCTGAGGGTCACCTTTTTCATGGAATGGCTGACGTACATCGCCGAGTTGATCAGACAGGGCCGCTACGTCATGCCCTTTGACGCCGACAGCCGCTTCGCCCCGATCTCGGGACGGGACATCGCATTGACCGCCGCCACCATCCTGACCGAACCCGCGGATCATGGCGGCCGCAGGTACACATTGACAGGGCCCGTCGAGTACAGCCACCGGGAACTGGCCGCCGAGGTCAGCCGCGTCCTCGCCAAGGACGTCCACTTCGAGCGAACCACTGTGACGACGTTCCTCGACCTGCTCGGCATGCCCGACGACACGGCCAAGCTCCGGCACTTCGAGGCAGTGACCATCGACCAGCAAGAGGGACGCCTCGCCGGCGTCACCGACGCAGCGCCGACAATAATCGGACACCGTCTCAGCACAGTCGAGGAGTTCATCAACGAACACCGCTCACTGTTTGAGTAGATCTCCGCTCGAACGTGGGCTTGTGTGCGACATTCCTGCGAAAGTTCGCACACAAGCCCACGTTCGGCGCAACTAAGTCCGGATCAGCTCGAAAAGTGGGATCGCCCGGGTGGTGTTGGCCTGATATTCGGCGAACACCGGCGCCGCCTCGGCGACCTTCGGGTAGGTGGCATCCCGTTCGTCGTCAGGCAACTCGCGAGCCGTCACGTCATAGGACTCGGTCCCGATCTCGATATGCGCCGTCGGGTTGGCCCGCAAGTTGTGCACCCACGCGGGATCCTTCGGAGCGCCCGCATACGACCCGATGATGAGTGTCTTGCCGTCGATGGTCAGGTACGCCAGCGGCGACAGCCGGGATTTTCCCGATTTGGCGCCCGTGGTGTGCAGCAGCAGCAGATCCCCACCGAAGTCGGGGGCCTTGCCGCCGTTGGCACGGAACTTCTCGACCATGTCGCGGTTGAACTCTTCCAGGGCGCCGGCGTCGGCCAGCAGCTTTTCTTTGTCGATCTCTGTCATTCCTGGACCAGCCTCTCGATCGCGACGTCTATTCCTGTGGGGTGTCCGCGCGTATGCGCTTCAGCTCGAAAAGCGGGATGACGCGGTCGGTCTTGGCCTGGTACTCGCCGAAATTCGGTGCCTGCGCCGCGATCTTCTCGTAGAGCGGATCGCGCTCGGCGCGCGGAAGCTCGTGGGCGGTGGCGTCGTAGAAGTCGGTGCCGATCTCCACGTGCACATCAGGATGCGCACGCAGGTTGTGTACCCAGGCCGGGTCGTTCGGTGCGCCGCCCTTGGACCCCACGATGAGGAGCCGACCATCGATGGTGAACGCCGCCAGGGGGTTCAGCCGGGATTCGCCGGACTTCGCACCCGTGTTGTGCAGCAACACGATGTCGGTGTTCTCGAACAACGGTCCGCCGACCTTGCCGTCGTTGGCCCGGAACTCCGCCACGACGTCGCGGTTCATCGCGTGGAAATCGATTTCAGTCACGCCTTCTGGAGCTTCTCCGGCTTCGCATCTATTCCCGATTCCTTGCGCTGCTGCGCAGTGATCGGTGCAGGCGCGTCGGTCAGCGGGTCCACGCCGCCACCTGACTTCGGGAACGCGATGACCTCTCGGATCGAGTCCACGCCGGCCAGCAGCGCCGCGATGCGGTCCCAGCCGAACGCGATGCCGCCGTGCGGAGGAGCACCAAAGGCGAAGGCGTCCAAGAGGAATCCGAACTTGTCCTGAGCCTCGTCGTGGTCGATGCCCATCATCGCGAACACCCGCTCCTGAATGTCGCGACGATGGATACGGATCGATCCGCCGCCGATCTCGTTGCCGTTGCAGACGATGTCGTAGGCATCGGACAGCGCATTGCCCGGGTCGGTGTCGAAGGTGCCCTCCGATTCGGGCTTCGGCGCGGTGAAGGCATGGTGCACGGCTGTCCAGGCACCCGATCCCACCGCGACGTCGCCGGAGGCCACCGCCTCGTCGGCCGTCTCGAACATCGGGAAGTCCACCACCCAGGTGAACGCCCATGCGTTCGGGTCGATCAGGTCCAGGCGCTTGGCGATCTCGATACGGGTGGCGCCCAGCAGCGCGCGAGCGGACCGCGCCGGGCCCGCCGCGAAGAACACGCAATCGCCCGGCTTGGCGCCGACATGCGCGGCCAGGCCGTCCCGCTCGGCATCGGTGAGGTTCTTGGCCACCGGGCCGCCCAGCGTGCCATCCTCGCCCACCAGCACGTAGGCCAGACCCTTGTGTCCGCGCTGCTTGGCGAACTCCTGCCAGCCATCCAGCGTGCGCCGCGGTTGCGATGCACCGCCGGGCATGACGAGTGCGCCCACGTACGGCGCCTGGAACACCCGGAAGGTCGTGTCCTTGAAATACTCGGTGCATTCGACAAGTTCCAGTTCGAAGCGCAGATCGGGCTTGTCGGAACCGAACCGACGCATGGCATCGGCGTAATTGATCCGGGGCAGCGGGGTCGGCAGGTCATAACCGATCGTGGACCAGACCGCCCGCAGCACCTCCTCGGAGATTGCGATGACATCGTCGGCGTCGACGAAGCTCATCTCCATGTCCAGCTGGGTGAACTCCGGCTGGCGGTCCGCGCGGAAATCCTCATCCCGATAGCACCGGGCGATCTGGTAGTAGCGCTCCATCCCGGCAACCATGAGCAACTGCTTGAACAACTGGGGACTCTGCGGCAGGGCATAGAACGACCCCGGCTGCAGCCGGGCGGGCACCAGGAAGTCGCGTGCGCCTTCGGGCGTCGACCGCGTCATCGTCGGGGTTTCGATCTCGACGAAATCGTGCGCCGCCAACACTCCGCGGGCAGCGGCATTGACCTTGGAGCGCAAGCGGATTGCGTTACCGGGCCCTTCGCGGCGCAGATCGAGGTAACGGTACTTCAGGCGCGCTTCTTCGCCCGCGGTCTCGTCGAGCTGGAAGGGCAGGGGGGCACTCTCTCCCAGCACCGTCAGCGAGTTCGCGTTGACCTCGATCTCCCCGGTGGCGATCTCCGCGTTGGCGTTTCCTTCCGGACGGACCTCGACGACCCCGGTCACGGCCACGCAGAATTCGGCGCGCAGCCGGTGTGCCTGCTCGAGCACGGCCGCGTCGCGGAACACCACCTGCGACACCCCCGACGCGTCGCGCAGATCGATGAAGATCACGCCTCCGTGGTCACGGCGTCGTGCCACCCATCCCGCCAGCGTTACCGTCTGACCGGCATCGGCGGACCGCAACGAACCGGCGGCATGACTGCGCAGCACGAAAACTCCTTGTGACCGAGGTATGGAACGAATGCCAAGTGTAGAGGGGTCCAGATCGCCGGTAACTTGGCGATAGTGAACTCCCCCATCGCCGTCATCGGTCCGGGTGCGATCGGATCGACCGTCGCCGCACTGTTGCATGCCGCGGGCCATCCGGTGCTGCTGTGCGGTCGCACCGCTCGCGAGTCCGTCGAGGTGCGGCCCGACGACCATGATCCGATCGTGGTGCCCGGGCCGGTGCACACCGATCCGGCGACGGTCGACGGCCCCGTCGACGTGGTGCTACTGGCCGTCAAAGACACCCAGTACGCCCAGGCTGCCGGATGGCTGAGCCGGCTGTGCGATGAGAACACCGTGGTCTGCGCCTTGCAGAACGGCGTGGAGCAGGTCGAACGCCTGAGACCGTACTGCCCTTCTGCGGCGGTGGTCCCCGCGGTGATCTGGTTCTCCGCCGAGACCCAGCCCCAGGGGTGGATCTGGCTTCGCACCGACGTCCGCATCGTGCTGCCCGAGACGGACGCGGCCCGCACCCTGGTGCGACTGTTGAGCGTGCCGGGGTTGACGGTGCAGACCGACCCCGACTACCTGACCGAGGCGTGGCGCAAACTACTGCTCAACGCGGTGTTCGGGCTGCTGGTCCTGACCGGGCGGCGCGCAGGGATGTTCCACCGCGACGACGTCGCCGCGCTTGCCCGCGACTATCTCGTCGAATGCGCTGCCGTGGGTCGGGCCGACGGGGCCGACCTGCGTGACGCCGACGTCGACAAGATCACCGGTCTGCTCGCCGGGATTTCTCCGGATATGGGCACGTCGATCCTGGCCGATCGGCAAGCGGGTCGGCCGCTGGAATGGGATATCCGCAACGGGGTGATCCGCCGTAAAGCAGCAGCGCACGGACTGCCCACCCCGATCAGCGATGTGGTGGTGCCGCTCCTGGCGGCGGCCGGCGACGGGCCGGGATGAGTTTCCAGTAGACACCCTGACCTAGGGTGTCTACTCATGGCCCGGACATACGAGTGTGAGCGCGTCGATTTGGACTTCATCACCCATGCGCCGTTCCGCTTCGTCAGCACGGTCGACCTCGCGATCACCCCTGAGCAACTGTTCGAGGTGCTCGCCGACGAGACATCATGGCCACACTGGGCGACGGTGATCACCAAGGTGGAGTGGACCAGTCCGGAACCGCGCGGCATCGGCACCACCCGCACCGTCAGCATGCGCGGGAACATTGTCGGCGATGAGGAATTTCTGGCGTGGGAGCCGTTCTCCCACATGGCCTTCCGATTCAACACCAGCACGTCCGACGCCATCTCGGCGTTCGCCGAGGACTACCGCGTCGTCCCCACCGTGGACGGGTGTCACCTGACCTGGGTGATGGCGATGAAGCCCAGCGGAATCGCGGGCCGGATCGGCATGACGCTGGGCCAACCCGTGATGGCGTGGTTGTTCCAGCGTTTCCTGCATAATCTCCGCCGCTACACCGACGCTCAATACGCCACCGCCGACTAGTACAGGCCGCTCTCAGAGCAGATTGCGGATCTGCATGGCCATGGCCAACGTCAGGCGGGTCCGCGGATCGTGTAGATCGGCGCCGGTGAGCTCGGAAATCCGGGCCAGCCGGTGCTTCATCGTGTTGTAGTGGATGTACATCGTGCGCGCTGCCTCGGCGGCATTGCCGTACCCGAGATATGCCTCGAGAGTCAGGCATAGATCGGAGGAGTCGCGCTGGTCCTGCCCGACGAGGGCGCCGACGTTTCGATCGACGAAGTCGACCAGCATGGCGCGGGGTACGGCGAGAAGCAGCCGCTCGAGTTCAAGTTCGTCGAAGCGGGCGGTCTGCATCTCAGTGTGGACGGCGATTCGGAGTGCGTCGCGGGCGGTGCTGTGGCTCGCGGCGAGTTGTGCCGGGTTATCGGCCGCCGATCCCACCGCCACCGTGACGTCGGTCGCGCCGACGTCCACCAACGCGGCGCGCCAACGGGCCGCGAGCAGGTCCATGTAATAGTGCGGAGCGACGTCGGGCAGTGCGACGAGCGCGACGACCTCACCGCCCCGCGGCCACGCCAGCGAACCGTTCGGCAGGGCGGCGCTGGCCGCCTTCTGCACGGCCGCGTCGGTGAGCTCGCCGGAGCAGCGGGTCAGCAGGATCACCCGCTGACCAGCCAGATCCCATCCGAACAACCTGGTGCGTTGCTGCAGGGTGGGTTCGTCGAAGCTGCTGCCCGAGACGAGTTCTTCGAGAAACAGCACCCGTAGCCGTCGGTCCAGCTCCACTCCGGCCAGTACCTGCGCGACGTGCATACCGGCGGCGAAGCAGGACTGCCGGATCAGCCGACGTTGGCCGAGACTGGGCTCGGAGTCGCCGTCGACGAGGATCCGGCCTCGCGGGGTTCCAGCGACAGTGATCGGAAAGATCCACGGGGTCGAGGGTTCAGTCGGATCCAGGGTCGCGCCGGCCAACGTGTCTCCGTCCCCGTCAGGAGTGGCGTGTCCGAGAGGTTGTCCGGCCTCGTCGACGATGAGGACCTTACGATCCAGCGCGCCGGCCAGGGTCCGGGCGATCTCCTCCAGGCCGCCGCCCGCGAGGGCGACACCGGTGAGACGCTCGCGGATCGCCTCCGCACCAATAGGTTCGGCGTCGTAGTCGGCAAGTACCACCGCCAGCACCGCGCCGATGATCTGTTTGAACGATGTCCCGTCGGGCAGCACTATGACCGGGAAGCCCAGCCGGTCTGCCTCCTCGCTGAGCCGGTCGGGAAGATGGCCGAGATAGCGCACCGGGGTAATCGCCAACGCGGCCAGGCCGCGTTCGGTCAGCGTGGCCAGCATCTCGACGAGCCGCTCGGGATGTTCACGCACCGGGTAGGCGCTGGTGAGCAACAGCTCCCCCGGCGCGACATACGCCTCGATATCGGGAACTTCCATGACGTTCACGCCGGTCACGCTTCTGTCCAGTCCGCCGGCGCCGCCGAAGACGAAGGCGCCCTGCAGCGCGGGCAAGGTCAGCAGGTCGTTCACCGTGACGTTACTTATCTCGCGCTCCTTGTCCGATTAGGACATCGTCTGTCGAAATCGTTTGCCGATCTGGACGCTGCGTTCGGCGGCCTGCCGCACTTACAGTTCACAGCATGTCAGGCGCTTTTGGACAGGGTTCCACTCGCCACCACGCAATTATTTGTATCGGTACACCCGTCCATCTCGGACAGCTCGCGCCGCCTCCCGCGTCCTGGGTTCAGGCATGACGGTCACGGATTTCCTGGTGCTGCCACGTCTGTACCGGGACTCCGTCACGCTGATGGCGCTGGCCGCCTCGGCTGAGAGGCTGCCTGGCGTGACACGGGTCGGCGCAGTGCTCGGCACGCCGGCGAACATGCAGGTCCTGACTCAGTCCGACATGCTCCCGCCGCACGTCGATGCCGCGCCCGACGATCTCGTCATCGTCGTCCGTGCCGATGACGCGGCCGCGGCGGCACGGGCGCTGGAGACTGTGCAGAACGGGCTGCACGGCGTCGATCATGGTGAGACGCCGGCACATTCCACCGTCCCGCGCACGGTGTCCGAGGCCGTCGCCCATCGGACGGATCTCACAATCGCGGCAGTGTCCACACCCGGCACCTACGCGCCCGTTGTCGCCGAACAGGCGCTGCGCCGCGGCCTGCACGTGTTCTGCTTCTCCGACAACGTGACGCTGTGCGACGAGGTGCGCCTGAAGAAGCTGGCGCTCGAATCAGGTCTGTTGATGATGGGCCCGGACTGCGGCACCGCCATCATCGACGGCGTTGCGCTCGGATTCGCCAACGCCGTCCGGCCTGGGCCGGTTTCTATCGTCGCCGCATCGGGCACCGGAGCACAGGAGGTCTCGTGTCTGCTCGACGCCGTCGGCTGCGGCACCTCACAGCTCATCGGTGTCGGCGGCCGTGACCTCACCGCGGAGGTCGGCGGCCTGATGAGCGCGCATGCCGTGGATCTGCTTCGCGACGATCCCCGCACCGAAGTCGTGGTGCTGGTATCCAAGCCGCCCGCACCCCAAGTGGCAGAACAGATTCTGGCCCAGCTCGCTGCGCTCGGCAAACCTTCCGTGGCGTGCCTGTTGGGGGTTCCCGACGACGACGGACCCGTCCGGGTGCGCGGCACGCTGGAAGGTGGCGCACAAGCGGCGGCCGAGTTGCTGGGCACCTCACTGGATCTCACCGATGACGTGCCCGTGTCGATACCGGAGAACACTCCCCGCGGCGTACTCGGCCTGTACACCGGCGGAACACTGGCGGCCGAGGCTGGATTCATTCTCAGCCGGGCCGGTGTGCCTGCCGAAGTCATCGACCTGGGCGGCGATGAACACACCGCAGGGCGCCCGCATCCGATGATCGACCCATCCGGGCGCACCGACCGGATCATCGCCGCAGCGGAACGACACGACATCGGGATACTTCTGGTCGACGTCGTCCTCGGCCACGGTGCGGCCGCAGATCCGGCCACTCCCCTGGCCGCCGCGGTGCACCGGGCGCGCGGCATCGCCTCCGCCGACAGTCGCACCCTCATCGTAATCGGTTCGGTCTGCGGTACCCGCGACGATCCCCAGGGAATCGACGGCCAACGCCGCATCCTGCGTGATGCGGGTGTGGTGCTTCATGATTCAAATGCCATGGCCGCCCGCCATGCCGTCGCCTTGCTGGCCGCAACTGTGCGGGAACTCGCATGATCACCGGCGGCGTAAGGGTACTCAACGCGGGGCTCCCACTCATAGTGCAGAGCCTCGTACCCGAGGACGTCCTACAACTCGATTGGCGACCACCGGCATTCGGGGACCTTGCCGCAGCCCGCGCCATGCTCGCGTTGGACACCGCGGCGACGCATGCCGCCAACCGGGCGGCTATCGTCGCCGTCCACGACACGCGACCTCAACTGATCCGGATCCGTTCCGCCCATGCCGAGATACCGGCCCTGGCTGCGGGACGAGCCCTGCTGCACGCCGGGCCGCCGATCGAGATCGCCCGGATGTGCGGGCCCATGCTGGGTGCCCTCGTCGGCGCGGCGATCCACGAGGGATGGGCGAACGACTCCATACAGGCCAACGCCATGCTGCGCGGTGGCGAGATCACTGTCGCCCCATGCCATCAGCACGGCGCTGTCGGGCCGATGGCCGGGGTCATCTCACCGTCGATGCCCGTTCTGGTCGTGGAGGACGCCGGGCGGACCGCTTTCGCCACCCTCAACGAGGGCCTCGGCAAGGTCCTCCGGTATGGCGCCTTCGACAACGCGGTCCTCTACCGACTGGCCTGGATGCGGGAGGTCCTGGGTCCGACGTTGGACCGGGCCCTGGCCGCAGACGGTCCGGTCGATGTGACGTCCCTGATCGGTCAGGCCCTCGCGATGGGCGATGAGGGGCACAACCGCAATGTCGCCGCAACGAGCTTGCTGACCCGGCGGCTGGCACCGGCCTTGGCGGGCCTGCCCTCCGGAGCCGAAGTGCTCCGGTTTCTGGCAGGAAACGATCACTTCGCGCTCAACCTGTCGATGGCCTCGGCGAAGCTGGCGATGGACGCCGCGGTCGGATGGCCCGGCTCAACACTGGTCACGGCGATGTGCCGCAACGGTGTCGAGTTCGGATTACGGATGGCCGGCACCGGTGACCGGTGGTTCACCGCACCAGTCGGTCCAGCGGACGGACTGTTCTTCCCCGGCTACGGCATCGACGACGCCAACCCCGATCTCGGTGACTCTGCCATCACCGAGACCCTGGGTCTCGGCGGCTTCGCGATGGCCGCCTCACCGGCCATCACCCAGTTCGTCGGCGGCACCCCCGCCGACGCGCAGGAAATGACCAGGTCGATGCGGCGAATCACGCTGGGCCCGCACCCCGCCTATCCTCTGCCGCCGGCGAACTTCGCTGGCTCGCCGAGCGGCATCGATGTCCTCAAAGTCCTTGATACCGGTGTCCTTCCGGTGATCAACACCGGTATCGCTCACCGCGAGGCCGGAGTGGGTCAGATCGGCGCAGGGATCGTCACGGCGCCAAGCGCGGTGTTCACCGCCGCCATCGTTTCGCTGGCACCGGAAGCTGGTCGGTCGTGAGACATGCTGCGATGAAACGCGTCGCGCTTATCGCCATCGGCGGCAACGCCCTGGTCCTCGACGGTGAGCCCGGATCAATTCCGCGGCAGCAGGAGCGTGCGGTTCAGTTCGCCGAGCAAATCGCCGAACTGATCGTCGAGGGCTGGACGGTGGTGGTCAGTCACGGCAACGGCCCGCAGGTCGGGTTCATCCTGCGCCGCGGCGAGTTGATCGCGCCCGAGGCCACCATCGAGGGGTTGCCGGATCTGCCGCTGTGGCTGGCCGTCGCCGATTCGCAGGGCGGAATCGGGCACATCATCGCGACCGCGATCGACAGTGCTCTGCATCGCCGGGGTTTGAAGGCACGCGCAGCCGCGCTGATAACACACGCCCAGGTCGACGCGGACGACCCGGCATTCGCGCTCCCGACGAAACCCATCGGTTCCCAGATGACAATGGCGGTCGCCCAACGGCGCACCGCCGAGGAGGGGTGGACGGTCAGCGAGACCTCACCCGGCGTCTATCGCCGCGTCGTGGCAAGCCCGCGACCCCAGGCGATCCTGGAGGCCGAACACGTCCGCACGCTGACCGCGGCGGGTGCCGTCGTCATCGCCTGCGGCGGCGGTGGCGTACCCGTCGTACGCGGCGAAAGCGGCTGGCGCAGCGCCGATGCCGTTATCGACAAGGACCGCGCGTCAGCCGTCCTCGCCGCCACCGTGGGCATCGAGGTGCTGGTCCTGGTCACCGGCGTCGACCAGGTGTATGTCGGGTACGGCACCCCGGTCCAGCACGCGTTGGGCAGGATCACCGCCGAGGAGGCCCGCAAGTACCTGGACGCGGGCGAGTTCCCGGCCGGGTCAATGGGCCCCAAGGTGGAGTCGGCCCTGCAGTTCCTCGACGATGGCGGCACAGAGGCGATCATCACCTCCCTGCCACTCCTGCGGGAAGCCCTGGCGGGCACCGCAGGCACGCACGTCGTCAGGCAGTCGATGCCATGATATCTGTTGCGGCTCAACCATATCCGTTCATCTTCCCAGCGGGGCGGACGGCACTGATGTGCATCGACTTCCAGCGTGACTTCCTGGAACCCGGCGGTTTCGGCGAGTCGCTCGGCAACGACGTGATACGGCTGCGCAGCGCGATCGCGCCGACCGCGGCAGTGCTGGCGCGTTTCCGTGCGCATGGCTGGCCGGTGGTGCACACCCGCGAAGGTCACCGACCAGACCTCAGTGATCTGTTCCCCGCCAAGCACGATCGGGGCCGACCGTCGCTGCGCATCGGTGCCGACGGCCCGATGGGGCGGCTGTTAGTTCGTGGCTCGGCCGGGCACGACATCATTCCCGAACTCACCCCGGTTCCCGGCGAGGTCGTCGTGGACAAGCCGGGTAAGGGTGCCTTCTACGCAACCGACCTGGAGACGATTCTGCGCGCCCGTGAGATCACCCACCTGGTGTTCACGGGGGTGACCACCGAGGTGTGCGTGCAGAGCACCACCCGGGAGGCCAATGATCGCGGGTTCGAGTGCCTGGTCCTGTCGGACTGCACCGCGTCCTATGTTCCCGAGTTCCACGATTCGGCCCTGGCCATGATCTCGGCCCAGGGCGGAATCGTCGGCTGGGTCACCGATCACGCGGAATTATTGTGCGCCATAGCCCAATCCGACCTCGACCCCCAGGAGTGCAGATCATGACGAAGCCCAACACTGCATCACCTGCGGTGTCGCTGCCGACACTCGGGCGGGTCCGCTGGTGGACAAGCGGGGACTGGAACGGATTCTTCGGCCTGGGCACAGGCGTACTGCTCAATGTCGTGGTGCTCACCGGACTGTGCCTGACCGTCGTGCAGATCCCACCCGAGACGGTTTACGGTCGCATCCTGCCTGCACTCGGGATCGCGTTGCCGCTCGGCAACATCTGGTACACGATCCTGGCCAGACGTCTGGCCAAGCGGGAGAACCGGACTGATGTGACAGCACTGCCCTACGGGCCGAGTGTGCCGCACACCTTCATCGTGGTGTTCGTCGTGATGCTGCCGGTGCTGTTGCAGTCGGGGGATCCGATGAAGGCCTGGCGCGCCGGATTGGCCTGGGCGTTCATCATCGGCTGTATCGTGTTGCTCGGCGCGCTGTTCGGCCCATGGATCCGCCGGATCACCCCGCGCGCGGCGATGCTCGGCGCCCTGGCCGGTATCTCGATCACGTTCATCTCGATGTCACCGTCGGCGCAGATGTGGCAGGCGCCGTGGGTGGCATTCGTGGCCCTGGCTTTCATCCTGGTCGGCTGGCTTGGCGGCCGCAGGATGCCGTTCGGCGCACCCGCCGGGCTGCTCGCGGTACTGCTGTCGACGGCGGTCGCGTGGATCGCCGTCGCACTCGGCTGGTCGGGGATCCTCGACCCCAGCGCAGTGTCGGAATCGTTGAGCGGCATCGCAGTACACCTACCCTTCCCGACCGGTGATGTCGCGACCGGCCTACAGGACATTGCACCGCTGCTGGCCTCGGCGATCCCGCTCGGCATCTATAACTTCACCGAGGCCATGAGCAACGTAGAGTCGGCGTCCGCCGCAGGTGACCGTTACTCGACGCGGCAGGTACTCACCGCCGACGGACTGGGTGCAATCATCGGATCCTTCCTGGGTTCACCGTTCCCCCCTGCGGTCTACGTCGGCCATCCGGGCTGGAAACAGGTCGGCGCCCGGATCGGGTATTCGCTTGCGACGGGTGTGGTGGTCGGGGTGGTCTGCTTCACCGGCATGGTCGGTGTGCTGCTCGCGGTCTTCCCGATGCAGGCGTTATTCCCCATGCTGCTCTACATCGGTCTCATCATCGGGGCGCAGGCGTTCGACGTCAGCCCCCGCCGCTACGCCCCCGCCATCGTGTTGGCCATCGTTCCGAGCCTCGCTGAATGGGCGACCGGACTGATCGACAACTCCCTCGCGGCAGCAGGCACCGATGCCGCGACTGTCGGGATCAGCACCCTGGCAGGCAACGGGGTGATCTACGACGGTCTCAAGCTGTTCGGTCAGGGAGCCGTGCTGGTGGGAATCCTGCTGGGCGCCATCGCCTGTTTCGTGATCGACCGCAGGATGTACGCGGCCGCCGTCACCGCCACCCTGGCCGCAGCGCTGGCGTTCATCGGGCTGATCAACGCCTATGAGTTCGGCTTCAACGCCTCACCTCAGGTGACCGTCGGCTACCTGTTCCTGGCGCTGATCCTGGCCGGCTTCGGCTGGTACGCACGCAACGACACGCGCACCGAACTCGACGACAGCCTGCTGTTCGTCAACGGCACGTTGATGCGGGGGCTGGAACTGCACGACAACCTCGCGGGTGCGGAGTTCCTGGAGGAGACGGCTACCGCCGACGGCTACCGGGTGCACAGCATCGATGACGTCCACCCGGGGATGTATCAGGCCGACGACGGCGAGGGTGCCAGCATCACCGGGGAGTTGTACCAGGTGCCGCTGGACGTGTTGCTCCGCGTCATCGAGGGCGAACCGGACGGGCTCTACCGCGGGCCGGTCGAACTGTCCGACGGCCGGGTCGTGCCAGGCATCCTGTACCGCCGCGACCGCGCCGAACGCCACCGCGACATCACCGAGTACGGCGGCTGGCGCGAATACCGCGGGCAGACCGAGACGATCGCCGGCCAAGTGCTTTCGGCCGAGAAGTGAGTGAAAGGCATTACGTGCACATCAAATCAGTGGTGAGAACCAACGCTTACGCGGATTCGATGTCCCTGATGGGGCTGTCCGCGAAGGTCAATGACCTGCCCTACGTCATCAAGGCGGTGATCGGCATGGCCACCGAGCTCAACAAGGGGGTCATGGGTGATGTCGGCCTTCTCACTCCCGAGGTCGAAGCGGCCACGTCGCGCGACCAGGTGCTGGTGGTCCAGTGCGCAACGGAAGCGGACTGCGACCGAGCCCTGGCAGAGGTTGACATCATCCGGGCCAACACCGAGGCGGCTGGTGGGGGCGACAGTGTATTCCGCACTGCGCGTGAAGCATTCGCGCAGACACCGGGTGCGAACATGGTCCTGATCTCCGTTCCCGGTGAGTACGCGGCGGCCGAGGCGCGGCAGGCCCTGTCCGCGGGCAAGAACGTGATGATCTTCTCCGACAACGTGTCGGTCTCCGATGAACTCGAACTGAAGACGTTCGGCCATGAACACGGACTGCTGGTGATGGGCCCGGACTGCGGGACGGCGATCATCAACAACGTCGGACTGTGCTTCGCGAATGCGGTGCGGCCGGGGAACATCGGGATCGTCGCGGCCTCGGGCACCGGGAGCCAGGAACTCAGTGTCCGGGTGGATGCCCTTGGCGCAGGGATCAGCCAGTTGATCGGCGTCGGTGGGCGCGACCTCTCCGAGGACATCGGCGGTGTGATGATGCGCGACGGACTGGCCATGCTCGACGCCGACCCGGACACCGCGGTGATTGTCGTGTTGTCGAAGCCGCCCGCGGATGCTGTCGCGACCCGGGTGCTGGACGCGGTGACTGCCGTGTCGACGCCGGTTGTGGTGTGCTTCATCGGTTCACCGCACGACGGCAGTGTTGACAACGGTCGGGTAACGGTCGCGACGAACACCCGCGACGCCGCCCTGGCCGCAGTCCGGCTGGCCACCGGCAATCCGTCACTGACCGACACCACCTCCTACGACTTCCCCTACTCCGACATCCACACCGGCTGGGCGCCCGGGCAGCGATTCATCCGTGGGCTGTTCTGTGGCGGCACCGTCTGCGACGAAATCTTCCATGTGATCCGGGCGGCCCACGAGGACACGTTCACGAACATTGCGAAGACGCCGGCCAACCTCCTCTCGCCCGGCGAATCCAGCCGCGGGCATACCCTCATCGATCTCGGAGCCGATGAGTTCACCCGGGGCCGGCCACATCCGATGATCGATCCCACGCTGCGCAACAGCCGGATCGTTGCCGAGGCAACCGATCCCAAAACCGCGGTGATCGCACTCGACTTTGAGCTCGGCCGGGGCTCGCACCCGGCACCTGTTTCCGCTGCCGTTTCCGCGATCCAACAGGCGAGGAAGGTTGCGGCCGAGTCCGGCCGCACCCTGGAGTTCATCGCATATGTGCTGGGCACCGACACCGACCCCCAAGGAAAGGCCGATCAAATCAGCGCGCTGGATGACCTCGGTGTGCGAGTCGTCGCCAGTGTCATCGATCTCGGCGAGCAGGCATTGAAGCTCATTCCCCAGAGGCAGGAGAGCATGGCGTGACCAACACCCTTTTCCAGGACCAGCTGCGGGTGATCAACGTCGGTATACCCACCTTTCACGCCGACCTGCAGCAGCAGTATGCCCACTCTGCACAAGTGAACTGGTCACCGCCCCGGCGCTACCCCCCCGAGGTTCTCGATGCGCTGGCGGTACTGCAACGACCCGAGAACGCCGCCCGGATTGCTGCCGCCAACCAGCTGGCGGTAGAGCGGATCGTCAACTCCCACCCGGTGCTGGTCGGCTTCGGCCCCGCACTCGAGGTGGTGCCAGGGATGACCAGGACGACGATCCTGCACGCTGGCCCCCCAGTCGCCTTCGGAGACATGTGCGGTGCGATGCGGGGTGCGGTCACCGGAGCCATCGTGTTCGAGGGTCTGGCCGCCGATGTCGAGGAGGCTGCCGAGGTCGCCGCGTCCGGCGGGGTCACGCTCGCCCCATGCCACCAACACGACTGCGTCGGCTCGATGTCGGGCGTCACCTCGGCGTCGATGTACATGCAGATCGTGCGCAACAAGACCTACGGCAACGTCTCCTACACCAACCTGGCCGAGCAGTTGGCGCGGATCCTCAGCATGGGCGCCAACGACCAGACTGTCATCGACCGGCTGGTGTGGATGCGCGACGTGCTCGGCCCGATGCTCGCCGAGGCGATGCAGTTCGCCGGGGAGATCGATCTGCGCGAACTCCTCGCTCAGGCCCTGCAGATGGGCGACGAGTCGCACAACCGCAACATCGCCGGGACGGCCCTGTTGTTCCAGAAGCTGGCACCGCTCCTGCTGCAAACTCACTTCACGACCGAGCAGAAGAAACAGGTGTTCGACTTCATCGACGCAGGCACCTACTTCTCCGGGCCGACGTGGATGGCGTTGTGCAAGAACGCGATGGATGCCGCCCACGGCATCATCGACAGCAGCATCGTGACGACGATGTGCCGCAACGGCGTCGAGTTCGGGGTGCGAGTCTCGGCCTTCGACGGGTTCCGTTGGTTCACCGGGCCGGCGCAGAAGATCAGCGGGCCGATGATGGCGGGGTACAGCGAAGCCGATGCCGGACTCGACATCGGTGACAGCGCCATCACCGAGACCTACGGGATCGGCGGGTTCGCGATGGCGGCGTCCCCTGCGATCGTTCCGCTGGTCGGCGGCACCGTCGAAGATTCGATGAACTGCTCGCGCGACATGCTGGAGATCACCACAACGACCAATCCGCATATCACCATCCCGGTCCTCAACTTCCGCGGGATAGCCACCGGCATCGACGTCATCAAGGTAATCGAGACCGGCACCCTGCCGATCATCAACACCGCGATGGCGCACAAGGATCCGGGCGTCGGCATGATCGGAGCAGGGTTCGTCCATCCCCCGATGGAGGTCTTCGAGAAAGCGATCGTCGAACTCGCCACGCGTTTCGGGCAATAACCGACCGATGGAGTTGGCACGTGCGCGGATGGCCGACGAGACATGGCTGCCGTTCCTCACGGGGCAGTTCGGTGACGCGGTGGTCGACAGCACCTACCGGCACGCGGTCAACATTCGTCTCGCCAGCGGTGACCTGCTCTGGGTCGCTGCGGACGGGGCGACACTCGTACCCAATGCGCTCCTGACAGATGCCGTCGACTTCGCTCCGATTCGGGCGGGTCAAGTCGTACGGGCGACCGGTGCTGACGATCTGGCCCTCGGAACAGTCACCATCGACCTGCAGGGCTGCCACACGTTCAGCTGTCGGGTGGCAGCGTATGACCCGGTCCCCACACAGGTCCGGATCGGCTTGGAGTCGGCAGCCAGAGTTCTCGACCGTCACGCAGTCGCAGGTGGGCTGTTCTCTCGGACGCAGACGGCTGTCGATGTTCTCGGCAAAGCCATCCACGCTCGGCTGCTCACCGGCGCGGCGGGTCTGCAAGCCTCCGTGGCAGCGCAGGACCTGACAGTCGCGGTCGCATCGGCGCGGGCCATGATCGGACTGGGCATCGGTTCGACACCGTCCGGGGACGACTACCTGTTGGGCTGCCTGGCGGTGTTGTTCCTGCACGTCCGAATGCGGAGGTTCGGGCGGGAACTTGCCCGTGGGCTGCGGCCCTGGTGCGACGACACGACGCCGGTGAGCCGAAGCTACTTGCTCGCCGCATGCGACGGCCGGTTTCACGTCGACCTGACAACCGCGATCACCGCGATCTTCCTGGGCAAGGAGGACAGGATCCGTGGGGCCGTTCTGCGAGTGATCGCATTAGGGGCAACTTCCGGGACGGACTCCACAGTTGGGGTCCTGGATACGGTCAAGACGCTGGTAGCGCAGTCGCCCACCGAATCGGTACCTGTCAGTACAGCCCGTCCCACGCCGCGCGCCTGAGCGCGTCGGGATCCTCGACCGTCTCATCGCGGGCGGAGCGAATCACCCGGGTCTGCCGACGGTGGGTGTCGTAGAACGGCCAGTCCGCCACCTCGGCCGTCGCGAATTCCAGCCAGGTGCGCTGCATGCGCCTCCCCACCGACGGCTGCACGCGCCGGCCGAGGGGGTGGATTTTGCGGCCGAGATAGGACGAATAACTGTGCTGGATGTGGACGATCTCGCTGCCGTGGGTGGCGCCAAGACCAAGCGCCCGCAACGTCCAGGTGGTGTGGTCGAACCGGTACACGTGGGTTGACGCGTGCGCGCTGTAAGCGTCGGCGAACGCCCATGTGGGAGCACCGAACATGACGTCGGAGCCGATCGCGATCAGCGCACTGCGGCGCGGGAATGCCTGGTAGGCGGCGAGCACCCGGGCCTCTACCGCGGGCGCGGTGCGGGCGAAGTACGCGTGGACGGCGGGTCGGGTGGTCGGCAGCATCGGCGGCTTGCCCCAGGCGAACATGGACGCCTCATGGCTGTTGGTGCCGATGATCAACGGAACCGGGGCCACCGCACCGGCGCGGGCGGCCTCTATCGGGTGCAACGGCAGGAGATCGACGCCGTGTGTCAGCCCATAGGCCAGCGTCGGCGTGCGTTGTGCGCTTTCCAGCTGCAACTGGCCGGCCGCGCGTCGCAACTGCCGCTGCGGCAGCACTTTGGCCTGCTGAGCTCCGACGCCGAGCACCTGAAGAAAGCGGTGAGCCTGACGGGCGCGGGTCTCCCGGTCGGCGATGAGCGGTAACGCCGGGCTCTGCGCGATGGCGCGCGCGAACAACCCGGCGGCTGCGGGGCTGGCCAGCAGCGCCAACACCGATGTCGCACCGGCAGACTCGCCGAAGACCGTCACGCGCTGCGGGTCTCCCCCGAATGCGGCGATGTTGTCGCGCACCCACCGCAGCGCGGCAATCTGGTCACGTAGGCACAGATTGTCGTCGAAGCCGTCACCGAGGTCACCGAGTTCGAATCCACCGAACACCCCGAGCCGATAGGTGACGTTGACGACCACCACATTGCCGTTGGCGGCCAGCCTCGAACCGTTGTACAGCTGCAGCTGGCCGGCGCCGTAGACGAAGGCACCGCCGGGGATCCACACCATCACCGGCAGTGCGGCGCTGGTATCGGGCGACCACACCGTCACCGTCAGGCACGCCTCATCACGGATATTGGGATCGTCGCGGCCGCCGCCCACGAACGACCGGCCCTGCGGCGGCAAAGGCCCGTGCTCCACTGCGTCGAGCACACCCGACCACGGTGGCACCGGCTGCGGAGCGACGAAGCGCCGCGCCCCCACGGGCTGCTGGGCGTAGGCGACGCCACGCCAGACACCGACACCGCCTTCGACGGTGCCCCGCAGCCGACCCAGCGAAGTGTCGACGATGGTCGAATGTTCCGCGACGACGGCCACGAGTGAATCGTAGTGTGGGAAGCTGAACGGGCTGTCGAGTACGACCTACCGGCCAATGCGATGGAGCGACGCGATGACCTTCAACGAGGGAATGCAGATCGACACGAGCACCACCTCGAGCAGTGGTGGGGGTCGTGGTCCCGGCCGGGGAATGGCGATCGGCGGCGGGCTCGGCGGTCTGCTGGTGGTCGTGGTGGCCCTGTTCCTGGGCATCGATCCCGGCACGATCATGCCCCAACAGCAGCAAATGGGCACCCAGGGTGCCGAGGCCCAAGGATTCGACTTGAGCCAGTGCAAGACCGGCGCCGACGCCAACGACATCGTCCAGTGCCGGGTCGTGGCGACCGGCAACTCGGTGGACGGCGTGTGGAGCCAGCTGATCAAGGGCTACGAACGCCCCCACGTCCGCCTGTTCACGGGCCAGGTCCAGACCGGATGCGGCCCCGCCACCAGCGACGTGGGTCCGTTCTACTGCCCGGTGGACCAGACCGCGTACTTCGACACCGATTTCTTCGACGTGCTGAAGACCCAGTTCGGTTCCAGTGGTGGACCGTTGGCGCAGGAGTACGTCGTCGCCCACGAGTTCGGGCACCACGTCCAGAATCTGCTCGGCGTGTTGGGCCGCGCACAGCAGGACCCCGAGGGCGCGACGGGTGGCGGGGTGCGCACCGAACTGCAGGCCGATTGCTACGCCGGAGTGTGGGCACACTACGCGTCGGTCACCAGACAGGAAAGCACCGGAGTTCCCTTCCTGGAACCCTTGAGCGACAAGGACATCGCCGACGCGCTCTCGGCAGCATCCTCGGTGGGTGACGACCGTATCCAGAAGCAGGCCACCGGCCGGATCAACCCCGAAGCGTGGACCCACGGATCCTCCGAGCAGCGGCAGAAGTGGTTCACCGTCGGATACCAGACGGGTGATCCGAACAAGTGCGACACCTTCGCCACCAACGACCTTGGGTAGCGCGATCGAACCCGACACCAAGGACTGGACCTGGGTGCTTGACCGCCCCTGCCCGGAATGCGGATTCGACGCGGCAACCCTCACGTGCACCGACGTTGCCCAACGTATCCGTGAGGACGCCGCAGCATGGGTACCTCGGTTGCACAAGCCTGGCGTCACCGTGCGCAGCCACGCCGGCAGATGGTCGACGCTGGAGTACGGCTGCCACATCCGCGACGTGCACCGCATCTTCGAGCATCGGGTCCGGCTCATGCTCACCGAGACCGACCCACAGTTCCCGAGCTGGGATCAGGACGCCACCGCGCTCGCCGACGACTACGCATCCCAGGACCCGCTCACGGTGGCCGGTGAGCTGTCCGACGCGGCCTCCGGTGTCGCGGACATCTACGACGCAGTTCGCGACGGAGGGTGGTCACGACGGGGCCTGCGCAGCAACGGCAGTGAGTTCACCGTGGCGTCGATCGCGCTGTATCACCTGCACGACGTCGTCCATCATGCCCACGACGTAACCGCCGGCCATTGACCTAATTGAACACATATCGCTAATGTGTTCAAATGCGCGAGCCGGGCCGAACGGTGTCCCCCGCGTTGCTTGCCGCCACGACTGAAACGCTACGGCGCCTCGGCCCAAGACAATTCAGCCTCACCGCGGTGGCGGACGCCGCCGGGGTCTCGCGCGGCACGGTGCACAACGCACTGGGCAGCCGCGACAATGCGATCAAGACGGCGCTGGAGCACCTGGCGTCGGCTTTCATCGAATCGATGGCCACGGAGGTCGAGCGCGAGAACGCCCTGGCCGATCAGGTCGCGGCCGCCGCCGTCGTGATATGCGCACACCGGCGCCGATCCGACTCGATAACCCCCCGCGGTGTCAACGAGAGCATCCTCGTGCTCCTGCTGCGCAATGTGGGTGATGACCTGATGCAACGGTCGATCGCGCTGTGGAAGCCACTGGTGCGTACAGCCCAGCAGCGCGGCGAGGTCGGTGCCGGTGTGACGCCCGCACGGGCCGGGGAATGGATTGTGCGTCTGCTGTTCAGTTTCGAGCTGTTACCGCCGATGGGCGTGAACCTGAACAATCCCCGTGCAGTGAAGCGCTTCGTGGCCGACCACATCGTCAGCGGACTGGGAAGGGCACCATGACCGAACCCGACTATGAAGTGGCCATCATCGGTGCGGGGCCCGGCGGGATCGCGGCCGCGCATCTGCTGCGCCGGCGGGGCATCGATGACTTCGTCATCATCGAACGCGGCGAGGACTTCGGCGGCACCTGGCGCGACAACCACTATCCCGGCCTCGCAGTCGACATCCCTACGCTGTGGTACCAGCTGTCCTTCGCACCGAATCCGCACTGGACCCGGTTGTTCGCGCCCGGCCCGGAGATCTGCCGATATCTGCAGAGCACCGCGGCCGGCCTCGGCCTGTACGAACATCTGCACGCCAACGCTGAAGTGACCCGGCAACGATGGGACGAGGAGCGAGGCATCTGGCGATTACAGATCCGGGACCGGCCGACGGTCACGGCCCGATTCGTGATCAGCTCGGTGGGCGGATACGTCAACGCCAAGCCGACCGTCGACATCGAGGGTATCGACGATTTCGCCGGAACCATCCTGCGGCCCAACGCCTGGGACGACAGTTTCGACGCCCGCGGCAAGCGGATCGCGGTGATCGGGACCGGATCATCCGGGGTCCAGATCGCCGCCGCGTTGGCAGCCGAGGCCGCCAATCTGGATGTCTACCAACGCACTCCAGCCTGGATACTGCCCAAAATCGATTTCGACATCCCGCCTCTGATGCGCCGCGTGCTGCGACTGCCCGGGATTCAGCGTGCGATCGACGCCGCAGGCCGAATGACGATGGACGCGTTCATGGTGGCGCCCATCGTGCACATTTTCTCGCGACTGCCCGACACGGTGTTGATCCGGATCATGCCGCTCTACGACGCCTGGTGCCGGCTGCTCTACCGCATGCTGCTGCGCGCCGTCGTCCGGGATCCGGTGACACGGCGGCGATTGGTGCCGCACTACGGAATCCTGGCCAAACGTCCGGTGATCTCCAGCGCCTTCCTGCCTGCGCTCAACAACCCGAACACCAACCTCGTCACCGCCCCGATCGTGCGGATCACGCCGACCGGCGTCGTCACAGCCGACGGCGTCGACCACCCGGCCGATCTGTTGGTGCTGGCGACCGGTTACGAGCTGTGGACTGATCCGGAAACCTATCGGACAGGAACCATCCGGGGGGCCAATGGTTTCGACTTGGCCGAGTACTACCACGCGCACGGACTACGCAGCTATGGCGGCACCGCACACCCGCGGTTGCCCAACCGCTGGGAGATCGTGGGGCCACTGGGCTTCGTAGGATTCGCCTGGCCCGACTTCGTCGAGACGATGGCCGCACACGCGGTGCGCATCATCGATGAGGCCCGGCACCGCGGCGCAGGCGTGGTCGAGGTCAGCCGGGAGGCGTACAACGCGTGGAATCGACGGATGCACCATGACGGCCGGGTCGCGCACCTCTACTTCACCGCCTGCTCACCCGGCCTGAATACCTACTTCGTGAATTCGCAGGACGACACGGTGTATCACCGGCCGCAGACGATCACCGGATCCCGGAGATTCGCTCGTCATTCACCACTGTCGGACTACCAGTTCGCCTCGGCTCCAGCATATTCCGCGTCATCACGTCAGGAGCAAACCGCATGAGCAACGCTGAGGCCCCACTGGCCGGACGAGTCGCCTACGTGACGGGCGCCGCCCGCGGTCAGGGTCGGTCACACTGCGTCAGGTTGGCTCGGGCCGGCGCGGACATCATCGCGATCGATGCCTGCGCCCCGGTGGCGGAGCACAACGGCTATCCCGCCGCCACCCCGGAGGACCTCGCCGAGACGGTGGCACTGGTCGAAGGTGAGGGGCACAAGATCCTCGCCGAGCGGATCGACGTCCGCGACGCGGCTGGCCAGCGCCGGGTTGTCGCCGAGGCGGTCGGGCAGTTCGGGCGCCTCGACATCGTCGTCGCCAATGCCGGCGTACTCAATTGGGGCCGCCTGTGGGAGATCTCGGCGAAACAGTGGCAGGACATCCTGGATGTCAACCTCACCGGGGTTTTCAACACTGTGCAGGCGGTGGTGCCGCCGATGATCGAGGCAGGCAACGGCGGATCGATCATCACCATCAGCTCCGCCGCCGGGATCAAAGCGGTGCCCGGCTGCGGCCATTACTGCGCCAGTAAGTTCGGCGTCGTCGGGCTCACCAACGCCTTGGCGGTCGAGTTGGGCGAGTTCGGAATACGGGTGAATTCGATTCACCCGTATGGCACCGACACTCCGATGGGCAACGATGTGTCGATGTACCAGGTGTTCGCCGATCATCCGCATTACATTCACAGCTTCTCCCCCGGCGCGCTACCCACCGATTCGCTGGCTCCCCCGGGCACCATTTCCGACCTTGTGGTGTGGCTGGCCGGCGACACATCGTCGTTGGTGACCGCCGCCCAGATTCCCGCCGACAAGGGGTATTTGAAGATCTGACCCAGGAGGTGAGGCTTACAGCCGTGAGTGCGCCGAGATGCCGGTATCCGTCGTGCGCAGCGGGCGGATCAGCGCATCCTGACTGAACGACGCGAGCAGCTCGCCCTTTTCGGTGTGCACCGCACCGCGCACATACGACATGTCGGCACCGACCTGGGTGCTCTCATGGCTGTAGAGGATCCAGCCGTCCCACCGGACCGGTTCATGGAAGCTCACGGTGACGGTCATCGGTGCCGTTGAAACGGTCAGGTGTGCCTGCGCGGTGCCGATGCCCTCATGTGCCCGCATGGTCGTGGAGATCCCCAGATGACCGGTGAAGTACGCGATCAGCGCCTTGGCGAGATCATCGCGGGACGGGATGGGGTCGTAGTGCAACCACGCGTACAGCTCAGGCGGACCGACCTCGTCGGGGCTGTTCACGTCGACCACGTCGACGAGCCGCAGTTCGCGGCCGGTCATCGGCATCCTTGCGAGATTGGCGGCAGCGGGGCCCGCGACCTCCGGACGTGGCAGGTGGTGACGGATGACATCGCCGGAGGGCACATCGGTGAACACCGTGATGGTGATGCAGCGCTTGCCGTTCTGCGAGGCGGCGACCACGGCCGTCGCGGTCGAACGTCCTTCACTGATCACATCGACGTCGAGTTCGACGGGCGGGCCGACCATCACCGCGCGGGAGAACACGGCATGAGCCGAGCGTACCGACTTGTCCGGGAAGCGTTTTGCGACAGCCACGATCGCGGCCGCCACGATCTGGGTACCCTCCACCACCTGACGCTCGTCGGCGCCCGCGATACCGGTCTGCGCGAGGAAACGGTTGTCCCCCACCGGCTCGGCGTCGAAAAGCTCGAGCAGCATCTCCACCGTCCAGTCCGTGGACTCCGCTGTCGACTCCGGCGATTCGGTTGTCATGTCGTTCCTCTCTGGTCAGGCATTGATGACGGCGTCGGCGAATTCGGAAAGTGTCTGGGGCGCGGCGAGATCAGCGAACCACACGTAGAAGCGTTCGACACCCTGGGCGGACAACCCGGTGAAGTGCTCCCGCAGCTCTTCGGCCTCGCCGCAGACCAGGCCGCTACCCAGGTGCCCGAACAGCCGGGTGCTGCGTTCGGTGACCGTCGCGCGGTCGGCGCCGTGGCCGACGAAACCGACCATCTGCTGCAGCGAGACCCGCGCCGATCCCACGGTCGGCAGCAGCCGGGGCAGCCGGTCCAGTTGATGTGACGGAATGTTCCACCAGTCGGCGTGGGTGCGCACCAGTTCCATCGTGCGCTTACCAGTTCCGCCGAGCAGCAAGGGAATCCGGTGTGTGGGCGGCGGTTGCTGGGCGAGTTCTCCCTCACCCCAGTACCGGGTCAGCAAGTCCAGGTCCCGCGCCAACCGGTCGGCCCGGCCCGAGGCATCGTCGCCACTCTCGATGCCGAACCGCTCGAACTCCTGGGGCCATGAACCCGAACCCAATCCGAGTTCGAACCGCCCGCCGCACGCATCGGAGAGCGTGACGGCCTGCTTGGCCAGCACCGCGGGATGGCGGAACGCGTCGCACAACACCAGGTGCCCGATCCGGAGGCGTTCGGTGCGCGCCGCCACCCACGTCGCGACGGTCATTGCCTCCCAGATGCTTTGGTGCGTCGCGCCGGGCGGCTCCAGATGGTCGATGAACGCGATGCCGTCGAACCCATTGGCCTCGGCCACGCGCGCACGCTCGACAATGTCGCCGATTCCCAACCGCACCTGCGGCAGGAACAGAAACCATTCGGTCATCGGTGCCACACAATAATCACAAGCCGCCTATTGCTTCTACAGAAACGGTAACGTCATTCTCCTGAGTGGAGCATGACGGAGGTGGGAGCGCAATGGCCAGGCCGGCCGGACGACCGCCAGAGGCAGCACGCGAGGACCGGACCAGCCGGTTCATGAAATCGGCGCTGGCAATCCTCGGCGATACCGGTCGCACCGACTTCACGGTGCTGGAAGTCGTCGAGCGTTCGAAGACGTCGCTGCGATCGTTCTACCAGCTCTTTTCTACCAAAGACGAGTTGCTGCTCGCGCTCATCGACAAGATCATGGCCGAGTCGACCCAGCGGTGGCGCGACGACACCGCCGGCCTGGGCGGTCCGGAGGCGCTGCGCCTGCTGATCGACCGGATCACCGCGCCGGCGTCGTCGAGCACCCAGGACAGCATCAACCGGGGCCTGACCTTCTACAACGACCACCTCGCCGAGTCGTTGCCGCGCGAGTACGCACGCGTACTGAAGCCGCTGCACGACCTCTTCCAGGACATTCTTCGGCGCGGCATCGCCGAGCGCAGCTTCCGGCCGAATGCGGATGTGGAGACCTCGGCCGCACTCATCATGCAGTCCGTGCTTGGCGCCATGCCGCTGCGCTCCCTCGCGGTAGAACTCAACGGCACCCCGATCGACGGCAGGCACATCTACGAGTTCTGCGTATGCGGTCTCACCAACCCGGCCCAAGCGCGCTGACCTGCGCTTTACCGGCTTTTCGAGTACGCCACCCGGCCGGCTGTCTGCCCTGGTCAGACCGTGGTAACGTCATTACCGGTTTGGACAAACACCACTCTCCCAGGAGGCGAACATGCCGTCGCGCATCCTCGACTATCCGGTGTTCGACGCCGACAATCACTTCTACGAGCCCAAGGAAGCGCTCACGCAATTCCTGCCGGACAACCGCAAGGGCGTCATCGACTACATCGATGTCCGCGGCCGGACCAAGATCATGGTCCGCAACCACATCAGCGACTACATCCCCAATCCGACGTTCGAGGTGGTCGCCCGCCCAGGCGCGCAGGAGGAATACTTCCGCCACGGCAGCGGCGGCAAGAGCTACCGCGAGGTGATGGGCAAGCCGATGAAGGCCATCGCCGCCTTCCGCAACCCCGAAGCCCGCATGGAGGTCATGGACTCCCTCGGCCTGGATTACACGATCATGTTTCCGACGCTGGCCAGCCTGGTCGAGGAACGACTGAAAGACGATCCGGATCTGATCCACGACATCATCCACGCGCTGAACCAGTGGATGTATGAGACCTGGCAGTTCAACTACTCCGACCGGATCTTCTCCACCCCGGTCATCACGTTGCCCAACGTCGACCGGGCACTGGAAGAACTGGAGTGGTGCCTGGAGCGCGGCGCCAAGACCGTCCTGGTCCGGCCCGCGCCGGTGCCCGGCTACCGCGGCACCCGCTCGATGGGCCTGCCAGAGTTCGACCCGTTCTGGGAGGCCTGCGTGAAAGCCGGTATCCCCGTGGCGATGCACGCCTCCGACAGCGGTTACGCCCAGTACCTCAACGACTGGGAGCCCGCAGACGAGTTCCTGCCGTTCAAGCCGACCTCGTTCCGGATGGTCGCGATGGGTAAGCGCCCAATCGAGGACACCATGGCCGCACTGGTCTGCCACGGTGCGCTCACCCGTAACCCGGATCTGCGGATCCTGTCCGTCGAGAACGGTGCCTCGTGGGTGCCGTACCTGTTCTATCAGTTCAAAGACGTGTATTCGAAGATGCCGCAGGAGTTCCCGGAAGACCCGATCGAGGCCTTCAAACGCTGCGTGTATGTCGCCCCGTTCTGGGAGGACAACTTCAAGCAGATGGCCGACCTGTGCGGCATCGACCGGGTGATCTTCGGATCGGACTGGCCCCACCCGGAAGGTCTTTCCGATCCGATCAACCTGGTCGACGACCTCGAGGACCACGGCCTCGACGAGGATGGCGTTCGAAAGGTCATGGGCGGCAACCTGGTCGACCTGTTCAAGGTTCCCAACCAGATTGTGCACAAGCCTGACGTGCCGGCCATGACGTTTGCCTGACCACCTCCCGCCCCGATACGAAGAGGCTGAGCCCATTTCATGACTGACGTGGCAAACCCCGAACAGATGCTGTTCGCCTCGACGGCGCAGGCGTTCCTGGACAAGGAAGTTCCGCTGAGCCGGGTGCGTCAATTGCACGCGGACGGCGCCGCTTTCGATCCGGCATGGTGGCGCCGCGCCGCCGAGCTCGGCTGGGCGGGCCTTGTGGTGCCCGAGGAACTCGGCGGCGGCAGCCCGTCCGGGGACGGAGTCAGTGACCTGGCTCTACTGGCCGAGCAGGCGGGTCGCACCGTCGCGCCCGGCCCCCTACACCCGGTCAGTGTGGTGTTGGCCGGACTGGTGGAAGCGCCCGAAAACCGTGAAATGACAATAGAATCGCTGGTTGCCGGCGAGGAGGTGGCGTCGTGGGCTGTCTACGAGCCGGGCAGACCCTGGGCACCGCTGGAGCCTGGGTTGACCGCTACCGCGACTGCAGGCGGCTACCGGCTCGACGGCGTCAAGGACCGAGTCGAGTCCGGTGATGCCGCGACGCTGCTGCTGGTGACCGCGGTCTGTGACGGCGCGGTGCGCCAGTTCCTGGTGCCCGCAGGCACCCCCGGTCTGAGCGTCGAGCCGCAGCGTTCGTTGGACCTGGTGAAGCGGTATGCACGAATCCGATTCGACGGGGTCGAGGTCGGGGCCGACGCAGTCGTGGGCTCGGCCGGGCAGACCGCCGCGGTGATCGAACGACAGCGCCAGGTGGCGCTGGTCCTGCAGTGCGCCGAGACCGTGGGCATTCTCGATGCCGTCCTCACGATGACCAACCAGTGGCTCCTTGACCGTCACAGCTTCGGCAGACCGCTGGCGTCCTACCAGGCCCTCAAGCACCGATTCGCCGATATGAAGATGTGGTTCGAAGCCGCCAGGGCCACTACGGCCGGCGCTGCGGGCGCGGTCGGAAAGCGGTCCCCGGAGGCCACGAAGCTGGTCAGCGTCGCGAAAGCGTATGTGTGCGAACGTGCTCCGGTGATGCTGCAGGACTGTGTGCAGTTGCACGGCGGCATCGGCGTCACCTGGGAGCACGATCTGCATCTGTATCTTCGCCGGGCTGCGCTGAACCGGGCGATGTTCGGCTCCCCCGAAGAACACCACCGCGCCGTGTACGCGTTGAGCCGCAAACAGCAACTGCAGGAGGCAGGTGCATGACCGAGACAACGATCTCCACAGGCACCGAAGAGTCGGTGGCCGATTTCGCGGCCCGCGCCAGGACATGGCTCGCGGAGAACATGCCCGGTATCGATCCGGACAACCCGCCGTTCTCAGTGCGTGCCGAGGAGGCATCCTGGGAGCGGGCCAAGGAGCTCCAGAAACGGCTCTACGCAGGCGGTTTCGCAGGGATATGTTTCCCCCGCGAGTACGGCGGGCTCGGATTGGACTTCGCGTACCAGCAGGCGTTCAACGACGAATGCCGCCGCTATGAAATGCCGTTGATTCTGAACACCCCGTCGCTCACCATCTGCGCGGCAACCATCCTGGACATGGGTAGCGAGGAACAGAAACGCCACCGTATCTCGGCCGCCATCCGAGGCGACGAGATCCTGGTGCAGTTGCTGAGTGAACCGAGCGGCGGTTCTGATCTGGCCGGGGTGATCACCCGCGCCGACCGCACCGGCGACAAGTGGATCATCAACGGCGCCAAGACCTGGAGCACCAGTGCGTTCGCCGGGGACTACGGCCTGATGCTGGCCCGCACCGATTGGACCGTGCCCAAGCATGAGGGTCTGACGATGTTCCTCGTCCCGCTGGATGCACCGGGAATCACCATGCGGCGCATCAAGGAAGTCAACGGCAACGAGGAATTCTGTGAGGAGTTCTTCGACGGCCTCGAACTCGGCGACGACGCCGTCGTCGGCGAGGTCAACAACGGCTGGACGGTGGCCACCCGCCAACTGCACCATGAGCGGCGCGCGGTCGGCGGTGGATCTGAGTTCGCCAGCGGTACCGGGGCCGAGAACGCCAATGAGATGCCGCCTGACCACGCCGGTGTGGCCGACGCCACCGGCCAGGGTGAGGATCCGCGGATACAGGACCTCGCAGGCCGGGCGCTGGCCCGCCGGGTGGTGAAGCAACAACTCATCGACCACGTGTCCCGGTCGATCGCCAACGGGTCGTTGCCGCCGAACGCTGGCACCCTGATCCGGCTGTTCCACGCGGAGACCACCGAACTGGAAGTCGACACCGCGCTGGCGATTGCCGGCACCGTGGGCGTCGTCGACGAGGGCACGGCGGAGAACCCTGATCTGGACGGCCTGCTGGAGATCGGCGTGCGCTATCTCTCCCGGCAGACCGGCTCGCTGGGCGGGGGCAGCTCGGAGATGGCCCGCAATGTCATCGCCGAGCGGGTACTCGGGTTCCCACGGGAACTCGCCGCCGACCGCGGCGTGCCGTTCAACCAGGTCAAGCGCTAGCCTTCTGGTCGCCTTCTCCCGCGTCTTCTCCCGCGCCTTCTTCGGGCGAGCAGACAGCTGTGTACCCCTTTTCACCACTTTGCGGGTACGCAACTGTCTGCTCGCCGGGGGGGGGGGGGGGGGAAATGACGGGTGTTGCGTGTTGGACGGCGCCCGGCACCGCTCAGAACAACGTCGGCTGCGCTGGCGCCGCGGCCTGCTCGGCGGCCGCCGGGACGAGCATCCTCGGGGAGCCCGCCAATGCATGCTTGGCGATCAACGGCCGTACCCGGGAGCGGAGCATGTCGCGGTAGTCGGCAGGCAGATACGCCCCACGCCGGTACAGCGTGCGGTATTGCCCGACCAACTCCGGATGAGAACGCCCGAGCCAGGACATGAACCAGCCTCTGGTCGAGCCCCGCAGATGCAGCCCGAAGACCGTGACACCGGTGGCTCCCGCCTCGGCGATCCGGCCGAGCAGCGCGTCGAGTTGTCCGACGGAGTCGGTCAGATACGGCAGCACCGGCGCCACCATCACGTGACAGTCCAGACCGGCGTCGCGAATCGCGGCGATCAGACCCAGCCGCGCCTGTGGCGACGGAGTCCCCGGCTCGATGTCATGGTGCAGGTCGGCGTCACAGACGGCCAGCGACACCGCCACGCTGACGCCCACCCGGTGCGACGCCTCGGCGATCAGTCCGAGATCACGGCGCAGCAGTGTTCCTTTGGTGAGAATCGAAAACGAGGTCTGCGAATCGGCGAGGGCGCCGATGATGCCCGGCATCAGCGCATAACGGCCCTCGGCCCGCTGATACGGGTCGGTGTTGGTGCCCAGCGCCACAGTTTCATGCGTCCAGGACGGCCGGCGCAGCTCACGGCGCAAGACCTCGGCGACATTGGTCTTGACCACGATCTGAGTGTCGAAATCGTGGCCGGGATCCAGCTCGAGATACTCGTGGGTGGGACGGGCGAAGCAGTACCGGCAGGCGTGGCTGCACCCCCGGAAACCGTTGACCGTGTAGCGGAACGGCAGCGCCGAAGCGGCGGGCACCTTATTGAGCGCCGACTTGCACAGCACCTCATGAAAAGTCACGCCCTCGAATTGCGGTGACCGCACACTGCGGACGAAGCCGACGCGCTGCAGACCGGGCAGGGCGCCGTCATCGACACCCACGGCCTGCCCGTCCCAGCGCATGCCCACATCGAACATCCGTTCGATACTGATGTCAAGGTAATTCCACTTATGTCGAGCTGGCGTTGCCCGGTTCCAGCGCGAGCCGCACCTGCGACTCGATGGCCGCAACGACCGGCCGCGGCAAGTGCACGCGGCCACGGCCATCGAGATCGACGACGATCTGTTGCACCTTGCGCAAGTACGACGTCTTCTCACCAGGCTGGTCGGTCGCTTGGGCATGGCTGTAGAGCTTGGCCGCGGTATCCAGGTCGGAACGATCGTCGTCGGCCAGATAACTGGTTCCGGTGGCTTTGCCGTCGCGCTCGCACCGCGCCCACTGCCTGCGCAGGGTGTCGACAGTCGCACGGTAGCGACCGGCGAAGGCCGCGTCATCCGGGTAGGTGTCGGTGGCGAGCGCCTGCGCTTCCTCCAGTGCGGTGTGGAAATCCATGACGTGATCGCGCGTGATGTCCGTGACGCCCGGATAGCGTAGATACAGTGCCGGATCGAGCTCGTAGGTTCCGTACTCCGACAACACCCGCCGGTGCACGACACGGGCGGCCTCCCACAAGCGAACGTCGGCAGCGGGTGATGCGCTCGGCCCGTCCGGCGCCTGCCCCGCAGACGGTTCCGACCGATGTTTGCCGGCCTCGGATGTTGCCGTCCGAGGCGAATCGGCGCGGCGGCCGGCCGGCTTCATCTCCGGGTGGGTACGTGGCTTCCCCGGAACCGCGCGCTGCAGCCGCCGCATGATCTGGGCGGCAACGGGATCGGTCTCCAGCAGTGCGACGTAGTAGGTGGTCTCGTCGCGGAAGGTCAACTGCAGGTACCGCACGCCTTGGACGCGTAGGTCTTTCTGGGCAGGGGCGATGAAGGTGTCGGGTGACTGGTCGGCCGACAGCGCGACGTCGGTGAGTTCGGTCAGCGGGCGCACGTCGTCTTCGCTGCTCTCGGTACCGATGAGGATCTGCCCGTCGACCAGGCCCAGCCGCACGGCGGCCCGGTGCCCGGACAGCGGCCCCGTCAAACCCAGTGTGAACGAGCTGGTGACCAAACCGCCGATCAGGAACACGATGACCAGCGGAGCAACGCCCGCCAGGACGAGGATGAGGAACAGCGGCACCGCCCCGAGCAGCAGGGCCGCACAGATGCCTCTGCGGATTCGGACGGCGGTGTCGAGGTATTCGGTGCGCGAAATCAGCGCGAGATCCTGGCCCGACGGCGCGTCAACACTCATGCCGCTGCCACCGTCCCAAGCACGCAGGAAACACTACCGTGCCGCCACTGGACAGTGGCAGCTGCGTATGGTTGACGCATGTCGCAAGCTGGGCAAATGACCTGGTGGGCCAAACATGCCCGCCGAAAGGTCAAGGTGTGCAGATGAATTCGATGCTTCGCGCCGCGGTGGGCGGCGTGTGCGTGGGCAGCGGCATCGCGATCGGCGCTTACTCCGGCGGGTGGTTTCTGCTGCTCGCGGTGGCGCTCGCAGTAATGGGCATCGGGGTGATCGCCGGCGCGTTCGTCCGTTCAGCCGCCGCCCTCGACGGAGGCGATGCAGTCCCGGTAAAGGTAGACCTGATCGACCGGTCTGCACCGAATCTGGCGACCGCCTCGACCGTCATTGCCGGAGTGGCCATGCCGCGCGGCGACGCCGCGTTCCGGTTCCACACCAGCACCAACCTCGCGCGCACTCACGTGGCCGAAGTCGTGGAGGACGGTCGCGGCGAGCTGCCGTCCGGGGCGCTCGGCGAGCCCGGCGACGCCCCGGTGACCGAGCATCGGGTCACTCGGGCCCGCGTACCCGCCGCACTGACGGCCGTCGCCGCGATGTGGGCGACGATGCTGGTGCCGCCGAGCGACGTCTGGGATCTCAAGCCACTGACCAGCAGCGTCTCATCGGCACTGCCGGAGGTGGCGACCAGCACCGATCCGGACGAACGCCCGTTGTGGCAGTGGTACGACGAGATGCTGGCCCATCTGCGTGCCGAGTCCCCTGAGCTGCTCGACGCGCTGCTGGAGATCGATGTCCGTGACACCTACGTCACCGCCTCGGTGTACCTCGGCGGAGATCAGAGTCGGACCTACGAAGGCCGCACCCGTGGCTGGGAGACCAGCGAGTCCACCACCAGCATGCGCAGTCGCGACACCTTCAGCGTCGGGGATCTGGAACGATTCTCGGCCAAGGACTATCTATCCGGTGCGACCGCGATGCTGCCGCCGGACAACAACAAGCCCGAACGTCTCGCAATCGCCCGCACGGACAGCATCTTCGGCGCCGAGCGGCCCGTGCTGATCGACGGCTGGTTCGGTGACCCGACGGTCACGGTCATGGGCAAGCCCGACGGCACCATCGCCCCATGGTGGCCCGCCGACGATGTCGCCGCCGGGCTGGGGCAGGTCGAAGCGGCGCTGGTCGCCCGCGGGGTGCCCACGACCGAGCCGGATATCAAGTCGATCGCGTTGTCCGGCAACCAGGCCGGGTTTACGCTGGATTTCTACCGGGGCGACAACTACTACAGCACCGGTGCGCACGCAGGTAAATTCACCGATCCGGACGATTCACGCGGCGACAGCGAATACCCCCGATTCAGGTTCTCCGACGTCTCCCCCGACATCGTGGCCGCGGTCCGTGACGACGCGATGCGCCGCTACAGCATCGATCCGGTGGATCGCCGCAAAGCGGACATCGTCATCGCCGCGTGGGGTAGTGGAGGTGGCGACCGCGTAGACGAGATCGTCATCGAGGTGAACTACCACGATGCCCACGGCGGCAACGCGGTCTACTCGCTGGCCGGCGAGTATCTCGGTGAAGGTGAGTAACCAGGACTGGGTGCGCCGATGCCGCGGTTTCGGGTACGGCACCGGCGCTCGCCGTGGGCGCTCGCCCAGTCAATCCGTACCGGACGAACGGGTACGAAACATGACGCGGGAACGCGGCGGCAGCCACCCATCGGGGCGCAGCTGACCGGCGTTCCATCGCATGTCACCTATCGAACAACCGTTCGAGTGGTTTGTCAAACCGACGTGCTGTTTCGGGTCGGGGTCACCACTGACCGAGCTGGCACCGCGGGCTGTAGGGATGGTCGTTCTGGACAGCCACCTGACCGTCGACGGCGATCTCGCAGTGCGCATTGGGGGCCCCGCGCCCGCCGTGCGTGGTGCTGCTCGCGGTGAAGATCGCCCACTGCGGATCCGCGAGGGTGGTTTCAAACACCCAGGGCGTATCCGGGCCGACGTTCACCTCCGCTTTTTGCATGAACGCGTACGGGTCGGCGTTGTACGCCTCCTTGCTGGGAGGCTGGGTTGCCAGATAGTAGAGGTCGAAATCGTAAGGACCGGCCGACGTCAGCGTGTACCGAACCTGCTGTCCGGCCGGTTCCGCGTACGACGTTGCGTTCGAGACCGCCACACTCGCGGCCGCCAGAACGAGCGCCGCACCGACCCTGGTTGTCACATTTCGCATGTTCGTCATATCGACGCACGCTACCGCCTTGTTACAGCTGCGACACAAGGGTCTGCGCGTATCCGGTGAACGGCAAACCAATGCGGCGCGAGCGACACGTTAATTTGTTCGTCACATACAGATATTTTCCAGTAACACCGGCGCTCTAACGTCCGGATTCGACACCAGCACAGTGTGTTTGACCCCCCGCGCCGCCGCCCGATGGTGATCGGCCGATAAGCGCTGCAAACAAATGGGAAAGGTTGTTCATGCGAGTATCCGGACGATCCACATTCAACAGGTCGACATTGGCCGCAGGAAGCGTGATCGCAGTCGCCGGCCTTTTGCTGGCAGGGTGCGGAAGCCGGGCCACCGATTCCGAGGCAGCAAACGCCCAATCATGCGTGGACACGTCTGGACCGAAGGTCAAAGTCGGGTCGCTGAACTCGCTGTCGGGCACCATGGCCATCTCCGAGGTCACCGTCCGCGACTCCATCAAGCTTGCGGTCGACGAGATCAACGCCAAGGGCGGGGTCCTGGGGAAGCAGATCGAAGTGGTCGGCGAGGACGGCGCTTCGGAGCCGACGGTCTTCGCGGAGAAGGCCGAGAAGCTGATCAGCAGTGATTGTGTGGCAGCAGTGTTCGGCGGATGGACCTCGTCGAGCCGCAAGGCCATGCTGCCGGTGTTCGAGAGTGCCAACGCCCTGCTGTATTACCCCGTGCAGTACGAGGGCCTGGAGTCGAGCAAGAACATCTTCTACACGGGCGCCACCACCAATCAGCAGATCGTGCCTGCGCTGGATTATCTGAAGGAGAAGGGCGTCAAGTCGCTGTACCTCGTCGGCAGTGACTACGTCTTCCCGCAGACTGCCAACCGCATCATCAAGGCTTATGCCGACGCCAACGGCATCGAGATCAAGGGCGAGGACTACACCCCGCTGGGGTCGACGGACTTCTCGACCATTGTCAACAAGGTCCGCAGCGCGAATGCCGACGCCGTCTTCAACACGCTCAACGGAGACTCCAATGTGGCGTTCTTCCGCGAATACCGCAATGTCGGGCTGACGCCCCAGGAGATGCCGGTGGTCTCGGTGTCGATCGCCGAGGAAGAAGTCGGCGGCATAGGCGTACAGAACGTGACCGGCCAACTGACCGCGTGGAACTACTACCAGACCATCGACACACCCGTGAACAAAGCCTTCGTCAAGGCGTACCAGGATTTCGTCAAGGATCCGAAGAAGCCCACATCGGACCCGATGGAAGCGGCGTATGTGTCGGTGTACCTGTGGAAGAACACCGTGGAGAAGGCGAACTCGTTCGACGTCACGGCGATTCAGAACAATGCCGACGGCGTGAGCTTTGACGCACCCGAGGGCAAGGTGACCATCGACGGGGAGAACCACCACATCACCAAAACCGCCCGCATCGGTGAAATCCGGCCGGACGGTCTGATTTACACCATCTGGGAGTCGAAGGGACCGATCGAGCCGGACCCGTACCTCAAGTCGTACCCCTGGGCCGCGGGCCTGTCCAGCTGATATGGATGTCCTGATCGGGCAACTGGCAACAGGATTGAGCCTGGGTTCAATCCTGTTGCTGGCCGCGCTGGGCCTGTCACTGACGTTCGGCCAGATGGGCGTCATCAACATGGCGCACGGCGAGTTCATCATGGCCGGCTGCTACACCGCCTACGTGGTGCAGCAGATCATCTCGGATGCGGGGGCGTCACTGCTCATCTCGTTGGCGATCGGCTTCTTCGTCGGTGGGGCGATGGGCGCCCTGCTGGAAGTCACGTTGATCCAGCGGATGTACGACCGTCCGCTGGACACGCTGCTGGTCACCTTCGGCGTCGGTTTGATCCTGCAGCAGGTGGCACGCGACATCTTCGGAGCCCCGGCAGTGAATGTGGTTGCACCGCCGTGGCTCTCGGGCGGGGTGGAGATCCTCGGTGCGGTTGTCCCCAAGACCCGAATCTTCATCCTGGTGCTGGCGGTGGTGTGCGTGACGGTGCTGGCAACCGTGCTCAAGACCAGCCCCATGGGCCGGCGGATCCGGGCTGTGGTGGCCAACAGAGATCTCGCCGAGACCAGCGGGATCTCGTCGCGCAGGACCGACATCACCACCTTTTTCATCGGATCGGGGCTGGCCGCCGTCGCCGGGGTCGCGCTCACCCTGATCGGCTCGACCAGCCCCACCATCGGACAGAGCTTCCTGATCGACGCGTTCCTCGTCGTGGTGGTCGGCGGGCTCGGGCAGATCAAAGGCACCGTCATCGCCGCACTGGCGCTGGGCTTTTTGAACTCGTTCATCGAGTACAGCACCACCGCGTCGCTGGCAAAGGTCATCGTGTTCGTCGTCATCGTGATCTTCCTGCAGGTCCGCCCACAGGGGCTGTTCACCGTACGGACAAGGAGTCTGGTGTGAGAACCATGATCGGACGTGGGCAGACCTGGGCCGGATTCGCCGTCGCCGCAGTGTTGCTGTTCGGCGTGGCGCCCGTGGCGCTGTCGGACTTCCGGCTCAGCTTGCTGGGCAAGTTCCTCTGCTTCGCCATCGTGGCGGCCGGCATCGGATTGGCCTGGGGCCGTGGCGGAATGCTGGTGCTCGGGCAGGGCGTGTTCTTCGGGCTCGGCGGTTATCTGATGGGCATGCACCTCAAGATCGCCGACGCGCAGATCCGCGGCGAGGACGTGCCGGATTTCATGCAGATCGCCGGAGTGCGGGTACTGCCCGGATATTGGGCTCCGTTCGCCTCCCCCGCTTTCACCCTGCTCGCAATCCTGGTGATACCGACCGGGATTGCCGCCATCCTGGGCTTCGGTGTGTTCAAACGACGTGTCAAGGGCGCCTACTTCGCGATCTTGTCGCAGGCGCTGGCCGCGGCATTGGCCATCCTGCTGGTCGGGCAGACCAGCATCGGCGGTAGCAACGGCCTGACGAACTTCCGCACCTTTTTCGGGTTCACCCTCAACGACCCTGCCAACAAACGGATGTTGTACTTCATCGCCGCGGGAACACTGCTCATCGTGGTGGCAGTGGTCCGGCAGTTGATGCACAGCCGATACGGAGAACTGTTGGTCGCCGTGCGTGACGGGGAGGAACGCGTGCGGTTCCTCGGCTACGACCCGGCCAACATCAAGGTGGTGGCCTACGCCCTGGCAGCGTTGTTCGCCGGCATCGCAGGCGCCCTGTTCGCCCCGATCGTCGGGTTCATCGCACCATCACAGGTGGGCATCGTGCCATCGATCGCTTTCCTGATCGGCGTGGCGATCGGCGGCCGCACCACGCTGCTCGGGCCGGTTCTCGGCGCGATCGGGGTGGCCTGGGCGCAAACCCTGTTCTCCGAGAGCTTTCCGTCAGAGTGGACCTACGCCCAGGGCTTGCTGTTCATCATCGTGGTCGGGTTCTTCCCTGCCGGGCTGGCCGGGTTGGGGGTGCTGTTCAGGCGGCGGCGAGCTCGAACCGGGCCCGCGCCGTCGCCGCCGACCCAGCCCGACCGAGACCCCGAAGCCGAGGCCCGGACCGTGGGGGTGACGTCATGACCGAACGTGAACCGGTGGCCGGTGGTAACGCCGGGATGGGCGCCGAGTATCTCCAAGTGCGCGGGCTCACCGTGGATTTCGATGGGTTCAAGGCGGTCACCGATGTGGATCTGACCCTGTTTCAGGGGGATCTGCGTTTTCTGATCGGGCCCAACGGCGCAGGCAAGACCACCGTCATCGATGCCATCACCGGGTTGGCGTCGGCGACCGGCTCCGTGCACAAGTCGGGGGTGGAGCTGCTCGGCAAGAAGGTGCATCAGATCGCGCGCCTCGGCGTGGGCCGAACGTTCCAGACGGCCAGTGTTTTCGAGCAGCTGACCGTGCTGCAGAACCTCGACATCGCCGCAGGCGCCGGCCGGTCCGCGTGGACTCTCCTGCGTCGACGCCGCGGTGTGGTGCCCGCCATCGCAGAGGCGCTGGAGGTCACCGGGCTGGCTGACCTCGCCGACAAACCCGCCGGGGTGCTGGCGCACGGTCAGAAGCAGTGGCTGGAGATCGGCATGCTCCTGGTGCAGAACGCCGACGTGTTGCTGCTCGACGAACCGGTCGCCGGGATGAGCCACGAAGAACGCGAGGAGACCGGAAACCTGTTGCGCCGTATCGGTGGGGCCCGCACAGTCGTCGTCGTCGAGCACGACATGGACTTCATGCGCGCGTTCGCCACCTCGGTCACCGTGCTCGCCCGCGGTCAGGTGGTCGCCGAAGGTTCGGTGGCCGAAGTGCAGGCCAATCCAAAGGTGCAAGAGGTCTACCTGGGCACCGCCGCGGCAGGCGTGGAAGGAATCTCCTGATGCTCGAACTCATCGACATCCACAGCGGTTACGGTCGTGCCGAGGTCATTCACGGCGTCAGCATCGACGTGCCGTCCGACGGCGTAGCAGCGGTGATGGGTCACAACGGTGCGGGCAAGACGACGTTGCTGCGGGCCGCGGTCGGATTGCTCAAATGCAGTGCGGGCACAGTGGTTTTCAACGGAGAGGACATCACCGCGCTGCGGCCGAGCGGACGGGTTGCCCGCGGTCTTGCCTATGTGCCGCAGGGCCAGCAGTCCTTCGGTCAGCTCACCACCGCGGAGAACCTGCAAGTGGTCGCCGACGGCCGCCGCAACGGCAGGGCGTTGATCGATGAGCAACTGGATCTGTTCCCCGCACTGCGGGAACTGCTGCCGCGGCGGGCCGGGTTGCTCTCCGGCGGGCAGCGCCAGCAGCTGGCGATCGCGCGGGCGTTGATCACCAGTCCCACGATGCTGATTCTCGACGAGCCCACCGAGGGCATCCAACCGTCGGTGGTCGCCGAGATCGAAACGGCGATCACTGCCCTGACCGCACGCGGTGGTCTCGGCGTGCTGTTGGTCGAGCAACATATCGGTTTCGCGCTGGAATCCGCGCAGCGCTACCACATTCTGGAAGCGGGCCGGATCACCTCCAGCGGCACCGGAGGGTCGTCGTCGGAGGCCGACGTCCGCGCCGCCATGGCAATCTGAGGTCTGCCCCCGCTGCGTCGCGAGTTCAACGCAGGCGGGAAAGCAGCTCCGTGACAAGCGAATCGGCGGGTACGTCGACCTGATCGCCGGTCGACAGGTCCTTCAGTCCGACGGTGCCTGCCTCGATGTCGCGATCGCCTGCCACCAGGGCGAACTTCGCACCCGAACGGTCGGCCGCCTTCATCGCGCCCTTGAGCCCGCGGTCGCCGTAGGCCAGGTCGACCCGCACCCCCCGGGCCCGCAGACCTGCCGCGAGCTTGGCCAGTTCCAGCTTGGCGGCGTCGCCGAGCGGGACCCCGAACACCTCCACCCCACCGACGCCGGTGACCGTCTTACCCTCGGCCTGCAGTGCCAGCAGCGTGCGGTCCACCCCGAGCCCGAACCCGATGCCCGAGACGTCCTGCCCACCGAGCTGTCGCATCAACCCGTCATAGCGGCCACCGCCACCGATCCCCGACTGCGCCCCCAGCCCGTCGTGGACGAACTCGAACGTCGTCTTGGTGTAGTAGTCCAGGCCACGCACCATCCGTGGATTGATCGCATACGGCACCCCGAGCGCCGTCAGATGGGCCTGCACCGTTTCGAAGTGTGCCTTGGCGGTATCGGAGAGGTGATCGAGCATCAGCGGCGCATCGGCGGTCATCTCCCGCACGTGCGGTCGTTTGTCGTCGAGCACGCGCAGCGGGTTGATCTCGGCGCGGCGCCGGGTCTCGTCGTCGAGGTCGAGCTTGAACAGGAACTCCTGCAGCAGCTCGCGATAGGCCGGGCGGCAGGTGTCGTCGCCCAGCGAGGTGATCTCCAGCCGGAAGCCGTCCAACCCGAGCGACCGGAAACCCGAATCGGCGACCGCGATCACCTCGGCGTCCAGCGCCGGGTCGTCGACGCCGATGGCCTCGATCCCGACCTGTTGCAGCTGACGGTAACGACCCGCCTGCGGCCGCTCGTAGCGGAAGAAGGGTCCCGAATAGCAGAGTTTGACCGGCAGCGCGCCGCGGTCCAGCCGATGCTGGATGACCGCACGGATCACCCCGGCGGTGCCCTCGGGGCGCAACGTGACCGAACGGTCGCCGCGGTCGTTGAACGTGTACATCTCCTTGGACACCACGTCGGTCGACTCGCCGACGCCGCGGGCGAACAACGCGGTGTCCTCGAAGATGGGCAGTTCGACATCGCCGTAGCCGGCGCGGCGTGCCGCGCCTAGCAGACCGTCACGGACCGCGACGAACTGCGCCGAGTCCGGCGGCAGGTAATCGGGCACGCCTTTGGGCGCCTGGAACGAGACGGACGAAGAGCCTTCAGTCACAGAGTCAAACCTTCGAGAAATGGGTTGGTGCGGCGTTCGTGCCCGATTGTCGAGCGCGGACCGTGCCCCGGTAGCACCGCGGTGTCGTCGCCGAGCACCAACAGTTTTGTCACGATCGAACTGAGCAGGTCACGTCCACTGCCCCCGGGCAGGTCGGTGCGTCCCACCGAGGACCGGAACAGCGTATCGCCCGTGAAGACCACGTCGGCCTCCGCTCCGGTGCCGCCCACCCGGAACACGACCGACCCCCTGGTGTGTCCCGGTGTGTGGTCGACGGCGACGGTGATGTCACCGAGCTCAACCACGACACCGTCTCGGTCCAGCTCGACGAGCTGTCTGGGTTCGGAGAGCAGCACACCGAACACCGGGCGCGACAGTCGTCCCAGAAGAGCGGGCCCGAATCCCTTTATCGGGTCGGTCAGCATGAACCGGTCCTCCGGATGGATGAAGACCGGGCAGCCGTAGGTGTCGGCCACCTTCTGCGCCGACCAGATGTGATCGATGTGGCCGTGGGTCAGCAGGACCGCCGCCGGGGTCAGCCGGTTCTCATCGAGGATCTGGCGCAGCGGGCCCATGGCCCGCTGACCCGGGTCGACGACGATGGCGTCGGCTCCGGGCCGCTGCGCCAGGACGTAGCAATTGCATGCCAGCATCCCGGCCGGAAATCCGGTGATCAACACGGTGCCAGTTTCCCACGGACGCGCTCTGCGCCGCCGTTCGTGCGGGTCGTTAGGCCACACTCAGCATTGCCTGGCACACTCAGTGCCGACTGAACGACCGATGACATGCATGAAGGAGAGGACTGCCGCAATGCCGACCAACGAGCAACGGCGTGCGACGGCCAAGCGCAAGCTGGAACGCCAGCTGGAGCGCCGCGCAGCGCAGGAACGCAAACGACGCATCTTGACGATCGTCGGCTCCGCAGCCGCCGCCATCGTCGTCATCGGCGCGGTGGTGGCCACGGTCGTGATCAATCGGGACTCCGGAAGCACCACCGCCTCGGCGTCCACCTCCACCACTCCCGCAGGCGCGCCCGACCAGCAGGCCGCCGAGGGCCAGTTGCCCCCGTTCGTGGCACCTGCCGATCTCGGCGCAAACTGCCAGTACCCGGCGAAGGGCGAAGCCAGCAAGCAGGTGAATCCCCCGCGGACCGGCAAGGTGCCCACCGATCCGGCCACCGTCAGCGTCAGCATGGTGACCACCCAGGGCAACATCGGCCTGCAGCTCGACAACGCCAAGGCGCCGTGCACAGTGAACAGCTTTGCGAGCCTGGCCGGGCAGAACTACTTCAACGACACCCCGTGCCACCGCCTGACCACCGGTGGTCTGTCGGTGCTGCAGTGCGGTGATCCGACGGGCCAGGGCACGGGTGGGCCGGGCTACGAATTCGCCAACGAGTACCCGACCAACCAGTACCAGCCGGACAACCCCGCGCTGCAGCAGCCGGTGCTGTATCCCCGCGGCACGCTGGCCATGGCCAACGCGGGACCGGGCACCAACGGCAGCCAGTTCTTCCTGGTGTACCAGGATTCGCAGTTGCCACCCGGCTACACGGTGTTCGGCAAGATCGATGACACCGGGCTGGCCACGCTGGACAAGATCGCCGCGGGCGGTGTCGCAGGCGGCGGACCCGACGGAAAGCCGGCCCTCGACGTCCAGCTGAAGTCCGTCGCGTTGGACTGAACGGTCCTTCGTTGACCGTCCCGCCCCCGTACGGCGGATATCCGCCGGGCTATCCGCAGTATCCGGGTGGCTATCCCACGCCGCCGCGCACGAACGCACTGGCGGTCGCGGCACTGGTGTGCGGGCTGCTGTTCGCGCCGCTGGGCATCGTGTTCGGGCATCTCTCGCTGTCGCAGATCAACCGCACCGGTGAGCAGGGCCGCGGCATGGCGATCGCCGGACTGGTCATCGGTTACCTGATGACCGCGCTGACGATCGTCACGGTGGTCCTGCTGGTGCTGTTCGCGGCGCTCGTCGTCCAGACCGCCGACAACGTGCCAAGCCACAGGTCGACGTCGGCCCAACCGGCGGCACTGCCGCCGTTCGACCCGCCACCCAATCTGGGGACGAACTGCCAGTACCCGGCCACCACCGAGAAAGCCGCCAAACCCGCCACGCCGCCACGTAGCGGCACGGTGCCGACACAACCGGCCACCGTCAGCGCCAGCGTGTCCACCAACCGGGGAAACATCGGACTGGAGTTGGCCAACGGCCGGGCGCCGTGCACTGTCAACAACTTCGCGAGCCTCGCGCAGCAGGGATTTTTCGACGACACACCCTGCCATCGGCTCGTCACCGGCGAGATGTCGGTACTGCAGTGCGGTGACCCATCGGGCACGGGCACCGGTGGCCCGGGCTACCGGTTCGCCAATGAGTACCCCACGAATCAGTACCGGCTGTCGGATCCGGCGCTGCGCACACCGGTGCTCTACCCACGCGGCGCACTGGCTACCGCCAATGGAGCCACCGGCAGTAACGGCAGCCAGTTCATCCTCGTCTACCGGGATTCGCCGCTACCCCCGACCTTCACGGTGTTCGGCACCATCGACAACACGGGGCTGGCCACCCTGGACGCGATCGCCGCGGCAGGCACCGCCGACGGCAGCGAAGACGGCGAACCGGCAGAACCGGTCACGATCACTTCCGCCCTGCTGGATTGAGCCGCCGCACGGTGACAGCTTGGCGACGCGCTTGCCACCGCCGAAGTTTTGACCTGTCCGGTCGATCCGCATACGTTCAGAACGAACTTTGGTCGCTACTGGCGTGAACGTGTGGATACGACAAGGACTGACGATGAATTGGACACGGCGGGATTTTTTCAGGATGAGCACGGCCGCGGGCGCAGTCGCGCTGGGGGCACCGGCACTGCTCACAAGTTGTTCGAAAGTGCCTCAGGGCGGCGAGGGTGGCACCTTGCAGCGCATCAAGGACGCGGGCGTCATCAAGATCGGCATCGCCGGTGAAGTCCCGTACGGATTCACCCAGAACGGGGAGGTCACGGGCGAGGCTCCGGAAGTCGCCAAGGCCGTCTTCAAGGCGATGGGCATCGACCGGGTCGAGGCCACTCAGGTCGAATTCGGCCAGCTCATCCCGGCATTGAACGCCAACCAGTACGACATGGTGGCCGCGGGGATGGCCATCCTGCCCGACCGCTGCGCCAATGCGCAGTTCTCGGCGGTCGACTATGTCACCCCGACCGCGTTGTTGGTGCCGGCGGGAAACCCGCAGGGCATCAACAACTTCGAGGACGTCAAGTCACGCGGCGTCGCACTGGCGGTGCTCTCGGGCACCGTGGAGGAGGCCGTCGCGCAGGATCTCGGCATTCCGGCGGGCAACATCCAACCGTACCGCGGTCAGCCCGAGATGTTCCAGGCTTTGCGCGATCAGCGGGCGTACTGCGGAGCGCTGACCGACATCTCGCTGCGCCGGATGCTGGCAGACAATCCGGGCAGCGCTTTGGAGGTCACCAAGGGATTCGTGCCGGAGGTCGACGGGAAGGAACAGATCCAGGCCGGTGGCTTCGTGTTCCGCAAAGGCGACGACGATCTGGTCGAGCAGTTCAACACCGAACTCAAGAAACTGCAGGACAGTGGCGCGTGGCTCGACATCGCCGCCCCGTTCGGCTTCACCGCCGACAATGAGGTGCCGCAGGACGTGACCACCGAACGGCTCTGCGAGGCGGCGTAAGAGCGGGCAGATGTTCGACAACGTCGGGTTATTCGTCGACACAATCTCCAAGGGCCTGCTGCTGACCATCGAGGCCACGGTCGGTGGCATCCTGATCGCCGCCGTCATCTCGTTCATCGCAGGCCTGGCGATGCTGTCGAAGTCGCGGACGATACGGGCGCTGTCCCGCGTCTACGTCGAACTGTGGCGCGGGACTTCCGAAGTGGTCCAGTTGATGTGGATCTATTTCGTGCTGCCGGTCCTGGTCGGCTACCAGATCGTGCCATTGGCGGCCGGGATCGCGGTGCTCGGACTCAACCACGGGGCGTACGGCGCCGAGATCGTACGCGGCGCGGTCCAATCGGTGCCGCGTGCGCAGTATGAGGGATGTGTGGCACTCAATTTCACACCCGCCCAACGGATGCGGCGGGTCATCCTGCCGCAGGCGCTGGTCGAGATGGTGCCGCCGTTCAACAATCTGTTCATCCAGTTGCTCAAGAGCAGCTCGCTGTTGACCATGATCACCGTGCACGAGATGACCTACCAGGCCCGCGAAGTGCTGATCAACAACTTCATCTCCGAGGCCGCCACCATCTGGACGATCGTGTTGCTGTTCTACCTTGTGCTGGCGTTCGCGATCACCTTCGTGATGCGCCAATTGGAGCGCAAGGCAGCGAATCTGGTGGGTCGTGAACCGCCGAGACGCAGCATGCTGGCCCGCTTCAGCCGCAGCGGTATGCGCGCCGACGCCCTGGCCGGCGGGCGGGTCGGCTGATGATCTGGGACTGGGACTATGCCATGGAGGTGCTGCCCACCATCGTGGTGGACGGCCTGCGCATCACGCTGATCGCCACGGTGCTGGGTTCGATCCTGGCCTATGCCCTCGGGCTGGTGCTGGCGCTGCTGCGCCGGGTGCGCAACACCGTGGTCAGCACGGCGGTGTGGGCGTTCATCGAGTTCGTCCGCAGCACACCGCTGCTCGTGCAGATCTTTTTCCTGTTCTTCGTGCTGCCGAGTTTCGGGCTCAAGTTCGACCCGCTGACCACCGGGGTCATTGCGATCGGCGTGCACTACGCCACCTACACCGCCGAGGTGTACCGGGCCGGGATCGAGGCGGTGCCACCCGGGCAGTGGGAGGCGGCCGTCGCGCTGAGCCTGCCGACCCGGCGCACGTGGACCGCGGTGATCCTGCCGCAGGCCATCCCGCGGGTGCTGCCGGCATTGGGCAATTACACGATCTCGATGCTCAAGGAAACGCCGCTGCTGCTCATGATCGGTGTGCTCGATGTGGTCGGAGTGGCCAATCAGATCGGTTCGCGGGCCTTCCGGTACGTCGAGCCGATAACGATCGCCGGTGTCCTGTTCCTGCTGCTGAGCCTGGCGGCATCCCTACTCGTCCGATGGTTGGAGAGACGTGTCCGAATCAGCAACTGAGATGATCCGATTCGACGGCGTCGGCAAGCGGTTCGGCGACCATGTGGTGCTCGACGGCCTCGATTTCACGGTGCAGGCAGGCGAATTCGTCACCCTCATCGGTCCGAGCGGATCCGGGAAGACGACGATCCTGCGACTGCTGATGACGTTGGAGCAGGTCACCGAGGGCCGGATCTATGTCGGCGGCAAATGCCTCAGCCACATGTCACGCAATGAACGGGAGGTCCCCGCGGACGACAGCTACCAGCGGCAGCTGCGCAAGCGGATCGGCATGGTGTTCCAGCAGTTCAACCTGTTCCCGAACATGGGGGTTCTGCAGAACATCACCGAGGCGCCCATCCACTCGCTGGGCCTGTCACGCGAGGAGGCGCAGGACCGGGCGCACCGACTGCTGGACCTGGTCGGCATGCCGGAGAAGGCCGGCGCACACCCCTCGGAGCTCTCCGGCGGTCAACAGCAACGGGTCGCCATCGCCCGGGCGTTGGCGATGGAACCCGACGTGTTGCTGCTCGACGAGGTGACCTCGGCGCTCGACCCCGAACTGGTCGCCGGGGTGTTGGCGCTGCTCAAGGACATCGCGGAGACCACCGACATCACGTTTCTGTGCGTGACGCACGAGATGGACTTCGCCCGTGAGGTTTCCGACCGGGTGATGATGTTCGACGGAGGCAGGATCGTGGAGGACGCGCCGCCGGACAAGCTGTTCGCCGACCCGGACGAAGAACGCACCAGAAGCTTCCTGCGCGCGGTCCTCGACCGCCGTTAATCTCGCGCCGGTGTCAGGCCGCGGAGGTCACCCGGTATACGTCGTAGACCCCTTCGACGTTACGCACCACACTGAGCAGGTGACCCAGATGCTTGGGGTCACCCATCTCAAAAGTGAATCGGCTGATGGCCACCCGGTCGTTGGACGTGGTGACCGAGGCCGACAGAATGTTGACCTTCTCATCGGCGAGCACCCGCGTCACATCGGAGAGCAACCGGTGCCGGTCGAGTGCCTCCACCTGGATGGCCACCAGAAACACCGAGGACGGTGACGGCGCCCACTGGACGTCGATGATGCGTTCGGACTGCTGCTGCAGCGATTCGGCGTTCGTGCAGTCGGTGCGGTGCACGCTGACTCCCCCACCCCGGGTGACGAAACCCATGATGGTGTCGCCGGGTACCGGGGTGCAGCACTTGGCCAGCTTGGTCAGCACGCCGGGCGCTCCCGGCACCGCCACACCGGTGTCATCGGTGCTGCGCTGGCGCACCGGCATGGTCGCCGGAGTGGAACGCTCCGCGATCTCGTCCTCGGCACTGTCGGCACCACCGAGCTGAGCGATCAGCCGTTGCACCACATGCCGGGCCGAGACATGGCCCTCGCCGACAGCGGTGTACAACGCCGACAGGTCGATGTACCGCAACTCATGAGCGAGCGCACCCATCGACTCGGCATTCATCAAGCGTTGCAACGGAAGTCCACCGCGTCGCACTTCACGTGCGATCGCGTCCTTGCCGGACTCCAGGGCCTCTTCGCGGCGTTCTTTGGCGAACCACTGCCGAATCTTGGCCTTGGCCCGTGGCGAGACCACGAAACCCTGCCAGTCCCTCGACGGTCCGGCGTTGAGCGCCTTCGAGGTGAAAACCTCGACCACTTCCCCATTTTCGAGCTTGCGTTCCAGCGCCACCAGTCGCCCGTTGACCCGGGCGCCGATGCAGCGATGACCGACCTCGGTGTGCACCGCGTAGGCGAAGTCCACCGGCGTCGACCCGGTCGGAAGCGTGATCACGTCACCCTTCGGGGTGAAGACGAAGATCTCCCTGACCGCGAGGTCGTACCGCAGCGACTCCAGGAACTCGCCGGGGTCGGCGGCCTCCCGCTGCCAGTCCAGTAGCTGACGCATCCACGCCATATCGTCGATCTCGGCTGCCGCCTGCGGATGCAGAACCCCGTTGCGGCCCTTGACCTCCTTGTACCGCCAGTGCGCCGCGATGCCGTACTCGGCGGTGCGGTGCATGTCGCGGGTGCGGATCTGCACCTCCAGCGGCTTGCCCTCCGGGCCGACAACGGTGGTGTGCAGCGACTGGTACACGCCGAAGCGCGGCTGGGCGATGTAGTCCTTGAACCGCCCCGCCATCGGCTGCCACAGCGAATGGACCACACCGACGGCGGCATAACAGTCGCGGATCTCGTCACAGAGGATGCGGACACCGACCAGATCGTGGATGTCGTCGAAATCGCGGCCCTTGACGATCATCTTCTGGTAGATCGACCAGTAGTGCTTCGGCCGGCCCTCGACGACGGCGTTGATCTTCATGGCGCTCAGCGCCACCCCGATCTCGGCTCGCACCTTGGCCAGGTAGGTATCGCGCGACGGCGCCCGGTCGGCGACCAGCCGGACGATCTCTTCGTACTTCTTGGGGTGCAGGATCGCGAACGACAGATCCTCCAGCTCCCACTTGACGGTCGCCATCCCGAGCCGGTGTGCCAGCGGGGCAATGACTTCCAGGGTTTCCCTGGCCTTGCGAGCCTGCTTCTCCGGCGGCAGGAACCGCATGGTGCGCATGTTGTGCAACCGGTCGGCGACCTTGATCACCAGGACCCGCGGGTCGCGGGCCATCGCGATGATCATCTTGCGGATGGTCTCGCCCTCGGCCGCGGTGCCAAGCACCACCTTGTCCAACTTGGTCACGCCGTCGACCAGATGACCGACCTCGCTACCGAACTCGGCGGTCAGCGCTTCCAGCGTGTAGCCGGTGTCCTCGACGGTGTCGTGCAGCAGCGCAGCCACCAACGTGGTGGTGTCCATGCCGAGTTCGGCCAGAATGTTGGCGACCGCCAGCGGATGGGTGATATAGGGATCGCCGGACTTGCGCAGCTGGTCGGCATGGCGGGTCTCGGCGACGTCGTAGGCGCGCTGCAGCAGCTGCAGGTCGGCCTTGGGGTAGATCTCCCGGTGTACCGCGACCAGCGGTTCGAGGACCGGGTTGACCGCACTGCGCTGCGCGGTCATGCGACGGGCCAACCGCGCCCGCACCCGGCGCGACGCGCTGGTCTTGGCGGTGTCCGGTGGTGCGGACTCGGGCAGCCCAGGAGGCGACTGCACGGCCTGGCCAGTACCGGGATCGTCGGCCACGGTCGTCACCTCCTACTGCTCATCCAAGCTTCGAGGATATCCCTCACACCCTGTGCAGGCTGCTGACGGGCAACGGCGCCACGGCCTCGCGCCCGCCGAGCGCGGTCAATTCCAGCACCACGGCCGCCCCGGTGATCCGCGCGCCGCCCTCGGTCAGCAGTTTGGCGGCCGCCGCCAGCGTCCCGCCCGTCGCCAGCACATCGTCGATGATGACAACGTTGCGGCCGGCGATATCAATCCCCTCGGCCGGTATCTCGAGGGTCGCCGTGCCGTACTCCAGCTGGTATGTCGCGCTGTGCACAGGCGGTGGCAACTTGCCGCCCTTGCGCACCGCCAGCACCCCGGTGCCCAGCCGGGTCGCCACCGCCGCCCCCAGCAGGAAGCCGCGGGCGTCCAGGCCTGCGATCAGGTCGGCGCCGGCGGCCGTGGCCGCGAGCGCGTCGGTCACCGCACACAGCCCGTCGGCATCGGCCAGCAGCGGCGTCAGATCCTTGAACTGGATGCCCGGTTCGGGAAAATCGGGCACCTCACGCATCATGGACGCGACCAGTGTGGAGATGTCGTCGACCCGATTCCGGTGTGCGCTCACTGCGACAACTTCCAACGGTCCATGTTCCAGCCGGCGCCCCATCGGGTCGGGTTACTGCTCACGGCATACATCTTGGTCGATGTGAGCACCGTGCGTTGTTGGCGGTACAGCGGAAGGGTCGGCATATCCGCCCAGAGAATCGGCGCACCTTCACCCATCAGCCGCACCAATTCCTTCGGGTCGGACGTCACCGCCAGTGCGTCGATGATCCCGTCGATCCGCTCGTTGCGGTAGTCGGGCAGGTTATTGCCGTTGCCCCCGTGCAGGGTGTAGGCATCGATCGCCGAGGAACCCGAGGACCCGCTACCTGCGGCGCCGCCGGTACTGGCCAGGAGGACATCGAATTCGTTGTTGCGCAAGGCGATCGGTCCGGCACCGTCTGATCCGACATCGTGCACGGTGATCCCCGCCGCAGCGCATGATTTGGCGATCGCACCCACCGTCGCGGCCAGCCGTGCGTTCGGCGTCTGGTAGCCGATACGCACCGTCATCGGCCGATTGTCGATCGCGTCGCGCGCGGCGCCGGCGTTGGCCACGCCGAACTGACCGGCCTCCGCGCCGCCCTCCACCGCACCGATCGCATCCTCGGTCGCAGCATTGAGCCGCGAGTTGGAGATCGGCATCTCCGCATTGCGGGCGATCACGTCACGCGGGGTGCACAGGGCAAGCGCCCGCCGCGCCGGTGTCGCAGCCAGTGGACCGCCTGGCGCGAAGATGAGCTGTTCGATGCCGGCCGACGGACTGTCCGTACTGACATAGTCGTCCGGCAGATTGAGCAGGCCCGATGACCCGGTGGCGATGTCCACCACGTCGAACGATCCCTCGTTGACCCGCTCCTGGATGTCGGCCCCGCGCGGCCAGACGGTGACCGTGCTGGTGATGGGCTTGGCTCCCCACCACTTGTCGTTGGCCACCAGCACCACCGCACCGTCTGAGGTCACCGAGTCGAGCCGGTAGGGCCCCGATGACGGGAACCGTTTCAGATCCAGGTCGGGTTTGAGGTCCCAGGTTGTGTTCCAGGCCTTGGCGATCCGGTCCACGGTCGGGCCGTCAGCGGTTTGCAGCGCGGTGGTGACGCCGCCGTCGCCGAGACCGAGTTCGTCGGCGATGACGTGTGACGGCATCAGCGATGTCGCGGAGAACAGTTGGCCGTAGTCGAGGAACGCGCGGTCCTGGACGAACCAGACCCTGGCCTTCTTCTGGCCGGGCGCGCAGTCCACCGAGGCGATATCGCGGTAGCCGGCCTGACTGGCGGCGTCGAATCCGGGAAACCGGCCGGACTGCGACGCCCACGTCAACACCATGTCGTCGCAGGTGATCGGCTTGCCGTCGGAGTACACGGCCTTGTCGCTGATCACATAGTCGAGGATCAGCGGGGCCCGCCCCACCACCGCGACCGAACCGAAGTCGTGATCGGCGACGATCTGACCGTCCGGGCCGTGATAGGTGAAACCCGTCAGCGCCCGCGCGAAGGCCTGCGGCCCACCCGAGGCCGCCCCGGCGACCGTGTTGGTGTTGTAGGTGCTCAGCGTGCCGTCCACCGCATAGTCGACGGAGTCGGCCGCGCCGCTGCCACAACCGGAGAGGCCGATGCCTGCGAGCAGCGACAGCGTCACCACCATCACCGCTGCCCGCAACCGGGCGGTGGCCCCGCAATGAGCCATCCGACTTACCGCCGGGTGTTCCGCTTGCCGGACGGTCTGCCGGTCTTCGAGGTCGACGGACGCGACGGCCGTGCCCCCGGCGCCGGTTTGCCGGGTGCTGCTTCGTTGCTCACCGCCACCGAGACGGTCTCTGCATCGGTCTCGGGCTCGGTGAGCTCCGTGGCCTCCTTCGCGGCGGACTTCCCCGGTTTCGCGGCCGCCGGCTTGCGGCGATTGCCCACCCGCGCCGTGTGCTTGCGCACCAGGTCCGTCCGTTCCCGCAGCGAGACCAGCAGCGGCGTGGCGAAATAGATCGACGAGTACGTACCGACGATGACACCGACCAGCTGCACCAGGGCCAGGTCCATCAGCGTGCCGACGCCCAACAGCCACACGGCCACCACGATCAACGCGATGATGGGCAGCACCGAGATCAGGCTCGTGTTGATCGACCGCATGAAGGTCTGGTTGACCGCCAGGTTGGCCTGTTCGGCGAACGTACGCCTGGTGGTGTGCTCGAAGCCGTGGGTGTTCTCCTCGACCTTGTCGAAGACGATCACGGTGTCGTACAGGGAGAAGCCGAGAATCGTCAGCAGGCCGATCACGGTAGCCGGGGTGACCTCGAATCCGACCAGCGAGTACACCCCCGCGGTGACGACGAGGTCGAACACCAGCGTGGCCAGGGCCGCGATCGCCATATAGCGCTCATAGCGCCAGGTGATGTAGATCGCTGCCAGTACCAGGAAGACCACCAGCGCTATCAGCGCTTTCTTGGTGATCTGGCCGCCCCAGGTCTCCGATACCGCGGAGTCACTGATCGCCTGCTTGCTGGGTTGCCCGTCACTGCCGTTCGGGTGGAACGAGTCGAACAGTGCGGTGCGCAGGTTCTCGGTCTCTTCGTTGGTCAGCGTCTCCGAGCGGATCTGCACGGTCGCGGACCCCCCGCTGCCCACTACCACGACGGACTCGGGGTTGCTGCCCAGCGTCTTGTTGAACACGTCTTCGACCTGCTGCACCGTGGCGGTGCCGTCGGCTCCGACTGCGGGCATCGACACCTTGGTGCCGCCCTCGAAGTCGATGCCGAAGGTGAAGCCGCGTAACACCATGCTGGCGAGCACGATCGCGACGATGATCCCGCTGACCAGATACCAGAGCTTGCGGCGGCCGACGACCTCGAAGGCGCCGGTGCCGGTGTAGAGCCGGACGAAGAAGCCGTGCTGCGGAAGGCTCGGCGCGGCCGATTCGATGCTCTCGGCCTCGACGGCGGTGGTCGATGTCTCGTCTGTTTTCTTGGCGGCCATGTACCTAACCCCGTCCCGCGGTCGCGTGTGCGGATTCCCGGCGTTCCCGTGCGATCTGCTGTACCGCACCGAGCCCGTTCAGCCCGGGTTTGGCCCACGTCGGGGACTTGGACGCCAGGTACACCAGCGGCCAGGTCACGAGGAACACCACGACGATGTCAAGGATGGTGGTCAGTCCGAGAGTGAACGCAAAGCCCTTGACCTGTCCGATCGCGAGGAAGTACAGCACCGCCGCGGCCAGGAAGGTCACTGCGTTACCCGAGATGATCGTCTTTCGGGCGCGTGCCCAACCTCGCGGAACCGCTGAACGGAAGGACCGCCCTTCACGTATCTCGTCCTTGATGCGTTCGAAGAACACCACGAACGAGTCTGCCGTTGTGCCGATACCGATGATCAGACCCGCGATACCCGCCAGGTCGAGCGTGTAGCCGATGTATCTGCCCAGCAAGACCAGCAGTGCGTAGACCGCGGCGCCGGCAGCCACCAGCGACAGGGCCACCAACACACCCAACGCGCGGTAGTACAGCAGCGAATAGAGCAGCACCGCGGCGAGACCGATCGCGCCCGCGATCAGACCGGCCTTCAGTGAGGACAGGCCGAGGGTCGCCGATACGGTTTCAGCCTCCGAGGACTCGAACGACAGTGGCAGCGATCCGTACTTCAGGACGTTGGCCAGTTCCTTCGCGGTCTCTGCGTTGAAGTCGCCCGTGATCTGGGTGCGGCCGCCGGGGATGGCTTCGCGGATCTCCGGGGCGCTGACCACCTTGGAGTCCAGCGTGAACGCCGTCTGGGTGCCGACGTTGGCAGCGGTGAAGTCCGCCCAGGTCTTCGCGCCGCCGCTCTTGAATTCCACGTCGACGACGTACTGGCCCTGCTGGGAGTCCAGGCCGGAACTGGCGTTCTGGATCTCCTCGCCACTCATGATCGACTTGTTCAGTAGGTAAACCGTCTGGCCGTCGGTGGAGCAGGTGATCAGCGGCAGGTTCGGGTCGTCATTGCCCGACAGGACGTCCTCCTCACCGCAGCGGGTGGCCTGGAACTGCAACGCCAGGATCTGAATGGACTGATCGGTGCTCTGCCGCAGTTGCTTCTCATCGGCGATGCGCTGCGCCAGGCCGGCCTTGGCATCGTCGGACTGCGGTGCGGGAGCCGGCGCCGGGGCCGGGGTTCCCGGAGCGGGCGGGGCAGGCACCGGTTCGCCCGGTGTGGGCGGCGGCTCCTGCGGGAAGGGCCGCGGCTGTGGAGCCGGTTCCTGGCCGGCAGGAGGTGCGACCGGCGCCTCGCCGGGCAAGCCGCCCTGTTCGGGTGCCGACGGCACGCCGCCCGGCGGCATCTGGATCGGTGGCATACCCGGCGGCAGCTCGCCCGGCGGTACGCCTGGCGCAGCGGGTGCTCCCGGCGCCGCGGGCGCACCGGGCTGACCCGCGGGTTTGGCGGGCATCGCGTGGATGACCGGCCGGATGTACAGCCGTGCCGTCTGGCCCAGGTTGCGTGCCTCATTGCCGTCGTTGCCCGGCACGGTGATGACCAGGTTGTCGCCGTCGATGACGACCTCCGAGCCGGACACACCGAGTCCGTCGACACGGGAACTGATGATCTGCTGCGCCTGGGACAGGGCTTCCCTCGTGGGTGCCGAGCCGTCAGGGGTGCGTGCGGTCAGTGTCACCCTGGTGCCGCCCTGCAGATCGATTCCCAGCTTGGGTTCGGCCTGCTTGTCACCGGTCAGGAACACCAGCAGGTAGAGGCCGACAAGCAGCACCAGGAAAAGCGTCAGATAGCGGGCAGGACGCACCGGCGCCGAAGACGATGCCACGTTGTTTCGGTCTCCTTGAGATCAGTTCGTCAGCACCGCAAAGGGTACGTGCTTGTCCTTGACAGTCTGCTGTCAGTCTTTCTTGAGGCTGTCAACGTCCGTCACAGCCGCGCTTTCGGTCAGCTCGGTGGCCACCGGCGCGTCCTCAGGGGTGTCGTCGACATCGGCCTCGATGCGGTCCCGGACCGCCAGCTTCATCCAGGTGGTGACCACGCCGGGCGCGATCTCCAGGTCGACGGTGTCGTCGGTGATCCCGGCGATGGTGGCCTGCAGACCGGACGTGGTGTGAATCCGGTCACCGACCTGAAGCGAGTTGTGCAAGTCGATGGTGGCCTGCATGGCCTTCTTCTGGCGGCGGGACGCGAAGAACATGAACGCGCCCATGATGATCAGTAGGGGCAGGAAAATAACCAGATCCATGGCAGCACAATCTTTCGTATCGGGTAGTCACGGCGGCCGGTCCGAACAGATCGCGGCGCCTCGTAATTCCCCAGTCTGCCATTGCAAGGCCTCGTGGCCGATGGCCCGGTCACCCCAAAAACGATTAGTGCCGCTAATTGGACGGTCGGGACGGCACCCGTCCGACGCAGCAGAAATCGCCTCCAAAACCGAATTGCGGTGACACCAGGGCGACTACGCTCGAATTGCGCCCATTCCGCGCGTCGCCCTCCGTTCGCAGGAGTCAGTCTGTTGAGCCATCCCGAGCAGAGCCGCCATCTGACCACCGTCATTCCCGGGCCGGAATCGCAGGCCCTGACCAATCGGAGAGCCGCCGCCGTGGCGCGCGGCGTCGGCACCACGATGCCGGTGTATGCGGCCCGGGCGGGCGGCGGCATCGTCGAGGACGTCGACGGCAACCGGCTGATCGACCTGGGCTCGGGGATCGCGGTCACCACCATCGGCAACTCGTCTGCCCGGGTGGTCGAGGCGGTGCGCAGTCAGGTGGCGGAATTCACCCACACCTGCTTCATGGTGACCCCCTACGAGGGGTACGTGGCCGTCGCCGAGGCGCTCAACCGGCTTACCCCCGTGCGCGGCGAGAAGCGCTCGGCGTTGTTCAACTCGGGGTCCGAAGCCGTGGAGAACGCCGTCAAGATCGCCCGTTCGTACACCCACAAGCCCGCGGTCGTGGCGTTCGACCATGCGTATCACGGTCGCACCAACCTCACCATGGCGCTGACCGCGAAGGTGATGCCTTACAAGCACGGGTTCGGCCCGTTCGCGCCAGAGGTCTACCGGGCCCCGCTGTCCTACCCGTTCCGTGATGCCGAGTTCGGTAAGGAACTGGCGACCGATGGCGAGCTTGCCGCGGAGCGCGCGATCACCGTGATGGACAAACAGATCGGTGCAGACAATCTGGCCGCGGTCATCATCGAACCCATCCAGGGTGAGGGCGGCTTCATCGTCCCCGCCGAAGGATTCCTGCCCGCACTGCTGGACTGGTGCCGTGCCAACAACGTGGTGTTCATCGCCGACGAGGTACAGACCGGCTTCGCCCGCACCGGTGCGATGTTCGCCTGTGAGCACGAAGGCATCGATCCCGACCTGATCGTCACCGCCAAGGGCATCGCGGGCGGGCTGCCGTTGTCCGCTGTGACCGGTCGCGCCGAGATCATGGATTCACCACACGTCTCCGGGCTTGGCGGCACCTACGGCGGCAACCCGGTGGCGTGCGCGGCAGCGCTGGCGACTATCGAGACGATCGAGTCCGATGGACTGGTGGCGCGGGCGCAGCACATCGGGCAGCTGATGAAGGACCGGCTCGGGCGGTTGCAAGCCGAGGACGACCGCATCGGCGACGTACGCGGCCGCGGGGCCATGATCGCCGTCGAGCTCGTGAAGCCGGGGTCCACCGAACCCGACGCCGAACTGACCAAGGCGCTGTGCGCGGCAGCCCATTCGGCGGGGGTGATCGTGTTGTCCTGCGGCACCTACGGCAACGTGCTGCGCTTCCTGCCGCCCCTGTCGATCAGCGACGAATTGCTGCTCGAAGGGCTCGACGTGATCGAGCTGGTGCTGCGCGACCTCTGATGCGCTAGTGCGCGTGCGTGTGGCGTCGACCGAACCCACCCCAGGCGCGCCGCTTGGGTGCGGCCGGAACCGCGGTGGTCGGCTCTGCTGCCGGCTCGGCCGTGACCGCCGTATCCGTCGCAACGGGGCGTCGCGTGTACTCACTCTGTGCGTACTCGAGGTCGCGCACGCTGCGCATCGACAGCCGGCCCAGCGCCATCGCTGCCAGGAACAGGATCACCGCGCCCAGCGCGGAGAAGAACGCCAACTCCAGTGCCACGCGCTTGTCGTCGGTGACGGCCATGGGCATCCCGGGGTCACCGATACCCAACGGGCCTGCGAGCGCCCGGCCCACCACGAACCAGGCTCCGGCCAGCGCCGCGAGCCAGCCGCCGAACATCGCGGTGGCCCTGTTGCCGGAGCCCAGCAGTAACAGGCCACCGAGCACGGTGGCAGCCCCCGGCAGCACTTCGAGCCAGCCCCGAGCGGACGTCCATACCCAGGCCTGATCGGGGCTGTAGGCGAAGTCGAAATACGGTCCGACGAAGGGTATGAGAGCACCCCATATCCCCAGCAGGACCAGCAGGAATCCACTCATGGCGCCGCGGCTGCGCCGCATGCGCAAGCGCCCACCCCGGGTATCGATGTCGTTCATGATGCCTCCTCTGACGATGGAGTGGGTACCCAGCAGCAGCACGACGTAACCGGACCGGCCGCTCGTAGGCTGGACCGATGCGTATCGAACCTGCCGGGCTGCGCGAGGTGCTCGCCGAGGCCTGGGAACGGTGGGCCGTGCGGTGCGGTGAGCTGACCGGGTCGCAGTGGCGGGCAGCCACCCGCTGCGGGACGTGGGAGGTACAGGGCCTGGTCGCCCATGTGTGCCCGGAGGTCGGCACGTTCGACGCCCTGGCCGAGGCGATTGTGGCCGAACCCCCGGCGGTCACCGACGCCGCAGACATGTTGCGCATGTTCAACGAACCAGACGGGGTGGCGAACACGACCGCCGACCAGATCGCCGAGCGGGCAGTCGCCGAGGCCCCCACACTGACACCGGGTCTGGCCGCCGGACGGTTCACCGAGAGCGCCGCCCGGTTGCGTTCGATGCCTGCGATGTCGACCCCGCAGGAGACCGTGATCCGGTATCCGATCGTCGGCAGCACCACCTTGGCGGTGGTTGCCGAGGTGGCATTGATGGAGGCGACGGTGCATCTGTTGGACCTGGCCGATGCGGTCGGCGGCGTAGCGCCGTCGACCCGGGCGGTAGCGGCGACCCGGGATCTGCTGGTCGCGATCCCCGATCCGGTCGCGACGATCGAGGTGCTGGCGGGCCGCCGCGACCCGGATGCGGCGTTTCCAGCAATCCGCTGATCACCTGCGGGTACACCGAGTCTGGTTGCGTTACAGGGAGTTCGTGAATTGCGACGGAGTACGCGCAGATTCACAGCACATTGACAGCTCCAGAACTGGCTTATCGGAAATAAGTTTAGATTTACTAACGTAGTAATTGTTCGGCGCAACGTCGCGTCACCTTACTTAGCTATCGCCAAGAGGACCTTTCTGATGTCGCCTGTTACCCACGAAGAGCGGCTTGCGCGCCGCATCGCCGAAATGTCGGCCACCGACGCACAGTTCGCCGCGGCCATCCCGAGTGAGGCGGTCACCGCCGCGGTCGATGTGCCCGGACTCCCGCTGCCACAGATCGTCCAGACCGTGCTTGAGGGTTACGCCGACCGGCCCGCGCTCGCCGAACGCGCGGTCGAGTTCGTCACCGAGCCCGGCACAGGCAGAACGAGCGCGCGCCTCCTCCCCCGGTTCGACACGATCAGCTACGGCGAGTTGTGGCACCGGGTGCGTGCCCTCGCCGGCGCCTTGCACGAAGCCGGCGTCCGGCCGGCCGACCGGGTCTGCATCCTGGGCTTCACCAGCGCCGACTACACCACGATCGACACCGCACTCGGCCAGCTGGGCGCGGTGTCGGTGCCCCTGCAGACCAGCTCGTCGGCCGCGGCCTTGGCGCCTATCGCCTCCGAAACCGAGCCCAGCGTGATCGCCGCGAGTGCGGACTACCTCGCCGACGCCGTCGAACTGGCGCTGACCGCATCGTCGCCCGCCCGGCTGATCGCATTCGACTACCACGCGCAGGTCGACGACCACCGCGACGCGCTGGCAGCAGCCAAGGCCAGAATGGCCGACGCGGGCAGCGCCGTCGTCGTCGAAACCCTGGCCGAACTGCTGAACCGCGGCGAATCACTGCCCGCCGCGCCTGCCCCGCAATTGGACGACCCGGACCCACTGGCGTTGCTGGTCTACACCTCCGGCAGTACAGGCGCGCCCAAAGGTGCGATGTACCTGCAGAGCGCGGTCGCCAAGTTCTGGCGCCGGAACAGCAAGGCCTGGTTCGGCCCGACCACCGCATCGATCAACCTCAACTTCATGCCGATGAGTCACGTGATGGGCAGGGGAATCCTGTACGCGTCGCTCGCAGCGGGAGGCACCTGCTACTTCGCCGCCCGCAGCGATCTGTCGACCTTCCTGGAGGATCTGGCACTGGTGCGGCCCACCGAGCTGAACTTCGTGCCCCGGGTCTGGGAGATGATCTACAGCGAGTTCCAGAGCCGCGTGGATCACCAGCTTGCCGACGGCGCGGGCGACCGCTCCGCCATCGAGGCGCAGGTGATGGCCGATCTGCGGCAGAACCTGCTGGGCGGCCGGTTCATCTCGGCCATGACGGGCTCCGCCCCGACGTCGGCGGAGCTCAAGGCATGGCTGGAACAGCTGCTCGACCTCCATCTGCTGGAGGGCTACGGCTCGACAGAAGCCGGCATGGTGTTCTTCGACGATCAGGTACAGCGCCCGCCGGTGATCGACTACAAGTTGGTCGACGTCCCTGACCTCGGCTACTTCAGCACCGACCAGCCGCATCCGCGTGGTGAACTTCTGGTCAAGACCGACAACATGTTCCCCGGCTACTACAAGCGCCCGGAGGTCACCGCCTCGGTGTTCGACCCCGATGGCTTCTACAAGACCGGTGACATCGTCGCCGAAATCAGCCCCGATCACCTCAAGTACGTCGACCGTCGCAACAACGTGCTCAAACTCGCCCAGGGCGAGTTCGTCACGCTGGCCAAGCTGGAGGCGGTGTTCGGTAACAGCGCACTGGTCCGGCAGATCTATGTGTACGGCAACAGCGCCAGGCCATACCTGCTGGCTGTGATCGTGCCCACCGAGGATGCCCTGGCGCGCTTCGATTCCGCCGAACTCAAGGCCGCGATCGCCGAGTCGCTGCAGGAGGTCGCGAAGACGGCCGACCTGCAGTCCTATGAGATCCCGCGCGATTTCCTCGTGGAGACAACACCTTTCACTCTGGAGAACGGCCTGCTGACCGGTATCCGCAAGCTGGCGTGGCCGAAACTCAAGGCACATTACGGCGAGCGGCTGGAACAGCTCTACACCGAACTGGCCGACGGACAGGCCAACGAACTGCGCGCACTGCGCGCCAGCGGCGCCGACGCCCCGGTCCTGGAGACTGTCGGTCGCGCGGCCGGAGCGCTTTTGGGCGCCTCGGCGGGCGATGTGCAACCCGACGCCCACTTCACCGATCTGGGTGGGGATTCGTTGTCGGCGTTGACCTTCGGCAACCTGCTGCGCGAAATCTTCGAGGTCGACGTGCCGGTGGGTGTCATCGTCAGCCCGGCCAACGACCTGGCCGGCATCGCCGCCTACATCGAGTCGGAACGACAGGGCACCAAACGCCCGACCTACGCATCCGTGCACGGCAGGCATGCCGCTGAAGTCAGCGCCTCCGATCTGACGCTGGACAAGTTCATCGACGCGCAGACGCTCGCGGCTGCACCGTCATTGCCGAAGGCCGCCACCGAGGTGCGGACGGTGTTGTTGACCGGCGCCACCGGATTCCTGGGCCGATACCTGGCCCTGGAATGGCTCGAACGGATGGATCTGGTCGACGGCAAGGTCATCTGCCTGGTGCGCGCCCGCAGCAACGAGGAGGCCCGGGCCCGGCTCGACGCCACCTTCGACACTGCTGGACCCAACAGCGGCGGCGATCCGAAACTCCTTGCCCACTACCGGGATCTGGCCGCCGAGCATCTGGAGGTCATCGCCGGCGACAAGGGCGAGGCCGACCTCGGCCTGGACCACCAGACCTGGCAACGCCTGGCCGACACGGTCGATCTGATCGTCGACCCGGCCGCGCTGGTCAACCATGTGCTGCCGTACAGCGAGTTGTTCGGCCCGAATGCCCTGGGCACCGCGGAGCTGATCCGCATCGCGCTGACCACCAAGATCAAGCCGTTCACCTATGTCTCGACGATCGGTGTCGGCTGGGGCATCGAACCCGGCCGGTTCGTCGAGGACGCCGACATCAGGACCATCAGCCCCCTTCGCCGCATCGACGACTCGTACGCCAGCGGTTACGGCACCAGCAAGTGGGCCGGCGAGGTGCTGCTCCGTGAGGCCAATGACCTGTGCGGGCTACCGGTGGCGGTGTTCCGCTGCGACATGATCCTGGCCGACACCACATATTCGGGTCAGCTGAATGTGCCCGACATGTTCACCCGGATGATGCTGAGCCTGGTCGCGAGCGGCATCGCGCCGAAGTCCTTCTACGAACTCGATACCGACGGCGACCGGCAGCGGGCCCACTACGACGGGCTGCCTGTCGAGTTCATCGCCGAGGCGATCTCGACGCTGGGCGCGCAAGCCGTGGAGCAGTTCGAGACGTATCACGTGATGAACCCGTACGACGACGGTATCGGCATGGACGAGTTCGTCGACTGGCTGATCGAGGCCGGCTACCCGATCGAGCGGATCGCCGACTACGGCGACTGGTTGCAGCGGTTCGAAAGCACCTTGCGTGCGCTGCCGGACAAGCAGCGTCAGGCTTCGCTGCTGCCATTGCTGCACAACTATCAGAAGCCTGAACACCCGATTCAGGGGGCGCTGGCACCGACCGACCGGTTCCGCGCGGCGGTGCAGGAGGCAAAGATCGGTCCGGACAAGGACATTCCACATGTCACCGCGCCGGTCATTGTGCAATACATCACCAATTTGCAGCAGCTCGGCCTGCTCTGATCCCGACAGGAGTGTGTCCCCACCCGAGCGGTGGGGACACACTCCTGTCGTCGGTGTTGTTGTCAGACCGCGCACCGGTCGCGTGACGCATCTCGCACCGCCGGCGGCCCCAGACCCGGAATATGATTAGTTTTACTAACGTAGTATTCGGTAGGCGCGTGAAACGCCCGCAACAGATAATTTGATTTGCTCAGGGGACCAATTATGTCGATCGAAACCCGCGAAGACCGGTTTGAGAACCGCGTCGCCACCTTGTACTCAACTGACCAGCAGTTCGCCGCTGCGCAACCCAGCGAGGCCGTCAATGCCACCGTCGACCGCGCGGATCTGCGGCTGCCCGCGATCGTGAAAGAGGTCATGGCCGGCTATGCCGACCGGCCCGCACTCGGACAACGCGCCGTCAAGCACGTCACCGACTCTGCCGGGCGTACCTCGGTCGAGCTGCTCCCCCAGTTCGAGACCATCACCTATCGCCAGCTCGGCGACCGCGTACAGGCCGTGACCAACGCCTGGCACAACCACCCCGTCAAGCCCGGCGACCGGGTCGCCATCCTCGGTTTCACCAGCGTCGACTACGCCACCATCGATATCGCTTTGATCGAACTCGGCGCAGTGTCGGTGCCACTGCAGACCAGCGCGCCGGTTGCCCAGCTACGCCCGATCGTCGCCGAGACCGAACCTAAGCTGATCGCGTCGAGTGTCGACTTCCTCGATGACGCAGTCGAATTGATCGCCTCCGGCCCCGCACCGACACGACTGGTGGTGTTCGACTACCGCCATGAGGTCCACGACCACCGTGAGGCAGTCGAGGCCGCCAAGGCCAAGCTCGCCGGCACCGAGGTGATCGTCGAATCGATGGCCGATGTGCTGGATCGTGGGCGCACGCTCGCGGACGCCCCGCTCTATGTCTCCGGTCACGCCGATCCGCTGACCCTGCTGATCTACACCTCGGGCAGCACCGGCGCACCCAAGGGCGCCATGTACCCGGAAAGCAAAGTCGCCAACATGTGGCGTGCCGCGGCGAAAGCGTCGTGGGATTCCAAACAGAGTGTGCTGCCGTCGATCACGCTGAACTTCATGCCGATGAGCCACGTCATGGGCCGCGGCATCCTCTACGCCTCGATTAGCTCCGGCGGCACCGCCTATTTCGCGGCCCGCAGCGATCTGTCGACCTTCCTGGAGGATCTGGCTCTGGTCCGGCCCACGCAGCTCAACTTCGTTCCCCGCATCTGGGACATGATTTTCCAGGAGTACCAGAGTGTGGTGGATCGCCGGCTGACCGACGGTGCCGACCAGCAGACCGTTGAGGCCGAGGTCCTGGCCGACGTGCGGCAGAACGTCCTCGGTGGTCGGTTCGTCAGCGCGCTGACCGGCTCCGCGCCGATCTCGCCCGAGATGAAGGCCTGGGTCGAGAAACTGCTCGACATGCATCTGCTGGAGGGCTACGGCTCGACGGAAGCCGGTTCGGTGTTCGTCGACGGCCACATCCAGCGCCCGCCGGTGATCGACTACAAGTTGGTCGATGTGCCCGATCTCGGCTACTTCCGCACCGATCAGCCCCATCCGCGCGGCGAGCTGCTGCTCAAGTCCGAGCAGATGTTCCCCGGTTACTACAAGCGGCCCGAGATCACCGCCGAGATGTTCGACGAGGACGGCTACTACCGCACCGGCGACATCGTGGCCGAGGTTGCCCCGGACCAGGTGGAGTACGTCGACCGGCGCAACAACGTGCTCAAGCTGTCACAGGGCGAGTTCGTCGCAGTGTCCAAGCTGGAAGCGGTGTTCGCCGGCAGCCCCCTGGTGCAGCAGATCTACCTCTACGGCAACAGCGCGCGATCCTACCTGCTGGCCGTGGTCGTACCCACCGACCCCGCCACGCCGAAGTCGGCGATCAACGACTCTCTGCAGGAGGTCGCGAAGGCAGCCGACCTGCAGTCCTACGAGATCCCGCGTGATTTCCTCGTGGAGACAACGCCTTTCACCCTGGAGAACGGCCTGCTGACAGGCATTCGGAAGCTCGCCAGGCCGAAACTCAAGACGCAGTACGGCGATCAACTGGAGCAGTTGTACGCCGATCTGGCCGACGGGCAAGCCAACGAGCTGCGCGCACTGCGTCAGAGCGGTGCCGACGCCCCCGCGCTGGAGACGGTCAGCCGCGCGGCCGGAGCGCTGCTGGGCGCGGCCGCCTCAGACCTGAACCCTGACGCGCACTACACCGATCTGGGTGGGGATTCGTTGTCGGCGTTGACATTCGCCAATCTCCTGCACGAAATCTTCGAAGTCGATGTGCCGGTGGGTGTGATCGTCAGCCCCGCCACTGATCTGGCCGGTATCGCCGCCTACATCGAGTCTGAGCGCCAATCCGATTCGAAACGCCCGACATTCGCCTCGGTGCATGGACGGGACGCCACCGAGGTGCACGCCGGTGATCTGACTTTGGACAAGTTCGTCGACGCGAAGACCCTGGCCGCGGCACCGTCGCTGCCACACGCCGCCAGCGAGGTGCGGACAGTTCTGTTGACCGGGGCCACCGGCTTCCTGGGCCGTTACCTGGCCCTGGAATGGCTCGAACGGATGGACCTGGTCGACGGCAAGGTCATCTGCCTGGTGCGTGCGAAGTCCGACGAAGAGGCACGGGCCCGGCTCGACGCCACCTTCGACAGCGCAGATCCGAAACTGCTCAGCCACTACCAAACGTTGGCCGCCGACCACCTGGAAGTCATCGCAGGTGACAAGGGCGAGGCCGACCTCGGCCTGGACCCCCAGACCTGGCAACGCCTGGCCGATACGGTCGATCTGATCGTCGACCCGGCCGCGCTGGTCAACCACGTGCTGCCCTACAGCCAGCTCTTCGGTCCCAATGCGCTGGGCACCGCCGAGCTGATCCGCATCGCGCTCACAACCAAGATCAAGCCGTTCGTCTACGTGTCCACCATCGGTGTCGGCTGGGGCATCGAGCCCGGTCGGTTCGTCGAGGACGCCGATATCCGGGCGATCAGCGCAACCCGCCAGATCGACGACAGCTACGCCAACGGCTACGGCACCAGCAAGTGGGCCGGCGAGGTTCTGCTGCGCGAGGCACACGACCTGTGCGGGCTGCCCGTGGCGGTGTTCCGTTGCGACATGATCCTGGCCGACGTCACCTACGACGGCCAGCTCAACCTGCCGGACATGTTCACCCGGATGATGCTGAGCCTGGCCGCCACCGGTATCGCGCCGAAGTCCTTCTACGAACTCGATACCGACGGCAACCGGCAGCGCGCCCACTACGACGGGCTGCCCGTCGAGTTCATCGCCGACGCCATCTCCACCCTCGGCGTACACGTCACCGACGGGTTTGAGACCTATCACGTGATGAACCCGTACGACGACGGCATCGGCATGGACGAGTTCGTCGACTGGCTGATCGACGCCGGCTACCCGATCCACCGGGTCGACGACTACGCCACCTGGCTGCAGCGGTTCGAAAGCACCTTGCGTGCACTGCCGGACAAGCAACGACAGGCTTCGCTGCTGCCGCTGATCCACAATTACCAGCAGCCGAGCCATCCCATGCTCGGCGCGGGTGCGCCGACCGACCGCTTCCGGGCGGCCGTGCAGGAAGCGAAGATCGGTCCCGACAAAGACATTCCGCACATCACGGCGCCGGTGATCGTCAAGTACATCACCAACCTGCAGCTGCTCGGCCTGCTGTAAAGTTCTTCCGCACAACGGAAACCCCTGAGCGGCCGCGGTCCCACAAGGACCGCGGCCAATCAGTTTCTCTGCCGCACCTTTTCACGGCGAGCAGACACTTAGGTCCCCTTTTTCTCGGTCTGCGGGGTACATAAGTGTCTGCTCGGCGTCAAAGCGCAAGCCCGATCGCCACCAGGACGACCGCGATCACAGGAAAAGCGCCTTGCGTCACCGCGGCTCGCGCCTTGTCCGGCGACGACACCAGCAGCACCAGTGCTGCGGCGAGCATCGACCCGACACCCGCGAGCACCAGTGCCGCACCAACGGCGTTGTGCCCCAAAACCACAGCCACGATGCCGACGATTGTCACGACGGCCAGGAACAGATTGTAGAACCCCTGGTTGAAGGCGAGTTCCTTGGTGGCCTCCGCCTCCTCCGCGGTGGTCCCGAACGTGGCACGGGTACGCGAGGAAGTCCAGGTGAGTGATTCCATGGTGAAGATGTACACGTGCAGGACCGCGGCGAGCGCGGCAAAGACCAAACCGGCGATGAGCATGCCGTCTATTCAAACAGTCCCGTCTGGCCAAACCCGGTAACCGGAGGCTGCATGCCCAGATGAGTCCAGGCCAGCGGTGTGGCCACGCGGCCGCGTGGGGTGCGGGCGATCATGCCCGCACGGACCAGGAAAGGCTCGCAGACCTCCTCGACCGTGGTGGCCTCTTCCCCCACCGCCACCGCAAGCGTCGACACCCCCACCGGACCGCCACCGAAGCTGCGGGTGAGCGCGGACAGCACCGCCCGGTCAAGCCGGTCCAGCCCGAGTTCGTCGACGTCATAGACCTCCAGCGCGGCCTTGGCGATGTCGCGGGTGATGATGCCGTCGGCGCGGACTTCGGCGTAGTCACGCACCCGGCGCAACAACCGGTTGGCGATGCGCGGCGTACCGCGCGACCGCCGGGCGATCTCGGCGCCCGCTTCCCCACCGAGTTCGATGCCGAGAATCCCCGCCGAGCGGGTCAATACGCGTTCCAGCTCCCCCGGCTCATAGAAGTCCATGTGCGCGGTGAACCCGAACCGATCGCGCAACGGGCCGGTCAACGCACCCGAGCGCGTCGTCGCCCCGACGAGGGTGAACGGGGCCACCTCCAGCGGAATCGACGTGGCGCCAGGGCCTTTCCCCACCACGACGTCGACGCGGAAGTCCTCCATCGCCAGGTACAGCATTTCCTCGGCCGGCCGGGCGATGCGGTGGATCTCGTCGATGAACAGCACATCGTGCTCGACCAGGTTGGACAGCATCGCGGCCAGATCGCCCGCGCGTTCCAGAGCGGGCCCCGAGGTGAGCCGCAGGGAGGTGCCCAGTTCGGCGGCGATGATCATCGCCAGCGAGGTCTTCCCCAACCCCGGCGGACCGGACAGCAGGATGTGATCTGGTGTGCCGCCACGGTTCTTGGCGCCCTCAAGCACCAGTTGCAGCTGTTCGCGCACCCGCGGCTGACCGATGAACTCCCCCAGCGTACGTGGTCGCAGGCTGGCATCGATATCGCCCTCGCCCACCGTCAACGCCGGTGACATTTCCCGTTCTTCGGGCTCCTCGGCCCCGTCTTCGAATCGGCCCATTACTTCTTACCCAGCATGGACAGCGCGGCGCGCAGCGCGCCGGATGTGGTGGCCTCCGGGTCGTTGGCCAACACCTTGTCGGTCGCTTCCTCGGCCTGCTTGGCCGCAAAGCCCAGGCCGACAAGGGCTTCCACCACGGGAGCGCGCACGGCGTGGCCGATTGCAACCGAGCCGCCACTCTGGCCGACCGGGCCGATCTTGTCCCGCAGTTCCAGCACCATCCGCTCGGCGCCTCGCTTGCCGATGCCGGGAACCCGGGTCAGGGCGGTGATGTCGCCGTCGGCGAGCGCCTGTCGGAGCCCCTGAGGGTCGTAGACGGCCAGCGTTGCCAACCCGATCTTGGGGCCGACGCCGGACACCCCGAGCAGGGTGAGGAAAAGATCGCGGGAATCGCCATCGGCGAACCCGTACAACGTCATCGAGTCCTCACGCACGATCATCGCGGTGATCAGCCGGGCTTCGGTGCCCCGGCGCAGATTGGCCAGGGTCGACGGCGTGGCCATGACCTTGTAGCCGACCCCGGCGGCCTCGATGACGGCGTGGTCCAGCGCGATGTCGATGACTTCACCACGCACCGAGGCGATCATGCGCGGGCCGCCTTCAGTTTCGCGGTGTACTTGCGGCGTTGCTCGGCAGCCATCGCCTCGGCAGCGGCCATCCGCGCGATCATCGGGGCGCGCCAGCAGTGACAGATGGCAAGCGCCAACGCGTCGGCAGCGTCGGCCGGTGTGGGCTTGGATTGCAACGCAAGGATTCTCGTGACCATCTCGGTCACCTGCTCCTTGCCCGCCCTACCGTTTCCGGTGACGGCGGCCTTTACCTCAGACGGGGTGTGGAAATGCACGTCGATATCGCGTTTGGCCGCGGCCAGGGCGATCACGCCGCCCGCCTGAGCGGTGCCCATCACCGTGGACACGTTCTGCTGGGCGAACACGCGCTCGACGGCGATCACGTCCGGCCGGTGGGTATCCATCCAGTACTCGGCGGCATCGCTGATGATCAGGAGCCGCTTCTGCAACGGCGTATCGGAAGGGGTGCGAACAACATCCACGTCCAGCGCGATGACCTGCCGGCCCTTCCCGCTTTCGATCATCGACAGACCGCAGCGCGTCAACCCGGGATCGACTCCCATCACCCGCAACGCGAACCCCTTCGTCAGAACATCTGTTCGAGAGCTTAGCGTGCCGCGGCGACAGGATTCTGTAGGGACACACCCTGGTACCGCGGGCCGAGAGCCCGGCCCGCCGCCCGCAGCGGTTCGGTGTCACGGAGGGTGCGGGCGAGGATGAACGCGCCTTCGAGGGCAGAGATGAGCGCGATGATGACCTCGCGCGCCGCCTCGGCATCCAGGCCACGCTTGATGAAGTAGGCGCTGCCCGCGTCGAACCAGCCGTTGAACACCACCGCGGCGGTCTGCCGCAGCTCTTCGACGGTATCGGCGGTCTCGGCCGCGACGGTCCCGACCGGGCACATATTGGCAAATCCCGTTGCCGCCATGTCGTCGGCAGCCTGGGTGAACACGGCCTCGATCGCCGCACCGAGATCCTCGTGGTCGTCGATGACCGTCGGAATGAGCTGTGCGTAGGCCACGCCCGCGTTGTGCAGTGCCTCGGCAGCGATCTGCACTTTGCCACCGCGGAAGTGGTGGTACAGCGAGCCGATCGGCGCGCCCGCGGCCACCACGATGTCCTTCATGCCGACCGCGGCGTAGCCCTTGTGCCGCATCAACTCGGCCGTCGCCGTGAGGATCGCCTCTCGCGTGGACCTTGCCATCGGTACCTCCCACCGTCAGACTAGAGCATAGATTCTAGAATGGTTGTTCTAGCCAAGGAAGGCCGCCATGAGATCCGTCGAACTCCCCGCCGGAACCATCGAGTACCGCGACCATGGCGATCCGGCCGGGCCGCCCGTGGTGCTGCTGCATGGCCTGCTGATGAACGACGCCCAGTGGAAACTCGCGCTTCCGTTGCTACCGAGCGGATTTCGGTACCTGCTGCCGGTGCTGCCGTTGGGTGGCCACCGGATCCCGATGCGCGAGGACGCCGACCTCACTCTCGACGGCATGGTCGGGATCGTCGCCGACTTCCTCGATGCGCTGGACCTGAACGAGGTGACGTTGGTCATCACCGACTGGGGCGGGCCGTTGTTCCTCACCGCCGCCGGGCGCGACAAGCGCGTCGCCCGCCTGGTCATCTGTCCGTCGGAGGCCTATGACAACTTCCCACCAGGCTTCCCCGGCAAGGTGACCTGGCTGGCGACCCGGACCACCGGCACCGTCGCACTGGCCATGAGACAGATGCGTATCGGTTGGCTGCGCAACCGGTTCTTCATGTTCGGAATGATGGCCGGCAAGCCGATCCCTCAGGACGTCATCGAGGCGTGGACCGGGGCAGGCATCGCCGACAAGCGGATTCGCCGCGATCTGCTCAAATACGCCCGCACAAAGTTCGACTACCCCGGTCTGGTGCGGGCCACCAACGCCCTGGCCGATTTCACCGGCCCGACGTTGGTCTTGTGGAGCCGCAACCGCGTGATGCCCGTCGAGCACGCGCAGCAACTCGCCGCGTTGACCGGTGGTCGCCTGCGCTATGTGGACGACGCCAAGGCGCTGATCATGCTCGACCAGCCGGAGCAGACGGCACGCGAGATCGGCGCATTCCTGGCGAGCTGAGGCCCGCGCGGTCTCGCGACTACGTTGGAGCGGGACTCAACGGCCAACTCATGTGGAGGTAGTTATATGCGCGTCGTGATCGCCGGTGGACACGGCAAGATTGCGCTGATTCTGGAACGGCTGCTGGCCGATCGGGGTGATTCGGCGGTGGGATTGATCCGCAATCCCGACCAGGTCGCCGACCTCGAAGCCGCAGGCGCTCAGGCTGCCGTGCTCGACCTGGAGCAGTCATCCGTCGAGCAGGTCGCCGAGCAGCTGCGCGGCGCCGACGCTGTCGTGTTCGCCGCGGGCGCCGGGCCAGGCAGCGGTGTGGACCGTAAGGAGACCGTCGACCGTGATGCGGCAGTGCTGTTGGCCGACGCCGCCGAGGCTGCCGGTGTGGATCGCTACGTGATGGTTTCGGCAATCTCGGCCGACGACCGCTCCCTCGACGACAGCTACGACGAGGTATTCCGCGCTTATATCCGCGCCAAGTCCGACGCCGACGCCAATGTGCGGGCGCGCACCGGACTGCGCACCACGATCGTGCGGCCGGGAGGACTCACCAACGAGCCGGGCAGCGGGAAGGTGACAATCGCCGAGTCCACCGGGCGCGGCACCATCGCCCGTGAAGACGTCGCCAGGGTCCTGCTGGCGGTGCTGCACGATCCGGACACCGTCGGCCGGACCTTCGAGCTGATCAGCGGCGATACCCCGATCGCCGAGGCGCTCAGGTAGCGCCTACTCCTCGTCGAGCGCAGCGGCAACGTCGTCAGGGATGTCGATGTTCGTGTAGACATCCTGGACGTCGTCGCTGTCCTCCAGCGCGTCGACGAGCTTGAGTACCTTGCGGGCACCCTCGAGATCGACAGGCACCGTGACCGACGGCTGAAAGCTGGCATCCGCCGAGTCGTAGTCGATGCCGGCGTCCTGCAACGCCGTTCGCACCGCAACCAGATCGGTGGGCTCGGAGATGATCTCGAATGCGTCACCCAGGTCGTTGACTTCCTCGGCGCCGGCTTCGAGCACCGCCACCAGCACGTCGTCCTCGGTGAGGTCGTTCTTCTCCAGCGTCACCACGCCCTTGCGGGTGAACAGATAGGACACCGAGCCCGGGTCAGCCATGTTGCCGCCATTGCGAGTCATCGCCACCCGAACCTCACCGGCTGCGCGGTTGCGATTGTCCGTCAGACATTCGATGAGCACGGCCACGCCGTTGGGGCCGTAGCCCTCGTACATGATCGTCTGCCAGTCGGCGCCGCCGGCCTCTTCACCGGCGCCGCGTTTGCGGGCACGCTCGATGTTGTCGTTCGGGACCGACGTCTTCTTCGCCTTCTGGATGGCGTCATACAGCGTCGGGTTACCGGCCGGATCACCGCCACCGGTGCGGGCTGCCACCTCGATGTTCTTGATCAGCCGGGCGAACTCCTTGCCACGACGTGCATCTTTGACGGCCTTCTGGTGCTTGGTGGTGGCCCACTTGGAATGGCCGCTCATGCAGGTACGCCCTCTTTCTGCCGAAACTTCGGTGGCCTAGTCTACGCGGCGGGGTCTACGTGGCAGGCGGGGTCGTCACCTCAATACCGCGCGGCCATAGCCGCGGTACCTACCGGTTCCGCTCAGATGCGGACGGTCAGCCAAAGGGCAGCTCCCACGTAATCTGGATGCGTTCTGGGCCGGGGGCACCTCGTCGAGGTTCGGACAGTCGCACGACGCCGTGCCGGCCGTGGGTACTAGTCCTGTGCACTGCCGGTGCGCGGCTCGGACTTTCGGTCCACTTATGTACGGTGCGCCGCACGATGATCGACACCGGCAACCCATTCTGCTGACCGAGTTCACCCGACACCGGGGCGGGCATGTTTTCGCCAGGATGGGTTCCCAGGTGGCACGGGGTCGGGGCAAGCCCGGGGCTTGCGTAGATCTCAGGGTCCGCGTATTCCTTTGCCGCCGTGAGCATAATCGTTGCCGATGCTCTGCCGTGGGTCAGGATAGGCATCGGTGTCGGGGTTGGAGTCGATCGCCGTAGGGGCGTCGTCGAGCCAGTCGAGGGGAATCCACGGGTTGAGCGGCTCGGGGTCCTCGAGATCATCAGCACTCAGTGGGGTCGGGGTGGATTGGTCATATATGTTGGCCCATTCGCGGTCCCATTCCAGGATCGCTTCGAGGTCGCACACGGGGATTGACTGGGGGTGCCAGTCGAGGTCTGCGATTGTGTTCCCGTGTGGTTCGCGTTGCGCGTTCCACTGTGGCTCGCCCTGCGGTTCGTGCTCTGCGTCCCTCCCCGGTTCGGGTTCTGCTTGCCGTTCCGGTTCGCGTTCTGGCTCGGACTTCGGCTCGGGTTCTGCGTCCCACCCCAGCTCGGCTTCCGGCTCGGGTTCTGCTTCGCACTCTGCTTCCGGCGCCGGTTCGGGTTCCGCCTCCGACCCTGGCTCGGATGTCGGCTCTGGCTCGGGCTCGGGCTTCGGGTCAGGCTCGGGGTCCTGGGGTGGGGTGAGGAGGAGTTCGGGGCGGTGGTGGTAGTTGATGCGGGCTTGGCCGTGATCCAGGGCTGGTGGGGGGTGCCATTCGACTTCGCCGGTGTCGGTGATGGTGGTGGTGTAGCCGCCGTCGGAGTGGACGAGACGATTGTCGGGCCCACACGCGAGGGCCATGTCATCGACATTGGTGTAGCCACCGTCGGCCCAATCCGCCACGGCGTGGTGGACCTGGCTGCCGTAGGCACCGACGGTGCAACACGGTTTGGTGCAGCCACCGTCGCGGGCGATGAGCATGATCCGTTGGGCCGGGGAGGCGGTGCGTCGGGCCCGGAAATAGTTCAACGCGGATCCGGTGGCCCGGTCGAACACCGCCAGGTGGTGGTTGGCGTGGGCTGCCATCCGAATGACATCGTTGATGGGCAGTGTGGTGCCACCGCCGCTGTGGCCGATCCCGGCGCGGGATTCCAAATCGTGCAGGGTGGTGCGGATGATGATCGACACGGGTAGCCCGTTGAGTTGACCCAGGTCCCCGCTCATCAGTGCGATGCGTCCGATGACGATCAGTGCGTCGTGTTGGCGTTGGGCCAGGCTGCGGTGATCGTTGTCGATCTGGGCTTGGGTGGGGGTCCCGGTGGTACAGGGTTCCTCGTCGTCGGGGTTGCACATGCCGGGGGCGGCGAGCTTGGCGAACAGCACTTCCATGACTGCAGCCAGTTCGGGGCTCAGTCGGGCGGTCAGATCGGTCAGCGCGTCGCGGCCCTGTTTGGCCATTGTGACCCCGCGTTTGCGTTCGCGTTCGGTCTCCTCGGGTTCGGGGCCGTCCTGGTCGAGCAGAAACAATCGCAGTTCGGCGGTGTCTTTGAGTTCTTTGGGTCCGACCCCGACGGCGACGCGGACCAGGTCGGCTTCAAACTGCTCACAGGTGGTGGGGTCGATAAACCCGGGCAGCCGACCGATCACCTCGCGCAGGACTTTGACGTGATCAGCGTTGATCAGCCCGGCCTGCTCGGCGGCGGCGACCGCCGCCCGCAGTGGGGGTAAGGGTTCACCGGTCAGGGTGCGCCGCGGCCCCAACTCGGCCGCCTCGGCCAGGCGGCGGCCGGCCTCAGCGGTCGACAGTCGCCACCGGATCCGCAGCACCTCGTTCCAGGATTTGGCCCCCAATTCCCGCGGTGAACAATCGGTTTGCAGTTGGGCCAGCAGTCGATGCGACGGGGAGGGTAGCTGAGAGCGCAGCGTCTCGTATTCGTCGAGCACGGCGAGCAGCTCAGTACGGGTCAGTGATTCGACCTCGCAGGCCGCGAACGCGTCAAACGCCGCCCGCAACCCGGCTATCGCCGCGACCGCACCACCCTCCATGCATCGAACATACATTCGACCACCGACAAGTCCGCGCCGAACTATCGCGTCTCAGGACATCGGTGAGGCTTCGGGGCGGGTTTCCGGGGATCGTCCATTGCCGAAGCGTCGGATATCGGAAGTGAGCCGGGTGTGCTCGGCGAGGACTTCGCCCGGTAGGTCGGTGATGCTGCCGTGGTCGCGGTCTTGTCGCCTTTGCGGTCAGGTCTGCGGCCAAGCCTGGGGTGTGGAACGTGCCAGAAGTTGTCGGAGGGGCGGCGGATGCTGACCGCAACGACCGAAGGATTGGCGAATGTGCTGGAAATGCGACAACCCGAACGGCACGACGGAGCAGTACCTAGACGGACTGCGGGCAACGATCGACGACCATGGCTGGGCGGTGCAGGGCGTCGAGGACGACAAGCGACCGTTTACCTACACGGTCGGATTACACGGGCAAGGGCTTTCGGAACTGATCATCACCGGGATGGCGACGCACACGGCTGCGCGCCTGTTGAATTCCATCGCCCACATGATCACGGAGGACGGCACTGCATTGGCGCCTGCCATGCATATCGACCATCAAGATGAGTTTCTATTCGAGGTCGTCGCGGTCGACCATCCCGACGTGCATTTGCGTTACTCGACAATGCTTTTCGGTGACGGAGTTCGTGCTCTGCAATTGGTCTGGGCCGACGCACGTGGACGTTGGCCATGGGATGCCGGTTGGGGGCACGGTCGGCGGCGACAGCCCGTTCTGGGCGTGCGAGCACAGGTACCGCCGCTGCAGGGATGAGATACCCATGCCTCGTTTCGGCGTTATCGGCCAGCCCAGAGCGGAATCGGATCGTCGGGGTGGCGGAAAACGTGGACCTCCTGCGCCGGTACGACAACCGCCGTCCGGGGAAGGAGCGTCACTGCATCCCACCGGCAACCGTCGATCTCGATCTCCACCGTGACGACCGAAGCATCGGCGATCGCCTGCGCCGACGGCGACGAGTGAGCGTCGACGGAGACCCCGCAGTCCCGGACGGCGACGACAGCGGCGGTACGGGTCCGATTGCCTGCGAGGCCCAGCGCGTAAGCCTGCTCGTGCCTGCGCACCGCTGTCATTGCGAGCCGCTCTCTGTCGACGCGCTCGGCGACGGCGTCGGCGCGAAGGAGTGTCTTCATGAGCCACCGGCTCATCCGCTCCGTCGTGGTGAGCGTGGACGCGACGTCGATCTCGTTGGGCGTGTAGGCCCACTCGCTCGGTAGCCATGCGCCCTCCCCCGGCGTCTTCCAGTAGTACTTGCCGGCGCTGACGTAGCGTCTCATGCTCACTCCTCGGTTCGCTCAGGCCGATTCTGAAGCCCGAGGCCGTCTACCGATCACGAAGACCGCGAATGGCTACAGCGAGTCGACGAACAACTTGTGAATGCGCCGGTCCCCGGTCATCTCCGGGTGAAATGACGTGGCCAGCATCGGGCCGTGGCGCACTGCCACGATGTGACCGGCCGCGCGGGCCAGGACCTGCACATCGGGGCCGACCCGCTCCACCCACGGCGCCCGGATGAACACCGCATGCACCGGATCGTCGAGCCCTTCGAAGTCGATATCACCTTCGAAGGAATCGACCTGGCGGCCGAAAGCGTTGCGCCGCACCGTCATATCGATGCCCTTCAACGGCACCGCAGCTCTACCCTCAACGCCGGCGTCGGCGATCTCGTTGGCCAGCAGGATCATCCCGGCGCAGGATCCGTAGCACGGCAGACCTTCGGCGATCCGCGCGCGCAGCGGTTCGAGCAGGTCGAATTCGCGCAGCAGGTGGCTCATCGCCGTGGACTCCCCGCCGGGTATCACCAACGCGTCGACCGCGTCGAGTTCGGGGAGCCGACGCACGATCCCGGCCTCGGCGCCGGCCTCGCGCAACGCGGCCAGATGCTCACGCGTGTCGCCCTGCAGGGCGAGCACGCCCACGTGGACGCTCATGCCGGCTTTTCGGGCGCGGCCTTGCGCTGGTAGCGGGTCAGGCCTTCCTGCATTACCGCGGCGACCATTTCGCCGTACCGGTTGAAGATCTTGCCCTGGGTCAGCGACCGTCCCCCACATGCCGACGGCGAGGACTGGTCATAGAGCAGCCACTCGTCGGCCCGGAACGGCCGCATGAACCACATGGCGTGATCTAGCGACGCGACCATCAGGTGCTTGCGCGTGTCGGGATGATTGACCTGTGCCGAACCGAGCAGGGTGAGGTCGCTCATGTAGGCCAGCGCACAGATGTGCAACACGTGATCATCGGGCAGCGGATCGCGGTGCCGGAACCAGACCTGCTGCTGGGATGCTTTACCGGGCAGTCGCTGCACCTGGTCCCGTGGCACGATCCGCACGTCCCACTCGGCGAATTGCGCGAACCCGGCGTCGTCGAACGCTCCCCCGGACCGGAACCCCGGCAGATCGTCCGGTGCCGGCGCCTCCGGCATGGCGTCCTGATGTTCGATGCCGGTCTGATCGGTCTGAAATGAGGCCGACATCGTGAAGATCGTCTCGCCGTGCTGGATCGCGCTCACCCGGCGGGTACAGAACGAACCGCCGTCGCGGATGCGTTCGATGGTGTAGACCGTCGGTGTCCTGGCATCCCCCGGCCGCAGGAAATAGCCGTGCAGGGAGTGCACCTGGAACTCGGGCGCGACCGTACGCACCGCCGAGACCAGCGACTGCCCGGCTACATGCCCCCCGAAGGTGCGCTGCAGAAAGCCGGATTCGGGGCTGAAAACCCCACCGCGATAGATGTTGACCTCGAGCTGTTCGAGATCAAGGATCTCCTCGATCGCCATCAGCGATGTTCTTCGCGAAAGCGGTTCGTCACGCGTTAAGACTTACCAGCCGCGTTCGGCGAGCCGGTGTGGCTGCGCGATGTCTTCGACGTTGATGCCGACCATCGCCTCACCCAAACCACGCGACACCTTCGCCAACACATCAGGATCGTCATAAAACGTGGTGGCCTTCACGATCGCCGCACCCCGCTGCGCGGGATTGCCCGACTTGAAAATCCCAGACCCCACAAACACACCCTCGGCACCGAGCTGCATCATCATCGCCGCATCCGCCGGCGTCGCGATCCCCCCGGCGGTGAACATCGTCACCGGCAACTTCCCGGCCCGCGCCACCTCGGCCACCAACTCATACGGCGCCTGCAACTCCTTGGCCGCCACGAACAACTCATCGTCCGACAAGGAGCTGAGCCTGCGGATCTCACCCAGAATGGCCCGCATATGAGTGGTCGCATTCGACACATCCCCGGTACCGGCCTCACCCTTGGACCGGATCATCGCCGCCCCCTCGGTGATCCGGCGCAACGCCTCACCCAGATTGGTCGCCCCGCACACGAACGGCACGGTGAACTTCCACTTGTCGATGTGGTTGGCGTAATCAGCCGGGGTCAACACCTCCGACTCATCGATGTAATCCACCCCCAGGGACTGCAGGATCTGGGCCTCCACGAAATGCCCGATCCGCGCCTTGGCCATCACCGGGATCGTCACCGCCGAGATGATGCCCTCGATCATGTCCGGATCCGACATCCGCGACACCCCACCCTGGGCCCGGATATCGGCAGGCACCCGCTCCAGGGCCATCACCGCCACCGCACCGGCACCCTCGGCGATCTTGGCCTGCTCGGGGGTGACCACATCCATGATCACCCCACCCTTGAGCATCTCTGCCATTCCACGCTTCACGCGCGCGGTACCGGTCTGATTGCTTGAGCCGTTCTGGGCCGCGGTTTCCACTGCTATCTCCTTTAAGTTCCTACGTATTCAGTGTAATGGGGCAGCCAAATCGAATGAATCCGCACTTCAGCGGATGGCTTGCAGCTCGCTGTGCGCGGGTATGCGCCCATTCGCGTCGGCCGGCCTTTCGACCAGTTCATTCGCCTGAGCCAGCAGTGCGCCCAACTGCAGTGGATACACGGCCTGCCCGCCGGCGACCAGCTCGCCGATCATTATCTCATCGCACCAGCGGTGCCCGTGGATGTAGTGCCGCTCAAGCGCGGTACGGCCCGATGCCGACGGCTCGAACCGGCTGGTGCGATGGAGGAAGAAGTACTCCTCGCTGCGGATCACCGAGGCATTGAAGTCGATGACGGCGTCGCGCCGCCACACCGGACCGACCAACTCCGTCGGCTCCACGCGTAGCCCGGTCTCCTCGGCGAGTTCCCTGACCGCGGCTGCCCGCAGGCTCTCGCCCTGTTGGACGGCGCCACCGATGGTGAACCACCACCGTGGCGCCGGGGTCTGCAGGTCACCGATCGCCGGATCGCTCCCGCACAGCAGCAACACGGCGCCGGTTTCGTCGAGCAACACGACGCGCGCGGACGTACGACGACTGACCGGGTTGGCCTCGGCTTGCGACTCTTCGCGCTCGGCGATCTCAAAATAGGTGGGCAAGGCGGCGGTGCCACCCAGTCGCAGTGCACGGACCGCGGGGCGTTCGCGCAGGGCCAGGGTGTCGCGGACGGCGTCGTTGTGGAAGCGACGGGCCAGCAGCACCCTGGCCTCCGCATCGGCCAGTTCGGCCACCAGCGCCACCGGCAGCGACACGGGGTCCACGGCGGACAATGCCGCGGACAATTCGTTTTCCGCGGATTCCCGCGCGGTCCGCGGTGCGCGCTCCGCGGCGTCGGCCAGCGCGGCCAGCCGTTTACCCTGCGGACCGCCTGCATAGGCGTCGACCGCGACCGCGCGTGCCACCACCGCCCGCCGGGCCAGTGCACCGTCGAGCGCCTGCCACGACAGGTCGTAGCGCACGTGCAGGCGATCGAGGCGGTTGGCGGTCTGGTAGGCCCATACCCCGATCAGCAGCAGCACCACGGCCAGGACTGCCAGCGTGGTGATCACAATCCACGCGGGTATCAATCCAGCTCCCCGATCGCTTCGCTCCGCGCGGCCGCCCCGCTGACCTGCACCTTGATCCCGGACCCGGCCACAGTTTCATATACCCGCATGATCTGGCCGGCCACCACCGACCAGTCGTAGCGGTATACGCACGCGCCGGCACGCGCGATGTAGCCGTCGCGCACCGTGTCGTCGGTGAGCATCTCGATCAGTGCGTTCGCGAGGGCGTCGGCATCGTCGATGGGTACCAGCCGGCCGGCTTCGCCGTCATCGAGAACGCGCCGGAAAGCGTCCAATTCGCTGGCGACGACGGCGGTTCCGGCCGCCATGGCCTCCACGAGCACGATCCCGAAGCTCTCACCGCCGAGGTGGGGGGCGCAGTAGACATCGGCGCTGCGCATCGCCGAGGCCTTGGTCGCGTCGTCGACCTGGCCGAGGAACCGCAGGTGCCCCGCGAGGGCACCGGCCTGCTCACGCAACGCGTCCTCGTCGCCGCGACCCACGATGAGGATCTCGATGTCGCTGAACCGCTCGACCAATTTCGGCAGCGCGCCCAACAGGACGGTCATGCCCTTGCGGGGTTCGTCGAAGCGGCCGAGGAACAGTACCGACCGGCCGGGACGTGGATAGCCCTCCATCAGGGGCGCGTTGGCGAACGAACCGACGTCGACGCCGTTGGGTATTTCCACCGCGTCCGAGCCGAGGGCCTCCATCTGCCAGCGCCGTGCCAGATCCGAAACGGCGATCCGTCCGACGATCTTCTCGTGATACGGACGCAGGATGCCCTGAAACACGCTGAGCGTGAACGATTTCGTCGTCGAGGTGTGAAACGTTGCGACGATCGGCCCCTCCGCGGCCTGCAGCGCGAGCATGGACAGGCTCGGGGCGTTCGGTTCGTGCAGATGTAGTACGTCGAAATCGCCTTCGGCGATCCACTTCTTGACCTTCCGATGCGTGGCTGGCCCGAACCGCAACCGCGCCACCGACCCGTTGTACGGAATCGGGACGGCCTTGCCGCCCGACACCACATAGTCGGGCAGCGTGACGTACGGCGAGGACGGCGCCAGCACACTGACATGGTGGCCACCACCGCGCATCACCTCGGCCAGCTGCAACACATGGGACTGCACGCCGCCCGGCACATCGAACGAATAGGGGCAGACCATCCCGATACGCATGGCCTCAGGTACCTAACCGGGCGCGTCGTTCGTCGGACAGATCGGCCAGCCACTGCGGCTGCAGCATGTGCCAATCCGCGGGATGGTCGGCGATGTTCTTGGCGAACCGATCGGCGAGTGCCTGCGTGATGGCGGTGATGTCACCCGACGACGTGTCGAGCGCGTCGAACACCTCGACGACGCAGTCGTCCCCGTCGTAGTGGACGTGAGCCGGGTGCAGCGGCGCGCCGGTGTCGACCGCAAGTTTCGCCGGCCCGGCGGGCATCCGGGTGGGCTCGCCGAAGAAGTCGACCTCGACGCCCTGGCGGGTCAGATCACGTTCTGCCATCAAGCACACGAACTTGTTCTCGCGCAGCCGTTCGGCGAGCAGTTCGAACGGTGGACGCTCGCCACCCGAGAGCGGAAACACTTCGAATCCAAGGCTCTCGCGGTAGTCGATGAAGCGTTTGTACAGCGATTCGGGCTTGAGGCGTTCGGCAACGGTCGCGAAGGTGCCGTAGTTCTGCACCAGCCACACCCCCGCCATGTCCCAGTTGCCGCTGTGCGGGAGGGCCATCACGGCGCCACGGCCGGCGTCCATGGCGGCCTGCATCTTGTCCGCACCGATGAAGACCTCGTCGAGGCGTTTGGCCACGACGGGCAGATCCATCGACGGCAACCGGAACGCTTCCCGCCAGTACCGGGCGTACGAGGCCAGCGATGCACGCATCAGTTCATCGGGCACCTCGGCCGGCTCGACGCCGGTGATGCGGGCCAGATTCTTGCGCAGCTGGTCAGGCCCGCCGCCGCGGGACGCGTAGCTGGCTCCCGCGTCGAACGCGTTGCGGGCCAACGACTCGGGCATGGCTCGGACGAGTCGCCAACCGGCCGCGTAGCCCAGGTCTGTCACCCGACCACTGAGCGGAATGCTTGTCACGACTCCCCCGACTCGTCCGGTGCTGACGGATGCGATGGCTGCGACGGATGCAACAGATCCATTGCGCCGACGGAAATGCGCACGGTGTGCAACCGCTGGGCCACGGTGATCACGCTGGCCACCGCAAGGAGCCACATGCCCACATACACGAGCCAGGGCATGTGGAGGAACGGGACGCCGGACAGTCCGGCGCCGACGAGCACGATCACCAGGCGCTCGGGACGTTCGATGATCCCGCCGTCACCGGACAGGCCGCTGGCCTCGGCGCGCGCCTTGATGTAGGAGATGACCTGCGAGGTGACCAGGCAGATCAACGTGGCGACCGCCAGCGTCGCGCTGTCCAGCCCGAACACCGCCCACCACAGCAGACCGGCGAACACCGCGCCGTCGGCGATCCGGTCACACGCGGCGTCGAGCACCGCACCGAAGCGGGTGCCGCCGCCGCGCTCGCGCGCCATGGCGCCGTCGAGCATGTCAGCCAACACGAACACAGCAACGGCGAAAGCACCCCACCACAGCTGCCCCATCGGGAACAGGGTCAGCGCCGAGACCACGGTCCCTGCGGTGCCGAGGATGGTGACGCTGTCCGGGGTGAGCCCGGCACGCAACGCGGCCTTGGCGATCGGCCGGGACAACTTCGCGTAGGCCGCACGGCTCATCAGAAAGAAGTTGCTCACGGCGATCTGTCCTGCTCGTCCTGCTTGACCCATTCCGTGGCCAGCAGCGAACGTGTCTCCCGCAGCAGCTGCGGGATCACCTTGGAACCACCGATGATCGTGATGAAGTTCGCATCGCCACCCCAGCGGGGAACCACGTGCATGTGCAGATGCTCGGCCAGCGAGCCCCCTGCCGAGGTGCCCAGGTTCAGGCCGACATTGAACCCGTGAGGACGCGAGACCGCCTTGATGACGCGAATCGCCTTCTGGGTGAACGTCATCAGCTCGGCACTCTCGGCCTCGCTGAGGTCCTCCAACTCCGAAACCCGCCGGTACGGCACCACCATGAGGTGGCCGGGGTTGTACGGGTACAGGTTGAGCACCGCGTACACCTGCGCACCCCGCGCGACCATGAGGCCGTCCTCGTCGGACATTTCCGGGATGTCGGTGAACGGCTCAGAGGATGCCGCGGAACCGCCCTCACCCTTCAGGGCGGGCGCCTCGGCGATGTAGCTCATCCGGTGCGGCGTCCACAGTCGCTGCAGGTAGTCGGGATCGCCGACACCGTGGTCGACGATGGTCCGCTCGTCGTCGGTCACTCGGGAGCGCCTACCTTCACCGTTTCGGCTGTGGGCACGGTGTTCTCGCGGGCGGCGATCCAGTTCACGATCGCGTCGGCCGCCTCGTCGCGTGGCACACCGTTGATCTGGGTGCGGTCGCCGAAGCGAAAACTGACGGCGCCGTTTTCCACGTCCCGGTCCCCCGCGAGCAACATGAACGGCACCTTCTGATTCGTGTGGTTGACGATCTTCTTGGCCATCCGATCGTCGCTCACGTCGACCTCCACGCGAACTCCACGCGAACGCAGCTGTGCGGCAACCTCTTGCAGGTAGGGCACGTGAGCCTCGGCAACGGGGATGCCTGCCACCTGCACCGGCGCGAGCCACGCCGGGAACGCGCCCGCATAATGCTCGGTGAGGACTCCGAAGAACCGTTCGATCGAGCCGAACAGGGCACGGTGGATCAGCACCGGCCGTTGACGGCTACCGTCAGCGGCGGTGTATTCCAGCTCGAACCGGTCGGGCATGTTGAAGTCGAGCTGGATGGTCGACATCTGCCAGCTGCGGCCGAGCGCATCCTTGACCTGCACGGAGATCTTCGGGCCGTAGAACGCCGCGCCGCCCGGGTCGGGCACCAGATCCAGTCCGGAGGCCTGCGCGACCTCGCGGAGCGTCTCGGTGGCCTCGTCCCACATATCATCGGAGCCGACGTACTTCTCCGGGTCCTTGGTGGACAGTTCCAGGTAATACTCGTCGAGGCCGTAATCGGAGAGCAGGTCGAGCACGAAATGCAGCAGTGAGGTCAACTCGCCACGCATCTGGTCGTGCGTGGTGTAGATGTGTGCGTCGTCCTGGGTCATGCCGCGCACCCGGGTCAGCCCGTGGACCACGCCGGACTTCTCGTAGCGATACACCGAACCGAATTCGAAAAGCCGCAAAGGCAATTCGCGATATGACCGGCCACGTGAGCGGAAGATCAGGTGGTGCATCGGGCAGTTCATCGGTTTGAGGTAGTAGTCCTGTCCTGGCTTGCGCACCGCACCGTCGGCGTCGTACTCGGCATCGATGTGCATGGGCGGGAACATGCCGTCGGCGTACCACTCAAGGTGGCCCGAGGTGATGTACAGGTTCTCTTTGGTGATGTGCGGGGTGTTGACGAACTCGTAGCCCGCCTCCAGGTGCTTGCGGCGCGAATAGTCCTCCAACTCACGGCGCACCACACCACCTTTCGGGTGGAAAACCGGTAGGCCCGAACCCAATTCGTCAGGAAAGCTGAAGAGGTCCAGCTCCACGCCGAGCTTGCGGTGGTCGCGGCGCTGCGCTTCCTCGATGAGTTCGAGATGCCGGTCCAAGGCATCCTGCGACTCCCAGGCGGTGCCGTAGATGCGTTGCAGGCTGGCGTTGTCCTGGTTGCCCCGCCAGTATGCGGCGCTGCTGCGGGTCAGTTTGAACGCCGGGATGAATTTGGTGGTGGGGATGTGCGGGCCACGACACAGATCGCCCCAGACGCGTTCTCGCGTCCGCGGATTGAGGTTGTCGTAGGCGGTGAGCTCGTCGCCGCCGACCTCCATCACGTCAGGGTCGCCGGACTTGTCGTCGACGAGCTCCAGCTTGTACGGCTCGTCGGCAAGTTCCTCGCGCGCCTGGTCTTTGGACGCGTACACCCGGCGGTCGAAAAGCTGCCCGTCCTTGACGATCTGGCGCATGCGCTTCTCAAGCTTCTCGAGGTCGTCGGGGGTGAACGGCTCGGCGACGTCGAAGTCGTAGTAGAAACCGTCGGTGATGGGCGGGCCGATACCGAGCTTGGCGGCGGGGAACAAGTCCTGTACCGCCTGGGCCAGCACGTGCGCGCACGAGTGCCGGATGACGCTGCGACCGTCCTCGGTGTCCGCGGCCACCGCCGTCACCTCGACGTCGGCATCGGGCGTCCAGGACAGGTCACGGAGCCGCCCTTCGGCGTCGCGGACCACCACGACGGCGTCGGATGCGCCCCGGCTGGGCAACCCGGCCTCCCGAACCGCCGCGGCCGCAGTGGTCCCGGCAGCAACCCGGATCGGGGCTGCGAGGGCTGGGCTGGCGGCGTCACTCATCGAGGACTCTCCTACGGTGCGGGGGCGAATACGATCGTGACCATGCTATCTGTGGGCCTGATCAGGCCCCCAGCCCGATAGGGCTCTGCAACCAGGACTGCTCCAGACCGACCAGTCCCGCGGACCAGCCGACCGCCCCGAGCAGCCACAGCGTCGCCACCACGACGACCCCGGTGAACACCGCGCTCAGCCCTTTCACCGCGATGTGCTGGCGGGCAAACCAGACCATCACCGCGTCATAACGGGTCCGGATGTAGCGCAACGCATGCTGGGCGAAGCGGAACTCGGTGGCCAGGATGGCCAGCCCGAGGAAGACGATGGCCCAGCCCGGGCCCGGGTACGGAATCGCCACGATGCCGACCGCCAGGACCAGTACGCCGACGACGGCCACAACCGTGCGGTACACGAAATTGGCGACCGGACGTTGCCTCAACCTGTCGCGCCAGTGTGCCCAGCCGCGCTTCATCGACGCGGTGTTCACGGTTGACCCGGCTTCAGCCGCACGAACAGCGCCTGCGCCTCGGTGAGCACGTCATCGCCGTCGCAGAGTTTCCCGACGACGAATATCTTGCGGCCCTCAATACGGTCTATACCCGCGTCCACCTGCAGTTCCTTCTCGATCGGAGCGATCTTGCGGTAGTTGACGTGCAGATAGCCCGTCCGTTGATAAGGGCTTCTGGTCAGCTTGGCGGCGGTGAATCCCAGCAGCGAATCGAACAGCAATGCCAGCGCACCACCGTGTACTGCGCCGTTGCGGCCGAGGTGGAAGCGCCGGAAGAACGCGGTCCCTTCCACTCGATCGTCGGCGGTCACCGCCAAATTCACCGGCACGGAGCTGACGTTGCCACGATTGGGCAGGTCCATGCGCCTACCGGAAGGTGAATTCCATTCGTCGGCGTCGTACGGGGCCAGCAGGGCAGACACCTTCTCGATCAGACCGGCGGCCTCGGTGATCACCGCATCGGGCGCATCCGCGCCCCGTGCGTGGTCCTGCAGCGCGCGCACCGCCTCGATGAACCGGCCGTAATCGGGCCCACCGTGGGCGGTGGGTTCGGGTGGATTGAACCCGCCACCGGCGTGGTTGCTGTCAGTGCGCACAGAGCCACCGTATTGCCTACCGCGCACAGCGCCGGAAATGCCATGGTGGTGGGGTGAAATTGAGCGACCTCGCGGCGTTGTCGTTGACCTATCCCGAAGTCGGTGCGACGGCGGGTGCGCTGCCCGCCGGCTATCACCATGTGCGCGTGTCGGCAGTCATCGGCGGCGGCCGGGACCGGTTCGAGAGGGCAGCCGACTCCGTGCTGCGGTGGGGTATGCAACGCGGCGTCGGGATGCGCGTGGAGGCGACGACGGAGACCGCTGCGGTCGGGACCGATCTGCTGGCCAAGCTGGGGCCGGTGCCGGTGCCGTGCCGGGTGGTGTACGTCCTCGACGAGCCGGACCGGCGTGGCTTCGCCTACGGCACGCTGGCCGGGCATCCGGAATCCGGTGAGGAGTTGTTCGCGGTGCGCTACGACCCGGCCGACGAGGCGGTCTACGCCGAGGTGTCGGCGTTCTCCCGGCCGGCGACATGGTGGAGCACCCTGGGCGGGCCGGTCACCCGGTTGGCGCAGCGCGCCGTGACCCGCCGCTATCTCACGGTGGTGTGACCACGCGCGCCCCGTGGCACCAGGGCCCGGTCCAACTGGTAGGACAAAATCGCCAATGTGAACAGGCCGATCGACATATTCAGCAGTGCCCCAAAGCCTTCCGTGGCGAAATCGACAAGGGCATTGAGGAAGGTGAAGGTCAGCGCCGCGTTGCGCAGCCACCGCAGCGGCCAGACGCTGTCAGTACGCCGCCAGGCGATCATCGCGGGCAAGGCCATCGCCGCGGTGAGCACCGCACTGGCCAACAGGATGATCGACGCCGGGTTGGCACCGGCCAGCCGCAACGTGATGTCGCGGTCGTCGTAGAAGTAGTCGCCGAGCAGCATCCCCAGCGCGCCGAAGAGCACCCCGGCGACAGCGCCGGCAACGATCAGCCAGCCCACCACCGGAACCCACCGCGGGCTGCGGAAGAAGCCCGGAATGAGCCGGGGCAGCGTGTGCTGCAACCGGTACAGCCGGTCCGGCGCATGGTCGGCTGACAGCAGCAACGCGCGGACATGGTCGGCCTCGGCGCGGTCAGCGCCCTGAGCCTCGGCTTGGTCGAGCAACGCCAGGCCGATCTCGCGACGGTGGTCGGCCAGCCCGCGGGCGACACCGTCGGCGGCGATCAAAGCCGCCGAGGCCAGGCATTCCCGGACACCGAGCGGCCGGAAACCACGGATCACCCTGGCCCCGACCAGGATGAGAACCACCAGGATGTACATGATTTCGGCGGCCGGGCCGTAAAAGTAGTCGTTGTCCTTGGTGACGAATTTGCCGACCTCGTCGAGGAAAAGACCGAACCCGACACCGCCCAACACCACGCACAGGATGCGGGCGCCGAAGCCCAGCACCATCCAGCCGATCACCAGCGCCAGCATCATCAGCGCACCACCCCACAGCGCGTGGGCAATGTGCAGGTTGCCGCCACCGATCTGCGGATAGCCGGTCAGCTGCAGGTACAGCCGGGTGATCAGGATGGTGGCGATCGCGATCAGGACGAACGCCTCGGCGGCGTTGGGTCCGACCGCGCTGCGGGTGATCAAGCCGTGTCTGGTGCGAGGCTGACTGGTCATCGTAGAAAAGCGATATCACAGGCGGTAGCGCTTCCGCCGGTGATACAACTGGTGAATCCGCCGCGACCGACGGCGGAACACTCACCGCACGACGGCCGGGTGCGGCACCCGGGGTGCGCCCAGCGTGTCCCGGTGTGACGGCGGAACCCGTCCCCCCTCATCGGTGATGCCGTAACGGGCGGCCAGCTCGGCGCCGATCACGGTGTGTCCGCTCAACGCGGGCAATTCCGGATCGTGGTACAGCGCGTTGATGAGATGCCCGGTGAATTCGGGCGTTTCGGCCTGCTGGGCGGTTTTGGCGAAGGCATCGGGGTGCCCGTCGAACGCGGCGCGCAGTTTCTCGGTCAGCAGGATGCCCATCCGCCTTCTGGGCGCCGTAGGCCGGACCGTGCATATAACAGACCGAGCCCGGCGACGACGTGAACGCGATCAAGGACTTCTCACCGGCGAGCAGCAGCGGCGCGGCGTAATACGACGCCACGTACGCCGAGCGTAGGCCGACATCGAGCACCTCGGCCAGCTCGATCGGCTTCTCCCAGAACGGCCTCGGATTCACCAGGTCATCGTGGATGGCGGCGGCGTTGTTGACGAGAAGGTCCAGGCGGCCGGTTTCGGTGGCCACCCGGCTGAACATCGCACCGACCGCGGCATCGTCGGAGTGGTCGACCCGCGCGGCGACACCACGCTTGCCGAGGTCGGTCACCGTGCGGCCGGTGAGATACACCCGCCATCCCGACGCGATCAGCGCCGCGGCGATCCCACGGCCCGCACCGCGACTGGCCCCAGTGACAACGGCAACAGGTTCATCCACGGGTACCAAACTACGGTTTCGGCCACCTGGATCGTGATCGGGTGGCCGGATCATGCCAGCCGAGCGCGCACCAGTGTCGGCACCCCGCTCGGGTGGGCCGCACCGGTGAACCGTTCCCGCAGCGTCGTCTCCGTGTACTGCGTGCGGAACAGGCCACGGGCCTGCAGCAAGGGCACCACCTCGTCGACGAATATCTCCAGACCGTCCGGGAACACGTCGGGCATGAGGTTGAACCCGTCGGCGGCACCGGCGAGGAACCAGTGCTCGATCGTGTCCGCCACGTCTTCCGGCGACCCCACGATCACCCGGTGCCCGGCGCCGCTGAACTCGCGCACCGCCGCTCGCAGTGTGAGCTGCCTGCTTTCGATCAGCCGCACCACCGATTCCCGGAATCCCAGTGACGCACCGAATTTCGCAGGGTCTTGCACTTCACCGAGCAGGTGCGCCGGGACCGGTGCGTCCAACGGGTGCGCGGACAGGTCCTCGCCCAGTACCTGCGACAGTCGCTCCAGATCATGGCCGGCGGGCAGCAGCGCGTTCTGTTCCTCGTGGCGCCGCTCGGCTTCGGCACGGTCACTACCGATCGTGGTGATGAGCCCCGGCAGAATCTTGACATCGCCACGGCGGCGACCATGCGCCACGGCGACGTCCTTCACATACCGGCTGTGGTCGATCCCCGCCCCGAGATCAAGCTCGGCGCTGAACACCGCGTCTGCTACCCGACCGGCCAGCTCCCGGCCCTGGGGTGAGCCGCCTGCCTGCACCAGCAGCGGATAGCCCTGCGGCGACGGGCCTTGAGGCAGCGACCCTACGACAGTGAAAAATTCGCCGTGGTGGTCGATCCCGCGCCCGCTGGGATCTGCTGCATCGCGCCACAGTGCCCGCACCACGTCCACGAACTCCGCGGCCCGCCGGTAGCGGGTCGGCCGATCCGGATAATCGGCCAACCCGAAATTGCCACCGGCGGGCAGCGAATAGGTCGTGACGACGTTCCACGCCAGCCTGCCGCCGGAGAGCTCGTCGAGGCTCAGCAGGCGGTGGGCCAGTTCGACGGGATCGTTGAATGTCGAGGACAGCGTGCCGATCAGCCCGAGGTGTTCGGTTTCGGCCGCCACCGACGCCAGGATGACGCTGGGTTCCAACGCTTGTGACGGACGCAGCGCCGGATGTTCGCGCAGCGCAGGGCCATCGGCAAGAAACAGTGCGTCCAGCCGTCCCCGCTCGGCGATCCGACCCATTCGCGCGTAGTAACCCGGGTCGGCGAACGACGTTGGTGGTTCGCTGCTGCGCTGCCACGAGCCGGTGTGGATACCGACGTTGAGCACGTTGACGTTCAGGATCAACTGGCGCACGTCACCAGTCACAATCGCCCTCCTGGGGTGGAAACAGCGTCGAAGACAACGGGATGGTCGGACAGATCAGGCGAAGCCGGCACCGGCAGACCCAACCGGTCACGCAGTGTGGCGCCCGTGAACTCACCGAGAACACCGCGGCCACGGGCCGCGGGCAGGATCCGGTCGAGAACGGGACCGAGCGCTTCTGTGCTGAGTCGCAGAATCGCGCCCACCGCCTTACCGGAGCGGGCGATCCGATCGAGGTCCGCATCGATCGTGTCGACCGTACGCAGCCGCACTACGCCGAGGACATCACGAGGAATGGGGTCTCGGTCCTCGACCACGGCCAGATCCGCGCCGGCAACCACACCACCTGGCGGTACCTGACGCCAGATCGGAAGGTCACCTTGCCGCGACCCGGGCACGTTCAACGGCCCGCTGATCGTGTATCCGCGGCGCACGTCTGCCCGCCGGATCTGCGTCACATCGGCGAAGACGCCCTTGTCTCGGTCGCCCACCACTGCACTCAGCGGCCAGGTACGCCACAAGGTACGGACGGCGTGGACGGCGTCAGCCGTGTGCGTCGCGTCGAGTTCGGCGCCCGTCCAGGAATCCGTGGCGGCGTTGAGCGCGATGCCCTGATCGGAATCGAGCGCCAGCCAACCGACCCGCCCGTGGGCGGCATGATCGACCGAGACCAGCCGCCTGGCCAGGTTGTACGGATGATCGCGGTGCCCCGCAGCAGCGACAACGAGGCCCAATGTGGTGCTGTGCCGCGCCGCTGTCGCGGCGATCAGTGACGGGTCGATACTGACGGTGGTGATGTCGGGGTCTTCCCCACGCTCAGCACCGATCACCCAGTACGACACTCCCGCTGATTCCAACCGTCGGGCGAGATCTGCGACAACGCGGGCCGGCGGGGCGGCAGCGCCAACGGAACCCCCAGGGAGATCGGCAATTCCGTCGCCGATCACCTCTACCCCGACCGACAGTGAGACAACCATGGCGCTCACGCTACGGCTGTGCCCGTGCCGAACAACATTTGCGATCAGGCGAACTCGAAATGACTCGAGGCCCGACAGTTAAGCACAACTGCACGGTCGCGTTAAAGTTCCTGAAGGACCGAATCATTGCCGGTTGTTCTGCCCGGCAATACCGTTCGTTCGGTGTTGAGCTTTGTGCTGCGGCGTGTTGCCCAGTCGATCGTCGTGATCGTGCTGGCTTATACGGCAGTGTTCTTCGTCCTCAATGTGTTGCCGGGCGATCCGATCGAACAGCAGATATCCAACCCAGAGAACCCGATCTCCGATCAGGACGCCCAGGTGTTGCGGGACTATTACCGACTGAGTGATCCCGCGATCGTACAGTTCGGTGTCTCCGTGCAACGGCTGATCACCGGCGATCTCGGATACTCGCTCAACAGCGGGCAATCGGTATCGCGGTTGATGACTCATGCGCTGCCGTCCACGCTGGCGTTGGCCGGCGTGGCATTCGTCCTCGCAGCTGTCATCGGGCTCATCATCGCCCTGGCGGCGGTATTCGCGCCGCGGCGGTCGATCCGTGAGGTCGCGCGCGCACTGCCCCCTGCTTTTCTGTCGATACCCGTCTTCGTCACCGGATTGATTGCTCTGCAATTCCTTTCCTTCGGCTTGGGCTGGGTTTCCGCGGTGCGCGACGAGGGGTTCAAATCAACGCTGCTCGCCGCCATCCCACTGGCGTTGCCGGTGGCAGCACCAATTGCGCAGGTACTGATTCAAGGCCTGAGCAACACGGCCGGGCAGCCCTATGTCGAAGTGTTGCAAGCCAAAGGACTTGGCAAGCAGCGGATCATCTTCGGCCACCTCCTCAAGAACGGATCCATCCCCACCGTGACCATCGTCGCCATCACAGTCGGTGAGCTGCTCGCCGGTTCGATCATCACCGAGACGATCTTCAACCGCACCGGTATCGGCTATCTGACCGAGACTGCGGTCCGCAACCAGGACACCCCGATCATCCAGGCCGTGGTGATCACGGTTTCTGTCACGTTCGTCGTCGTCAACCTCGTTGTCGATCTGCTGTATCCCCTGATCGACCCCCGCATCACGCACTCCGTCCCACGGGCGATGGCGGTGCCCGCGTGACGCTCACCGGCGCACTTCCCGCCGTGCGCACGCCGAGCCTCGGTCGTCGAATCGACCTCAATGTGTGGGATATCCCCCCACTGGCAATTCTGCTGCTCGTCGCGGCGATGATCATCGCACCGGCGGCCATCGCGCCCTACGATCCGCTGCAGGAAAATCCCGACATCCCGCTGGCAGGCCCGAGCCTGGCACACCCGTTCGGGACGGACTACATCGGACGTGACCTGCTGAGCCGGGTGGTCGCGGGCACCGGCGCCACGATCACAGGATCATTCATCGCGGTGGTCATCGGCCTTGTCGCCGGGACGGTCCTCGGAGTGCTGGCGGCCTACTTCGGTCGCGCCACCGACAGCATCATCAGTCGGATCATGGATGTCCTGTTGTCGATTCCCACCCTGTTGCTTTCGATCACCATCATCGTGGCGCTCGGTTTCGGGACGGTGAATGCGGCGATCGCGGTGGGTGTCTCCTCCATCGCCGTGTTCGCCCGGTTGGCGCGGTCCGAGGTGCTCGCCGTGCGGAATCTGCCGTTCGTCGAGGCCAGCGAACACTTGGGCGCAGGCCATCTGACTTTGTTGGTGCGCCACATCCTGCCCAACTCCTACTCGGCCGTTTTGTCGCTGGCCGCCCTGCAGTTCGGCACGGCGATCCTCGCGATCGCATCGCTGAGCTTTCTGGGCTACGGCGCACAACCCCCCGAACCCGAATGGGGCCTGCTGATCTCAGAGGCCCGCAATTACATCAACTCCGCACCGGGACTGGTGTTCTACCCGTCCCTGGCGATCGTCCTGACGGTCATGAGTCTGTCCCGACTCGCCCACCTCATCCGAAAGAAAGTCGACTGACATGAATTCTCCTGCGTTGCTGTCGGTTTCCGGGCTCACGGTCGAATACGCACGCCCGGTGGTGCGCGAGGTCTCCTTCGACCTCAGTGCGGGCGAGGTTGTCGCTCTGGTCGGTCAGTCCGGCTCGGGCAAGTCGACGATCGCCCGCGCCGTGCAGGGGTTGCTACCCGACAACGGCCGCGTCAGCGCGGGACAGATCCGGATCGGCGGCCGGGAGGTCGGCGCTCTGTCGCAGCGCGGATGGCGCGAGCTCCGTGGCACCACGATCGGTTTCGTGCCGCAGGATCCGTTGGGCTCCCTTGACCCGTTGAAGCGAATCGGCGATCAGATCGCCGAAGTGCTCAGGGTGCACCGGCTCGCCGACCGGCACGGTGCGGCCAAGCGGGCAGTGGAACTACTCGACCGGGTCGGTATCGCTGAACCGCAGCACCGGGCCGCCGACTATCCACATCAGTTGTCCGGAGGACAGTTGCAGCGCGTGCTGATCGCCATTGCCATCGCCGGCGAGCCTGCGCTGTTGATCGCCGACGAACCCACGTCAGCACTCGATGTCACGGTGCAGCAGCGCATCCTGGAACTACTCGATGAGTTGCGCGCCGAACGCCGGCTCGGGGTTTTGTTCATCACCCACGATCTGGCTCTGGCCGAGCATCACAGCGACAGTGTGGTGGTCCTGCGCGACGGACAAGTTCGCGAAGCCGGGCCGACCAACACCGTGCTCGTCGCCCCACAGAACAGCTATACGCGTCAGCTGATTGCGGACGCGCCCGCACTTTCCCCTGACAAGTACGCGAGGCAGTCGGATGCGGCACCGTCCACCACACCGATCCTGCAGGTGAACCAGCTGGTGAAGCAGTTCGGTGGTACCCGCGCACTCGACAATGTCTCGTTCGACGTGAGAACGGGCTCGATTCATGCGCTGGTGGGTGAATCGGGGTCGGGGAAAACCACTGCAGCGCGAATACTCGCCGGTCTCACCGACTTCGATTCGGGTCAGGTGCGGGTCGACGGAGTACTCCGCGAGCCGCACCACCCGCTGAACTCGGCGCAACAACGCACGCAGGCCCGAACCCTGCAGCTCGTGCACCAGAACCCGCTCGCGGCCCTCGACCCCCGGTTCACCGTCGGTGAGGCGATCGCAGAACCGTTGCGGATCAATCGGGTCGGTTCCCGGTCGCAGCGTCGACGTCAGGTCGCTGACGCTCTCGACCGCGTCGGTCTACCGGCCGATCTGGCCGGCCGCAGACCTCGGGAGATATCCGGTGGCCAGCGCCAGCGTGTTGCGCTCGCCAGGGCGCTGGTGTTGCACCCGCCGGTCCTGGTACTCGACGAACCCACGTCGGCGCTGGACGTCACCGTGCAGGCGCAGGTGGTGGATCTGCTCATCGAACTGCAGCGGGAACTGAGCCTGACCTATCTGTTCATCTCCCACGACCTGAGCCTGGTTCGTCAGATCGCCGATGACGTCAGTGTGCTCGAACACGGCAAACTGGTGGAAACCGGCTCGGCGGCGCGCATTTTCGCCATGCCGGACGCCGCGTACACACAACGTCTACTCGATGCCGTCCCCGGCGCAGCTGCGCGCGCGGCATGAGCGTCCACCGAGGTGTCGCCGCCGTGATGCTCACCGCGTTGCTCACCGCGAGCAGTCTGACTGCGTGCGACTCCGATGAACATCCGATCCCCGAAAGCACCCGCGGTGGCGACCTGACCTATCTGGATGCCGAAGCACCCGCCTCCCTGCAGATTCAGGTCGGCTACTGGCAGAACAGTCTACTCAAGGACCAGATGCTGGACCGCTTGATCTATCAGGACCCGAAGACCTTCGAATTCGTCCCGTGGATCGCCGAGAAGTGGGCCGTCGACGACACCAAGCGTGTCTACGAGTTCACCATCCGCAACGGCGTGACCTACAGCAACGGGCAGCCGCTGGACGCCGAGTCCGTACGGCGCAACCTGGACTGGGAGGCCAACGGGGACAAGGACAAAGGAATCACCCGCAATATCTACTTCCCGGAAGTCGAATCGATCACGGCAGACAATGCCCGTCGCACGGTCCGGGTCACTCTCGCCGAACCATATGCGCCGTTCATCGCGGTGCTGTCGTTGAACACCTCGGGACTTGTCGCCGATGCCACGATCGACGCCAGCAAGGAAAAGCAGTCCGTCGTCACCAACCTGATCGGGTCCGGGCCGTTCTACGCCACATCCGAGATCCCCGACAAGAAGATCGTGCTGTCCAAACGCCGTGGTTACAACTGGGCGCCTGAGACCGCACCGCATCAGGGCGAGGCCTACCTCGACACCATCACCGTCATCCCGGTGACCGAGGACAGCGTCCGCGTGGGGGCGCTGCGGGCCGGCCAGGCCGACGCGATCCGCTACGCCCAACCACCAGATGAACGTCTGCTGGGCAGAGAGGGTTTCGATGTGCGGGGTCTGCGGACCCCAGGGCTGGCCAACACCCTCGACGTCCGCCAGACCGCGCCCAACATGTCGGACATCAACATCCGCAAGGCCATCGGGTTCGGGATCGACCGCGAGGAGATCCTGCACACCCTCTACACCGACAACTGGAAACCAGCACAGAACATCGTCACGAAGAACTTCCCCGGCTACATCGACCGTAGTGACGCCGTCCGATTCGACCCGGCCGCGGCCGTCCGCTTGCTAGAGGCCTCCGGGTGGACACAGCTCAACGCCGACGGCTACCGCGTCCGGGACGGTCAGGAACTTTCGGCAAAGATCTACGTCGACGTGTACGACCACACCGCCAAACCGATGTACGAACTGATCCAACGCCAACTGCGCCGGATCGGCATCAGGCTGGTGATCCGCCAGACGGATTTCGCCAACTACCCCACCGCCAGCATCGAAGACTCGGTGGGGCTGCGGCGCAACGGATGGCCGACCGCCGACCCGGTGCGACTGTGGCAGAACTACGCCAGCTCGGGCGGCGACCTGTACGCGCTCAATGGTTCCGATCCGAACATCGACCGCCTGCTACATGACCAGATCAGCGCCACCGATCCCGCACAGCGCGAACGGCTGCTGCGGGAATACAACAACTACGTGATCGACAACGCCTACTCCGTCCCCTTGTTGGAAGACACCCAGATTTTCGCGGTGGCGCCCAGAGTGCAGGGCTTCGCCAACGCGGCCAACTCGGTGCCGTGGTTCTACGACACCTGGATCGATGAGTCAGTGCACGCTGACACCGGAAAGGATTGACACCGATGACCACCGAGGTCGTACTGAAGACTGCTCCCGCCGAAGCCGAGTTGCACGGTGTGTTCGACGCCATAGCAGCCGACTACCGTCGGCGCCTCGACGACGGCGGGCTTGAACCACCGCGATTGGGACTGCGACTCGTACGCGAGCATCGGCTGGGAGCGGTACGGCTGGGCGGTGAGTTCGGCGGCGCGGACTACACCGTGGCGGAGTTCTTCGACTTCCTCATCGCGCTCGCCGCGGCAGACCCTGACCTCGCGCACATCCTGCGCGTGCACTTCGCCAACGTCGAAGAGCTGCAACGAGCCCCAGTCGATCCCGGAAAGCTGCGGTGGATCTCGGTGATCGCCGAAGGAAACCTCATCGGCGGTGTCAGCTCGGAACAGAGCACTGCCAGGGTGGGCGGTCAGAGCTACGACACAAAGTTGGTGCACAGCGCAGATGGGTTGCGATTGGACGGCCGAAAGTTCTACAGCACCGGTGCGCAGTTCTCGGATTATCTGCGGGTGACCGCCGAGAATGAGCATGGCGCACCGGTCGCGGCGGTGATCCCCGCGGATCGGCACGGGGTGGCCCATGCCGACGATTGGGACGGGGTCGGCCAGCGTCACACCGGCAGCGGGACCACGATTTTCACCGACGTCGAGGTCTCCGGCGACGAAGTGCTGACGCTGGGCACCACTATCGGCGTCGACCGTGCCCGTGGCGCCCTGGTCCAGTTGTATCTGCACGCGATCGCCGCTGGAATCCTGCGTACCGCCGCCGCCGAGGCCGCCGACCTGGTACGCAACAGGCACCGAACCTACACGTTCGCGACGGCCGAAACCCCCTCCGGCGACCCACAGTTACTGGCGGTCGTCGGCGAGATCGACGCGGTCGCCTTCGCAGCGGAAGCCGTGGTGCTGCACGCGGCAAGCAAACTGGCGGCCGCGCTGGACGCCGCCCGTATCAACGGCATCGACACCACCCTGGAAACGCGAGCCTCGATCGCGGCCGCCCGGGTCAAGGTCGCGATCGAGGAGCCTGCCCTGCGTGCCGCGTCACGCCTCTTCGATGCCGGCGGTGCCTCATCGGTTCGGGCGTCGACTCACCTCGACCGGCACTGGCGCAACCTGCGGACCCTGTTCTCACACAATCCGACGGTCTACAAGGCTCGCGTGCTCGGGGACATCGCGGTAAACGGGGCAGCGTTACCTGACAGCGGCTTTTTCTGAGCGCTCACACCCGCCTTCACCCGCCCGACGTGAAGAGGATGGCGAGATTTCTCGAAAATCTCGCCATCCTCTTCACATTCGGCCGGCGTCTCAGTGCACTGCGGGAGGAGCTTCAGTACCCAGGTGCTCCGGACGAATCGAGCGATGGCCCGCCACCTGCCCGGCAATGGTGTCAAGCCGTCCCAGCTGCTCGTCGGTGAGCTTCACGTCCAACGCTCCGATGTTCTCCCGCAGATATTCGACGTGGCGAGTTCCCGGGATGGGCACGACATCGTCGCCGCGCGACAGCACCCAGGCCAGGGCGATCTGACTGGGCTGCACCCCGATCTCGGCGGCGATCTCGGCCACGTTGTCGGCCAGCGCCCGGTTTCGGTCGAAAACATCTGCGCCGAAACGTGGATGACGGCTCTGGACACCGGTGACGTCGGCCGCCGAACGCACCCGCCCGGTCAACCAGCCCCGCCCCAGTGGTGAATACGGCACGATACTGATTCCCAGTTGCCGAGCGATGGGCACGGTGTCGTTCTCGATATCCCGAGTGAACAGCGACCATTCGTTCTGGATCGCGGCGATCGGGTGCACCGCGTGGGCGCGCCGCAGGGTCTGCGGGCCGGGCTCGGACAACCCGATGTGACGGATCTTGCCCGCGTCGACGAGTTCCTTGAGTGCGCCGACGGTGTCCTCGATCGGTACGTCAGGATCGACGCGGTGCTGGTAGTAGAGGTCGACGTGATCGATACCGAGTCGCCGCAGCGATCCCTCGATCGCGGTGCGCACATACTCGGGCCGCCCGTCGAGCGCACGGGCGTTCGGGTTCGTGTCCCGGTCCAGCGCGTTGCCGAACTTCGTGGCGATGGTCAGCGCGTCCCGCCGGCCCCGGATGGCGCGGCCGAGCAGGATCTCGCTGAACTCCGGTCCGTACACATCGGCGGTGTCGAACAGTGTGATGCCCAGGTCGATCGCGGCGTCAACGATACTTCTGGCCTGCTTTTCGTCGTCCGGTTCGGCCCCGGTACGAAAGCTCATGAAGCCCAATCCGATTGCCGAGACCTCCGGGCCGTCGGCACCCAGTCGGCGCAGACGGTTGCTGAGTGGTGCCACTGTCATAGATATCCGTTTCTCTTGATTGCGGGTGGAGCTCAGCTGTCGTCAGGAACCGTAGAACGGCTCCCCCGACACCAGTTCGGACTCGCGCCCGTCGACGCCCTTCGGCACGTCTCCTTCGAGGGTGACCCGGTAGAGCACCCTGTCGTAGTCGAGGTGTCCGGCGTCGGGGATCGCCAGATGCGAGGTGGCACGATTGTCCCAGAACGCGACACTGCCGGGGGCCCACCGGAACCGGACCGTGTATTCGGTACGGGTGGCTTCCTCCCAGAACAGCTTGAGGATTGCCTCGCTCTGCGACGGCGTATAACCCCGGATCTTGCGCGCCCCCCGGGTGAAGCCGGGACTGACGAACAACGCCCGCTCACCGGTGACGGGGTGCACCCGAACTGCTGGGTGGTAGGCCACCAGATTCGCCTCCCGTACCTTGCGTTCGCGCTGACTGCCCTCGGCCGCCCTGGTGTTGAATTGATGCTTGATATCCAGCTTGTCGGCGAACTCACGCAGCTCTTTCGGCAGATTCTCGTATGCCGCGACGAGGTTGGTCCAAGCCGTGTCACCACCATAGGGCGGCAAGATGTGTGCGCGCAGGATCGAGGCTGCGGGCGGGTTCACGAGTGCGGTGACGTCGGTGTGCCAGCTGGCGTCATATGAGGTGCGCTTGCGCCCGAGATTCCGTTCGTAGCGGCGGCTGTCGATCGGCAGGATCTCCGGGAAGCCCTCGGGCGGCTCCTCCTCATGCGGGTGGGCCGGAGTGACCTTCCCGAACTGCCGCGCGAACGCGATCTGCTCGGCGTGACCGATCTCCTGATCGCGGAAGAAGATCACCTTGTAGGTGTGGAGTGCACCGCGGATCTCCTCGACCACGCTGGGTTCCAGCGTGGTCCGCAGGTCGACTCCGCGGATCTCGGCGCCGATGTAGCCGGCTTGCGGCACGACGTCGAGACCGGTATCGGTGAGAACGCCGCTTTCCCTGAGTTCGGTCATGGTTCTACTCCCCTGTCGTGACGTGGTGGGCCTGCGGAACGAGCCGGTCTGCCCGTGCCGCTACCGTCAGCGTCGGTCCAGAAGCCGAACAGAACAATGGTCTTTGGCTACCAGAACCATTCAGCGCGCCTTAACGCTGGACCTGAGTACGCCCGTTGGGACCGCCGATCCCGAACACGTCAGGCTGGACCACGCCGGAATTACATCCGCCGTGATTCCTGCCGACGTCACGCCGTAACCCCAGGTCAGACGGCAAGAGGAATGTTGGTCGACGCGACCGTCCACGCGCCCACCTGCATTTCTCTGTCATCATTCGACCTGTGAACTCGACGGATCACATCGCCAGGCACTACGTCGATCTCATGCGTGACTGCAGCGCGATCTGTTGTCGGTGAACCTGTCCCCGGATCGCCGCGCGCCAGCACTGATCGACACGGTGGACCCCACCGTGTCAGCCGAACGTCTTGCACCCAAGCCGATGAGGTCCACCATGCCCACCTCCGTTCACTCCGCACTCCTCGACCAGATCGCAATCGCAGGCGGTGCCTGATGCTCGACCTGCGCCGCATGATGTTGCTCTCCGACCTTGCCGATCTCGGTTCGGTCACCGCCGTCGCCGAGCGCCGCAACATCACCAGTTCTGCTGTGTCACAACAGCTGCGTGTGCTCGAAGAAGAGGCGGGTGCGACCTTGTTCCGCCGGGACGGTAGAACGCTGGGACTGACCCGTAGCGGCCAGGTGCTCGCCGAGCACGTGCGCCGGGTCTTGGTCGCCGTCGACGAGGCCATGAGCGCAGTCGCCGAGACCCGGGACCGAGTCGCCGGACAGGTCGCCGTCGCGACGTTCAACATGGGGCTGCCCACGCTGGCGGCTCCGATGATGCGGCGGTTGAACGCCGATGCACCCGAGCTGCGTGTGCAGGTACAACAGGAGACCACCACAGCGGCGCTACGGCTGCTGCGACAGGGCGAGGTTGACGTTGCGATCACCTGCCAATACGACTTCGTCGGAGAGCAAACGCCTGGCGGCCTCGCCACCACCCCGTTGCTGTTTGAACCACTCGTGCTGCTGGCACCGACACAGTCACACCTCAAGATCCGCAAGCAGGGGTTGGCCGCATTGGCCGACGGCCCGTGGGTGACCGGTCCGCCGAACTCCGGCCTCGGCATCGCCGTCCTACGGGCGGGTGAAAGCGCGGGCTTCACACCTCAGGTCAAGCACCGGCTGATCGGCGCGCAGAACATCTGCGACCTCGCCGCAACCGAGATCGCTTCGGCGATCGTCCCGCGGTTGTCGGTCCCGGCCCAACTGGAGCCGATGATCGTTCCCGATCTGAGTCTCGGAGGCCGCACCGTCAGCGCCGTGATACGCGCCGGTCGACAGCGTGACCCGAACATCGCCCTGATCCTGCGCACATTGCGCGAAATCGCGGCGGCCGCGTTGCCGGAGCGGCCGACCGATTCGCTGCGCGTCGCTTCGTGATCAGCACGCCCTATTCGCCAGATCATCGAAATGGTCGAAATCACATTGTAGTTTCGACCATTTCGATGATCTCGGGTTAAGTCAGCCGGCTCAACAGCGCAATCGCCGAACGGGAGACACAATGGATCTACAACTGACGGGCAAGCGGGCCATCATCACCGGCAGCAGCAAGGGTATCGGCCTGGCGGTGGCACATGCTCTTGCCGCCGAGGGCGTCGATGTGGTGCTGGCCGCACGCGGCAAGGAGACGCTGGAGAAAGCCGCTGCCCAGGTTTCCGAACGCAGTGGGCGCCGCGCCGTACCAGTGGTCACAGACACGGGCGACGACGACTCGGTCAAAGCGCTGGTCGCGCGGACCGTCGAAGAGCTGGGCGGGGTGGACATTCTGGTCAACAACGCGTCGAATCAGGCTGTTGGTGCGGGTTTTCCCGATCTGGCCGGCACCAGCGACGAAGACTTCTGGGCCGATGTCAACATCAAGGTGGTCGGCTATCTGCGTGCGGCACGTGCGGTGGCACCGCACCTGGTCGAGCAGGGCTGGGGCCGGATCATCAACGTCAGCGGGCTGGGCTACCGGCAGACCCATTCGATCGTGCGCAGCATCCGCAATGTCAGTGTGGCCGCTCTGACCAAGAACCTCGCCGATGAGCTCGGGCCGCACGGGATCAACGTCACTGTCGTACATCCGGGCCAGACCCGCACCGAGACCAGGACGCCGCAGTACGAAGCCGCGGCCAAAGCTGCAGGCCTGGCGGTCGCCGATTACGAGAAGCAGATCGCCGACAACGCGATCGGCCGTGTGGTGGACGCGACCGAGGTCGCCGACGTCATCGCCTTCCTGGCCTCCCCGCGCAGCGTGAGCATCACCGGCGATGCCGTCGCCGTGGGGGGCGGGTTGCTCGGCACGGTGAACTACTAGGGGGCCGGGCGGGCCTCGAACTGACCGATTGATCGGTACCGGCCGGCGGCGGGACCTGACCAATGAAGCGGAGTGCCGCCCCTCCCACGGCGCTCCCGTGACCGGCGAGGAGAATCTGCGATAAACCACACTACGGAGGACGCAATGGAGACGTGGGATGCGATACGTGCCAGGCGAAACGTACGAAACTACCTCCCGGACCCGATCGCCGATCACGATCTGGACCGGATCGTCGAGGCGGGTTGGCGGGCACCGTCGGCCTCCAATCGCCAACATTGGGACTTCGTCATCGTCACCGATCGCTCCCAGCTCCAAGAACTCTCGACGGTGTGGCGCGGCGCCGGCCACATCGCGGCGGCACCCGCGGCGATCGCGTTGATCGTTCCCCGACCTCCTGACGAACGCACCAAGCTCATCGACCAGTACGACCTTGGGCAGGCGACGCTGGCCATGACCATCGCGGCAACCGACCTCGGAATCGGCACCGGTCACTCTTCGGTGGGCGATCAGGACAAGGCACGCGAAATCCTCGGCGTTCCCGACGATCACCTGGTCTGCTATCTGCTCGGGGTCGGATACCCGGCGGACCGTCCGTTCAAGCCGATCGACAATCCCGATCGTCGTCCTTTCGATGAAGTCGTGCATCGAGGTCGCTGGTGACCGGTCCGTCAGAATCCGTCGTGAAAGTTCTTGTCCCAGACGACCTCGGCGTCAAGGCGCTGACGACGGAGACTAACCTCGAGCCGATCCGCTACGAGCCTGGCCACCCGTGGCCGGCCGGACATACAGACGCAGCCGTGGTCGTCGTCGGCTACGAGTCGGTCGCTGCCGTCGGTGCCCGATTCGTCGAGTTGCCCGACCTGCGTCTGGTACAGACCCTCAATGCCGGATATGACCAGTGGCTGCCGCATCTGCCGGCCGGGGTATTGCTGTCCAACGCGCGCGGCGCGCATGGCGGCTCGTCCGCCGAATGGGCGGTGGCTGCGCTGCTTGCGCTCTATCGCGACTTACCGTTCTTCAACGATATGCAGTCACAGGGAATTTGGCGACCCAAGACGACTGAGACCTTGATCGGCAAACGAGTAGTCATACTCGGCGCTGGCGACCTGGCGGTCAATCTGGCCTCCCGACTCACTCCGTTCGAAACGGAGGTGACATTGGTCGGTCTACGCGCCAGGCCGGGCGTCCACACGTTCCAAGACATCGAGGGCCTGTTGCCAGACGTCGACGCCGTGGTCGCAATGCTGCCCGCTGACGAATCCACTTACCACATCATCGATGCCGGATTCCTCGCCGAGCTGCGCGACGGTGCCGTGGTCGTCAACGCGGGCCGCGGCGCGGCAGTGGACACCGATGCGCTGCTGGCGGAACTGACGGCCGGGCGCCTGCGCGCCGCACTCGATGTCACGGACCCCGAACCGCTGCCGCAGGATCATCCGCTGTGGTCAGCACCGGGCCTGCTACTGACGCCGCACGTCGCCGGGAGCACTACCGGGGCCTGGGACCGCGCATGGGCGATCGCCGCCGAGCAGATCACCAGGTACGCCGACGGTGGAATCCCGAAGAATGTGGTGGCTGGGCCAGTTACCTCCCCAGACAGCCGGTGATCACCTCACGGTAGCCAGGGGCTCCGCGTGACTACGGCAGGCACGGCAGATCCGTGATGAGCTGGCATGCAGATCTTCAACGTCGGAGGCGCATCAGCAATTTCGTCCTGATCGGCCAAATAGTTTTGCGCACTGCAAGGTAAACCGTTGAACCTTGCCGGCCGCACCCATAACGTTCTGCATACGTTCGGGTGGGTCCGGCGGCGTCGACGCGTGGTTGAGTTCCGTTGTATCCGTGTGGTTCCGGTAGTCCGGCCGAACTCGACACGCAATGCACATCGAATAGCCGAAGGACGCCAATGCGCCGAATGTACACACTGATCGCCAGCGCACTCACGGTCGCAGTGCTGGCGAGCTGCTCAGGACAGCAGCATTCGGCGAGCACCGGTCCGACCGGTGACCCCCAACCGGGAGGCACGCTGACGTTCTCCGATGTCCAGTTCGTCACCGACGCGCTGAGCACCAACTACACGACCGCCAACCTGCTCTTCCAGGTCGTCGACCGGCTTGTCTATCTCGATCCGAAGACCGGGGAGGTCCAGGGCTGGTTGGCGAGTGAGTTCTCCCGCAACGACGACGCGACCCGATACACCTTCACGATCCGCGACGACGTCACCTTCAGTGACGGGACGCCGCTCACCGCCGACATCGTCAAGGCGAACTTCGACCAGCTCGGCAAAGGTGATCCGGGCAAAAAGATCCCGCCCTTCACCGACTTCGTCGGCTATGACCACAGTGAGGTCAACGGCAACACCATCACGGTCTTTCTCAGCCAGCCCAACAGCAACTTCTTCCGGGTGGCGGCCAGGGCGCGTTCGGGGATTCGCGGACCGAAAACGCTGGCGCTGGACTACGACGGCCAAGCCAAGATCGAAAACGTCGTCGGCTCAGGCCCGTTCGTCTACGAATCGCAGATCACCGACCAGGAGGTAGTACTCACCAAGCGTCCGGACTACGCCTGGCCACCGACGTCCTCCCCCAATCAGGGCGCGGCCCATCTCGACAAGCTCGTCGTCCGCGTCATCGGTGAGCCCGGGCTGAGGGCGGGTGCGGTCCAGTCCAAGCAGGTGGACCTGGCCCGCGGTATCCAGCCGACCGACGAGCCTGCCCTGGAACAGGGCGGCTTCCAGGTGATTCCGGTGGCCGGACCGGTGCTCACCGCCAACATCGTCGGGTTAAGGGTCAACAACGAGTTGGTCAGCGATCCCCGCGTGCGCCGCGCCCTGCAACTGGCCATCGACCGCCAGGCCGTCGTCGACACCGTGCTGTCTCCCAGTTATCAGGCCGCTGATTCCGTTCTTGGACATGATGACCCGCTGTACGTAGACGAGAGTGCCGACATCGGCTATGACCCTGAGACAGCAAAAGGCCTGCTCGACGAGGCCGGTTGGAAGGTCGGCAGCGACGGGATTCGCGAAAAGGACGGCAAGAAGCTCAATCTCACCCTGGCGGCGTCGAACCAGAGTGTGGTGTTCCGACCAGCCTTCGAGTTCATCGAGTCCGGATGGCGCGACATCGGTGTGGCACTGCAGAACCGTGCCGGTGACACCACGCTGTTCAACGCCGCCAACACCGATCCGTCGACTCCGCTGTTGGGCACACGAACCGGCTACGACAACGGCCTGGGACTGCTGTTCGGGCGGGAGAACGGCAACCTGACGTTCGCCCGCGACGACGAACTCATCGCCCTCTCGAAAGAGGAATTGCGAGCCACAGATCCCGCCAGGGTCAAAGATGTGGTCGCACAAATCCAGAAGAAGGTCATCGACGACCAGCTGGCGTTGATCCTCTGGGACGAGGTGCAGGTACACGCCGCCACACCGAATGTGCACGTGGAGTTCACCAATTACACCGAGCCGCTGTTCCAGAGCGCCTGGAAGAGCCAATCGTGATCAGGTACGCCGCCGCACGCATAGGCCAGTCTCTGCTGGTACTCGTGCTGGCTTTCACCGTGATCTTCTGGGGCGTCAGCATCCTGCCGACCGATCCGGTGTCGATCTTCGTCGCCAAAGGCGACGGCTATTTCAACCCGGACATCGTCGCTCAGGTCAAAGAGTTCTACGGCTATGACCGGCCCACCTACATCCAATATTTCTCCCAACTGAATCAGCTGCTACACGGCCAGTTCGGCTTCTCGCTTTCGAGCGGACAGGCGGTCACCGAACGGATCGGCAGTGTGATCGGCGAGACCCTCAAGTTGGCGTCGACGGCAACCGTGCTGGCCCTCACATTCGCCATGGGCATCCTATTGCTGTCCTCGACCACCGGGTGGCTGCGCACCTTCATCCGCAGCATCCCTTCGCTGTTCAGCGCGGTACCCACATTCTGGCTGGGGCTGGTTGTCCTGCAGATCTTCTCGGTGCAGCTGGGGTTGTTCTCGTTGTTCCCGGACGGGTCGGTGGCCTCGCTCCTGGTCCCAGCCGTCGTCCTTGCGGTGCCGATCTCGGCACCGATTGCGCAGGTGCTGCTCAAGAATGCGGAAGCGACGCTCGCGCTTCCGCACGTCAATACCGCACGTGCGAAAGGCGGCAGCCCCGCCTGGGTGATCCGCAAACACGTGCTGAAGAACGCGGCAGGCCCCGCGCTGACCGTGACCGCAACCACGATCGGTGCGCTGCTGGGCGGATCGGTGGTCACCGAGACGGTGTTCTCCCGGTCCGGATTGGGCACCGTCCTGCTGCAGGCGGTGTCCAACCAGGACATCTCGCTCATCCAGGGTCTGGTGCTGCTCACCACCGTCGTCATCGTCGGAGCCAATCTCCTGGTGGACCTGGTCTATCCGATCCTCGACCCCCGTGTCACCAAATCACAGCAACATGGTTTCAACACCCGATTGGGCAGGTTCAATTGACCACCATCCTCTCGACTCCGGTCATCTCGGCGGTCAAGGCGGCGCCGTGGTCAGTCCGGGTATCGAGCGCGATACTCGTTCTGGTTACGGCCTGGGCCATCGTGCCCGGCCTGTTCACGAACCAGGACCCGCTCAGCGGCAACCGGTTGGAGAAGTTCCAGCCACCCAGCTGGGCACATTGGTTCGGCACCGACCATCTCGGCCGGGATGTGTTGACCCGCGTCATCTACGGCACCTCACACACCATCCTGACCGCGGGGTTGGCGGTAGCGGTGGGCCTGGTCGTCGGCAGCCTGGTGGGCATCATCGCGGGTGTGTCGGGTCCTGTGGTCGACGCCGTCGGGATGCGGTTCAGCGACGTGCTGTTGGCGCTGCCCGGCTTTCTCGTCTCGGTGTGGATCGTCACTGCCTACGGCGCAGGTCCGCTCTCAGTGGGAATCGGCGTGGGAATCGGCTCGATTGCGATCTTCGCCAGGGTGTTCCGGGCGGAGGTGATGCGCGTGCGCGCACTGGACTACGTCGAGGCTGCCTTCCTGTCGGGCGAGAGCCGATGGTCGGTGGTCAGGCGACATATCGTGCCCAATGCGATCGGCGCGGTGGTGGCGCTGGCCGTCATCGATCTGAGTGCAGCGATTCTCGCGATCTCGGCACTCGGCTACCTCGGATACAGCGCTCCGCCACCGATACCGGAGTGGGGTCTGCTGGTCGCCGAGGGCCGTAGTTATCTCGCCACCGCCTGGTGGCTCACGTCCCTGCCCGGCGCGGTCATCCTCGTGGTCATCGTCGCCCTCGGCGTGGTGAGCAGGCGCGTGCTGAAGTCCAACAACATCTGACCGGGAGCATCCGACATGTCTCTGCTCGAATTGTCCGACGTCACCGTGACCTACCCCGGTGATGAACCCGCCGCCGAGCCCAAGCTCGCCCTTGATCGGGTCAGCCTGACCCTGTCGGCGGGCGAGTTCGTCGCCGTCGTCGGCGAATCCGGCTCAGGGAAGACGACGTTGGCCAATACGGTGATCGGATTACTGCCTTCCACGTCGACTCTCACCGCCACCTCACTCCGACTCCGCGGCAACAGCACCATCGGATTGACCGAACGAGAATGGAGCCGCATCCGCGGCACCACCGTCGGATTGGTTCCCCAGGATCCCGGCGCATCACTGAACCCGGTGCGCACCATTGGATCCCAGCTGGGCGAGATCTTCGAGCTCAGGGGCGAGAAACTCAGTCGGCGCGACCGCAGACAACGTTGCATCGAACTGCTCGAGCAGGTGGAGATCGATCATCCCGAGCGGAGGCTGGACCAGTACCCCGGAGAACTCTCCGGGGGAATGCGCCAACGTGTGCTCATCGCGATCGCGTTCGGACTCAACCCCGAACTGCTCGTCGCCGACGAGCCGACATCGGCGCTCGACGTCACCGTGCAGAGCCAGATCCTGCGGGTATTCGACCGGTTGGTGGCCGAGCACGGCACCACCGTTCTGTTCGTCACCCACGACATCGGGGTCGCTACCGACCATGCGTCCCGTGTCGTGGTGATGCGCAACGGCACGATTGTGGAGGATGCGCCGGTCGACGAGATCATCAGCCGACCCAAGTCGGACTACACCGCGACCCTGGTGCGCCGAGTGGGCACGGCGGAACGCCCGCCCGCCGCACCCGAGCAGCCGGATGCCGAGGAAGTCATCCGGGTTACCGGCGTCTCCAAAGAGTTCCGGATCAGCCGGCGGAACCACCACACCGCGGTCGACAATGTGAGCTTGGCCGTTCGCCGCGGCGAAACGCTGGCACTGGTAGGCGAATCCGGATCGGGTAAGTCGACAACCGCCAAGATGATCATCGGCCTGACCAAGCCCACCCGTGGATCGATCGAGGTGCTCGGCAGCGATATCACCAAGCTCGATCAGCGGGCCCGGCGCGCGCAGTGGAAGAACATTCAACTCGTCTACCAGAACCCCGATTCCGCTCTGGACCCACGCTGGAACGTACGACAGATACTTGAGAATCCGCTGCAGTCCTACCACCTGGGTGACCGAACCACCCGGACACAGCGGGTTGCCGAGGCACTCGACAACGTCAACCTCACCCGGGAGAAGCTCGACCGGCGCACCTCCGAGCTCTCCGGTGGCGAACGTCAACGCGTCGCCATCGCCAGGGCACTGGTGGTTCAGCCGGAGATCATCCTGCTCGACGAGCCGCTGTCGGCACTCGACGTCGTGACGCAGGATCAGATCCTGCGTCTGCTCCTCGACCTGCAGGACGGCCTCGGCCTGACCTATCTGTTCATCTCCCACGACCTGTCGGTGGTGCAGCGATTGTCGCACCGAGTCGTCGTTCTGAAATCGGGACAGGTGGCCGAAAGCGGTGATACCGCAGCCGTGTTCGCTTCCCCCAAATCGCCCTACACCCGCACGCTCATCGACGCGGTACCCGGGCGCCGTCTCGCACAGTTGGCGCTGGCCTCGTGACGCGATGACCGGGCCGACGCAACTGCACCTCAACCTCAACCTGCTCGCTACCGGGCGACACGACCAAGCCTGGCGAACCGTGCCCGGCAAGGTCACCCCCGTTGACGTTTCTCACTTCCGGGAGATCGCGCAGATTGCCGAGCGGGGCCGGTTCGACTCACTGTTCCTGGCGGACAGCCTGGCGTTGGAGGGTGAGGCGTACCGCAGGCCGTGGCGGGCGCTCGATCCCGTCGTGCTGTTCAGTGCCCTGTCCCAGGCGACCGAGCGGATCGGGTTCATCGCGACGATCAACGCGCTCTTCGCGGAGCCCTTCTCAATCGCCCGGCAGGTTTCGAGTCTGGACCACATCAGCGACGGCCGGGCCGGCTGGAACATCGTCACCAGTCTCAACCCGTCCACACAGGCCAACTATTCGCAGGTCGGCGCTATCGACCACGCGGACCGCTACCGCAAGGCCCGGGAATCGGTCGAGGTGGTTCACGCACTGTGGCGCAGCTTCGATCCCGATGCGTTACGCAGCGATCTGCAGTCGGGTACCTATCTCGATCCCGAGAAGGTGCACCGCATCGATCACAATGGGGATTTCTTCTCCGTGACAGGCCCGTTCATCTTGCCTCGGACGCCGCAGGATCGCCCGGTCATTGTGCAGGCGGGCGATTCAGAGCAGTTGCGGGACATGGCCGGCCGATGGGCGGACGCAATCTTCACCGTCCAGCGCGATATCGGGGCCTCGCGCGAGTTCGCGCGCGACGCAAAACGCCGAGCGACGACACACGGTCGGCGACCGAGCGACCTAAAGATCCTGCCTGGTCTATTCGTCGTCGTGGGCGGAACAGAAGCGGAAGCGCTGGACCGCAAGGCCGAGATCGACGCCTACGTGGACGTCGAGACCGAGCGGGAGCGACTGGCTCAGCGGATCGGGTCCGACGCGAAACTGCTGGTGCTCGACAAGCCGGTTCCCGCCGCTGTGCTGGATTCACCGCGGACCGGCACCTCCGCCAGCCCCGCCTTCGCGAAAGCACTGGTCGCACAATCGAACAGTGAGGGTCTGACTGTGCGCGACCTGCTGACCAGCAATCCAGGCGGGCACCGTTATCTGGTGGGTTCACCGGAATCGGTCGCCGACAATCTTGAGCACTGGTTTCGCGAGGGAGCCGCCGACGGATTCAACCTCAACATCGACAGGCTACCCGACGGGTTGTCGGCATTCGTCGACCACGTGGTACCGATCCTTCAGCGGCGCGGAATCTTTCGCCGGGAATACCGCGGTGCCACGCTGCGCGACCATCTGTCGAACTGAGGTGGGTTGCCGTTGCGCGAATACGTTTCGCGCCCGGTGAGGCAAACCATGTTCGATGTGCGCATCAATGCCTAGCCTCGGTGATATGACCCGCCCGCGGCTGATCCTCAACGCGTTCACCATGAATACCGCCACCCACGTCTCCTACGGCTCCTGGCGCAACCCGGCGACGCGCAGTGTCGAATTCGATCAACTCGACGTCTGGGTGGACCTGGTGAAACTTCTCGAACGCGGGAAATTCGATTCCGTGTTCTTCGCCGACGTCGTCGGGCTGTACGACGACTACCGTGGCGGCTGGGAAACCTATTTACGCGAGGGCCTGCAGATCCCCAATCACGATCCGTCCGCAATCGTGTCGGCACTGGCGCTCTCAACGCGACACCTGGGCCTGGTGATCACGAGTTCGGTGTTGCAGGACCATCCATTCTCGTTCGCGCGCAAGATCTCCACGCTCGATCATGCGTCGAATGGCCGGATCGGCTGGAACGTCGTGACGAGCGCACTGCAGAACTCGGCTCGCAACTTCGGCCTGGTCGAGCGCGAAGAACATGATGCGCGCTACGACTGGGCCGAGGAATACACCGAGGTCGTGTACAAGCTCTGGGAAGGGTCGTGGGACGACGGCGCCCTGGTGCGCGACCGCGAACGCGGTATCCATGCCGACCCTGACAAGGTGCACAAGATCCATCATGTGGGTAAGCGGTATCGGGTGGAGGGTCCGCATCTGAGCTTTCCCTCCCCGCAGCGCACACCGGTGATATTTCAGGCCGGAACTTCCACGGCGGGAAGGAGGTTCGCGGCCCGCCACGCCGAAGGCGTGTTCATCAACGCCGCGTCGCCGAAGGGCGCGGCTGTGGTCATCGACGACACCCGCGACCGCGCGGTTGCGGCGGGTCGGCAACGCGATGACATCAAGTTCTTCCAGGGCCTGTCCTTCGTCGTCGGCTCGACCGAAGCCGAGGCAAAAGCACGCGCCGTCGAACTTGACGAGTACCTCAGCGTCGACGGTCTGATCGCGCACCGTAGCGGAGGCATCGGTATCGATCTGGGCGGCCTGGACCACCACACTCCGATCGGCGATCTGGCGCCAGATGTGCAGGGCACCCGCAGCACCATCGAGTCGCTGATCGCGGCCGCGCCACCCGGCACCAATCCGACGATCGCTGATCTGGTTCGCCAGCAACAGGAATCCACGCGGATCGTGGGTACCCCGGAACAGATCGCAGACCGGCTCGAGCAGTGGCAGGACGCGGGGGTGGACGGAATCAACATCCGCTACATCACCACGCCGGGGAGTTTCGAGGACTTCATCGACCACGTGGTTCCCGAGCTGCAGTCCCGAGGTCTCGCGCAGACCGAGTACGCACCGGGGACACTGCGCGACAAGTTGTTCGGTGTAGGACCCGAACTGCCCGACCGTCACCCCGCCCGGCAGTGGCGCGGCCAGTTCACCTCGACCGCGGTCGGGGTGGGGACGGGCGTCACGACCGCACAAGACTGACGCCGGTCATGGTCAGGCCTGCAGTGCGATGGCCGCAACCTTATCGAGCATGGCCCGTGGAATCCGGTCACTCGCAGCCTGAGCGATCCCGTTGAGAGTCGTCATGACGTACTGGGCGAGTGCTCCCGCATCACTTTTACGAGACAACTCACCCGCCGTCATGTCGGCCCTGATCTTGTCGGCGATCTCGTCCGTTTTGTGGCGGCGGATGCCGATCAATGGATCGACGCCAGCGGCGGATCGATGCTCTGACGGCTGTTGCGCGGCCCCGATCCGTCGGCCAGTGGTCAGCGATCCATTCCCGCACCGACTGTCACCTCAGCGCAGGCACCGGAGCGGGTCCCTGCGCCTTCTGTGCCTCGTTGTACCGCGGGTCGTACTCGACAGCGACGTCGACGCGCTTCTTCACCACACCACTGCGTGCGAGTTCATCGGCCACGGCCTGTTCCTCGGCGACCAGCGGAGCGTCCAGTTTGCGAAAACCGCCACTACGGACCTGGTATTCGAAGTCGGTGCGTTCGTCGGTGAGTTTGAGCGTCGATTTCAAGGTCTGCTTCACCGCGTCGGGGTTCTGGTCATACCAGTCCCAGAACGTGGCGAGCCGGGCGAAGAAGTCCCGCAGCGCGGAATCCTTGGCCGGGTCGGCCAGCACATCGGTGCGGGCGGTCCACACGTTCAGGGCAGGGATCCCAGTGTCGCGGTCGGTCAGCAGGATCTTGGCGTCGCCGCTGGTGATCGACTGCAGGATCGCTGCCTGGCTACCCGAGTAGACATCGACCTGCCCGGAGTTGAACGCCGCCGCCGAAGCGTTGCCGTCATTGAACTTCACCGGGGTGATATCCGATTCCGACAGGCCGGCTTTCGCCAGGGACACCAGATACTGGCCGTGGTTGTAACCACCGAAGTTGTAGGCCCAGGAGTGGCCACGCAGATCGGCCCGCGTGTGGATGCCCGCGGTGGTGCGCACCGCGGTGACCAGTGGGGTGTACTGCGGGTCGAAACCGTTACGCCAGCCTGCGACGATCTTGAGCGGAGTGTTCTGCGGGCCCCAGTCGGTGGCGGCGTTGGCCTGCTCGATGGTCAACGAGGTATCACCCATGTGCCCGACATCGATCGTCTTGCCGTACAGCGCCGACAGATTCGCGGCCGGCCCGGCCAGGATCGCCCAGTCGACCTGATACGGCGCACCGTCCAGCACCCCGGACTGTTTGACCAGTGCCGGAATCCCGTTGTCCTGGTAGGCGATCACCAGCTTCGGGGTGTCGTCGTCGGCGTCCGAGGAACATCCGGCCATGGCGGCCGCGGTGACGATCGCCAGCATCGTCGCGAGTAGTCGATTGATCACGTTGTCCCCCTTGAGGTATTGCTGAGGCTGTCGAGCACGGCGCGCTTGATGGCGTTGAAGCCCGCGGAGGTGACATCGCGGGTCCGGGGCACCGTCACCGGAATGTCAGCCTGCACCACTCCCCGGCCAAGCACCACGATGCGGTCCGCCAACAGAACCGCCTCTTCAATGTCATGGGTGACCATCAGCACCCCGACCCGGTGTTCCTGCCACAGCGCGGTGACCAGGTCCTGTGCGCTCCTGCGGGTGAAGGCGTCAAGTGCGCCGAACGGCTCGTCGAGCAGCAACAGATCCGGTGACCGGAACAGCGCCCGCGCCAACCCGACCCGCTGCGCTTCGCCACCGGACAGACTCTTGGGCCACGCGTCGACCTTGTCGGCCAGGCCCACCTCGGTGAGTGCCTCGACGGCACGCCGACGGGTATCTGCACTGCGCGACGTGCTCAGAACCACGTTCTTCCAGACCCGCTGCGCCTGGATCAACCGCGGCTCCTGAAAGACCACCGACGTCCGCGCGGCAATGCTCACGTGCCCGGACGTGGCGTCCTCCAGCCCGGCCAGAATTCGCAGCAACGTTGTCTTCCCGGTACCCGACGGCCCCAGCAGGGCCACGAACTCACCCTTACGGACCCTGAGCTCAAGGTCATCGAGGATGACCTGGCTGCCATAGGCTTTCGACAACCCGGACAGATCGATGACGTCGTCGGCGACCGGCCCGGCCGTCGTGAGATCAGGTGCCGTCATGGGTGGACCTCCACGGGAGCAGCACACGCTCGGCCAGGCGCATTACCACGTCGACGACAATGCCCAACGCCGCATATACCAGGATGCCGGCAATGATGATGTCGGTGCGCTGAAACTGGTTGGCGGTGTTGAGGATATAGCCGATCCCCGAGGTGGTGTTGATCTGCTCTGCAGCCACCAGCGCCAACAGCGCGGTTCCTGCCGCGTAGCGCCAGCCCACCAGGATCGCCGGCATCGCCAGTGGCACCACGATCAGCCGGATCGCTTCGCGACGAGTCAGGCCGAAGGTGCGGCCGACCTCGAGCAGCCGGCGGTCGATGGCCCGGATGCCGTGATAGGTGTTCAGATACACCGGGAAAATGGACGCACCGACGATCAGCGCCACCTTCGACTCTTCGCCGATGCCGAACCACACCACAAACAGCGGGACCATCGCGATGAACGGAACGGTTCGCAGCATCTGCAGCGGGGCGTCGTAGACGCGTTCGGCGACCGCCCACAGCCCGGCAGCCACCCCGAGGAGCAGGCCTGCCAGCCCACCCATCAACAGACCGAGACCGGCCCGCTGCAGTGAGATGGGCAGCGCCGCTTGCAGATCGCCGGTGGTCCACAGCTCCTGGTAGCTCTCCAGGATGGTCAGCGGCCCTGGCAACACCGAAGGGCTGATGACTCCCAGCGATGCGGTGATCTGCCAGACCGCCAAGAGCAGCACGGGCACCACCAGGCGGATACCCCAGGTCGCGGCGCGGTCCGACCCGCGACGCCGCTCCTCGCTCTCGGTGCGATAGTCACGCCGCACGGTCACGGTGGGCTCGACCGTGACCGGTGCCGCCGGCGCCGACGTCGTCGCGGTCACGTGGCGGACACCGCGGTGAAATCGAAGAACGGGTCACCCGCGGATTCCTCGAGTAGCGCGAGCTCCCAGTCGAAGTACTCCGCGTACCAGGCGTCGCGCTCCGGGCCGAAATCCGGTGGTCCGGTGCGGTCCACGATCTCGCCGGCGTAGCGGGCGTCGTCGGTGACCAACTCCTCCTGCGCAGCGGCGATACCGCCGTCGAGCACCCAGACGTCGCCGATCCGCGGGTCGGCGAGATGCTCCGCGGCGAACTCGTTGTCGCCGATCAACACCACCCTGCCGGCACCGGCGGCAAGTTCGTCGAGATGTTCGCGTCTGGCGTGCACGGAGCCCGGGACGTGGCCTGCGGCGTAGCGGGCCGAGGACCGCACATCCACCAGTTCGACCGGACCGTCAGCCCGCCACTGCACCAACGTGTTCCAGGTGACGCGGCGACCAGCTGCCGGCGCCGGAGTCACCTGCTCGGCGCGCACCAGATCAGCCGCCGGATCGAACACCACCACTGCCAGCGGTCCACGGTGCAGGAATTGCAGCCACTGCACGGTGTTGGCGGCGCGCACGAGATCAGCCGTGTCCACCAAGACGAGACGAGCGTTGCGCACGGCGACGAAATCATCGGTCGCCTGCACCAGTTGACCACCGGGTGTCGAGATCGCCGCAGCGTAGTGGGCCGTGGCGAACTCCCCCGGCGAACGAACGTCGAGCAGATACGTGGTCGACGCCGCATCGTCGAGGTGGCGTTGCGCAGCAGCGGCGGCCAGAATCGTCGCGCCGGCCCCGGCGAGGGTGCGCCGCGCCCAGGCCAGCGTCTCCGCGGGCACCTCGTCAGGCGCGGGAACGTCTGTTCCAGCGCCGTATTCGAGCGGTTGCCCGGCCCATTCCCAGGCCGGTGTCCCGTTCTGGAGCGAGAAGACAGGGTTCGCGATGCCGGTGTTGATCAGCGACTGGGCACCGACGATGCCTCGGGTCCGCCCCTGGCAGTTGATCACCACCTTGGTCGCCGGATCATCGATGACCTGATGTGCCCGGTAGGTGACCTCGGCGCCACCGCCCGTGTTGAAGCCGCCCGGGATGTGGTGGTGGAGGTACTCGGCCGGGGTTCGGGTGTCCAGGATGACCACCCGCTCGCCTGCGGCCTGCCACGCCGCGACCGTATCGGCCGCGACCGTCGGCGTGGCGTAGGTGTGTTCGATCCACTCTCCGAGCGTCTTGCTCCGCACATTGGTACCGGTGTAGACCCGACCGCCGGCACTCTTCCAACCGTCGATCCCGTTGTCCAACACCGCCACATCGCGGTACCCGAGCGCTTCCAGCAGCGCAGCACCCCGCTCGTCGACATCGGGCCGCCCGGCCAACACGATGGCGGTGCCCGGATTGGGCACGAGGCGACCGACGCGCTGTTCGAGGTCGTGAAGTGGGATACCGGCGCCGACCGCGATGTGACCGCCGGCCCGCTCCGCGGGGGCCCGTAGATCGAGAACCGCGAGTTGACGGTCGGTGGACAGCAGAGCTGACAACAGCTCCGCTCCGGCAATCCGTCGAACCATGAATATTCCTCCCGATTGATGGGTCAGGGCAGCGCTGCCGTGACAGGTTGTCGCGGCGATGGCGCAGGCAGCCCGAGGTGGCCGCGCAGTGTGCTCGAGGTGTAGGCCCGGCGAAACAGCCCGCGCCGGCGTAGTTCCGGCACGACCTGGTCGGCGAACAACCGCAACCCGCCCGGATACACGTCGAAGTTGAGGTTGAACCCGTCGGCGGCACCCGTGGTGAACCAGAGCTCGATATCATCGGCGATCTGTTCCGGCGTGCCGATGACCATCCGGTGAGCTCCGCCGTTACGGTCGATGAGGTCACGGATCGTCAGCCCGGAACGCTGCGCGAATGCCACGGTGGTGTTGAGGAAGCCGTGCGAGGTCGACACGGCACCTACGTCGGTGATGAGTCGCGCGTTGAGCGGCTGGTCCAGCGGCAGGTCATCCGGGGTGACGCCGAGTTGATGTGCCAGCCTGCGGAGTTCGCGGTCGTAGTCGAGTTGCTCGTTGAACTCGCGGAGCCGCGCCGCGGCCTCTGCCTCGGTGGAGCCGACGACGGGGAACAGGCCCGGCAGTACCAGCACTGAACCGGGTGTGCGGCCGAACTCCTGCGCGCGTGCATTGATGTCGCGGTAGAACCATTGGGCGTCTTCGCGCACGGTCTGGACGGTGAACACCACGTCTGCCCAGCGGGCGGCCAGCTCCTTGCCCTGCTCCGAGGCGCCGGCCTGCACGAGCACTGGTCTGCCCTGCGGGGTTCGCGGAACGTTGAGCGGGCCTGCGACTCGGTAGTGGGCGCCGGCGTGATCGATCGCAGGGATGGCTTCGACGCCGCTGAACACCCCCGAGCGAGCATCGGGCTGCAGACCCTCAACCGGCCAGGAGTCCCACAGTTTGGTGACGACGTCGACGAACTCATCGGCTTGTGCATAACGCTCGTCGTGACCGGGCAGGTGTTCGACACCGAAGTTGCCTGCCGCTTGGGCATGCATCGTGGTCACGATGTTCCAGGCCACCCGACCGTGACTCAGGTGATCCAGTGACGCGAACCGCCGCGCCAGCTCGTAGGGAGTGCTGAAAGTCGTTGAGGCCGTGCCGATCAGGCCGATATGAGTGGTGGCAGCGGCGACGGTGGCCAGTACCACTGTCGGGTCAAGCGATTGCCACGGTTTGGTCGGCGGGTTCTCGGCCAACGCCGGCCAGTCGGACAGGAAGATCGCATCAAAGGTCGCTTGCTCGGCGATGGCGCCGATCTCAGTGAAGTACTGCGGGGTCAGAAACGACAACGGGTCGGACTGATGACGCCAGGCACTCGGATGTTTCCCGGCGTCGGTGATATTGGCGTTCAGATGCAATTGACGGGCAGGCTGGAGAGTCACAGACCAATCGATTCGGCTAGCACAGCGATGCGGACATTCATAGGCTAGGTACCGACGGGGACACCGACCACCATTAACCGCGCCATGCGCAAAACTGTGCCGACTCTTGGCGCGGGCCACGGCGCGTGATGTCCTGGCGCAGGATCCTTTTGTGCACAGCGAGATTAACGCTGGATCGGCCCTGAGTCGCCCCGCTACCGTCGCAGCGTGAGTGTGCCCTCCCCCCTCCTGGCCGGAACCGACGACGATCTGGCGCGGCGGTTCTTCGACGACCTCGCGCCCGCAACAGTCGGCATCGCAGCGTCAGCGGCCGAGCGTGATGCGCAACGCCGTTATCCCACTGCCGAATACGACGCACTCAGGCAAGTGGGGTTCTGGCGCCTGCCCGTGCCGGCCGAATACGGCGGGCTCGGTCTGGACCATGACGCACTGGTCACCGCGGTGATCGAGGTTGCCGCGGCCGACGGCAGCCTCGGTCAGATCCCGCAGAATCACTTCAGCACTCTCGAGCGTCTGCGCCTGCAGGGATCCCCTGCTCAGCAGGCACGGATCTATGCCAAGGTGGGCGCAGGGGCAGTCCTCGGCAACGCGAGCGCCGAACCGAGAGAACGCCCACCTGGCGAGGCCGAAACCCGGGTCACACTGTCGGCCAACGGATACCGACTCACCGGACGCAAAGTCTATTCGACGGGCGCGCTGCTCGCCGATCTCATCGCAGTACAGGCCCGTGACGACGGGGGCGAGCAGGTGTTCGTGCTTATCGACCGGCATGCCCCGGGAGTGGACGTCATCGACGATTGGTCCGGATTCGGCCAACGCACCACCGCATCCGGCTCGGCGGTACTCGACGACGTGCCGGTGGAGACGCTCGACATTCTGCGCACCGGAACCGATCCCCGCCCGCGTTACCGGGTCTCGGCGCACGCCCAACTGCTGCATTGCGCCATCGACACCGGGATCGCCGAAGGGGCACTGCGGGCGGCGGTCCGGCTGGCCGGTCACGTGCACGGTGGGCGTGGCAGTCACGCAACCGATTTCGCCGACGACACGCTGGGGGTCGCGCGGCTCGGCGAGCTGTGGATCGCCGTCGAAGGCGCCAGAGCCCTGGTACAACGGAGCGCTCAGCGGCTCGACGCACTCACCGCGGCCAGCCCGCTGGAAGACGTGCTGGCCGCGTTCTACGGTGTGGCTGCGGCGAAGTCCGTGTCAACCGACGCAGCGCTGACGGTCACCTCGGCATTGATCGACATCGGCGGTGCCAGTTCGACACATACGGCGCTCAGCCTGGATCGGCACTGGCGCGATGCCCGCACGCACACCGTTCACGATTCCGTGCGGTGGAAGCCATATGCGATCGGGCGCCGCCTGATCAGCGGTGACGTCGCCGACGCATGGAGCTACGCCCACCCCTTCACTCCATACGACCGGCTGGAAGTCCTCCGATGAGCGCCCCTCCCTTCACCACGACCCGGCTCGGCAAGCTCTATCAGGGCGATCCGCTGCCGGTTGTGCCTGAAGCGACCACCTACTATCCAGCCGGTGCGGTGACGTTCGGGGTCGAGGGACGAGCCCTGTTCGAGCAGGGCGCAGACGCGCCCTGGGCCGGTGGCCCCACTCTGCACGTCTTCGAAACCGCCTCCGGCAGGGAATATCTGCGCTTCGACGCATTTCCCGGCGAGGAGCACTATCACTACCTGACGCCCGGCGTCCAGAACCACTGGGTCGGGTTCGACACCATCGCAGACGGCGAGTTCATCGACTGGCTCGTCGACCGGGTCCGCACCAAGCTGCCCCAGTTGCTCCGGTTCGCCGGCGCCGCAACGCTCGCCGATGCGGTTGACCCGCACCTCGTCGACGCCGTGTTCGACGAGGTTGAAACACATCTACGCAGCCGTGAACTTCAGCTCGAACCGGCTTCCCGTCAGATATCCGGGTGAAGGTCGCGAACAGGGCTGACGGCTTCCAGTAGCGACGCCAGATGCAGAATGTTGGTCTCGGCGTGCCAGCCGGCGACCAGTTGCACGTTGACCGGCAGTCCCTCGCTGCTCGTTCCGAACCTGATTGACAACGCCGGAAGTCCCGTCACGTTGAACGGCACGGTCGCGGCCTGGATGTATGTCGCGTCCACCGTCTGGCCATTGATCACGAACTCTTTGGAGCCGTGCCTGTGGGCCGGGATCGGCAGCACCGGGCAGAGCAGCGCGTCGTAGCGCTCGAAATAGTCGGCGAAGCCGTCCCTGAGTCGCTCGGCCGCCTGTTCGGCCTGCACATAGTCCTCGATCGACGTCTCAGGCGCCGCAAGCATGCGCTTTGCGATCTTGAAGAGCTCATCCCTCGCCCGCCCTGCCGTTGCTTCGGCGAATGCGGGTTTGAGTTCCATCACGTGGAGGCGATCGAACACCTCGAGGGCGAAATCGCGCTCCAGCGCCGGGATTCGCACGGTTTCCACGACACAGCCCGACCCCTTCAACGCGTCGGCCGCCGCCTGCACGGTCGTCGCCACGTCGGGGTCGATCGGTCCGAAGCCGGGCTCGACCAGCCAGCCAACCCGCAGTGGCCGCGACGGCGCGGTGCCCATTCCCGCATCGAACGAGACGGCGCCCGAGGCGAATCCGTCGGCGCCGTCCGGCCCGGCGAGAAGCGAATAGGCCAAGGCGATATCGCGCACACTGCGCGCCATCGGGCCGACATGCCAGAAGCGACGCGGCACACGCGGCCAGATGCCCGTCATCGGGACGCGTCCGTGTGTCGCCTTGAGCGCGACGATCCCGGTTTGCGCCGCCGGGCCACGCACCGAAATGGCGAGATCGGTACCCAGACCGAGTGGCGACATGCCCGCCGCGATGGCCGCCGATTCCCCTCCACTGGACCCGCCGGGCGTGCGGTCCAGATTCCACGGATTGTTCGACCTGCCGGTGAGCAGATTGTCGGTCTCGGTCGAATAGGAGAATTCGGGAAGGTTGGTCTTCGCCAGCACGATCGCGCCCGCGGTTCTCAGACGCGCAACACTGACCGCATCCGTATCGGGGATGCGGCCTCTGAAGATCGGCGATCCACGCTGGGTCAGGACCTCAGCGGTGTCGATCGAATCCTTCACCGAGATTGGTACCCCGTGCAGGGAGCCGAGTTCATCACCGGCCAGGACCGCCGACTCGGCCGCCCTGGCAGCGTCGAGCGCGTCGCCGGCAACCGTGACGATCGCGTTGAGCACAGGGTTGACCGCTTCGATGCGGTCGAGGTGCGCCTGTACGACTTCGACCGGGGAGACCTTACGAGTCCGGATCAGCTCGGCCAGCCTGGTTGCGTCGGAATAGATGATCTCGGAGCTCATTGCGTTTCCTTCACTGTTGTCTACCTGCCACTCGGTAGGCACACTACCTGCCGCCAGGTAGACTGTCTACCTGACGCTTGGTAGGCTGATGGCATCGATCGATGGAAGAGGCGGAAGTGATGGCCGAAGTGAGCACCGGGGCGGCCCCCAGTTCGAGAGAGAAGATCCTGGTGGCTGCCAGGAGCGTCGCGCAGACGCGTGGTTACAACGGGCTGAGCTATCGCGATCTCGCACGCGAGGTCGGCATCAAGGCCGCCAGCGTCTATCACTACTTCCCCAGCAAGGCTGAACTCGGCGCGGCGGTCGCGAGGCGTTATTGGGAGGATTCGGCGGCCGCGCTCGAGTCCCTGTCGGCCGGCCCCTCGGATCCGATGACCGCTCTGCGTCGATACCCCGTCACGTTTCGCAAGGCGCTTGAGGATGACAACCGGATGTGCCTGTGCAGCTTCATGGCTGCCGAATTCGACGACCTGCCCGAGCCGGTGCAAAAGGAAGTGCAGACCTTCGCCGATGTCAATGTCGCGTGGCTCAGCAAGGTCCTGTCGGAGGCGTCTGTGGTCGGCCCTGAGGAGAGCGAGTCGCGGGCTCGTGCCATCTTCGCCGCCGTCGCCGGCGCTCAACTGATTGCGAGAAGCCGCTCGGACCTCTCGCTCTATGACGCATTGATCGAGAGTTACCGCGCGGCGGGCCTCCTACCGGGGTGAACTGATCCGTGCGGGTGTCACAGCCGGAGAAGACGTTCGGCGTTGCCGTGCGCGATTTGTTCGCGGTCGCGTTCGGTCAAGACGGTGTGCTCGAATCCAGCGACCGCTTGCTGGGATGACTCGTACGGGTAGTCCGCTGCGAACATGATTGCGTCCGCGCCGACCTCCAGCAATGCTCCCGTCAGTGTCGCAGGTGAGAACACACCGCTGTTGGTGAACACGACGTTGGTTCCCAGGTAGGCCGAGGGCAGCCGCTCGAGCTTGATCTCGGGGTCTAAGGTCTGATAGCGCGAATCGAGCCTGCTGCGCTGAAAAGGCAGGAACTCACCCATGTGCCCAAGGATCAGGCTGGCGCCAGGGTGCCGATCGAACACGCCGCTGTAGATGATGCGCAATGCGTGCCCGGCCACCTCCGCGCCCCAACTCCACGATGCCCCCAGCAATTCCGGATGTCCCTCGAGAACGTGCCATCGGTCGGCAGGTGGCGCACCGGGATGCAGGTACAGGGGTACGCCGAGAGATTCGAGGGCCGCCCACACCTCGTCGTATTCAGGGGCGTCCAGATAGCGCCCGCCGGGGCCGGATATGCAATCGTTCACCAGCGCGCCGCACAAGCCGAGTTCAGTGACCGCACGGTGCAGTTCGGCGGCAGCAGCCATGGGGTCCTGCAGAGGTAAGGCGGCAAACCCTCGGAATCGATCAGGGTTGCGGGCCACCACTTTCGCGGTGTAGTCGTTGACGAATCTGGCGTTATCGCGCGCCAGTTCGGGCTCGATATCAACTTGCAAACCGGGCACTGTCAATGACAGGACCTGTATATCGATGCCGGCTTCGTCCATCTCGGGCAACCGGTATTCGGTGAAGTCCGGCAGTCGCGCGACGAATCGATCGACAGCATCGGAACGCAGACGAGGTGCCAACTGACGCAAGGCATCCCGGGGCATCGGTTGCCGCTCGGCGAGCCCGGGAATGACGAAGGCTTCCTCTAAGGCGATGTACCGCATACCTATGAGCTTGGAGGTCCGTGCACTATTTGTGAAATGAAAATCTAGTATGCAGACTATGCACCACACGCATATTGCGGGCGTCGATCTGAATCTCTTACCAGGACTGGTAGCCCTGCTCGAGGAGCGCCACGTCTCACGAGCCGCCGCGCGCGTCGGATTGAGCCAGCCGGCGATGAGCCGTGCCTTGCAGCGGTTACGGCGGACCTTTGACGACGCCCTCCTGGTCAGTAGTCGCGATGGCTACACGCTGACGCCTCGGGCCGAACGGCTACGCGCACGCCTGGCAGGCGTGTTACCTGAGCTCGACGCCTTGTTCGGTCCGGAGCACTTCGATCCGTTAACGGCGCAGGAGTCCTACCGGCTCGCGCTGAGCGATTATTCGGTGGCGCTTTTCGGCGGAACTCTGGCTCGAGCGATCCGCGGGCAGTCACCGGGTTCGACCCTCGCCTACAGCTTGATCGACGACGCTGCCGTCGATGACCTCAGCGCCGGGACGATCGATCTACTTATCCTTGGCAGGCCTGTGCGCGCACCATACTCGCAACATCTGTTGTTTCAGGACCGATTTGCGTGCGCCGTCGCCGCTGATCACCCCTTGGCCGGCCGGCAGCAGCTCGCGTTGCAAGAATACCTGAGCTGCCCTCACATCAGGATCGACATCGGCCGCGGCGGAATGCATCTCATCGAAGACGCACTGCCCATTCGTCGGAATATAGTGATAACTACACCATTTCACGCATTCACGCCCGAGATGTTGCCTGGCACCGATCTCGTACTGACTTTCCCGGCGCGGCTTGCGCCAAAGTTCACGCATGGACCAGACATCAGCATCATCAAAGCCCCCACAGAATTGCCAGCACTTCCGTTCTATTCGGTGTGGCACCCCCGCCTGGACAACGACCCAAGCCACCGCTGGCTACGGGCGGTGACCCAGACCGTCGCGGCCGCACCCGCGTAAACCACGTCATCCCACCGCTCAGCCAACCGAATCACCGTGCGTCGATCTCTTGAACGCCCTGCACACGTCGACACACTGGACACTTCGCCGGTGGTCAGCCGGAATGAGTACGGGACACCACACGTTGACCGTGACACCACGCAGGAAAGCGAGACTCAGCTGTGTCAGTTTCCGGTAAGCACCCGACGCATCTCCATCTGGCCGTCGCACTCGACGGGACGGGTTGGCACCCGGCGTCCTGGCGGGAGCCCGACGCCAGGCCCGCTGAACTGCTGACACCGCGTTACTGGACCGACGTGGTCGGCGAGGCCGAACGCGGCCTGGTGGACTTCGTCACCATCGAGGACGGTTTCACCCTGCAGTCCGACCACCCCCTGCGCGCCGACGATCGCACCGACCGGGTACGTGGCCGCCTCGACGCGGTGCTCATCGCATCAAGGGTTGCCCCGCGCACCCGCCACATCGGGCTGGTGCCGACAGCCATCGCGACCCACACCGAACCGTTCCACGTGTCCAAGGCCATCGCCACCCTCGACTATGTGAGTTCCGGGCGGGCCGGGGTGCGGGTGCAGGTGACGGCGCGACGCGATGCCGCTGCACACTTCGGGCGTCGGACGATAGCCGACCGCTCCCCCGCGTTGTCGGAAGAGCTCCTGCGAGAGGCCGGCGACTACGTGGAGGTGCTGCGCCGGCTGTGGGACAGCTGGGAGGACGACGCCGAGATCCGCGATGTGGCGACCGGACGGTTCATCGACCGAAACAAGCTGCACTACATCGACTTCGAAGGCGCCCAATTCTCGGTCCGGGGCCCATCCATCACCCCGAGGCCACCACAGGGGCAGCCGCTCGTCGCCGCACTCGGCCACGTCGAGCCCGCCTACCAATTGATCGCCGACAGCGCCGATGTCGGCTTCATCACCCCGACCGACGCCGCCGAGGCCGCGTCCATCGTCGAGCGGATCGCGGCGCTGCGGACAGCCGGCGAACCGGTCAGGGTGTTCGCTGATCTGGTGGTCTTCCTCGCCGATACCGACGGCGCCGCTGTCGAGCGCCGGGATCGGCTCAACGAGGTCGCCGGAATCGAATACCGCAGCGACGCCCATATTTTCGCAGGAACTCCGGCGCAGTTGGCGGATCTGCTTGAGCAATGGCACGCCGCGGGGGTGTCCGGATTCCGGCTTCGTCCGGCCACCCTCCCCCACGACCTTCGCCAGATCACCGGCGGTTTGGTGCCCGAGCTGCGACGACGCAACTCCTACCGCGAAGGTTATGCCGCCACGACACTGCGCGGTCTGCTCGGCCTGCCCCGCCCCGCCAACCGGTACTCGACCGCCTCTTAGGAATCCGATGAGTAAGCCAATCAAGCAGATTCACCTCGCCGCACATTTTCCCGGGGTCAACAACACCACGGTGTGGAGCGATCCCGCGTCAGGCAGCCACATCGATTTCAACTCCTTCACGCACTTCGCGCAGACTGCCGAGCGCGGCAAGTTCGACTTCCTGTTCCTGGCCGAGGGGCTGCGCCTGCGCGAGCAGAATGGCCAGATCTACGACCTCGACGTCGTCGGGCGACCGGACACCTTCACCGTGCTGACGGCACTGGCGGCGGTGACCGAACGGCTCGGGCTGACCGGCACGATCAACTCGACGTTCAACGAACCCTACGATGTGGCCCGCCAGTTCGCCTCGCTCGACCACCTCTCTGAGGGGCGTGCCGCGTGGAATGTCGTCACCTCATGGGATGCCTTCACGGGCGAGAACTTTCGCCGCGGCGGATTCCTCGCCGAGAACGAGCGCTACGAACGCGCCGAGAGCTTTCTGGAGGCTGCGCACACGCTCTTCGATTCCTGGCGGGGCGACGAGATCGTGGCCGACAAGGAGCGTGGCGTATTCCTGTCCGATCCGACTGCGGGCGCATTCTCTTACAGCAACACCCATTTCGACATCAGCGGACACTTCAACGTCCCACGCAGCCCGCAGGGCAGGCCGGTGATCTTCCAGGCCGGCGATTCCGACCGCGGCCGCGAATTCGCGGCGCGCGCTGCCGACGCGATCTTCTCCCGGCACGGCACGCTGACCGAAGGCCAGGCCTTCTACACCGATGTGAAAGACCGGCTCGCCAAATACGGGCGCCGCCACGACCAGCTGCTCATCCTGCCCGCGGCGACATTCGTGCTCGGCGACACCGACGCCGAGGCGGCCGAGATCGCCCACCAGGTCAGGTTGGCGCAGGTGTCGCCGGCGACCGCGATCAAGTTCCTCGAGCAGCTGTGGAACCGCGACCTGTCCGACCATGATCCCGACGGGCCGCTGCCCGCGGTGGATCCGATTGTCGGGGAGAACACCATTTCCCGGGGCCGGGCCAGCGTGCGGATGCATCGCGATCCGATCGCCACGGCCAACGAGTGGCGGGCCAAGGCCGAAGCCGAGAATCTGACCACCCGTGAGCTCATCGTCGAGGTGACCGGCAGGCAGAATTTCGTCGGCTCGGCATCCACCATCGCCGAATCGATCAATGACCTGGTACAGGCCGATGCGAGCGACGGGTTCATTCTGGTTCCCCATGTCACTCCCGGCGGGCTGGACCCATTCGTGGACCGGGTGGTTCCGCTGTCGCAGGAGCGCGGCGTGTTCCGCGCCGACTACGAAGGCACGACGCTGCGGGAGCACCTTGGGCTGGCCGAACCCGCCCGCGTCGCCAGGGTCAGTTAGGACCGTCCGGTCGACGTCGGTGTCAACCGACGGGCATCGTGCGGGACAATCGCGTGCAGCATGACCGACAGTGACAGATCCCCCGCCACCAGCCGACGGCGCCACATTCTGCGGCTCGCCGTATTCGCAGCATTCCTGCTCGGCTTGTTCTATGTGGTGGCCGTCGCCCGCATCGTCGACGTCGACGGTGTCCGGAGCGCGGTAGCGGCCACGGGTCCGATGGCGCCACTGGCCTATGTGGTGATCTCGGCCTGTCTCGGCGCGTTGTTCGTGCCCGGCCCCATCCTGGCCGCAGGCAGTGGTGTGTTGTTCGGCCCGGTGCTCGGGACCTTTGTGACGCTGGGCGCCACCGTGGGCACCGCGACGATCGCCAGCCTCATCGGCCGGCGCGCCGGCCGCGACAGTGCCCGGGCGCTGCTGGGTGCACAGCGCGCCGACCGCCTCGATCGCCAGATCCAGCGCGGTGGATTGTGGGCGGTCGTCGGGCAGCGCTTTGTCCCCGGTATCTCCGATGCGTTGGCGTCGTATGCCTTCGGTGCGTTCGGAGTCCCGCTGTGGCAGATGGCTGTCGGCGCGTTCATCGGTTCGGTGCCGCGAGCGTTCGTCTACACCGCTCTGGGCGCGTCAGTCGGCGATCTGTCGGCCCCGCTGGCGTACACCGCGATCGCGGTGTGGTGTGTGACGGCGGTCGCCGGGGCATTTGCCGCACACCGCGGCTACCGCTCATGGCGAGACAGGTCCGGCGAGCCTCCGGAGCGCGACGGATCCAAGCCCGCCCCGGAGGCCGCGACTTAGCCGACCCTGCGGGTCACCGCCCGAAGCCGGCGTTGCGCAATGCGTCCGCCATCGAACCCGAGGGTTGGCTGGATTCCCGTCGGCCGGTGTTCTTGCCGCGACTGGGTTTCCGTCCATCCCCGCGGCCCTTGTTGCCGCCGTCGTGCCCGGCGGGTCCCCCACGCTCGGGTCGCTTGCCCTGGCCATTCTGCGGGTTGTCGCCCAGGCGCAGGCTCAGGCCGATCCGCTGCCGTTCCACATCAACCTCGAGCACCTTCACCCGCACCACCTGCCCGGACTTCACCACCTCATGCGGATCGGAAATGAAGCGGTCGGCCATCGCCGAGACGTGCACCAGACCGTCCTGATGCACGCCGACATCGACGAACGCACCGAAGGCCGCCACGTTGGTCACCACGCCTTCCAGCACCATGCCCGCCTTCAGGTCGGCGACCTTCTCCACACCCGCGGCGAACGTGGCGGTAGAGAATGCCGGCCGCGGATCACGTCCGGGCTTTTCGAGTTCGGCGAGAATGTCGGTCACCGTCGGGATTCCGAACCGGTCGTCGGCGAAATCGGCGGGTCGCAGCGTCCGCAGTGACCGCTCGTCGCCGATGAGCTCGGCCAGGGTGACACCCGAGCGGTCCAGTATGCGCCGCACCACCGGGTACGCCTCGGGGTGCACCCCCGACGCGTCGAGCGGATCCTCACCGTCGCGGATCCGCAGAAACCCGGCACACTGCTCAAAAGCCTTGGGTCCCAGGCGCGGAACCTCCAACAGTGCGCTCCGGCTGCGGAATGCCCCGGATTTCTCCCGGTAGGCCACGATGGCCGCGGCGAGGGAGTCGGTGACACCGGACACCCGCGACAACAGCGGCACGGAGGCCGTATTGAGGTCGACGCCCACCGCGTTCACCGCGTCCTCGACGACAGCGTCGAGGCTGCGGGCCAACGAGCCCGGCGTCACGTCGTGCTGGTACTGACCAACCCCGATCGACTTCGGGTCGATCTTGACCAGCTCGGCCAGCGGATCCTGCAGCCGCCGAGCGATCGACACCGCCCCGCGCAGGGTCACATCAAGGTCCGGCATTTCCTGCGCCGCGTACGCCGAGGCCGAATACACCGAGGCCCCCGCCTCGCTCACCATGGCCTTCGTCGGGGCGGCGGCACCGGCGGCGCGGATGTCGGCGATCAGTTCGGCCGCCAGGGCGTCCGTCTCGCGCGACGCCGTGCCGTTGCCGACGGCGATCAACTCGACACCGTGGCGCGCCACCAGCGCGGCCAGAGTCGCCTTGGCCGTATCCCACTGCTTCTGCGGCTGATGCGGGAAGATCGCGCAGGTGTCGACGACCTTGCCGGTGCCGTCGACCACGGCCACCTTGACGCCGGTGCGGAAGCCGGGATCCAGGCCGAGGGTGGTGCGGGTGCCCGCGGGCGCCGCGAGCAACAGGTCTTTGAGGTTGCGGGCGAACACCGTGACGGCATCCTCCTCGGCGCGTTGACGCAACCGGATCCGGGCGTCGACGGCGGCGGAGATCATCAGCTTGACACGCCAGGCCAACCGCACGGTGGTCGCCAGCCACGGGGTGGCCGGTGCGCTCGATGTCATGTCGATGCCCAGCGCCTGGGCGATCATGGCCTGGTAGACCTCGTCATCGCCGCCGTCGAAGGTGAGCGCCAACGCTTCTTCCTTCTCGCCGCGCATCACTGCCAGCACGCGGTGTGACGGCATCTTCTCCAGCGGTTCGGAGAAGTCGAAGTAATCGCGGAACTTCTGTGCGGCAGCACTCTTCGCAGCCTCTTCGGACCACGGCGCGGTCCGAAGGGAACCGTCGGCCCAGAATTTCTCGCGGCTGGCACCGACGAGTTCGGCGTCCTCGGCGGCCCGCTCGATGAGAATGTGGCGCGCGCCGTCGAGCGCTGCGGCCGCGTCGGCGACGCCCTCGGTCAGGAACTCGGCGGCCAGTTCCTCGGGTACCAGTGTCGGGTCGGCCAGCAGGCGATCGGCCAGCGGTTCCAGGCCGGCTTCCCTGGCGATCTGCGCCTTGGTCCGCCGCTTGGGTTTGTACGGCAGATAGATGTCCTCGACCCGGGATTTGGTTTCGGCCGCCATCAGCGCGGCCTTCAACTCCTCGGTGAGCTTGCCCTGCTCCTCGATCGAGGCGAGCACCGCGGTTCGGCGTTGATCGAGTTCACGCAGGTAACCCAGGCGTTCCTCCAGGGTGCGCAGCTGGCCGTCATCGAGGCTGCCGGTGACTTCCTTGCGGTACCTGGCGATGAACGGAACCGTCGACCCCTCGTCGAGCAACCCCACCGCAGCGATGACCTGGCTTTCCCTGACGTCGAGTTCCTCAGCCAGACGGACGGTTACAGGCTTGATCGCGCGGACGGGCGGAGCAGATTCTGAAGTTGCGCTCTGAGTCACCCGCAGGACCCTACCGAATCCGGCCGACAGGCCTCGATCACGACGGGCCGTGTGTTCCGCACGAACAGGCGACCGCCCCGCTGAACCGCCTCAACCGCTGCTGCCCGCGGCCTCCAGCAACATCCCCGCCAGCCTCGCCGCAGCCGGGCTGATGTTCTGCGGCAGCGGCCGAGCCAGGTAGATCGACCAGGTGATGGGTTCCGCCGGAGCCACCGTCACGAGATCGGCGAACCGCGCCGCCTCGCTCGCGGGCATGAAGGCGGTGCCCAGGTTGTTGCGGATCAGCCCCGCGGCCACCGTGTAGTCGGCGGGCACTTCGTAAAATGTGCGCGCAGTCACGCCCGCGGCGGCCAACGCGTCATCGACGAGCAGCCGGATTCCGAATCCCTCCGGGAATCCGACCATTTCCTCGTCGGCGAGATCGGTGAGGGCGAGTTTCGTACTGGTGGCCAACGGGTGGTCACCGCGGCAGACGAACACCATGGGTTCGTCGGCGAGCAGATGCATGTCGAGGCCCGGCGGGAACCGGTGGGGCGCGGAGACCAACGCCAGGTCCAGGCCGCCATCGACAATCGAACCCAGATACGCCGACGATCCACTTTGGCTCAGTCGCAACCGAAGTCGCACGAACGGATGGGCCTCGTGGAACTCGCCGAGCACTTTCGCCACGTCGAGCCGACCGAAGGTGACCAGTGAGCCGAATTCAACCGTCCCGGACAGGTGACCCCGGAACTCGGTGACGGACTCCCTGACCAGACGCGCGTTCTGGAGGAGGTGGCGGGCGTGTTCGCGTAACCGCTCCCCGGCCGGAGTGAGCCGGATGTGTTGCCGGGAGCGGTCGAACAGTTGCACTTCCAGGTCGTCTTCGAGCTTCTTGATGGACGTGGACAACGCCGACTGGACAACATGAACCCGCTGTGCGGCCCGCGTAAAACTGAGCTCATCGGCGACGGCGATGAAGTACTCCAACTGGCGCAGGTCCATCCGGACGAAGCTATCACCGGCGCCGCCGGTATCCGCGATGGTCACCGCGGCACCGGGGTGAGCCTTGCGGCTCAATCGCGTGGTCGCTCACGTTCGACACCGATCGCCCGGACCACATGCTCGACGATGCGCCGGTATGTCTGTGTGGTGGCAGCTACGGCGTTCGGCGCGTCGCTCATGATGTTGTAGCCGTGGTCCAGGCCCGGCACCTCGATGTACTCGGCGAGGGCGCCGACCGCGTCGAGACGGCACGCATATGCCGCAGCCTCGGCGCGCAGCCGGTCCAATTCGGCGGTCACCACCAACGCGGGTGCGATCCCGGCAAGGTTTGTGCCGTTCTCACCCCAGGCCGGCGACGCGAGCGGGTCACGACGGCGGTTGCGGTCAGGGATGTAGGCGGTGTCGAACACGTCCCCCATCCATGGACGCAGCACAGCCTTGCCCCGACGAGGCGACGGCTTGTCCCGCGTCGCTGTCACGAGGTCCAGCGGCGCATAGTGCAGAACCTGCAATGCGATGCGCGGCCCGCCGTCGTCAAGGGCCAGTCGCGAGACAGCCGCCGCGAGGTTGCCGCCGGCACTCTGCCCACCGATACACAGTTGCGACCCGTCCCAGTCCCGCTCGGGCGACGATGCCCACCGCACGACGTCGGCGATCTGCTCGACGGGGGTGGGAAAGCGACGGGCGGGAGCCAGAAGGTAGTCGGTGTTGACGACCGCGACACCGGCGTTGGCGGCCAGGAAGCGGCACCAGGGATCGTCCTGCTCGCGGTGCCCGACGACGAAGCCGCCGCCGTGGATGTTGACGTAAACCCCGGGAATGGGGTCAGCCGACGCGGGCGGACGGTAGACGGTTGCTTCGACCTGCCCGTGGCGCGTCGGGATCGAGACGACGTCGGTCCGGCCGGCGATGTCAGGGAAGGACACACCCTGTTTGGGTGCGGGGTTGATCGTGGCCGAGAAGATGCGGGCTATCGCATCGGCGAGCATCGGGCGAGAAAGCAGGGACACGCGTGCCTCCGAAGGCTGGACGAGGGTTGCACTGGTGCAAACGCACACTCGCCCGCCGGGATTTAGTCATCGCGTTTATCGATGGTTAAAATAAAAAACAATCGTTGGACTTGATGAGTGGACGTTGGTGACATTGACGGTGCCCCGCCCCGTCTAACGAAGAAGCAGATATGACAACCGCTGCACCGGTGGGAAACCCCGCCGCTGAGGAAGGCGCTGATGCCCGCGATGCCCGCTTCCAGCGCGACGTGGTGGGCCTACGGGCCGACCTCGAGCGCATCGCCGGCCGCTACACGACGAACCGGTGGGACGCCGAGGACTTGGTACAGGAGACCCTGACCAAAGCGTGGGTCGGGTTCGACTCCTTCCAGCCCGGAACCAATCTGCGGGCCTGGTTGTCCCGCATCATGGTGAACACCTGGATCAGCGCACACCGAAAGGCCGAACGGCGGCCCCAGGAGACGCTGACCGATTCGTTCACCGACGCCCAGCTTGTCATCGACGGGTACCGTCACGGTGGCTTACCGTCCGCGGAAGCGCATGCGTTGGAACGCTTCCCGAACGAAACGCTGGCCGACGCGGTCCGGGCGCTGCCCGGGCATCTGCAGGAGGCGATCTATTACGCGGACGTGCAGCAATTACCGCACCGCACCATCGCCGATCTTCAGAACGTTCCGGTCGGAACCGTGATGTCCCGGCTGCACCGCGCCCGCCGCCAATTGCGCACCGTGTTGGAGGCAGGCCGGTCCGCCGAAAGCGGGCATCACCCCGCCTGCTCCGAAGGCCAGTTCTGCACGGGCAGAGCATATCCGGCGGGCTTGTCACCGACCTTGATGCCGGGGCTGATGAGCTGTTGCTGATAGCCCGGGGTGAACATCCGGTACACCGAATCCGGCGGTACCGCACTCGCGGCGTCCAACTCTGCGCGAAGCGCGGCGGGTAACTCGAAGTCGAGCGCAGCGATGCTCGCGTCCAATTGCCCGACGCTACTGGCGCCGACGATCGCCGAAGCGATCCCCGGTTGGGTCGCCACCCAGTTGATCGCCACCTGGGCCATCGTCACGCCGAGCTTGTCAGCGACCACTTCCAGCGGCTTGAGCAGCTGCCACTGCCGATCCGTCAGTGCCAACCCGGAAGCTCCCGGAATGCTGAGCCTGCCGGTCCCCGACAGCCCCTGTTCGCCATGCCGGTACTTCCCGCTGAGGAATCCACCACCCAGCGGGCTCCATGCCGTAATGCCCAGTCCCAGAGTCTGTCCCATCGCCACATGCTCCACCTCGATGGCCCGCTCAGCCAGGGAGTACGGCAGTTGCACATTGATCGCGGGGGTCAAAGAATTCGCCATGGCAAACGTCTGGCCTTGTGCGGCATACCAACTCGGCACATCAGAGAAGCCGGCGTACCGAATCTTCCCCGCTCTGCTCAGATCGTCGAACGTGCGCATCACCTCCTCGACAGGGGTGATGCGGTCCCAGGTGTGCAGGAGAAACAGGTCGACGTAATCGGTGTTCAGCCTGCGCAGCGAGTCCTCGAGCGCACGGATCATGTGCTTGCGACCGTTGCCGCCGGCGTTGGGATTGCCGGGTTCCACGCTGTTGGTGAACTTCGTGGTGAGCACCACCCGATCGCGCGCATCGGCCTCGGCGACAAGCTTCCCGAGAATGGTTTCACTTTCGCCGGCGGTGTAGAAGTCCGCGGTGTCGATGAAGTTGCCGCCGGCTTCGAGGTAGCGCCGGAAGATCGGGCGGACCTCGTCCACCGGCTTTCCATAGGCGCTGTGGTAGCCGCCCGTGCCGAAATTCATTGTGCCCAAAGATAACCGGCTGACCCGAAGCCCGGACCGGCCGAGCAGGTAGTACTGGTCGAGCGCCATGAGGAGTGTTCCCTTCGAACGGTGCTGTGATTCCCTGACTTCAAGAACGCCGACCCCTCGGCCCTCATTCACAGCGCGTGGTCATCCTCACGTTCCTCGCAATTTTTTGGACCGGCAAGTCCAAAGATGCGAGTAGCCCGTGGGCAGACACGCGACCCCTTGGCTCGTGGTCGAACATGTGTTCTAATGAAATTTCAGCGCCCGGCCCGCTCACTGCGGGCGATGTTCAGAAGGAGTTCGCCGCAACGATGACTGTAGACACCCTGGCACCAGAAGCACCGCACACCGACTCCGACACCCCCGCCGTCTCGACGCCTTCGGTCGAGAATGCTGCGCCCGAGAGTGCTGTGCCGGCGCCGGCCGTGCCCACCGCTGACGCTCCCGCCGAGGAAAAGCCGAAGAAGACTCCGGCCAAGAAGGCGGCCGGCAAGAAGGCCAAGACTCTTGAGCTGACTCTCACTGTCGTCGGTACCGCCGACGGCGAATGGCACGCCGAGCTCAAGCAAGGCACGACCTACCTGGCCCGCAACCTCGCGGTCGCGGCCGCCGCCGTATCCCGCGCGGCGGCGGAACTGCACGAGGACCTGTCCACCCCGATCGACGCGGTCATCGAAGAGGCACGCACCCAACAGGCCGCAAAGGTCGCCGCCCTGGAAGCCGAACTGGAAGCCGCCCGCAAGGCCCTCGCCGACCTGGACTGAGTCATTGAGCCCGGCTGATTTGGCTACGACGACCGCACTGACCAACCCCGGCAGACGCGTTCAGAGCCCCTTGAGGGGCTCTGAACTTGAGATTTTGTGGTGGTCCCGGCTGGTATCGAACCAGCGACCTTCCGCGTGTGAGGCGGACGCTCTCCCACTGAGCTACGAGACCGGGGAACGACGTCGAAGACTAGCACGCTCTCGGCGCGTCACCAGAATCGCCATCCCCATTGCCCGCATGCGCATCGTTCACGCACCCATCCGGCACGTGCGCGCAGGCGGCGGGTTTGTCGCTGCCCGCCGGGACGTCGCCTCCAGACACCGTGCGGAATCCCAGGCGCCGCTTACCGACTTGTTTTGACACACCGTTTTCGGCCGCCGGTTCCCTTCCCGTCATGCGGATTTGTGTAGCCGCGCTTGGGTCGACTAATGTTCTGCATCGCGACGGGCGACGATCTCGCCCGTGGCGCGCGGATGTAGCGCAGTTGGTAGCGCATCACCTTGCCAAGGTGAGGGTCGCGGGTTCGAATCCCGTCATCCGCTCGAAGGTGCAGTGGCATCAACCCCAGCGGTGGAGTGGCCGAGTGGTGAGGCAACGGCCTGCAAAGCCGTGCACACGGGTTCGATTCCCGTCTCCACCTCCAATTTGTTTCAACCCGCGCGATTAGCTCAGCGGGAGAGCGCTTCCCTGACACGGAAGAGGTCACTGGTTCAATCCCAGTATCGCGCACCAACTTCAATGCAGGTCAGTGGCGATTTCTTCGCCCGATTCGGGTCGCGTTATCTCATGACTCTTGGCCTCGACGTGGCGCGGACCCCAGCGTCCCCGGCTACGGCGTTCTTAGGATGACGATCGCGTCGTCGATCTTTGTGAAGTTGCTAAACGTCTCCGCGGGTACGCCGAAGATCGCGGACAACACCCGCGGTGGGAGCCGGCTGACGGACGCCCCTATGCCGATGTTGTCCTTGTCCTCTGGCGCGCTGGTGTTCTGGATGATGATCAATGTCAGGTCGTCTGGGCCCCGGTTCTCGAAGTAGTGAAATGAACCTTGGGGCGCGAAGACGACGTCATTCACCCGCTGGTCGAAGCTCTCATGGTTGCCGTTCCCGTCGATGACGACCCAGGTCGCGACTCCGCTGACAACGATGTTCAGCTCCCACGCGCTGGGATGCCAGTGCGGCTCGCGGATACCGCCGGGCTGCAATGTCAGCAGCAAGACGCTGGCTTCCTGGCCTTTGAGGATTGGAAAGTTATCCTCGCTGGCTTGCTGAAAAAAGCCTCCGTCATGCGTGGTGCGGGGCGAAGCGCCGAGACGGAACAGATGTGACTCCGAGGTGATCGTCTCAGCCGGTAGGCGTGGATCACCAAAGCGCGCAGCGTCGTCAGACATGGGGGTTTCCTCGTCGGTGCCGTAGCCGGTGCTGTTGGAGATGACGAGGCGATCGACGCCCACGCCAGTCGCGGCAGCAGCGCCCGCCAGACCTGCCCCGCCTAAGACTTTGCGACGACTGACCGTCACGCCCGGAGATTACCTCCGACGAGGGCGATTCCGTCGACATTCGATGAGAAGCCAATTCGCCGGCTCAACAACCGTCTGCACCACATCGGCGGCGCCAGGCACGAAACCGTAGGCCCCACAGGGCGACGACCGCGTGCTAGCTTCCTGACAGCTTGTCAGCATGATGTCGACAAGCTGTCATCGAACTCACCGTTACCGGGACGACGTATTCACCTACGACACATCTCGGTAAGTTAGCTTATGCTAACCACACTTTGCGAAGTTGAGCTAGGCAAACCGTTGGAGAGGAGACACCGGGCTGGCGCACATGCTGCTGCCCGGGACAAATGCCGATGCGAATCCGTAAAGCCACCTCCCTGGCAACGATCAGTGACAGCGCTGTACTCACGCTGCTCCGCACAACTACCGGTGGTGCGCGATGACCGCCCCCGTATGGATGGCCGTGCCTCCCGAGGTGCATTCGACCTTGATCAGCAGCGGTCCCGGTGCCGGGCCCCTACTGGCCGCGGCGGGCGCATGGAACTCGCTGAGCACCGAATACGCGGCGGCCGCAGCCGAACTCACCACTACGCTCGGCACCGTGCGGGCCGGGTCGTGGCAGGGTCCCAGCTCCGAGCGGTACCAGGCCGCCCATGTCCCCTACCTCACGTGGTTGTCGCAGGCGAGCACGAACAGCGCCGGGGTGGCGGCCCAGATCGAGACGGCGGCCGCGTCCTACTCCGCGGCGTTGGCCACCATGCCGACCCTTGCCGAACTGGCCGCCAACCGTGCGACGCACGGGGTGCTGCTGGCGACCAACTTCTTCGGGATCAACACCATCCCGATCGCGGTCAACGAGGCCGACTACATCAGGATGTGGATTCAAGCCGCCACGACCATGAGCACCTACCAGGCTGTCTCGCAGGTGGCGGTGACCTCCGCGCCGCAGAGTACGCCGGCCCCGCTCGTGCTCGCACCCGGCGTCGGTGAGGCCGGCGCGGCATCAGCCGGCGTGCTGCAGTCGGCGGCTCAACTGCGCGCCGTCGAGTCGGGGCAGGCGCTCGCCTTCAACGACCCGATCGAGGAGTGGCTCGGCGAGCGTTCCGAGCATTTCCAGGGCATGTACGTGGCGCTGCGAGACCTGCTGCTCCATCCGGAGACCATCCCGAGGATCGTCGCCGACATCATCGCCAACCCCTCATTGCTCTTCACGACGTATCAGAACCTGTTCTTCGTCGGCGCCTACGCGGCCACCTTCGCGCTGATGGGTACGCCGCTGTACGCCGCGGCCATGGGCGCGGGGGCCGGTCTGGGCATGCTCGGTCTCACGGGCCTCGTCGGCATGGCGCAGAACTACGACATCCCGGTCGAGGAGACACCGGCAGCGGTCAATCACCCGGCCGAGCAGCCGAGTGTGGTTGCGATGTCAGGTGCGCCGAGCGGGGCGACTGCGCCTGCAGCTCCGGCTCCCGCCCCGACGGCCGCTGCCCCGGCGCCCGCGCCGTCGGCACCGGCGGTCCCCGGCGGTGCCGAGGGTTTCGGATACGCCGTGCGCGGCGACGGTCCCGGCTTCGGTTTCGGGCCCTCGATGCGTAGCAGCGCCGTCGACGTGGCCCATGCTTCCAACAGCGCGGCGGCTGCGGTAGGCGCCGCAGCGCTGTCGTCCAGTCGGCAGAAGTCGAAGTCCCGCAAGCGCCGTGGCGCCGGCGCCACGGACCGCGGCTACCGCTACGAGTTCATGACCATGGACGACGGGCCAACACCCCCGACACCCGACGAGCCGACAGCCACCACCGCGTCGAGCACAGGCGCCGGCGATCTCGGCTTCCCCGGCACCACTGCGAAGCCCACCGTCGCCGAAGCGGCCGGGCTGACCACGCTGACCGACGATGCGTTCGGCAACCATCCCACGATGCCGATGATGCCCGGCAGCTGGGGATCCGGAGCCGACGCTGATAGCGACTGAACTATGTTGAACCTCTGAGCAACTCGTGAGAATCGTGACGATGTTGCGATCGCTGCGTGCGGTGGGCGTCACCCACGGCGATACTGGGGGCTCGTCCAGCCGGTAGCGAAGGGGGCCACGCGTTGATCCACGACACCGAACCTCCGATCTGGGAGGACACCCTCCCCCACTTCTCCACCAGCGAGAAGGGTGGCCGCATCACCGCGTTGCCTCTCGATTCCCGCGGAAGGCTCGGCTTTTTCGCGGTTGCGACGTTTGTCCTGTGGGTGCCCGCCAGCGCCGCGGGCACCCTGTTTGTCCACCACGCGGGTCGCCCGGGATCGCACGCCATGGAAGCGTGGCAGGGGATCCTCATTCTCCTGTTCGCGTTTCTGCCGTGCATCCTCACCGGCATCACCTCCGACGAGGCACGCGACCGGTTCGGCCAACGCAAGACCGCCAACCGGGTTGCCGCCATACCCGCATTCAGCGGCATCGCCGTCGGCCTGCTGATCGCCGGACTCCGGGTGGGTGGATTCGCGGGCGGGATCATCGCGTCAACCAGCGTCCTGTGCTCAGTCGGCGCGATCGCTGCCACCCTTACCGCCTGGTCGGGCATCCGCACGACGCGGCGCCGTCAGGCCTGGATCACCTCGATGCGCCACTACGGCAAGCGATCACGCGGAGTCCTGCGCGAAGTCGACTTCCGCCAGGAGTGGTCCGGCACCGATCCGCAATTCAGCGTGATCGTGGAGTTCACCGGCGAATCCGGCCCACAGTGGATCACTGCGCACATGACCACCACGACTCGTCGGGTGCCGTTGCCCGGGACCGTGGTCGTCGTCTACCGCGCACCCGGAGACCCGCAGGGCGAGGTCCTCATCGAACTCGACCGCACCGCACACCCCGAGTTCGACCCCGAGCACTCGAAATACGAGCAGCCCAGCGGAAGCTAATCCCGCTTGGCCAGTTCGCGCAGCACCAGATCCGTTGTACCCCAATCCATGCACTTGTCGGTCACCGACTGCCCGTAGGTGAGCGGCTGCGCTTCGGGCGACTGAGCTCCGGCGACCAGGAAGCTCTCCAACATCACCCCGCTGACCGGCATACCGTCACGTACCAGCTGTGCCACCTCTGCTGCCACGGCGGCCTGGCGTACATGATCCTTGCCGGAATTGGCGTGGCTGCAGTCGATCACCACGCGCCCGGGTAATCCGGCCGCCGTTAATTTGGCCGCAGCGGCCTGCACCGCGTCGGCATCACAGTTCGGCCCGTCGGTGCCGCCGCGCAGAATCACGTGGCAGTCCTCGTTGCCCTCGGTGCTGACCACGGCGCCACGGCCCAGATCGTCCATGCCGAAGAAGACATGCTGTGCGGCGGCGGCTTTCACTCCGTCGACGGCGACCTGGACGTTGCCGTCAGTGCCGTTCTTGAACCCGACGGGCATCGACAGTCCGGATGCCAGCTGGCGGTGCACCTGAGATTCGGTGGTACGGGCGCCGATCGCGCCCCACGCGACGGCATCGGCGATGTACTGCGGGCTGGTCGGTTCCAGGAACTCGCATCCGACCGGCAGTCCGATGTCGATGATGTCGAGCAGCAGTTGCCGGGCGGTGCGCAGGCCTCGCGCCACATCGAAGGTGCCGTCCATCCCCGGATCGTTGATCAGGCCCTTCCAGCCAATCGTGGTGCGGGGCTTCTCGAAGTAGACGCGCATCACGATCTTCAACCGGTCACTCAGTTCACCGGCCACGGCGGCCAACCGGCTCGCGTAGTCCAGCGCGGCAGCGGTGTCGTGCACCGAGCACGGGCCCACCACGACCAGCAGCCGGTCGTCCCGGCCTGCCAGGATTTCGGCGATCTCGTCGCGGTCGCGGGCCACCCGTTCGGCGCGACGTGCGCCGAGGGGGAATTCGGTGAGCACATCGTGCGGGCTGGGAATCGCGCTGAAACTGCGGATTCGTCGATCCGATGTCGCAGGCGGGTTCGCGATCTGCGCCAGATTCATGTTCGGGTGCCTTCCTGATGGTGGGCACCAGTGCACGTCCGGCGCCCTTGAATGACGAAAGGCAGCGACCTGATGGTCACTGCCTGGGCTCCGGGTGGATGCGTGCGTTAACGCTGCGCTTTATCGGCTCCGCCCGGAGCCTCGATAAAGCGCCAATAGCTGGCACACACACCGATAGTCACGACGGCCAGGCTACACCACCGATCGACCCGGCAACATCGGGGAGCCCGCACAGCTACTTTTGTGACCGGCATCACTCGCCGCCGTCGCGACGAAAACCCCTACTACCGCAGCGAACTCGCGCTTACACGTACCGGTTGCGGCCTGCCAGAGCTCCGGCCACCATCTGCACCAGGTAGACGACCAGGACCATGACCCAGGGCACCGTCCAGCCGCCCGTGGCGCCGTGCAGCAGGCCGAACAGGAACGGCCCGACGCCCGCCAACAGATAGCCGAAGCCCTGCACCATCCCCGACAACCGGGCGGTGTCCTCGGCGTTGCGGGCACGCAGCGCGATCACGGTGAGCGCCAACGAGAACACGCTCATGCCGAGCCCCAACAACACACTCCACAGCAGTGGCGCGGCCCCCGGATCGACCAGAAGGCCGATCGTCCCGGCGATCCCGATCAACCCGAGGCCCACGATCCACGGGCTCTGGCTGGACTGGCGCGCGGCCAGTGGCGCGATGAACAGGCTGATCGGAACGGCCAGGATGGATGACAGGCCGAGCAGCAGCCCGGCATCGCTCTTGCTCACGCCGCTGTCGATGAACACCTCGGGTAGCCAGCCCATCGCGACATAGGCCAAGAAGCCCTGGCAGCCGAAGAACAGGGTGATCGTCCACGCCAGCGGGCTGCGCATCAGTGACCGGCGCGGCGCCGTCGTCCCATCGGCAGCCGACGCCTCCGCGGGCCGGGAACCGCTGATGCCGCGGGCACCCAGCAGCCAGAACGCGAGCGCCAGCACCGCCAGCACCGACCAACTGCCCAGCGCTCCCCGCCATCCGCCCAGGGCCGGTTCCAGCACCGGGGTCAGCGCCGAGCCCAGCGCGCCGCCGCCCTGCAGGGCGGCGGTGTAGATGCCGGTCATCAAACCGATCTGGGCCGGGAACGATCCCTTGATCACCACCGGGATCAGCACGTTGATCAGGGCGATGCCGGCGGTGGCCACCAGCGTGCCGCCGATCACCACATAGGCGCCGTCAAGCACCCGCACGACAAGTCCCACGGTCAGAATCACCATGGCCACCGAAATCGCCCGGCCGAGGCCCATCCGTCGAGCCAGCCATGGCGCGGTCAGACCGGCGGCCGCGAAGCACAGGCCGGGCAATGTCGTCAGCGCGCCGGCCCAGACAGCCGAGGCCCCCAACGACTCGCGCATCTCCCCCAGCAACGGCCCGATGCTGGTGATCGCCGGCCTCAGGTTGAGCGCGGTGAGCACGACGGCGACGACAAGCAGTGCTCCACCGGCGGCCATCGCGCCGGGGCGGAGCTCTACGGCACCATCAAGCTCGAGCTCAAGATCATGCTCATAACTTTCTGGCGCTTTGTCTCGCACGTTCGGATTCACTCAGCTATGGTGCCATACATCCTATGATTGGATGAAAGGACTTTATTGTGCCGCTCGCCACAACCCGACGCGCCGGTTTGGTCGATCAGGTCATTGACCAGCTACGCACGTCGGTGACCTCGGGCGAATGGGCGGTCAATGAGAGAATCCCCACCGAGCCCGCGCTGGCCGAGGCGCTCGGTGTCGGCCGCAACACCGTGCGCGAGGCGATCCGCGCGCTGGCCCACGGCGGCATCTTCGAGGTCCGCCAGGGCGACGGTACCTACGTGCGCGCCACCAGCGAGGTATCGGGCGCGCTCCGCAGGCTCTGCGGATCGGAGCTGCGTGAGGTGCTGCAGGTCCGGCGATGTCTGGAAATGGAAGGGGCCCGGCAGGCCGCGCAGACCCGCACCGAGGAAGACCTCGCCGAGCTTCGCGCCAGCCTGGCACGCCGGGACACCAGCAACCCCGACGACTTCGCCCGCACCGACACCGAGTTCCACCTCGCCGTCGTGCGCGCCTCACACAACCGGGTGCTGATCGAGCTCTACCGCGGACTCACCGAGGTGATCATGGCCAGCGTGGCCACCACGAGCACCCCAACCCAAGCCGGCATGTACCCGCACGACGGACTGGTCGAGGCGATCGCCGCGCGCGATGTCGAACGCGCCGGCCATGAAGCCAGCGGCTTTCTCAACGAGATGCTCGCACGGGCCGTTCCGGACTGCTGAGACGCCGGCAGTCAGAACGGGGCATCCTCCATTCGCGACCGCATGATCGGCAGTCGCAGCAGCAGGCGCGCTCCGCCCAGCGGGCTCTCTTCCAAAGATGCTGTGCCACCGTGTAATTCGGCCTGCTGGGCGACCAGCGCCAGCCCCAGGCCCGAACCCGAGCGCGAGGCGGTCGTCCCGCGCGCGAACCGCTCGAACACCCCCGCACGCTCCTCCTCGGGTACGCCGGATCCGTTGTCGTCCACCACGATCTGCACATCATCGGCGGAACTGACGGCACTGAGCCGGATTTCAGTTGCCCCACCGTGTTTGACCGCATTGGCGATCGCGTTGTCGATGACCAACCGCAGGCCCGCGGGCATCCCGAGCATCAGCACGGTCGGCGAGGGCATCAGCGTGGCCCGCAGACCCGGGTAGGTGCGCAGCGCGTCGTGTGCGGCCCGGTCCAGAAGTTCGGTGACATCCATCGGCACGAAGTCCTCGACCGTGGTCAGTTCGCCCTGCGCCAGCCGCTCGAGCGCCGTCAGCGTGGCTTCGATGCGGCTCTGGGTCCGCATCACATCGCCGATCACCTCCTGGCGCTGTTCGGCGGTCATGTCCAGGGTGTGCAGCACCTCCATATTGGTCCGCATCGCGGTCAGCGGGGTCCGCAATTCGTGGGAGGCGACGGCGGCGAAGTCACGTGCGGATTCGAGCGCGGCGCGCGTCCGCTGCTGTTCATCCCCGATGCGCGCGAGCATCCCCTCCACCGCCTCGGCAATCTCCACCGCCTCGCGCACACCCCGCACCTGGACCTCGTCCGGCTTGGACTGGGCATTGATGGCGCGGGCCTGTTGGGCGAGCAGCCGGAACGGGTTGATCATCACCAGCGAGATCACCCAGCCGACCACGACGGTGCTGCCGATGACCCCGGCACAGATCAGCAGCACCCGCAGGTGCAGTTCGTCGATGCGGCGCTGGGTCTCCGCCAGTGGCGCGCCGAGCGCGATGGAGGCCGGCCCGGCAGTGAACGTCCGCACCCGGTACTCCACGCCGTCGATCGTCGTGTTGGCGTAGCCATTCTCCAAGTGCGGCAACACGATATCGCTCGGCACCGAAACGCTGACACCGCCGATACGCGCGGTGCGCACCAACCCGCTGCTGTCGGTGGCCGATTCGTCGGTTCCTGGCTTGGCGCTGTTGAGCAGGGTGCTGACGTCGCCGAGACTGCTCAGCGAGTCCAGCCGGCGATCCAGCTGGCTGTACTGATCATTGGTGACGCCCAGCCACACCCAGGTGCCGAGGGTGATGACGGTGACCACCACCGAGAGCGCGGCGATGATGACGATGGTGCGCAGCGACAACACCCGCATCACCGGTCGAAGCACTGGCCGGAGCAGCCGGATCATGCGCTCTTCGAGTTTCACTGGCGCTATCTTGCCCGATCCCGATGCGATCTACGTCCTCGCGATCGTCAACCACAGGTTGACGATTATCGCGCGTCAACCTAGAGTTGACGGCATGAGTGAACCCGTCAAGATCACCAACCCCGTCCGCCTCGACGACCTCATCACCGCCATCAAGAAGGCCCATGTCGAACCGCTCGAACAGCTCATCGACGCCGTGATCGCCGCTGACGCGCTCGGCGAGATCTCCGATCACCTCATCGGGCATTTCGTCGATCAGGCCCGACGTTCGGGGGCCTCATGGACCGAGATCGGCAAGTGCATGGGCGTCACCAAACAGGCCGCCCAGAAGCGGTTCGTACCCAAGGTGCCCGACTTCGATCCGGCCGCGCTCGATCCCAACGCCGGCTTCAGCCGATTCACCCCGCGAGCACGCAACGTCATCGTGGGTGCGCAGAACACCGCGCACGGTGCCGGAAACGCCGAGATCACCACAGACCACCTGCTGCTCGCCCTGTTCGCCGACGCAGACGGGTTGGCCGCCAAACTCCTCGCCGGCCAGAACATCGACGCCGAAGCGGTCCGCAAGGCGGTCACACTGCCCCCGCGAAGTGCGGACATGCCTGCGCTCATCCCGTTCAGCGGCGCGGCCAAGAAGGCCCTGGAGTTGACCTTCCGGCAGGCACTCCGGTTGGGCCACAACTACATCGGCACCGAACACATCCTGCTGGCGCTGCTCGAAGTGGAACCGGAGGACGGCCCGCTGCACGGGTTGGGCGCCGACCGGGAGCGGTTCGAGACCGATCTGACTGCCGCGCTCGAACCGTTCACCACCAAAAACGGGGAATGAATGCCGCGACGCATCTGTAGAAAAGGATGTGAAACTCGGTGACGCCGCACGTGAACTGATCGGATCGGGTGCCGATGGCACACTGATCACCCTCAACCCGGACGGCAGTCCGCAGGCCACGCTGGTCTGGTTGGCGCTGCAATCCACCCCGGACGGTGACGAACTGGTGACCGCCCATCTGTCTGAGCACAAGAAGGTACGCAACATCCGTCGTGATCCCCGGGTGGCGGTGACAATCGTCGACCCTGGCCACGTCGGCGCTGTCATGCGGCCGTACCTGGCGATCACCGGCACCGCCAGGGTCGTCGAGGGCGGCGCTCCCGAGGTGCTGCGGGGCCTGGCACAGAATCTGGCACATCCGGACGCCCATTTTCCGCCGGATGACGCACCGGCCGGCTGGGTTACCCGGATCCGTATCGACAAGGTCGGTGGCGTCGGGCCCTGGTCGTCGGCCAACCGGGTGTAACACGTTTCAGTCTGTGCGATCATGCGTGGCATGCCTCGCTGGTTCGTACTCATGGTTTCCGTCCTGACGGTCGCCGCCGGCGTCCTGGCGCCGCAGGCGGCCGCCACGGACGGGACCCCCATCGGCCGGATCGGTGAGACCTTGCGGGTCGATTCCGACGGCATCGTCGCCGACGTCACCGTGCACGACGTACTCGCCAGCGAAGTGCCGCCCGGGTGGGGCTGGAACGGCTCGCCGCGCTGGCGTGCCCAGGGCGGCCCGTGGCGCGCCCCCGTCACGATCACCACCATCGCCGCACCCAACCCGTATGCGATGGCGCTGGCGTTCAGCTTCAACGGTGTGACGCCCTACGCCGACGCATATGCGCCCAAGCACACCGATGCGCCCAACGCACTGGAGAACGCGCTGCGGAACGCACCTCCCGGGGCCACCGTCAACGGGGACGTGTACTGGGATGTGTATCGCGCGCTGGTCACCAACGTGGTGCTGGTGAACCCCAAGTCCGGCAAGCACCTCGCTCAGTGGAACCTCTGGCAGCCGGGTACGCCGCTACCGTAGGCCGCATGCCCGTTTTCGTCGACGCACCACAGCCCGCTGATCTGCCCGAGTTGGTCACCGTAGCCGCCACGACTTTTCCACTGGCCTGTCCCCCGTCGGCGACGCCGGACAACATCGCGACGTTCATCGCCGAGAACCTCTCCGAAGCACGCTTCGCGGAGTACCTTGCCGACCCTGACCGGAAGGTGTTGGTAGCGCGGTGCGGCACGGCAATCACGGGTTACACCATGCTGATTCGCGGTGTCGCCGACGACGATGACGTGCAACGCGCGGTACCGCAACGCCCGGCGATGGAACTGTCCAAAATGTACGTGCTGCCAGAACACCACGGTGCCGGTGCGTCGTCGGCGTTGATGACCGCGGCGTTGCACAATGCGGCGGCACTCGGTGCCGCGTGTGTCTGGCTGGGGGTGCAACAGGAGAATCAACGTGCCCAGCGCTTCTACACCAAACACGGCTTCGTCATCAACGGCACCAAGACTTTTCAGCTCGGTGCAGACATCGAGAACGACTATGTGATGGTGCGGTCGGTCTGAGCAGGCGCAGTCAGTGCCAGCAGTCGGGACGTCGCCCGCAGGTACTTCTTGCGGAACCCACCCGCCAGCATCTCCTCACTGAAGATGGTGTCCAGCTTGGTACCTGAGGCCAGCACCGGGATACCGGCGTCGTACAGCCGGTCGGTCAGGGCCACCAGGCGCAGTGCCACGCTCTGGTCGTCGATCGGATGCACCCCGGTGATGAACACCTCGGTCACGTCCTCGATCAGCGCGTGATAGCGCGACGGATGCATGGTCGCCAAATGCGTGCACAGCGCATCGAAGTCGTCGAGGGTGGCCCCACCGGTCCCCTCGGCCCTCTGGGCCACCTCGCTGTCGGTGAGCGGCTCCGGTGCCGGCGGCAGGTCGCGGTGCCGGTAATCGGGACCCTCGATCCGCACGGTGGTGAAGATCTGCGCCAGTGTGTTGATCTCCCGCAGGAAGTCCTGGGCCGCGAAGCGCCCTTCCCCAAGCTGCTCGGGCAGGGTGTTGGAGGTGGCGGCGATCGACACCCCGCGCTCGACCAGCGCCGAAAGCAGCCTCGAGATCAGCGTGGTGTTGCCCGGGTCGTCGAGTTCGAACTCGTCGATGCACACCACCACGTAATCGGCCAGCAGGTCGATGCATTCGGTGAACCCGAACACGCCTGCCAGTTGGGTGAGCTCACCGAAGGTGGCGAACGCAGTGGGCGCGTCACCCGCCGCCGACAATGTGTAATACGTCGACGCCAGCAGGTGCGTCTTGCCGACTCCGAAGCCGCCGTCGAGGTAGATGCCGACGCCGGGCAGCACCTCACGCTTGCCGAACAGTTTCTTCTTGCCGGCCCGGCGCTGCGCGGCCTGTTCACAGAACTGACGGCAGGACTGCACCGCGGCAGCCTGCGACGGTTCGGCGGGATCCGGCCGGTACGAGTCAAAGCTGACGTCGGAGAATGTGGGCGGCGGAACCAGCTGGGTGACCAACCGCTCCGGCGTGACGGAGGGATGCCGATCGGCGAGATGTGCGACATCGCTGGACCCGTGCATGCAGGCAGCGTAGCGACGTGCTCCAATTTTCCTCATGCCCGACGACGCCGCTGGGACACACCTCACAGTGCTGGGCCCGCTCAACGCGGCCTCCGACAGCCAGGTTTGTGACTTCTACGCCTACCCCGAGGACCTGCAACGCTGCTGGGTACGGGGCAACATGATCGCCAGTCTCGACGGCGGCGCCACCGAAGACGGGAAGGCCGGCGGACTGGCCGGCCCGGGTGATCGCGCGGTGTTCAATCTCATGCGCAACGCCGCCGACGTCATTCTCGTCGGTGCGGCGACAGTGCGGATCGAGAACTACTCCGGCGCGCAACTCACCGTCGCGCAGCGGGAGGCCAGGCAGCGCCGCGGGCAGGCTGAGGTACCCCCGATCGCTGTCGTCACCGCGTCGGCCGAACTCGACCACAAGGCCAAGTTCTTCAGCCGCACCGAAGTGCCTCCGCTGGTCCTGACGTGTAGCGACACCGTTGTCGACGCGCGGCGACGGCTCGGGTCGGTCGCCGAGGTGATCAATGCCTCCGGCGCGGACCGCGGCAGGGTCGACGCGCGCACGGCGCTGCGAATCCTGGCCGAACGCAAGCTGTTCCGGGTGCTCACCGAGGGCGGCCCGCAGTTGTTGAGCCTGCTGATCGAGAACGACCTACTCGACGAGCTGTGCCTGACCATCGCACCGGTCCTGGTCGGCGGGGTGGCACGTCGCGTCGCCACCGGAGCGGGGCAGGTGCACACCCGGATGCGGCCCTCACACCTACTGACCGACGACGACGGCTACCTGTACACGCGTTACGTGCGCGGCTAGGCCGGACACACGTGTCGCTACTGTGGTCAGCATGTGTCGTCAGCTGGTGAGGGCCCTGCGCCTGTCGACTGTCGCGGCCGCTGTCATGTCGCTGACACTGCTCACGGCATGCACACCGCTGTTCGCCGCCGACCCCAGGTACGCCACGGACTCGGGCGCCCACCCGCAGGGACAGCCGGAGACCACCTCCGCAGCCCCGGCAGGCCCGCCGCCCATCGAGGCGCCCAAAAACGACCTGGCCTGGCGGGACTGCACCTCGCGGGTGTTCTCCGGCGCCGCGATCACCCCGCCGCCCGGTGTCACCCTCGACTGCGCCACCTACGACGCCGATCTCGATTCCCTCGAAGGGGCGACCGGCACGGTGAGTATCGGGGTGGTGCGTGCGCGCTCGGAGCAGACTCCGAAGGATGCGGGCCCGCTGGTCATGACGACCGGTTCGGACGTGCCGACCTCGGTACAGCTGCCGGTGTGGCTGTCTCGATCGGGCACCGATGTCCTCAAAGATCACCCGATCGTGGCCGTCGACCGTCGCGGCATGGGCATGTCGGGCGCCATCGACTGCCGGGACCTCTACGACCGGCAGGAGATGCTCGACCAGGCACAGTTCCAATCGGGCGACGACCCGGTGGCCAACCTGGGCGCGGTGACGATGACCGCGACCACGAGCTGCACCGACACCATCGCCCCTGGCGACTCGGCCTACGACAATGCGCACGCCGCCGAGGACCTCGAACGGCTCCGCAGCACCTGGGACGTACCCACGCTGGCCCTGCTGGGCATCGGCAACGGCGCGCAGGTGGCGCTGGCCTACGCGGGCTCGCATCCGAACAAGGTCGCCCGGCTGGTTCTCGATTCCCCCTTGCCGCTGGCGATCGGCGCCGAGGCCGCCGCCGAGCAGCGCGTCAAGGGACAGCAGGCAGCGCTGGACGCGTTCGCCGCGCAATGTGTCGCCATCAACTGCCCCCTTGGACCGGATCCCAAGGCCGCCGTCGATTCACTGCTCTCCGATGCCAAGGCCGGCCGCGGACCGGGCGGGGCCTCGGTGGCCAGCCTCGTCGATGCGATCACCACCGCGCTCGCGTTCCCCGTCGGCGATCGGGTCGCCTCGACGAACGCATTGGCCACCGCCCTGGCGGCGGCGAATTCCGGAGACCCCAATCCGATCAACAACCTTGTGGTGCAGGCTGACAGCCTGCGTCAGACCGACGGCCAGTTCGTCAACTCCTGCAGTGACGCACTCAACAGGCCGACCCCGGACCGGGTCAGGGAACTCGTGGTGGCGTGGGGCAAGCTCTACCCGCAGTTCGGCAGCGTGGGCGCCCTGAGCCTGGTGGAATGCCTGAACTGGCCGAGTGGTTCGGCACCCGAGGATCCGAAGGACCTGAAGATTCCAGTGTTGCTGCTCGGTGTGCAGAACGACCCGATCGTCGGCAACGAGGGTGTTGCCGCGGTCGCGGCCACCGTGATCAACGCGGGCGCCAACAACCGCCGGGTGATCTGGCAGGGCATCGCCCACGGGGCCAGCATCTACACGCCGTGTGCATTGAAGCCGGTGACCGGCTACCTCGACAGCGGCAAACCACCGGAGACGGACACGTACTGTCCTGCCTGACGCTGCACCGCGGCGGCGTCGGTGTACGGTTCGCTGGTGGCGGCAGCAGATTCCACGACAAATGTCATGAGCACCGGTCTCGTCAAAATGTTCCGTCCCCGCACCACCCCACCCAGCATCGCCACGGTGCTGCGCTCGGTGCTGTGGCCGCTGGCGATCCTGTCGATCATTCACCGCAGCTACGTGCTGGCAACGAACGGCTACATCACCGATGACTTCGGCCCGGTGTACCGGGCGGTGGTCAACTTCAAGCTCGGCCTGGACATCTACAACGAGCATTTCGAGTACGTCGACCCGCACTATCTGTACCCGCCCGGCGGGACGCTGCTGCTGGCGCCGTTCGGGTACCTGCCGGTGGACGCATCGCGGTACTGGTTCATCTTCTTCAATACCGTGGCGATCATCCTGGCGGCGTATTTTCTGGTACGGCTGTTCAGGTACTCGTTCAACTCGGTCGCCATGCCCGCGCTCCTGCTGGCCATGTTCTGCACTGAATCAGTCACCAACACATTGGTGTTCACCAACATCAACGGCTGCATCCTGTTGTGCGGCGTGCTGTTCTTCCGCTGGTTGCTCGACGGCCGGGTGAGCCGCGAGCTGCTCGCCGGGGTGGCGATCGGGTTGACGCTGGTGGTCAAACCATCGTTGGCACCGCTGTTGCTGCTACCGCTGCTGAACCGGCAGTTCTACACCTTCATCACCGCGATCGGCGTGCCCCTGTTGTTCAATGCCGCCGCCTGGCCGCTGGTTTCAGATCCCATGGGCTTCGTCCGCAACACCGTGCCCTACATCTTCGCCACCCGCGACTACTTCAACAGCTCAATCGTGGGCAACGGGCTGTACTACGGCCTGCCGATGTGGCTGATTGTGTTGCTGCGCATCATATTTCTGCTCCTGACGGTGGGCAGCCTGTGGCTGCTGTACCGGTATTACCGGGAGCGCGACCCGCTGTTCTGGATGCTGACGTCCTCGGGTGTGCTGCTGATCGCCTCGTTCCTGGTGCTGTCACTGGGCCAGGGCTACTACTCGATGATGCTGTTCCCGTTCCTGATGACGGTGGTACTGCCCAACTCGGTGATCCGAAACTGGCCGGCGTGGTTGGCGATCTACGGATTCATGACCATGGACCGCTGGCTGCTCGGTCACTGGCCGACCACCGGGCGGTTCCTGGAGTACATGAAGATCACCTACGGATGGTCTCTGATGCTCGTGGTGGTGTTCTGCGTGTTGTACTTCCGCTACCTGGATGCCAAACAGGACGGCCGATTGGACGACGGTATCGACCCGCCGTGGCTGACCCGCCCACGCGACGCCGCATCAGTGTGAGGTGAATTGCATGACCTGGCCCGCGAACCGGGCCCGCGTCTGCACCTTAAGCCCATGTCGCCCGCTCACCTCGGTGAGCTCATCGGGGTTCACCAGCCGGAACGGTGACCGGTCGATCCGGTGGATCGCCGTCGCCAACGGTGTGCGGACCAGGTCGTAGCCGGTGAACACCCCGCCGGGCCGCAGCACCCGCGCGATCTCGGCGACCGCCTGCTCCCAGTCGACGATGTGATGCAACATCAGGCAACTGATCACGGCGTCAAACGAGTCGTCGTCGAACGGCAGGTTTGTGGCGTCGGCGCGGCGCACGGTGACACCGGGGTACGGACGCAGTCGGCGGACCGCGGTATCGACCATCTCCGGGTCCAGGTCGGTGGCCGTGATCGCCAGTCCCGGCTTCGCCTGCTGTAGCCGGGCGGCAATATCTCCACTGCCCGAACCGATCTCGAGAACATCGTGACCGAGTCGATCGACCGGTAGCGATCCGATGACGGCGGAGCCGCTGCCCCGCCACAACACACCCCGGCAGAACGCACGCTCGATTTGCGACATCGCGGGCATCGCGGACTCCCCTCTTCGCTGGTGCCACCAGCATTGACCACCGACGCCGGTATGGCTTGTACAGATCCGTCCAGTCAGCGCAGCGCGCGCACGACGTCACGGGGCGCGATCCCGGTCAGTTCGCGGCATACCCGGGTGGCGTGCGCACCATCGGCGAACCCCGCCAGATGCGCGGCGTCGGTGATCGATACGCCCTGTGACAGCTGGTCAAGGCCCGCCAGGAGCCGTACCCACCGGGCGGTCGCCGCGAACGACGCCCCGGTCTGCTTCTTGAACAGTCGTCCGAGGTAATCCGGCGACAGCGCCACCTCACCCGCCACCGATCCGAGATCGGCACGGCCGGGCATCCGCGCCGCGACGAGTTCGATGGCCCGGCACAGCTGCGGATGCACCGAACTGGTGTCCGGTGCCTCACAGAGCAGGTCGTCGATGACGAGGTCGGCGGCACGTGTCAGGTCTTGGGCGCGCACCGCCGCGCTCGTCGCCGCGGCCAGTGTGTCCACGTCGTCGACAGCCCACAACCCCGGCGTCGCTCCGCGGGCCATGCCGAGGGCGTGCAGCGCTGTCGCGGTGGGAGTTTCGGGGCTCAGGTAGATCGAGAACGCCCCGTTGGCGCCCCAGGAGCGCAAGGCGTGCCGGATACCGCCGGCCACCACCGCCACCAGGCACCGCTGGGCGGTGTCATCGTCCCCCACCAACTCCAGCGGACCATCGATTCCGACCACGACCTGTATGGCGGGGTGATGGTGGACCTCGATGTCACCGAACGCTCCCGCCACCACGATCTGGCCGGGCCTGCTGGTCCATGCACCGCGCATACTGCAGGCTAACCCGCTGTTCACCATGGTGACGTCGTACCTGGCGCAGTGCAACGGGCAGCACGTAACTTGGTGATATGACTACCCCGGGTCCCAAGCTGGAACTGACCGACGACGAGTGGCGGGCGAAACTCACCCCCGAGGAATTCGCCGTGCTACGCCAGGCCGGCACCGAGCGACCGTTCGTCGGCGAATACACCGATACCAAAACCGAGGGCGTGTACGAATGCCGGGCATGCGGCGCCGAGCTGTTCCGCAGCACCGAGAAGTTCGAATCCCATTGCGGCTGGCCGTCGTTCTTCGACCCGGCCGATTCGGACGCGGTGATCCTGCGATCGGACGACTCGCTGGGCATGCGACGCGTCGAGGTGCTGTGCGCCAAGTGCCACAGCCACCTCGGACACGTCTTCGAGGGCGAGGGGTACCCGACGCCCACCGACCAGCGGTACTGCATCAACTCGATCTCGCTGAAGCTGGTGCCGGGCGGGTCCTAATCGATGCGGGTGGCGTGCGCCTCCCAGAACGGCATGTGCACACGTCCCCCGACCAGCCACGGTTCGATGACCCGTAGCCGCTCGAGCATAGGGTTCATCTCGTCGGCCACATCGGGATTGCGCGCCGCCATGATCTCGAAGGTCTCGACGTTGACGTTCCCCTGGTAGGTGGTCAGACCCAGATAGGTGATCTCCCAACCACCGGCAGGGAGCACGTCGCGGAAGTCGTCAGCGGTCAACGAACGCGGCATCTTGAAGCCGTTGACGTTGTGGGCGCCGAACTCGTACATGTACAGCCGCGCGCCGGGTTTGGTGGCGCGGCGCAGCGCGCGGACGTAGGACCGCTGCAGCTCCGGTTCGCCGGCGAAGACGTGATAGAAAGCGGTGTCGACGACGGTGTCGAAGCGATCCTCCAAGCCCTCCAGCTTGGTCGCGGCGGGCGATGCATCAATGCCGGTGGCCGACATGCCTTTCGACGCGTAGTGGATGGCATGGTGGCCCGGGCCGGTGCCGGGGTCAAGGACTTCACCCTTGACGGTGCCCAGCGCGACGAGTTGCTGCACGACCGGTTGCGGGCCGCCGATGTCCCACGGCGTCGCGGCGGACAATCCGTGCGCCGTGCGCTCGTGCGCGGTACCTCAACCGCGAGACTGAACACAGGGTCGTTGACGGGCGCGATTAACGACCGGGAATGCAGTTCCGCGGGAAACCTGCGGGAAACCTACGGAAGCCGCGCGATGAGGTCCTCGACGCTGACGCGGGGCCCGGTGAAGAACGGGGTCTCCTCGCGGGTGTGCCTGCGGGCGTCGGTGGCGCGCAGGTCACGCATCAGGTCCACGATGCGGTGCAGTTCGGGCGCCTCGAACGCGAGGATCCACTCGTAATCGCCGAGGGCGAAGGCGGGCACGGTGTTGGCCCGCACGTCCTTGTACCCGCGGGCGGCCATGCCGTGTTCGGACAGCATGCGACGGCGCTCGTCATCGGGCAGCAGATACCACTCGTAGGACCGGACGAACGGGTACACGCAGATGTAGTTGCCGGGATCCTCGCCGGCCAGGAAGGCCGGGATGTGGCTCTTGTTGAATTCGGCCGGCCGGTGCACGGCCACACTGCTCCACACGGGATCGCTGGCCCGACCCAGCGCGGTGGTGCGACGCAGATCGGAATAGGTGGCCTGCAGCGCTTCGATCGTCTCGGCATGGGTCCACATCATGAAATCGGCGTCGGCCCGTAATCCGGCGACGTCGTAGAGACCACGGACCACCACACCGCGTTCCTCCTGCTGCTTGAGGAACGTCGCGGCCTCGTCGATCACATCGGCGCGGTCCTCCCCCAGTTCACCCGGGCTGACCGAGAACACGGAGAACATCAGGTAGCGGACAGTGGAGTTCAGTGCGTCGAAGTCGAGCTTGGCCATACCCCTATCGTGCCACGCCGCTGGTCATCAACGTCACGGCCGCACGCGTGGCGGCCGCCACACACGCCGGCACCCCGATGCCGTCGAGATAACCGCCCGCCACCGCCACTCCCGAGGGCAATCCGGCCCTCAGCTCGGCGATCAGATCCGCATGCCCGGGACCGTACTGCGGCATGGCGTCGATCCAGCGGTGCACATGACTGTCCACGGGATCGGTGGTGACGCCGAATACCGTGTCGAGGTCGCGCATCGCCCAGGCCAGCAGGTCCTCATCGCCCGTGTCACGGGCCACATTGTCGCCGTACCGGCCGAAGGACAAGCGCAGCAGTTCGACGTTGCCACGGTGCCCCCATTTTCGCGAGGACAGGGTTATCGCCTTGGCATGCAGACGATTTCGCTCGTCCCGTCCTTTCTGCTCCTCACGTCCGCCGGCAACCAGGACCCCCGACTGCTGCGGCAGCGGTGTGCCACCGGGCAGCGCCAACGCCACCACCGCCGCCGATGCCACCGGGATGCGTCGTGCTGCCGCCGCGGTCCTCGGGGCGATGTGCTCGACGAGCGTGGGCAACCGCGGCGCCGGAACGGCCAACACCACCGCGTCGGCCTGCCAGCGCGATCCCTCGTCGTCGAGCACCTCCCAGCCCCGGTGCCCCCGGACGACCCGTTCGGCGGTCACCTGCACCCACCGCACCCCGGCCCGGCGGTGCAACTCCTCCAGCAGCACCCGGTAGCCACCATCGATGGCGCCGAACACCGACCCTGCGATCGGCGGCGGAAGGGCCGCCCGGACGGCATCGGTCAGATTGCGTGCCCCCCGGTCCAACGCCGTGGCCAACGCCGGTGCCGCCGAGCGCAGGCCGATCGTCGCCGCCGAGCCTGCGTACACGCCGGCCAGCAGCGGGTCCACGGACCGCTCGACCACCTGTGCGCCGAACCGGTCGCCCACCAGCTCGGCGACCGACGGATCGGCACCCGTGCGCCAGTGCAGCGGCCGGGTGCGTTCGTCGAAGATACGGGCCACGGTGGCGTCATCGACCAGCCCGAGCAGCGATGACGCCTGCGCCGGAATGCCCTGCAGGGTGCCCTGTGGCAGCGGGTGCAACCGGGCGCCGCTGTAGATGAGGGGACGGGCCCCGGTCGTGGCGATCTGACGGCCCGCCAGCCCCAGCTCAGCCAGCAGAGCAGGCATTTCGGGGCGGCGCACGACGAACGCCTCGGCCCCGACATCCATGGGTTGGCCGCCCACCCGCTCGGTGCGCAGCACCCCGCCCAGCCGGTCGGCCGGATCCAGCAGGGTGATCACCGCATCGGGGCCGGCCGCAACTCTGAGCCGGTACGCCGCGACGAGTCCGGAAATGCCCCCGCCGACAACGCAATAGGACGCACTCACAGCGAGTGCACCAACCCCACCGCCTCGGTGATGACGCCGGGATCGGTCGTGGGCAGCACACCGTGGCCCAGGTTGAAGATGTGACCGGCCGCCCCGGCGGCGATCGCGCGGCGGCCGTCCTCGACCACCCGGCGTACTGCCGGTTCTGCCACCGGCCAGCCGGCCAGCAACACCACCGGGTCGAGGTTGCCCTGCAGCGCGGTGCCCGGTTTGACCCGGACGGCCGCATCGGCCAGCGACGTGCGCCAGTCCACCCCGACCACGGTGGCCGGATTGGTGCCCAGCGCCTCCGACATCGCCCCCAGCAACTCGGCGGTGCCCACGCCGAAATGTGTCATCGGCACACCGGCAGCGGCCATGGTGGCGAACACCCGGCTGCTGTGTGGCATCACATAGGTGCGGTAATCGGCCAGCGACAACGTCCCGGCCCAGGAATCGAACACCTGCAGTGCGTCCACCCCGGCGTCCACCTGCGCCTGCAGAAACGCGATGGTCAGGTCGGTGAGCGCCGACATCAACGCATGCCAGGTCGCCGGCTCGCCGAGCATCATGGCCTTGGTGCGCTCGTGATGGCGGCTTGGGCCGCCTTCCACCAGGTAAGACGCGAGCGTGAACGGCGCCCCTGCGAAACCGATGAGCGGCACGTCCCCCAGCTCCGACACCAGCATCGACACCGCCTCGGTGATCGGAGCAACCTGGGTCGGATCGAGGGGTTTCATCCCCTCCACATCGGACATGGCCCGGATCGGATGGTCGATGACGGGGCCGACGTCAGGCACGATGTCCAGCTCGATCCCCGCCGCCCGCAGCGGCACCACGATGTCGGAGAACAGAATGGCCGCGTCCACGCCATGGCGGCGCACCGGCTGCAGGGTGATCTCACAGACCAGGGCCGGGTCGAAGCAGGCCTGCAGCATCCGGTGTTGGGCACGCAGCGCCCGGTACTCGGGCAGCGACCGGCCGGCCTGCCGCATGAACCAGACCGGCACACGGTGTGGGGTGCGGCCGCTGGCGGCGGCCAAATACGGCGACTCGGGCAGCTCACGGCGGGTATTCATCGGCTCCTATGGTGCCACGAGCCCGCGGGCCCGGATATTGTGCGCTCACGGCGGCATCAATACGGCGCGCCTGCCCACACGCCTGCAGAGATGGACTAGCGTCAAACGCCGTGACGTCTGCCGAACCGGCTCAGTTCCGGACGGCGGTGGCGGCAATGAGTGCCACCACCGTGCGGCCGGAAATCGAGCTGGGCCCGATCCGTCCGCCGCAGCGGCTGGCACCGTACAGCTATGCGTTGGGCGCCGAGGTCCGACATCCGGAAACCGCGATCGTGCCGGAGCGCTCCGATGGCGATGCGTTCGGCAGGTTGATCCTGCTGCACGATCCCGAGGGCGCCGAGGCCTGGGACGGCACCATGCGGTTGGTCGCCTACATCCAGGCCGACCTGGACTCCAGCGAAGCGGTCGATCCGCTGCTGCCCGAGGTGGCCTGGAGCTGGCTGGTGGAAGCCCTGGAATCTCGCGCCGAGCAGGTGACCGCGCTGGGCGGCACGGTCACCGCGACCACGTCGGTGCGCTACGGCGACATATCCGGCCCGCCGCGGGCCCACCAGTTGGAACTGCGGGCCTCGTGGACGGCCACCAGCCTCGAATTGGGGCCCCATGTGGAGGCCTTCTGCGACGTCCTCGAACACGCAGCCGGACTGCCACCGACGGGCGTCACCGACCTGAGTTCCCGCACTCGCGCGTGAGATGACAGACGAGGACACAGAACTTCCCGAGGCACCGGAGCCCGAAGCGACACCGCTTCTGGCTCCGGCCGACGGCGTCCCCGAGTTGAGTGTCACGTCCAACGAGATTGCCTCAGCGGCAGCACTTCTCGCCCGGGGTAGCGGTCCGTTCGCAATCGACGCCGAACGCGCGTCGGGTTTCCGGTATTCCAACCGCGCCTACCTGGTGCAGATCCGGCGCGCCGGCGCGGGCACCGCGCTGATCGACCCGGTGAACCATGGCGGCTCCCCCATCGACACGCTGGCCCCGGTGGCCGAGACACTGGGCACCGGGGAATGGGTGCTGCACGCCGCCGATCAGGATCTGCCGTGTCTGTCCGAGATCGGGTTGCGCCCGGAGAAGCTCTACGACACCGAACTGGCAGGCCGCCTGGCCGGTTTCGAACGGGTGAACCTGGCCGCGATGGTGCAGCGGTTGCTCGGGTTGCAACTGATGAAGGGCCACGGTGCGGCCGACTGGTCGAAGCGCCCGCTACCGGCCGACTGGCTGAACTACGCCGCACTCGACGTCGAGGTGCTCCTGGAATTGCGAGACTCGATCGCCGAAGTGCTCGAGGAGCAAGGCAAAACCGAGTGGGCGGCACAGGAATTCGAGCATCTGCGGACCTATGTTGCCGCACCGACCCGACGGGACCGCTGGCGCCGGACATCCGGCATCCACAAGGTGCGCAGTCCGCAAGCGCTCGCGGCAGTACGGGAATTGTGGACAACTCGCGATCAGATCGCCCGCAGCCGTGACATCGCGCCGGGACGTATCCTGCCCGATTCCGCGATCATCAGCGCCGCAACCGCCGATCCGAAATCCGTCACGGAATTGACTGCACTGCCGATCTTCGGCGGATCCCGGCAGCGCCGCAGCGCGCAGGTCTGGTTCGAGGCTCTGCAGCGCGCCCGGGAAAACCCGGATCCGCCGCAGAGCGCCGATGCCGCCAACGGGCCGCCGCCGGCGGCGCGCTGGGCCAGACGCAAACCGGAAGCTGCCGCCCGCCTGGAAGCCGCCAGGGCGGGTCTGACCGAAGTCGCTGCGCGGATATCGGTGCCGTCGGAAAATCTGGTCACACCCGAGGTGGTGCGCCGCCTGTGCTGGGATTGGCAGCCGGTACCCGACGTCGGATCTGCCGTCGAAGAATTCCTGGTGCAGGCCGAAGTGCGGCCCTGGCAGCGCGAACTCACCGTTCCGGTGTTGACCGCAGCGCTCGCGACGACCTGATGCGCGGCTAGCGGCTGATGGCCCGCGAGACCGCGATCGCAGCCAGCTTGTCGGGGTTGCGCACCGCGTAGAAGTTGGAGATCTTGCCGTCGATGATCTCGATGAGAAACACCCCTTCCACGTGGTCTTCGTTGAAGATGACGACCGCGGGGGCGTTGTTGCAGTTCACCGTTTCGAATCTCAGGGCCGGCATCCGCTCGCGCGCGCGGAAGAAACCCATCAGCAGGTTGGCCACCTTCTTGGCACCCACGACAGGCCGCAGCACCGCGGTGGCCTTGCCGCCGTGGTCGGTGGTGAACGTGGCCTCCGGCGCGAGCAGTGTCAGCAGTCCCGCCATGTCCCCGGTCTGGGTCGCCGTCAGAAACTGCTCGGTGATGGCCTCGGCCTCCGCCGGGTCGACGGGATCGATCCGCTTGCGCCGCGCCTGGACATGCTCTCGGGCGCGGTGCGCCACCTGACGCACCGCCACCACTGATTTGCCTACCGCACTGCCGATTTCGTCGTAATCGAAACCGAACACCTCACGCAGGACGAACACCGCCCGCTCGTCGGGCGTGAGCGTCTCCAGCAGCACCAACATGGCCATCGACACCGACTCGGCGAGTACGACATCGGCTGACGCATCTCGATCGTCGAGCAGCAGCGGCTCGGGTAGCCAGGGGCCCACGTATTCCTCGCGACGGCGGGCACCGGCCCGCAGTGACTTCAGCGCCTGCCGGGTCACCAGTTGCGCGAGATACGACTTGGTGTCGCGTACCGTCGTGAGGTCCACCGTGGCCCAGCGCAGGTAGCTGTCCTGCAGTACATCGTCGGATTCGGTTGCCGAGCCGAGGATTTCGTACACGATCGTGAACAGCAGCGGCCGCAGGTGGGTGAACCGCTCGGCGTGTTCACCGGCAATCCTGCCCCTGTCGTCAGCCGGGCCGTGGGTGATCATTTTGTCGCGGCCACCTCGAGCGCCGGCTGCGAAGGCCGGTCGGCGCCCTTGAACCAGAACGCACTACCGGGCTTGCGGGCCTCGCGCCGCAGGCCCCACAGCGTGCCCTTGCAGACCAGTTCCTTGAACGCGGCGACCACGCGGCCACCCATGAAGACGTTCACCGCGGTGTCGTTCTTGCGGGCGAACTGCAGGGTCCCGGCCCGACGCCCCAGGCTGATGCACGATCCCAGGATGGCCACGTCGATCACCGCCGGAGCAGTGCCCGCAATGCGGCTCAGCACCGTGTCGGCGGCCTGCGCGCCGAGCGGCGTCGCGGACGCACAGCACATCCGCAGCGGCTGCCCGGACGGCGCCGCGCAGTCGCCTGCAGCGACGATCCGATCATCGTCGATACTGGTCAACGTCTCATCGGTGAGCATCCGGCCCAGCTCGTCGGTGCGCAGGCAGCTGTCGGCGGCCAGCTCGGGCACCCCGAAGCCGGCCGTCCAGATCGTGACCGCGCTCGGTCGTACAGCGCCGTCGGCGAACACCACCGCGTCCGGCCGCACCTCGGTGACCACGTCGGTCTCCAGCACCACGACCCCGAGCCTGGCGAGCCCCTTGGCAACCGACCGGCGGCCCGGGGCGGACAACGACGGCCCCAATCGGCCGCCGCAGACCAGGGTGACCTTGCGGCCCTGCTCGGCGAGCTCGCTCGCGACCTCGATACCGGTCAGACCGGCTCCGACGACAGTCACCGGCGCATCCGGGTGAACCTCGTCGACCGCTGCGCGCAGCCGCTGCGCATGCTCCAGTTCCGCGATGGGATAAGCGAATTCGACTGCGCCGGGCACCGATTCCGGCACCGCGCCGGTACTACCGACGGCATAGATCACGTAGTCGTAGGCGAGCGCACTGCCCGAGGCCAGTTGCACCGACCGTGAGGCGGTGTCGATGCGGGTGGCGGTGTCGACGACCAGCCGCACGCCGGCACCGAGCAATGTGCCGTAGTCGGCGGTGGCGTCGCCGGTCCCGGCGGCGAACTGATGCAGCCGGATGCGCTGGACGAATGTCGGACGGGGGTTGACGAGGGTGACCTCGACACCGGCGCGCTGTCGGAGGCGGTTGGCCGCCAGTGTTCCGGCATAGCCGCCGCCGATGACGACGACCCGTTGGGCTGCAGCGATCCCCGAGGTGTCTGGTGCGTTGTGATCAGTCATGCCCTTGAGATCCCGCGGCCGCCGCGTTTGTGACAGGACCACCTCAGATTGTGACCCATATCACGCCAACGACCAAGCCGCGGGGTGGCAGCGGAGGGGCTACCGGCTGACCTGCGACTCGGCGACGGCACTGCCGATGGCAGCCACCCACCCGGTGATCTGGCGGGCGATGTGCCGGTCGGTCAAACCGTTCTCGGCCAGCACCTCCCCGCGTGAGGCATGGTCCTGGAACCGCTGCGGCACACCCACGTCGCGGCACGGCACGTCGATCTCGGCCTGGCGCAACGCCGCTGACACCGAGGACCCGATGCCGCCGTGCACGCCGTTGTCCTCGACCGTGACCACCAGTTTGTGGTCGCGGGCCAGTTCGCCGATCACCGCAGGCACCGGCAGCACCCAGCGGGGATCCACCACGGTTACGCCGATGCCCTGGTTACGGAGCAGCTCGGCCACCGCCAGCGCCATCGGCGCGAACGATCCGACCGCCACCAAAAGCACGTCCTCCGACAGGCCTGCCGCCGGGACAGCGAGCACGTCGACGCCATCGCGTCGTTTGACGGCCGGGATGTCCTCGCCCACATCACCTTTGGGGAATCGGATGGCGGTGGGACCGTCGGAGACGGCCAGCGCCTCACCGAGTTCTTCGCGCAGCCTGGCATCGTCACGCGGCGCCGCGACCCGCATACCGGGCACGATGCCCAGGATCGACAGGTCCCAGACCCCGTTGTGGCTGGCACCGTCGGGCCCGGTCACCCCGGACCGGTCGAGCACCAGCGTCACCGGCAACTTGTGCAGCGCCACGTCCATCATCAGCTGGTCGAACGCCCGGTTCAGGAACGTCGAGTAGATCGCCACCACCGGATGCAACCCGCCCATGGCCAGGCCCGCCGCCGAGGTCACCGCGTGCTGCTCGGCGATACCCACGTCGAAGAAGCGGTCGGGGAAACGCTCCCGGAATGCGCTGAGGCCGGTCGGACCGGGCATCGCCGCGGTGATCGCGACGACGTCGCGGCGTTTGGCCGCGAGCTTGATCAGCTCTTCGGAGAACACCGACGTCCACCCGAGCCCTGCAATCTTGGTGGGCAACCCGGTTTCCGGATCGATCACACCACACGAGTGCATCTGGTCGGCCTCGTCGTTCTCGGCAGGCGGATAGCCCATGCCCTTACGGGTGACCACGTGCACGATCACGGGGGCGTTGTATCCGCGGGCATGGCGCAGCGCATTCTCGACCGCATGCTCGTCATGCCCGTCGATCGGACCGACGTACTTCAGGCCCAGGTCGGTGAACATCACCTGCGGGGCGATCGCATCCTTGATGCCCGCCTTGATGCTGTGCATGCACTGGTAACAGAATTCGCCCACCATCGGCACGCCGCGCACGGCCTTGCGGCCTTCCTCCAGCAGCCGCTCATAGGCCGGCTGCAGCCGCAGGCCGGCCAGATGGTCGGCGAAACCGCCGATAGTCGGCGCGTAGCTGCGGCCGTTGTCGTTGACCACCACCACGACCGGGCGGCCCCCGGCGGCGATGTTGTTGAGCGCCTCCCAGCACATACCGCCGGTGAGTGCCCCGTCGCCGACGACAGCCACCACATGCCGGTTGCGGTGCCCGTTCAGCTCAAAGGCCTTCGCGAGGCCGTCGGCGTAGGACAGGGCGGCGCTGGCATGGCTGGATTCCACCCAGTCGTGCTCGCTCTCACTGCGCGCCGGATACCCCGACAGCCCGCCCTTGGACCTCAGCGTGTCGAAATCCTGGCTCCGACCGGTCAGCATCTTGTGCACGTAGGACTGGTGCCCGGTGTCGAAGACGATCGGATCGTGGGGCGAGTCGAACACCCGGTGCAGCGCAAGCGTCAGCTCGACGACACCCAGATTCGGGCCGAGATGCCCACCGGTTGCAGCGACCTTGTGGATCAGAAACTGACGGATCTCCTGCGCCAGTTCGCTCATCTGCGACTGCGACAGGTGCTGCAGATCAGCGGGGCCGCGGACCTGTTCAAGCATCCCGCCAGTGTACGCACGCGCTGTGGCGTCAGTCCTGCCGAGGTTGGTAGACATCGGGCACACCATCGTGGTCTTCGTCACTGGTCTCCAGCAAGTGAATACGACGATATGCGGCATTGCGCGAGGCCAGCACAACGGCGGCGATCAGGCCCGAAGCGACCGATCCGGCGAGGATCGCGATTTTCACATCGACGCCGGCGACGCTGGCGTGTCCGAACGCCAATTCGCCGATCAACAGCGAAACCGTGAACCCGATCCCGGCGAGCAGTGCGACGCCGAGCACATCGCGCCACGCCAGATCGTCATCCAGCCGGGCGTGGGTGAACCGCGCCAACAGGTAGGTAGTCCCGAGCACCCCGATCGGCTTGCCCAGCACCAGGGCGGCGATCACCCCGATCGTGACCGGATGCGAGAGCGCCTCGGTGAACCCGGACCAGCCACCGACGGTCACCCCGGCGGCGAAGAACGCGAAAACCGGGACGGCGAACCCGGCCGACACCGGCCGCAGCCGATGTTCGAACTGCTCAGCGGCGGCGTGCCTGCCCAGAACCGGGACGGTGAAGCCGAGCAGCACCCCGGCGACGGTGGCGTGTACGCCGCTGGCGTGCACAAGCGCCCATGCCACCACCGCCAGCGGCACCAGGATCCACCACTGGCGGGCACCGCGGTGCATGGCCACGGCGAACAGCCCGATCGGGATCAGCGCGGCAGCCAGCGGACCGACCGACAGTTGATCGGTGTAGAACACCGCGATGACGGTGATCGCCAGCAGATCATCGACCACCGCCAACGTCAGCAGGAAGATACGCAACGCCGAAGGCAGGTGGGTGGACAACACAGCGAGCACAGCCAGCGCGAACGCGATGTCGGTGGCTATCGGCACCGCCCAGCCGTCCAGGTTCTCCGGGTGACCGGTGAACAGATTGATCGCGACGAAGATCGCCGCAGGCGCGATCATGCCACCCACGGCCGCGGCGATGGGCAATGCCGCCCGCGCCGGATCGCGCAGGTCACCCGCGACGAACTCCCGCTTGAGTTCCAGCCCGACGACGAAAAAGAAGACGGCGAGCAACCCGTCTGCCGCCCACGCGGAGATGCTGAGGTTCAGGTGCACCGATTCCGGCCCCACCACGTATGCCGACATCGCGTGATAGCTGTACGACCAGGGCGAGTTGGCCCATACCAGTGCCACGCCCGCGGCGATGAGAAGCAGCACGCCGCCGACGGTCTCTTTGCGCAGCGTCTCGGCGAACCGGCTGGCTTCCGACCACGACCCACGGGTCAGCAGTCGGCGGCGAAGTCGGTCGTTGCGGTCGGTCATCGGGGCGGCTCCTGAAGTCAGCACAAAACGGCGCCGACCAGACTTCCCGGCACACCCGTCGTTCACGCTAACAGCTGGTCTTCCTCGAGCACCCGCCTGATCGCCGCGAACTGTGCAGTGCCGAGCCGGTCGAGTTCCTCAGGGGCGAACTCGTCGAAATGCGCGATGGTCCATTCATCGAAGATCTGCAGCATGCGCAGAATGACGCTGTACTGCAACGCTTCTGGCAGGTCCTGACGGACCGCGCCGCAGCTTCGGCCGACACGCAGGAGGCCGTGCACCCAATCCTGGACGGCGGCCATCATGGTGCCTGAAGCCGTCGCGTCGCCGCCGGGGGCGTCGCTGTAGAACATCCGACCCAGCGTGAGCGCTGACGGCACCTGACCGGCCACCGCCATCAGGTCGGCGAAAAAACCCTCCACCCGCGGCCAGAATTGATCTCCGTCGAATTCTTCGAGTTGCGGCGGGCTGACCTTTCCGGCGATGTCACCGATCAATTCGCGCATCACAAACTCGAAAAGAGCTTCCTTGGATTCGATCACGTAATAAAACGAGCTTTTGCTCATGCCGCAGCTGGCGATAATCCGGTTGAGCGACGCATTTTCGTACCCGGCTGCGGCGAACTCGGCGGCAGCCACCTGGACGAGCTGTCGACGCCGCTCGGCAGGCATCCGGTTCAAGCGGCCTGCGTGCACAGGTTGAGCGTAGCACTGTGGACCGGGTGGTACAGACAATGGTAACGTCGAATCATCGCCGACCGGAAAGGGGCATTGATGTTCACTCCGGAGAATGTCGCGGACCAATACGAACGAGCCGCCGCCGACGATCTCAGAATCCTCGTGGTCGGCGCGGGGATCGCCGGTGTGACAGTGGCACAGCTGCTCCGGGCCGATGGCCGCCATCCGGTGCTGATCGAGCGGTCCTCCGACGGCGGGCACCCGGGATACATGCTCGCGCTGATGCCGATGGTGGACCGTGCTCTCGACGACCTCGGCGTGCGGGACAGCTACCGGGCGGCCAGTGTGGCGCTGGACCGGTACGGGTTGCGGTCACACACCGGGCGCATGCTTCGGGTGGACCCCATGGAAGCCCTGCTGGACCGCTTCGGTGACTACCGGGGCATCGCGCGGGGTGCGCTGATCGACGTTCTCAGCGGTACCGACTGCGCAGTGACGTGTTACTCCACCCTCACCGCGCTCACCGAGCAGTCCGGTGTGACACAGGTGCAGGTGACGACGGCCGGGGTGACGCGCGAGTTCGAGTTCGACCTCGTGATCATCGCCGACGGCATCAGGTCGAGTACCCGGGATCTGGTGTTGGGCGGCCACCGGGTCGGCGAAACCGACACCGGGTGGGCCGGATGGGTGGCGTGGGCGCCGACCGATACCGACCCGCAGCTGGGTGAAGAGCTCTGGGGTGCAGGATTTTTCGTCGGCACCTACCCGGTGCTCGAACAGATCGGCGTGTTTGTCGGCGGCCCGCGGGCGGATATGACGGTAGGGCCAGCCGCCTACGCCGACCGTATCCGTCGGGAATTGAAGACGGTGGCTCCCCGAGTGGATATCGCGCTTCGCGCGGTGGCCGAGGATCCCGATCCGTACTTCTGGTCCCTGACCGATTGCCGTGCCCCGGAGTGGCACAACGGACATACCGTGCTACTCGGTGACGCCGCAGCGGGATTCCTGCCGACCGCCGGGATCGGCGCGGGCATGGCGATGCAATCAGCGTGGGTGCTGAGCCGGCTGCTGCGGCGGGCGCCGACAACTCCGCTCGACGAACTGCTGCCGGCCTACGAAGCGATGCAGCGCCCACGCGTCGCGGCAGCGCAGGACAATTCACGCAGACTCGCCAAGATCATGTTCCGGCGCAGCTCGGGTCTGGCTGTGCTGCGCGATCTGGCCATGCGGACGGCGAGCGTCGAGTCGGTGCTCGGCCCCATTCAGCGGCTGCTGAGTGAGCAGCCCGATCCCGAGGCCGCCTGGGCCGGGCGTGCCGAATACCCACGGGGCTAGCGCTGGCGCCAACAGCGGTAACCGCTCAGGTGTGGTCGATCCAGCGCAACAGTGCGTACAGGAACCGGGTGGCGCCGGGCATGAAGTTGCTGCCGTGGTGATGCATCGGATCCAGCGTCGTGACGATGATCCGTCCGGGCGTGGTCACGGTGTCCTCGTAGAGCATCATGCCGGCGTCATGCAATGTGCCGTCGGCATCGGGCTCTTCGGAAACCAACAGCGGCACAACGTCGGCCGCGGTGCGCAGCAGCCCGTGGTGATGCCAGATGACCGATTTCGTCGTCAGGTACTGCCAGGATTCATGGTCGTGGCTCCTGGTGCGGATCAGCGGGTCCTCCCCGGTGAGCCACCACCAGAAATTCGTCGGCCGGAATTCCCACTCGATCCCCGGCAGCCAGGTGTGCACCCGGTTCTCGCCGAGCACCACCAAAGTTGCGCCCCGTTCGGCCACCGCGCGGAATTGCGCCGCGTGGCACGCGACGAGGTCAGGATGCAACCGATCGCCGATGATGACGGTGTCGTAGCCGTCGAGTCCGCCCTCGTCGAGATCGACGAGGTAGACGAAGTCCGGCTGATAGGCCAGCACCGCCGGGTCTGTCATCGCACACAGATGGGAGTACGAGCCGCCGTGCACGATGGCGAGCCTGCGGCCACGCTTCAGCGCGTCGTCGGTCCGGGCGAAAGGTTCGACGGCGCTCACCGCTGCACCAGCCAATCGATCAGTTGCGGGGTCATCCGCGCGGAGGTGTTCGGGTCGTCCCGATAACCCGTCAGGTCGTTACCGCCGTGCACCAGCACCTGGCCGGCGCCGAGCGGGTAGACGTAGTCGAGCGGTAGGGCATGCCTGCCGATGCGGGTCGTGATCAGCGCGTCTGCGGGCAGCTTGTCGGCATAGCCGCGCGCGTAGAAGCCGCTCACCCCCTTGCGGAAGCTGAGATCGGCGGGGTCGACCCCCTCCCACACCGGATGCGGGTCGGCGAGGCTGATCGTCAGATCCTTCGGTCCGGTGTAGGTGAGCTTGCGCCATACCCCCAGCCCGGGAAGGAAATCCGTGACGGCGTGACCCATCACCGCGATGCGGCCACCGGCGCGGACGAATCCGGTCAGCAGGTCCCGGTTGCGCTCGAGGAAGATCTGGTCGGCACCGGCGGCGATGATCAGCCCGCGAACTGCGGTCAGATCAGTCGCGGGAAGCCGGTAGATGTCGACCTCACCGAGTCGTGGCTCGGATCCGGTCGCGCCGGCCAGCTGGTGGGAGCCCATCGTGATGTGCAGGACGGGTGCGATTGACGGGGAATTCGTTTCTGACACGGCTTCTTTCCGGGTTGTGACGGTATGGCTGCGCTCCGGTGCGTCTCACCCGACGATGTCGTACACCTCGTCGGCGGGTGCGGCCAGCAGTCGGTCGGCCATCTCCTGCTTGAGGGCGTGGTGCCGGGCATCCTCGGCTTTGGTGCGGTCCGGCTTGCGAGCAAGCTGGATGAACTCGTCGACGACGAACCCGTCGCGGATTTCCAGGCGCACAGTCGTGCCGCGGTAGCTCAGAGCGAAGACATACCGCTCCAGGGTGGTGCCCCGGTCGGTGCGTTCAAGCACCGGGTCTACCGTGAAGTGCCCTTCGGTTACGGCTCGGGTGACGGCCTCGAAGGTGTCGCGGACGCCCTTGCCGCGATGCGCGGTGACGACGGAGATCTCGCGGCGTTCGGCCGGAGCGTCGGGACTGAGCACCGGCAGAGCCCGCTCGAGCACTTTGACGGCGTGGGCGACGCCACCGGGAAAGCCCGGCCCGTGGTATTTCATGACGTCCTCGACGGTGAAGCCGATGACCGTTCCGTTCTCGACAACCTCGAGTACTGGGGACATGTCAAACCTCCTGTGGTTGGGTGCTGGTCAACGGACGGCCGGATGCGGCCGCGACGAGCGCGGCGGTGTACCGGTGCGCGGGCTGGCCGAGGACCTGTGCGGTACGGCCGGATTCGATGATCCGTCCGTCGCACATCACGACCGTGCGCGTGCAGCTGCGTGCGGCCAATCCCAGGTCGTGGGTGATGTGCACGACCGCGAGGTTCTGCGTGGCGGCGAGTTCGGTCATCAGATCGACGATCTCGATCCGCAGCGATGCGTCGAGGCCGCTCGCCGGTTCATCGGCGAGCAGCAGCCGAGGCTGGGTCACCAGCGCTCGCGCAAACGCGACCCGTTGCCGCTGCCCACCGGACAATTCGTGTGGAAAGCGGTCCAGGTAGTCCGCGGTCGGCGTCAGGTGCACGCGCTCAAGCGCGGTGATCGCTGCGCCCCGGCGGCTGCGGGCATCGCCCTGCCTGTGGATGACCATCGGCTCGCTGACGATGTCCACCACCCGCAGGCTCGGCGGCAGCGACGCATACGGATCTTGGAACACCAGATGCATGCCGCGGCGTGCCCGCCGGCCGCGACGTCGACTCGCGGCGGTGAGGTCCACGCCGGCGAACCGGATCACGCCCGATGTCGGTCTCACCAGTCCGGCGACGGCACGGGCGAGGGTTGACTTACCGGCGCCCGACCCACCGACGAGGGCCACCGTTTCGCCCTCCTGCACCCGCAACGTCACCTCGGCAACCGCGGCCACACCATCGAACTCCACTGAGAGCGAGTCAATTTCGAGCAGCGCACTCATCGCATCACCTCCTGCACAGCAGGTTCGAGCCGCGGAGCCGAGTCGACAAGCCGTCGGGTGTAGGGATGCCGAGGCGCGGCCGTCACCTGCGCGACGGTTCCGATCTCGACGAGCACACCGTCCTTCATCACCGCGATACGATCCGCGATCCGTTCGATGACCGGCAGGTTGTGCGTGACGATCAGCAGGGCCAACGAATGCCGGGTCCGCAGTTCGTCGAGAAGCGTGAGTATCTTCGCTTCGCGGAGCACGTCGAGGCCGCTGGTGGGTTCGTCGGCGATCAGCACATCCGGCTCGTTGGCCAGGGCCATCGCGATGACCACCCGCTGCCTCATTCCGCCGGAGAACTGGTGCGGGTACGCGTTGACATCCTCGGCGGCCAGCCCCACCTGCCCGAGCAACTCGACGGTGCGCGCTCGCGCGGTGGCACGGCTGCCGCTGCGATGAGCCAGGATCGCCTCGTCGATCTGGGATCCGATGGTGCGCACCGGATTCAGCGCACTGAGTGCATCCTGCGGGATGAGCGAGATCCGGTTGCCGCGTATCGCCCGCAGCTCGGCGGCAGGCATGGCCGCGACATCATGCCCGGAGACCAGGACCCGGCCCGACGTGATGCGTCCCGCTGGCGGTAACAATCCCATCGCCGCGGCGGCGACGGTGGACTTACCGCTGCCCGATTCGCCGACCAGGCCGACGATCTCGCCGGCGGCGACGGTGAAGCTGACGTCGGCGGCACCGACATACCCCAGCTCGCCATACAGCACGGAGAGGCGCTCGACGACGAGCGGGTCGTGGCTGCCGATCGGGGCTTCCGGCACCGTGTCCTCGTGGCGGGGACGGCGGAGCCGGACCAGGATCGGCTGGGAGCGTTCTTCGATCACGTTGCCCAACAAGGCGAATGCCAGCACCGTGATCGCGATGGCCAGTCCTGGCGGCAGCACCCACCACAGCCAGGCATCGGTGAGGAAGGCGTTGCGGGCGTGCGCCATCGACAGCATCGATCCCCAACTCGCCGCCGAGATGTCACCCAGGCCGAGAAAGGCCAAGGTTGCCTCCAACAAGATCGCGGTCTTGATGGTGAGGACGAATTGCGGGACGACAAGGGGAATTACCGCCGGTGTGAGATGGCGGCGCAGTACGTACAGCGCGCCGGCACCCATCGCACGTTCGGCTTGGATGTAGTCGCGTTCCCGCAGGCTCAACACCTGAGCGCGTAGCTCACGGGCCAGTCCGGCCCACAGCACCGCGGCGATCACCATCACCTGAGTGCGCAGGCCGGGACCGGCGAATACCCCGATGACGATGGTCAGCGGCAGCACGGGCAGTGCCAGTACGACGTCGACGGCGCGCATCAGCACGGTGTCCACCGGCCCGCGCGCATAGCCGGCGAGGACGCCGACGATCGTGCCGATCGTGGTCGCGGCGACCGCGGCGACGATACCGACGAACAGCGAGATCCGCGCGCCGTGGACGAGCATGGACAGTAGATCGTGACCGACATCGTCACCGCCGAGCCAATGCGCCGCAGAGGGCCTCGCGAACGGCCTGGTGACGCGTTCGGTCGGGTCATGCGGTGCCAACCACGGCGCCGTGAGCGCGGCGATCAGCAGCACTGCGAGGATGCTCGCGCCGACCAGCGCGAGCCGTTGCGAGCGGTTTTTCACCCCCAGGAACGTCATGGGTTCACCGCCGCAGGCTTTTTCGCCTCGGTTCGGTCGCGGCGGACCCGCGGATCGAGCAGTGGATAAGTCAGGTCGGCCACCACGTTGGCCGCGACGATTCCGACGGTCGCGAACAGGAATGCACCCTGCAGCAACGGGTAGTCTCGCGCGGTCACCGCGTCGTAGATGAGCTTGCCCAGGCCCGGGTAGGCGAATACGGTCTCGACGACGACCGTTCCCGACAGCATCACCCCGAGAGCGAGGGTCAGTGTGGTGTAGACCGGCAGCAGCGCATTACGCAGGGCGTGCCCGATCGCAATGCGGTACTCGTTCAGGCCCTTGGCCCGCGCGAGTCGGACGAACGGTTCGTCGAGCACGCTGATCATCGAGGCGCGGGTCATCAGGAAGAAGGCGCCGATCCCGGCGATGGTCAGCGTCGCGATGGGCAGCACCATCCGAGAGCCGACCTCGACGAGCCAGTCGCCGCCCGTCGCGGTGATCGTCGCCGCGCCGTAGGACGGGAACCAGCCGAGGCTCACCGAGAAGACCGCGATCAGGATCATGCCGATCCAGAAGCCGGGCATCGCGTCAAGTGCGAGAACCGTGACCACGGTGCCGGTTTCCTTGGCAGTGCCGCGCCGCCACGCCGCCCAGGCGCCGAGCAGGGTTCCCAGCACGAACGCCAGCAGCGTAGCGATGCCGACGAGCGCGAGGGTCCACGGCAGCTTGTCGGCGAGTACGTCGACGACCGGACGATTGTGCTGCACCGACATCCCGAGGTCGCCGTGGAGCAGGCCGGACCAGAACGAGACGTACTGCTCGAGGATCGGCCGGTCCAGCCCGTAACCTTTGCGGATCTCCGCGAGCAACTCGGGAGCCAGCGTCTGCTCGGCTCCCCCGTACAGGTAGACGACCGGATCGCCTGGGGCCAGGTGCGGCAGCGCGAAGTTCAATGTCACCGCCGCCCACAACACCAGGGCGTATTGCCCGGCGCGCCGCACCAGGGCCATCAGTCCTGCGGTGCTTCCGCTTTGGCCGCCTCGACCACCTCCGACGGCAGGAACGACCACTTGTGCACGATGCCGTAACCGGGGGTCTCGATCCATCCGGCGAACGTGTCGGCGCGGTAGCCCCAGTGCTCCTCGGGGTAATACAGGGCGATGGCGGTCGGCTGCCGGTTGAACAGCTTCTGCATCTTCTGCATGGCGGCGATGCGCGCGTCATTGGTCTCGGTCGCCTTCCACTCCTCGTAGAGGGCATCGAACTCCGGGTACGCGATATCCGGATGTCTCCACAGGTTGCCGGAGCGGTGGGACATGATGAACTGCGTCGGATCGGCGACCGCGTGCGGCGAATTCGTTCTGATGTACAGGTCGTAGTCCATGTTCGCCGAGGCCTCGGCGAGTGACCCCGCGTCGAGTGGTTTGACCGTCACCGCGACGCCGGCCTCGGCGAAGTCCTCGACGATCAGCTCGGCGGCACGCACGTGCGGGGCGTCGCCGCCGTCGACGACGAGCGTGAAGGTCATCTGCTCACCGGCGGGGTTCTCCCGAATGCCGTCACCGTTGGTGTCGACCCAGCCGAGCTGATCGAGCAACGTCGTGGCCTGTTGGGGCTCATACGGGGTCGAGGCCTCCGGATCGGCGAACGGCGCGTCCGGGTGGACGTAGCCCTGGGTGGCGGGCCGACCCCGGCCGAGGGCGACGACGTCGAGCAACTGGTCGCGATCGACCGCGAAGTTCAGCGCCGCCCGAAAGTCCGGCTGCGCGAACGGTTCCCGGGTGTAGTTGAGTTTGACCTCGGGATAGGTCAGCGGCGCCGTGCTGACGACTCCGATCTCGTCCGACGCGCTGAACTGGTCCACGAGTTCCGGGGTGAGCGCGCGGTCGACGGCGTCGATCTGGCCCGAGCGCAACGCGGTGAAGGCCGCCGACGAATCACTGATGACCGGCATCACGAGTTCGCCGACCGTCGGGGCGCCCGCGAAGTAGTCGGCATTGGCCTCGAATCGATACCCGCTTGTCGGGCTGTAGTCGACAAGCTTGTACGGGCCGGTCCCGACCGGTAGATCGGTGACCTCCTTGGCCTTGGCCGGGTCCACCGTCGACCAGACATGCTCGGGCAGGACCGGCAGATCGGCGAGCGTCACGGTGCCGAGTTCCGGACACGCGTAGTCGCACACGAAGCGGACGGAGTTGGCGCCGGTGGCCTCGACACCGGCGATGGACGGGGTGTCGTTGACGTGGTGGGTGAACCGCCCGGTGGGCGCGGCGTGCATGAAGTGGAAACTGAAAACGACGTCGTCGGCGGTGAAAGGCTCGTCGTCGTGCCAGGTGACGTCGTCGCGCAGGTCGACGTCCCAGGTGGTCGCGTCGACCTGACGGACATCGGTGGCCAGCCATGGCTGCGGATCGGCTACGTACGGAGACGGTGCGAGGAGCTTGTCGTAGATCAATTCGGTCAGCTGATCCGTCTGGCCCGCAAAAATATTGAGCGGTCCACTGTCTTCGGACAACGCGACGGTCAGGGAGTCAGCGGAGGCCGGCCCTGCCGGTGTCGAATCGGTCGTGCCGCAGGCAGCCAGCAGGACCGCCGTTGCAAGAACCACCGCGGCGCCGCGCAGGCGCCGGCATCTAACCGTCAACTGAAACTCGTTTCCAAGGCTAAATAAGGTCTGGCTTACCTAACTTCATTAGCCCGGACCCTAGATGACCCGCACTCAGAATGCCAGCCACACTCGGCGTTACCACCCTGAGTGTTCAGATAATCGGTTGTGTTACACCACATTTCGGTCTGATGCGCCGAGCCGATCGATCACGCAGGTGACGTACAGTGCCACCGCCAGGCCCGGTTCGTCCAGTGAACGGTCCAGTAGGCGGGCAATCTTCTCCAGGCGGTAGATCAACGTATTGCGGTGCACGTGGAGGTTGTGGGCCGCACGGGTGATGTTGAAAGCGCTGTCACCCCACGCGATCAGCGTCTCACGCAGTGAAGTCCAGTCCCGATCGCCCAGCAGCGGGGCAAGCAGCCCTTCGACCAGGCGGGCGCGCGAGTCGATCGGCACCACCGACAACGCCTGATGCAACCGAACCTGCTCGATCTCGTGGATCCTCGCGCCGGGCTGCGCGATCGGCCCCACCTTGAGCGCATCGTAAGCGTCGCGCGCGGAGAGGTTGAGCGCGGCGACGCCCGAACCGGCCGACCCGATAGCCACCCGGACCAGCAGTCCGCGATCGGCAGCGGCCGCCACAAGGTCGTCACAGCGTTGCGCGATGGACGATTCACCGGCCGGCTCCTCGGGTGTCGCGACCGCAACCACCGTCCGGGACAGCGACGCGATGAGGTCCTCGCCGAGATGAAACGTCGCCTCGACGAGGCGAGGGATCTGCTCCGACTCGATCTCGAGCTGGGAACGGTCGAGATCGTCCCAGTGGACCAGCACGATGCGCCGCGGCACCGTCAGGTCGTACCCGAGAGTGCGGCCGCGTCGCGCCAGCTGCGCCTGCGGCATCCGAGACCGATGCCATTCGCAGATTTCCGCCAGCAGCTCGGTGGTGGCGCGTTCACGAGTCATCCGTGAGCCGATCCGGGCGGCCTCCTGCATCAGGATCTCGGTTTGCCGTTTGACCACCAGGCCGAACTGCTCGACCTCTTCCGGAGGACCGGACAGCCCGACGGTCCCGACCACGACATCGTCGATGACCAGCGGCGTGGTCACCCCGGGCAGCGTGCCGACCAGGTCATGGACGTCCTCGCTGGAATGCGACATGGTCCGCCTGCTGCGGATCACCTCGACGGAGGCTTCGTGGAACTGGCCGATTCGCGATTCGTCGCCGCTGCCGACCACGATCCCCGACTCGTCGGAGATCATCACGTTGTAGCCGATCACGTCGGTGATCTCGTTGGCGATCTGCTGGGCGAGAGCTCGTCCGAGCATCACCACCTCCCACCAGCGATTTAGGCAATTTGCCTAAAATTTGCACGGTATACCTCGGTAGTTTAGCCACTTCGACCAGTGACGTCGGTCACCATCTCTCCATACGATGATGCGAATACGACAAGGAGTTCGCATGGCGCCTATCGACTGGGCTTTGTTAACAGGCTATTTCGCCCTGCTCGTCGTCATCGGCATTCAGACGATGAAGCGGATCAAGAACCCCGACGACTTCGCCGTCGCCGGAAACAGAATCGTCTGGCCGGTCTTCTTCGGAAGTCTCGCTGCGGCGTTTCTCGGCGGGGGTGCGTCGATCGGCATCGCCGGTGCCACCATGCGTGACGGCTACGTGTACATGTTCGCCTTCTGCGCGTTCGGCATCCAGACGGTGCTCGTCGGACTGTTCATCGCCCCCAGGCTGAAGAACTACCGCGGTGCACACACCCTTGGCGACGTCATGGATGAGCACTACGGCAAGCCGGCCCGAATCGTCACCGGTGTTCTCTCGCTCGCGTTGTGCTCGGGAATCCTCGGCGCTCAGGCCCTGGCGATCGGCACCGTGGTCAACGCCACCCTGGATGTACCCACCGGACCCGCGGTGATCATCGGCATGGGGATCGTGGTGCTGTACTCCTCGTTCGGCGGCGCGTGGGCGGTGATCCAGACCGACATGCTGCAGTTCGTCTTCCTCGGTGTCTTCCTGCCGGTCGCACTGCTGATCGGACTGCATGCCGTCGGCGGACCGGTCGCACTGTTCGATCAGGTTCCGGTGAACCACCTCACGTTGCTCGGCGATTACACCCCGTTGAAGTTCCTCACCCTGTTCGTGGCCCTGCTGCTCGGCGAGACGCTGGTACCGCCATATGCCCAACGCACCTTCTCGACCCCCGATTCGCGGCACGCCAAGATCGGCTACACCATGGCGGGGTTCTTCTCGTTCTTCTTCTACTTCGTCTCCGCATCGATCGGCCTGATCGCCCTGGTGCTCTACCCCGATATCAAGACCGACGAGGCACTCCCGACCGTCGTGATGCGACTCATGCCGGTCGGCATTCTCGGCCTGGTCATCGCCGCCCTGCTGGCGGTGGTGATGTCCACCGCCAGTTCATATCTCAATTCGACGGCCGTGGTGCTGACCAAAGATATCTATCAGCCGACGCAGAGTGCACCGATACCACCGAAACGTCGGCTCGCGATCGAACGCACCGCCAGCGTGGTAGTCGGCGCAGCCGCAACGATATTCGCGCTCAGCGTGCCGTCGATCGTCGATGCGCTGCTCTACAGCTACGCACTCTGGGCACCTACGATCATCGTTCCCCTGTTCGGCGCAGTGCTCTTCGGGATCAGGTCTGCACCCGCCGCACTGTCCGCGATCGCCGCGGGCGCACTGGTGACCGGGGTGTGGCAGTGGGGCCTGGACGCTCCGTTCGGGCTCGATGACGGACTCATCCCCGGCGTGCTCGCCAATCTCGTGGTCTACACCGTCGTCGCGGCAGCCACTGCCAACCGCTACCCACGCCGGCGCCAACCCATACTCGCCGCACAAGGAGAATCCGCATGATCCTCAACCTGCTCTACTACGGCGTACCCGTCCTGGTCATCGCGGTGACACTGTGGGTCGGATTCCTCGGCTGGCGCTTCTACGTGCAGCAGGTGCTGCGCGACAATGGAGGAGACTCGGAATGAAAATTGCTGTGATCGGCGCCGGAGTCGTCGGTGTCGCCGCCGCGCACACCTTGGCCGAGCGTGGGCACGAAGTCCATGTCTACGATCGCCGGGCCGCCGTCGCCACTGACACCTCGGCAAGCACCGGAGGGCTGATCGCGCCGGGACATTCTTACACCTGGGCATCACCGAGCGCGCCGACGATGCTGCTGCGCTCGCTGCTCGGCGGAGAAGCCTCGATCAGGGTCAAGCCGCGCGCCGACGCCGCCCTGATGCAATGGGGGCTGCGGTTTCTGCGGGAGTGCACACCGTCGCGGTCACGGGCCAACACGCTGGCCAAGCTCGAAATCGCCCGCTACAGCCAACAATTGATGGACGAACTCGCGCTCCGCGAAGGGCTGGAGTTCTGCCACACCGACAAGGGCGTGCTGTACCTCTACCGTAGCGAGACGGAATTCGCTGACGCCGTAACAAGATCAGCACTGTTGCGCGACCACGGACGTCAACAGGCTGCCCTCGACGCCGTGCAGATCGCAGCGGTAGAGCCGGCACTGCGCCACGTCGTGTCGGAGTTCGCCGGTGCGATCCACGACACCTCCGACGCCACCGGCGACCCGCAACGGTTCGCCCGTGCGCTCGCGGAGGCCTCCGGCCGCCTCGGCGTCGAATTCCACCTGTCCACCCCGATCCTCGGCCTGAGCACCGACGGGGCAAGCATCACCGGCCTGCGCACCGCTGACGGTGAGATCCGTTCGGATGCCTTCGTACTCGCCGCCGGATCGGCCAGCCCGTTGCTCGCCCGGGACATCGGTGTGTACCTCCCGGTGTATCCGGCGAAGGGCTACAGCGTGACCGCGACGATCAAGGACCCCGACCGTGCCCCGTTACTGGGCGGCATCGACGAACGGTTCATGGTGGCGTGGTCCCGGTTCGGCTCCGAACTGCGGATGTCGGCCACCGCGGAATTCGTCGGCTATGACCGCAGTGCGGCCCCGGCCGACTACGCCGGTATCCTCGCCGCCGGTGACCGCTTGTTCCCCGGGGCCATCGACTGGGCAGGCGCGCACTACCGAACCGGGCTGCGCCCCGTAACGCCGGACGGGCCACCGCTGATCGGGCTGGGACGCCACGACAACCTGTACTACAACACGGGTCACGGGAACGTCGGTTGGACCATGGCGTGCGGCTCGGCCAGGATGCTCGCCGACCTGATGGACGGGCAACAACCAGACATCGATCCGACGCCCTACAACCCGGTGCTCAGGCGCAGGCACCAGCGGTCGGGGTCACCTCGTCAGTACGGCAACGCACTCCACATGGTGGGTGAGCGGGAACGAGTCGAACACGCGAAGCTCCTCCACCGCGTATCCGTGCCGCAGATACAGGCCGACATCACGCGCGAATGACGCTGCCTCACACCCGATATGGATGATCCGGGGCACATCCGCGGCGGCCAGGGCGTCGACGACCTCGCGGCCGGCCCCGGTGCGCGGCGGATCGAGCACCGCGACATCTGCGCGTCCGGTCTGAGCGGCCAGCGCACGCCGCACCGAGTCGGTGACCACCGACACCCAGGGCAGGTCCGACAGCGCTTCGCGGGCCGAACGGGACGCGCCACGTGAGGTGTCCACGGTGACGACACGCCCGCTCTCCCCCACCCCCTCTGCCAGGGCTGCGGCGAAAACCCCTGCACCGCCGTACAGGTCCCACGCGGTCAGGCCCGGCCGCAACTGCGCCCAGGCTGCCACCAGCTCGCTGTAGAGCGCAGCGGCATCGCGGTGTGCCTGCCAGAATGCCGTCACCGGCACCCGCCACCGGCGCCCGCCGATCTGCTGCACGGCCTCGTAGTCGCCTTCGACGACCCGGGTCGTGGCCTTGCGGGCGCCCTTGGGCCCGGACTGCACGACATGACGCCGGCCCTCGGCGTCGAGTGCCACGTGCAACTGCGCCCCGGGCTGCCAGTGCAGGGCGGACAGCCCGTCGACAAGCCCGTCCGCCAACTGCGCACAGTTCAGATCGGTGACCAACTCATCGCTGTGGTACCGGTGAAAGCCGGCCTTCCCCTCGGCCGTGGTGTCAAGGCGCACCCTGGTGCGCCACCCCGTGGCACCCGTGGCGCCAACGGCCTCGGCGGTGGCGGTTTCCTCGTCATGCCACTGGAATCCCCCGAGGCGCGCCAACTGGTTGGCCACCACGGCGCCCTTGAGCCTGCGCGCCGCGGCAGGCTCCACGAACGCCAGGTCGCAGCAGCCGGCGCCGTGCACCCCGGCGATCGCGCACAGCGATTCGACGCGATCGGGCGATGGGTCGACAACCTCGACAACGTCTGCGTGCCAATAAGATCCGCGCTCATCACGCACGCGGACCCGTACCTTCTCCCCGGGCAGGGCATAGCGGACGAATACCACCCGGCCGTCGTGCCGTGCCACACAGCTGCCACCGTTGGCCGCCGCACCGGTGGTCAGGGTCAGCTCCAGCTCCGTCATTCCAGGAATCCTCTACGTGCATCGCCCGGGGTCGCCCGAGGCTGCAGCGCCTTCAGGCGCTCCGACGAACTGAGTTGCCACGGAACCGATGTCACCATCACATTCGGCATGAACAGCAGACGGCCCTTGAGCCGTAGCGCACTCTGGTTGTGCAGCACCTGCTCCCACCAGTGGCCGACCACGTACTCGGGAATGAACACCGTGACCACCGTACGCGGCGATTCCTTGGTGACCCGCTTGACATAATCGAGTACCGGGCGGGTGATCTCCCGGTACGGGGACGCGATCACCTTGAGCGGCACGCTGATATCGCTGTCCTCCCACTGATGCACCAGGGCCCGCGTTTCAGCGTCGTCGACACTGACCGTGATCGCCTCCAGCACATCGGGCCGAGTGGCCCGGGCATAGGCCAGCGCCCGTTTGGTCGGCATGTGCAGTTTGGACACCAGCACCACGGCGTGATTGCGGCTCGGCAGCACGATGTCGCCATCCTCGCCGTCATCCTGCTCGTCGAGTTCGCGCGCGACCGTTTCGTAATGCTTGTGGATGAGTCTCATGATGACGAACAAACCGGTCATCGCCAGAATCGCGATCCAGGCCCCGGCGACGAACTTCGTCACCACCACCACCACGAGCACCGTTCCCGTCGCGGACAGACCGATCGTGTTGATCACCCGCGAACGTTGCATCTTGCCACGTACGGCGGGATCGGTCTCGGTGCGCAGCAGTCGGGTCCAGTGCCGCACCATGCCGATCTGGCTGAGGGTGAACGATACGAACACCCCGACGATGTAGAGCTGGATCAGCGCGGTCACCTCGGCGCGGAACGCCAGCACGAACGCCACCGCCGCGAAGGCCAGGAACAGGATGCCGTTGGAGAACGCCAGCCGGTCACCGCGGGTGTGCAGCTGACGCGGCAGGAAACGGTCCTGGGCCAGAATGGAACCCAGCACCGGGAAGCCGTTGAACGCGGTGTTCGCCGCGAGCATCAATATCAGTGCGGTCACCCCGGCGATCGCGTAGAGGCCGATGGGGAAATCGTGGAACACCGCGTCGGCGAGCTGGGCGATGAGCGTCTTCTGGTGATAGTCGGCCGGGGCGCCGATCAACTGCTCGTGCGGCCGTTCTGCCATCTGCACGCCGGTGGCCTTGGCCAGCATGATGATCCCCATGAACAGCGTCACCGAGATCACGCCGAGCAGCAGCAGCGTGGTGGCTGCGTTGCGCGACTTGGGTTTCCGGAACGCGGGGACGCCGTTACTGATCGCCTCCACACCGGTCAGGGCCGCCGACCCGGACGAAAACGCCCGCGCCACCAGGAACACCAGCGCGAAGCCCAGCACCTCGCCGTGTTCGGAATGCATCTCGAACCCGGCCGACTCCGCGCGCAGCGGATGCCCCAGCACATAGATCTGGAACAGACCCCAGCCGAGCATGATGAAGATGCCGATCATGAACGCGTAGGTCGGGATGGCGAACGCCGTGCCCGATTCCCTGATACCGCGCAGGTTGATCGAGGCCAACAGCAGGATCGCGATCACCGCGAACAGCACCTTGTGCTGGGCGACGAATGGCACCGCTGAACCGATGTTCGACATCGCCGACGACATCGACACAGCGACGGTCAGCACGTAGTCCACCATGAGCGCGCTGGCCACCGTCAGTCCCGCGGTGGGCCCGAGGTTTGTGGTGACCACCTCGTAGTCACCACCACCCGACGGGTAGGCATGCACGTTCTGCCGGTAGCTGGCGATCACGATGAGCATGACCCCGGCCACCGCGAGGCCGATCCACGGCGTCATCGAGTAGGCGCTGAGCCCGGCCACCGAGAGGACCAGGAAGATTTCCTCCGGGGCGTAGGCCACCGAGGACAACGCATCGGAGGCGAAGACGGGCAGTGCGATCCGTTTGGGCAACAGCGTGTGAGAGAGCTTGTCGCTGCGGAACGGCCGCCCTAGTACCAACCGGCGCGCTGCGGTCGAAAGCTTGGACACGAGAGCCAAGAGTAAGCCCGAAGGCAAATGCCCGCCGGAAAGCTGTAGCGTTCCGAGTGCACAGGTTGAACCAGAGCTTCTTTTTCGCCATCGGAAAGGACCGAAGGGTGCGTGTAGTCGTTATGGGGTGCGGCCGGGTAGGCGCGTCCCTTGCAGACAGCCTGACCCGGATCGGCCACGACGTCGCGGTCATCGACCGGGACAGCACCGCATTCCATCGCCTGTCCCCTGAGTTCACCGGCGAACGTGTGCTGGGCATGGGGTTCGACCGCGATGTGCTGCTGCGGGCAGGCATCGAGCATGCGGGCGCCTTCGCGGCGGTGTCCTCGGGCGACAACTCCAACATCATCTCGGCACGCGTGGCCAGGGAGACGTTCGGCGTCGAACGGGTGGTGGCCCGTATCTACGACGCGAAGCGTGCCGCCGTGTACGAACGGCTGGGAATCCCCACCGTGGCCACCGTGCCGTGGACCACCGACCGCCTGCTCAATGTGCTCACCAAGGAAACCGAGACCACGAAATGGCGTGATCCGTCGGGCAACGTGGGTGTCGCCGAGCTACCGCTGCACGAGGATTGGGCCGGGCACCGCGTCACCGACCTGGAGAGCGAGACCAGCGGGCGGGTGGCCTTCATCATCCGCTTCGGCGGCGGGCTGCTGCCTGACCCGAAAACCGTCATCCAAGCCGGCGATCAGGTGTACATCGCGGCGGTGGCCGGTCACATTGCCGAAGCCCTCGCCATCGCGGCACTGCCGCCCAGCGCGGACCTGGAGTCCGAATGAAACGCGCCGACGACGATTGTGAGGAGTGGCGCCGATGAAAGTCGCCATCGCGGGTGCAGGCGCCGTGGGCCGCTCCATCGCGCGGGAACTGCTCGAAAGCAACCATGACGTGACGCTGCTCGAACGCAACCCCGATCACATCGACGAGGACGCCATTCCGGCTGCGCAGTGGCACCTCGGCGATGCCTGCGAACTCACCATGCTGGAGTCGGTGCACCTGCAGGAATTCGACGTGGTGATCGCAGCGACGGGTGACGACAAGGTCAATGTGGTGGTGAGCCTGCTGGCCAAGAGCGAGTTCGCGGTGCCCCGCGTGGTCGCCAGGGTCAACGATCCCCGCAACGAGTGGTTGTTCGACGAGAGCTGGGGCGTCGACGTCGCGGTGTCCACACCGCGGATGCTGGCCTCGCTGGTCGAGGAGGCTGTCGCGGTCGGTGACCTGGTACGGCTCATGGAGTTCCGTAAGGGACAGGCGAACCTGGTCGAGATCACCCTGCCGGACGACACGCCCTGGGGCGGTAAGCCGGTCAAGCGGCTCGAACTGCCCCGCGACGTGACCCTGGTGACGATCCTGCGGGGGTCCAGGGTGATCGTGCCCGAATCCGATGAACCCCTCGAAGGTGGCGACGAATTGCTGTTCGTGGCCGTCACCGACTCCGAGGATGAATTGCGCGAACTGGTGCTGCACCCCGCGGCACGCTGAACTCTCAGTCGGCGAGTTCAGCGGCCTGCTGGGAATGCAGGGCCCGCTGGGCGGTGCGGATGGCCAGGTAGGTGACCAGTGCCGCGATGGCGGTCAAGGGCCAGCCCATCGCGATGCGGGCGAAGCCCAGCCAGCCGGTCTCGTCGGCGTCGTACAGGTACTCCTGGACGACGAACCTGGATGCGAACACCAACACCCAGGTGATCGTGGCTACATCGAAAGCCAGCACGGCCTTGCGCACCTCGCGCCAGGCCCGGTCGTGGGAGTTGACCCAGCCCCACACATAACCGACGAGGGGCCTGCGGACCAGCACCGAGATGCCGAACACCACCGCCCACAGCAGTGATGTCCAGATACCAAGCAGGAAATAACCTTTGGACTCCCCCACCGCGTACGCGATCAACGCGCTGACGCCTACTGCGAAGAAGCCGGAGATCGCGGGCTGCACGGAATCGCGCCGAATCAGCCGCCAGATCAAGATCAGGGTCGCCACGCCCAGGGCCGCGCCGATCGCCGGCATGAGGCCGAACGCCGAAGACACCGGGACGAAAACGACGACCGGCAGTGACGAGTAGATCAGACCGCTGACGCCGCCCATCTGTTCCAGCACGGCAGCCCCGCGGGCAGGGGCCAACCCCGGCTCACTCGGAGGGGGTTGAGATGCGTCGCCTGTGTTCTTGTCGGCCTGACTCACTTCTGAATTTCATAGTGCGGGTTGTAGATCGCCTTGCTGCCGTTCTCCAGCTTGCCGATCCGGCCGTGCACCCGCAAGGTGCGACCCGATTCGATGCCAGGGATGCGGCGTTGACCGAGCCACACCAGCATCACCGTGTCGGTGCCGTCGAACAGTTCGGCCTTGACACCGCCGGAACAGCCCTTGCCGTTGCACTCGACGCTGCGCAGCGTGCCCACCATCGTGACTTCCTGACCGCGTTGACAGTCGATCGCCCGCTGAGCGCCGGTGTTGGCGGCTTCATCGCTGAGCTCTTCGACGTCGAGTTGTTCGGGGTCTTCCGTCAGGCGTCGAGTGAGCCGACGCAGATACCCTTCGGCCGTAGCCATGGTCTCTCCTGACCTTCTGCGAATCCACTGTGGATCCGCCCAACCAACGCCACCGTAGACCTCTTGTAGCACGAATGCCACGTGGGGCACGCCCGGGCGCACAACGAATTTGACGAGCCAGGCACGATCATGTGATGGACGTCATTTTGCGCGGTGTCACAACGGTTCTCCTGCCCGGCACCGGCTCTGACGACGATTACGTCTACCGCGCATTTTCCGACGCATTACACGAGGTCAACGCCGTGGTGGTGACACCGTCGCCCCGCCCGGACCGACTCCTCGACGGTTACCGCGAGGCGCTGGACGCCGCTGCGCGCTCCGGCCCCATCGCGGTCGGCGGCGTCTCCATCGGCGCCGTGGCGGCCGCCACATGGGCGTTGGCGCACCCCCACCTGGCCGTCGCGGTGCTCGCCGCACTGCCGCCATGGACAGGTTCCCCACAGAATGCCCCGGCCGCATTGCTGGCACGTCAGTCCGCGCACCTGCTGCGCCGCGACGGGCTGTCGGCGACGGTTTCGCAGATGCGCGCCTCCAGCCCGCCGTGGCTGGCCGACGAACTGACCCGGTCCTGGCTGGGTCAGTGGCCCACCCTTTCCGATGCGATGGACGAAGCAGCCTGCTGTCCCGCGCCCAGCTGCGCCCAACTGGAGACGCTCGCCGTGCCCATGGGCGTCGCCGTAGCCACCGACGATCCGGTGCACCCCGCGGAGGTCGGCTTCGAATGGGTCGCCGCGGCCCCCCGAGCGGCCCTGCGCACCGTCACCCTCGAACAGCTGGGCCTCGATACCGGGGCGCTGGGCGCGGCCTGCGTGGCGGCACTTCAGGACGCCTAGACACACGCCCAGATCAACGTAATGGTCGCTGTCCGCGAGGGACAGCGACCATTACGTTGATCTGGGCGTGTATTGCAGGACTACCCACCTGTGATGGTGCGGAGCTGCTGCATCGCCGAGCCCTGGGCGCTACGGCGGGCCACCGGCTCGGGCGCCTGTTCCTGCGGCGGCTGTTCCTGGGCTTGAGGCCCTCCGGCGGCCTCGGCAGCGGCACGCAGCTGGGCCGCCATCGGTTCCGGTAGCTCCACCTGCAGCGGTGTGCGCACCGGCATCGGCGTGTCGCCGCGACGAATCACCGTGTCGGCCAGAGATGTCCGAGCTTCCTCGGTGAGTCTGTCGATGGTGTCCGGCGTGCCATTGACCACACAACGCACCATCCACCGGGAGCCGTCGACGCCGATGAACCGCACCATGCCGCCGTTACCCTCGCCGATCACCTCGCGGCCCCACGGCCCGTCCTGGATGGTGACGGAGGTGGCGTCCTTGCGCAGTGAGTCGGCCAGCTCAGTGGCCACCTCACGCCACAGCCCGGGCGTCTTGGGCGCGGCGTAAGCGGCAATGGTGAAGCGGCCGTTGGGCGTCACCACCCAGACGGCGCTGGGCGCACCCGCTTCATTGAGCTCGACCTGGACCTGGCCGCCGTCCGGCATCGGGATCAGCACCGAGCCCAGATCGAGCCTGCCCTGGACCGCCACGTCCGCATCGTCGAAGTCCTCGATGTCGAACGGGCCCTCGAGCTCGTCGTCATCTTCTGCCGCCACCACCGGCTCGTCAGCGACCGTGTCATCGGCCGTGGCGTCGCTCGTGTCGTTTTTACTGCGCTTTCCGAATGCCATCACAAACTCGCATGTCCGCCGGAGGAACCGTAGCCGCCATCGCCACGGGTGGTGTCGGCCAGGCCGGCCTCGTCGAACGAGGTCACCTCTACCAACTCGGGAAGTTCTACCCGCTGCACCAGCAGCTGGGCAATCCGGTCACCGCGGTTCACCACGATCGGTGTCTGCGGATCGAGATTGATGAGCGAAACCTTGATTTCGCCGCGATAACCGGCATCGACCGTGCCCGGGCTGTTGACGATCGAAAGACCCACTCGTGCAGCCAGACCCGAACGGGGGTGCACCAGGCCGACCATGCCGTGCGGGATTGCGACGGCAATCCCGGTCGGCACCAGCGCCCGCTGTCCAGGGGCCAGTTCGACATCGTGGGCGCTGTAAAGGTCGACGCCCGCGTCGCCATCATGGGCCCGGGTGGGCATCGGCAGTTCGCGGTCCAATCGGACGACCGCCAAAGAGTTGGACACGACGCCACAGATTACTCTGAGCCGCGTGTCGGACACGCGCGCAACCACCCAAACCCTGCGGTACCGGGAGCGGTTGTGGGTTCCCTGGTGGTGGATATTGCCCGCGGCCGGGCTGGCCGGGCTGATCGCCTTCGAGGTCGGGATGGGCATCTCAGGCATCCCGGAATGGGTGCCGTTCGCGGTGCTGCTGCCGGTGGCTGCCGCGGTCCTGATGTGGTTCAGCAAGACCGAACTGCGGGTGCTCGGCCGGCCCGGCGGCGACACCGAGGTGTGGGTCGGCGGCGCACACCTGCCGACCAGCGTGATCGCCCGCACTGCGGAGGTGCCACGGTCGGCCAAGTCCGCCGCGCTCGGACGCCAGCTGGATCCGGCGGCGTACGTGGTGCACCGGGCGTGGATCGGCCCCATGATCCTTGTGGTGCTCGACGATCCGGACGATCCCACCCCCTACTGGCTGATCAGCACGCGCCATCCGGACCGTCTCCTCGCCGCGTTGAACGAGTGAGTCGGACTGCGTCAGGCGGCGCAGTCGGTGCAGATCATCAGACCGTTCTTCTCGCTGGCGAGTCGGCTGCGGTGGTGCACCAGGAAGCAGCTCGAACACGTGAACTCGTCGGCCTGCTTCGGCACCACCCGAACCGACAGCTCCTCGCCGGAAAGATCGGCGCCGGGTAGCTCGAAAGATTCAGCGGTCTCGGTTTCATCGACGTCGACAACGGCGGACTGAGCCTCATTGCGCCGAGCCTTCAACTCCTCGAGCGAATCCTCAGAAACCTCGTCTGTCTCGGTGCGCCGCGGTGCGTCGTAGTCGGTAGCCATCGTTCCCATCCCCTCCGTAACCTTGCAGCTGAGCTTTGTACCAGCGTCGAACGCATTCCCCAAATGATTCGTGCCCGTATTGCCACACGTTTCAGTGTGATTTATGTCACACTATGGCCTGAGCTCCATCGCGGCACTCAGCGACCTTGGCTTTAGAGTGCAGGGGTGGTCGCGCAAATCACCGAAGGCACAGCGTTCGATCGGCATGGTCGCCCGTTCCGTCGGCGTCACTTCGTCCCCGGCATTGTGCTCTTCGCCGTGCTGGCCGTGGTGTCGCTCACAGTCTGGGTCGTCGCACTGAACCGACAGACCGATGTCCACGAGGCAACGGTGTGCAATGCGCCGCCCGCACCCGCCGATCCCGCCACGCCTGTGCTCGGCGAGCAGGTGGCCCGCTCTGCGATGACCGACGTCGCCCCGGCTCCACTGGCCGAGGCCAGGATTCGTGTACTCAACGCCAGCGGGCAGGGCGGACAGGCCGGCGAAGTGGCCAGCGCATTACGCGATCTCGGTTTCGCGCAGCCGGAGGCCAGCAACGACCCGATCTACTCCAGCGTCCGACTGGAGTGCCAGGGGCAGATCCGATTCGGTCCGACCGGTCGAACGGCGGCCGCGGCGGTCTGGCTGGTGGCACCGTGCACCGAACTGTTCCAGGACGAAAGGCCGGACGCCACAGTTGATCTGGCGCTCGGTACCGAGTTCAGCGAATTGGCCAGCAGCGACGACATCAATGCGGTGCTGGCCAGCCTGCGCCCCGACGCCACGGCGCCCGCCGATTCCGCGCTGCTGTCAAAGATCCACACCGGCGCCTGCTAGCGCGTCGTGCAGCGCGTCGGCGACGCCGGGGGCTGCCGCCGCCAGCACCGCCACGCCGCTCGGCGCCGGAAGCCACACGGTCGCACCGGCCTCCGCGGCGATCAGCGCTGCGGCCGCCCAGTCCCAGACCTGGACGTTGTCCTCGTAGTACGCGTCCAGCTGCCCGGCGGCGACCATGCACAGATCCAGCGCGCACGAGCCGATCCGGCGGACATCGCGCACAGCAGGCAGCAGGTGCGTCAGCAACTCGGCCTGCTGGCGCCGCTGTGCCGGATCGTAGGAGAAGCCGGTCCCCAGCAGCGCCATGCCGAGATCGTCGGCTGCGCTGCAGCGCAGTGGCGTCGTAACGTCCCCGTGGCGCACCTGGGCGCCTTGCCCGAGTGCAGCGGAGTACACCGTGCCCGCGGCCACGTTGGCCACCGCGCCTGCCACTGATCGGCCGTCGCGCTGAACGGCCACCGACACCGCGTAGGCCGGGATCCCGTAGACGAAGTTGACGGTGCCGTCGATCGGGTCGATCACCCAACTCAGGCCCGCACGGCCATCGAATTGGCCGCCCTCCTCCTCGCCCAGCACGTGCTCGCCTGGCCGCAGCTCTGCCAGGCGCTCACGCAGCCAACGCTCCGTCTCGGTGTCGACGATCGTGACCGGATCGGTGGGGCTGCTCTTCGCCCGCACCGTGCGGGCGTCGCCGCCGGTCGGGGCGGATGGGCCCGCCCCGGTGCCGAACACCTCGTTGCGACGGCGGAGGACGAACTCTGCGGCTTCGGTCGCCAACTGCTCGGCGAGAGCACGCAGGACGGCCGGGTCTGTGCTGTTTTCCATCACCTGTCCATCGCAGCACGTCTCCCGAAAAGCCGCGCACCGGGATGCAGGACCGCCCGCGTCGGCGTTCTTGAACTACTAGGGTGAGGGCGCGTCGCCATCCCCCTGTCCTGCGAGGAGCGCTCAATGACCGCAACCGATTCGACCACCACCGACCCGGCAGCCGCAGGCGCCTCCCCCCGCCGAGGATTCGGTGTCGACGTGGGTGGCAGTGGCGTCAAAGGCGGCATCGTCGACCTCGACACGGGAGCGTTGATCGGGGAACGATTCAAGATCGACACACCGCAGCCTGCGACACCGGAGGCGGTCGCCACCACGGTGGCCGCGGTGGTGCGGGAGTTCGCGTGGACCGACAAGGTGGGCGTCACCTACCCGGGCGTGGTGACCAACGGCATCGTCCGCACCGCGGCCAACGTCGATGAGGGCTGGATCGGGGTGAACGCGGCCGAAGTCATCAGCGCCGAACTCGGCGGGCAGCACGTGACAGTGCTCAACGACGCCGACGCGGCCGGCCTGGCCGAGGAACGGTTCGGCGCCGGGGCCGACAACACCGGCCTCATCGTGTTGCTGACGTTCGGCACCGGAATCGGCTCCGCGGTGATCCACAACGGTGTGCTGTTGCCCAACACGGAATTTGGCCATCTCGAGGTGGGCGGTAAGGAGGCCGAGCACCGCGCCGCCTCATCGGTGAAGGAGCGCAAGGACTGGAGCTACGCCCGCTGGACCGAGGAAGTCACCAAGGTTCTGGTGACCATCGAGAACGCGATCTGGCCCGATTTGTTCATCGCGGGCGGCGGCATCAGCCGCAAGGCCGACAAGTGGATACCGATGCTGGAAAACCGCACCCCGGTGGTCGCGGCGGCCCTGCAGAACACCGCCGGGATCGTCGGGGCCGCGATGGCCGCAGCGGTCGACGTCACAGTTACTCCGCAGTAACCAACGCCGGCACCACGCGGTGTGGCATCGAGATTTGCCGCTCGGCACGGTGTTAGCACACACTGTCGTTACAATGGTCTACGGCGGCCGCCTACCGGATAGCGGCGAGTATCCCAGCCGATAACAAACGCCAATATTCGACACAGCCGACGCTTTCGGTGGAGCATGCCCATGCCCACCGGATTACGCAAGACCGAAAGGGTGTACGTGGCAGCGACAAAAGCAAGCCCGGCAACCGATGAGCCGGTGAAGCACACCGCTACCAAGACCCCCGCGAAGAAGGCCCCCGCGAAGCGGGCCGCCAAAGCTCCCGCGGCGAAGGCCGAGGGCAGCACCGCGACCAAGACCCGAGGCCCAGCGGCCAAGAAGGCTCCGGCCAAGCGGGCCGCCAAGGGCACCGCGACCAAGCCTGAGGACGCTTCCGATGATCTCGAGTCGACCGATGACGTCGAGGCGGAGCCCGGCGAGGATCTTGAAGTAGAGGACACCGATATCGAGCTCGAAGAGCTCGACACCGACGACGCCGAGGCGAGCACGCCTGCCGTGGTCAAGCCGACAAGTGCGGTCGCCGAGGACGAGGAGATCGCCGAACCGTCCGAGAAGGACAAGGCGTCCGGCGACTTCGTCTGGGACGAGGAGGAGTCCGAGGCGCTGCGCCAGGCGCGCAAGGACGCCGAGCTCACGGCCTCCGCCGACTCGGTTCGCGCCTATCTCAAGCAGATCGGCAAGGTGGCGCTGCTCAACGCCGAAGAAGAGGTTGAGCTCGCCAAGCGCATCGAGGCAGGCCTGTACTGCACCCAGCTGATGTCCGAATTCGCCGCGAAGGGCGAGAAGCTCACGACGGCGCAGCGCCGCGATTATCAGTGGATCTGCCGCGATGGCGACCGCGCCAAGAACCACCTGTTGGAGGCCAACCTGCGCCTGGTGGTGTCACTGGCCAAGCGCTACACCGGCCGCGGCATGGCGTTCCTGGACCTCATCCAGGAGGGCAACCTCGGTCTGATCCGCGCGGTCGAGAAGTTCGACTACACCAAGGGCTACAAGTTCTCCACGTACGCCACCTGGTGGATCCGCCAGGCCATCACCCGCGCCATGGCCGACCAGGCCCGCACCATCCGCATCCCGGTGCACATGGTCGAGGTCATCAACAAGCTCGGCCGCATCCAGCGTGAGCTGCTCCAGGACCTGGGCCGCGAGCCCACGCCAGAAGAGCTGGCCAAGGAAATGGACATCACGCCCGAGAAGGTGCTGGAGATCCAGCAGTACGCGCGTGAGCCGATCTCGCTCGACCAGACCATCGGTGACGAGGGTGACTCACAGCTCGGTGACTTCATCGAGGACAGCGAGGCCGTCGTGGCCGTGGACGCGGTGTCGTTCACCCTGCTGCAGGATCAGCTGCAATCGGTGCTGGAGACGCTGTCGGAGCGCGAGGCAGGCGTGGTGCGGCTGCGGTTCGGCCTGACCGACGGTCAGCCCCGCACCCTTGACGAGATCGGCCAGGTCTACGGCGTCACCCGCGAGCGGATCCGTCAGATCGAGTCCAAGACCATGTCGAAGCTGCGCCATCCCAGCCGCTCGCAGGTGTTGCGCGACTACCTGGATTGAGAGTCGACACCCTCGGGTGCCGTCAGACCGACGAAAGGGTTGCTCCGCCACGGGCTGAGCAACCCTTTCGTCGTTTTCGCCGCCGGGCCTGGCGCGAGAAAGGACCGATATTCCGGTGTTCGAGTATCAGGAGACACTGCGCGAAGTGAGCACGCCCGCGGGTGTGCTGCGCTATCACGAGGCGGGCGACGGCCCGCCGCTGCTCCTGCTGCACGGCTCGGGCCCCGGTGTGACCGGCTGGCGTAACTTTCGCGGCAACCTCGGAGTGTTCGCCGAGCATTTTCGCTGCCTGATCCTGGAGTTTCCGGGTTTCGGGGTGAGCGACGATTTCGGTGGTCATCCCATGGTGGACGCGCAGGGGGCGGCGGTGGCCTTCGCCGATGCGCTCGGCCTGGACCGCGTCGACGTGGTCGGTAATTCGATGGGCGGCGGGGTCGGCATCAACTTCGCGATCAACCACCCCCACCGGGTGAACCGTCTGGTGACAATAGGCGGTATCGGCACCAGCATCTTCAGCCCGGGTCCCAGTGAAGGCATCCGGCTACTGCAGGAGTTCACCGAGGAACCCACCCGGGCCCGGCTGATCGATTGGCTGAACTCTATGGTGTACGACCGGAAGCTGGTCACCGAGGAGCTCATCGAGGAACGCTGGGCGCTGGCCACCGATCCGACGACGCTGGAATCGGCCCGCCGGATGTACGGCAAGGCGGCGTTCGCGGCCATGATGGCCATGATGCGCAAGTCCGACGCCCCCATGCCGTGGGCGGTCATGCACAAGGTGCAGGCGCCAACGCTACTGACCTGGGGCCGCGACGACCGGGTGAGCCCATTGGACATGTCGCTGATCCCGATGCGCAGCATTCCCAACGCCGAACTGCACGTGTTCCCCAACTGCGGTCATTGGGTGATGATCGAGGCCAAGGCGGCCTTCGAGCGCACTGTGCTGGGGTTTCTCACCGGGGCCGGCGAGTAGCACGATGATGCCGTAGGAACCGCAGCAGATAGCGGGGCACGCCCCTCGCCGGAACGGCGGCAGGCCAGGCGTCGGCGCGGAAGTACGCATCGGATCCACCGTCGACGAAAATGACGCTCCCACACAAGAAGTCGGCAGCATCCGACAGCATGAACATCATCCAGTCGGCCAGCTGCCCGGCGTCCCCGAAACCACCGACCGGCACCGGAAATGCCTTGACCGCCTTGGATTCCCTCGGGTCGGCCAGCTGCTCTTCCAACAACGGTGTCAGAATCGCGCCGGGGGCAAGCGCATTGAGTCGGATGCCTGCTCCGGCCCAGTCGTCACCGACCGCCTCGCGGCGTACCCACCGGGACACCGCAATCTTGGACGCGGCATAGATCATCGGGGGCGCACCCCTGCCGTGGAAGCGGACCGACCGAACGGCCTTGTCACCGTCACCGGCCAAGAATGCACGGACCGCACGTTTCGGCACGGCCGGTGTGGTCGTGGTCGAATTGCTGGCTATCACCACCACTTTCGCGCGACCGGCACGGGCAAAGGCCGGCCGCCAGGCGCGCAACAGGTCGACCACACCAAAATAGTTGACCTGCGCGATCTGGCGTTCACGTCCGGGAACCGGTCCGAGGCCCGCCGCCAGCACCGCGCCGTCGAGGACCCCGCCGCCGGCGGTCAGTACCGCCTCGGCCGCAGCGTGGCGCCCGGCCGCGGTGGACAGGTCGGCGACCACGTCAGCTTCCTTGATGTCCACGCCGATGACGGAATGGCCGGCAGCGCGCAGCCGATCGGCTGCTGCGTAGCCCATTCCCGACGCCGAACCGGTGACGACGTATGTGCCCATCAAGCGCTCCTAGTGCGATTCGTCGGTACTGATGCTCTCGGCGATCTCGGCAAGTCGCTCCAACTGAACGCAGTAATCCTCGGCTGAACGGGCGGCGACAGTGCAGGACACCGCGGTCGCCCCAGCGCGGGCAAGGTCGGTGAGCCGCTGCCGGGTGTCTGCCGCATCGGCGCCGGGATCGACGGCCCGACCGGTCGCGAGCACAATCTCGAATCCCGTTGGGAGTTCGGTGTTGTCGAGCATGTTGCGGATATCCGCCGGCCCGAGCCCGAACGGTATCCAGCCGTCGGCCAACCGCACTGCACGATCCAGCGATGCCATGGTCCGTCCGCCGACCCAGATGGGCACATGCGCCTGCACGGCATGCGGCTGCACGGTCATCCCCGAGTACGAGTAGAACGGCCCGGCATATTCCGGTTCGGCCTGCCCCAGCGAAGCCCGCAACGCTGCGATGGCATCGTCGGCACGCTGCGCTCGTTGTCGCCACGGCGCCTCGATGAGGTCGAATTCCTCGGTCAGCGAACCGATCCCGACCCCGAGGACGACCCGTCCCCCACTGATGCGGTCCAAGGTGCCGTACCGTTTCGCGATCTCCAACGGGTGGTGGTAAGCCAGCACGAGCACCGCGGTCGTCAGCCGGATGCGTTGTGTGCCCGCAGCGATAAAACCTAAGGTGGACAACGGGTCCCAGTACACTGCGCCCCGCCGCGGCGCCTCGGTGCTGGGCACTGCGACGTGCTCGGCACAGGTCAGGAAGTCGAGTCCGAGCCGGTCGGCGGTGCGGGCGATCTCGGCGAGATCCTCGTGCGTTCCGGTGGCTTCCCAGGGTGAGGCCACCCCTGGAATCTGCATGACGATAGGTGTCGACAATCCGATCCGCATGTTATGGCCTGCGCCCGATCAGCGAGAGGATCCTCTTGTGCGCTCCGAGGACCACCGCGGCCCGGTCCGGGGCGCTGTTGGCCGCGGCGGTCGCCGCGTTGCCGCCCGCGACATGCACGGGCCCGTCGGCAAGATGGGCGAGGCCTTCGGCGGCGACGTCGGCAGGCTCGTTGACGATCATGCCGGGCACATCGAAATTGAGGCCGGCCCGTTCCATCGCCGGGGTGCGGGTGACCGCCCATGGGCCGTACTTGCTCAGTTCGGTCATCGGCTACTCCTGTCGTTGAACGGCGCCCGCCGAGCATATTCACCCGCCGAGAGCGACCTCACCCGGCGCAGAACTCCATTACGATCCGGCCGTAAACCATTGGCAATCTGTCTGGACCTCGGGCGCCGTCGATGCGCAGTTGCGTTGAGGTCCTCAAACCGGCCGTCATTCAACGAATTGGAGTTGTCCGATGCCTGATCTGTCGCGGTTCGCCGACCGGAGGGTGTTGATCACCGGCGGTGGCTCCGGAATCGGCCAGGCCTGCGTGCTGCGGATCCTTGCCGAAGGCGGCCACGTGGTCGCCGCGGACATCAGCCCGGCCGGGCTCGCCGAGACTGTCGACAAAGCCGGAGAATCACGCACGCGACTGGCCACCGTGACCATGGACGTCGGCGACGAGGCGTCCGTGCGTGCCGGTGTCGCCGATGCAGTCTCAAAACTCGGTGGGCTCGACACCCTGGTGAACGCCGCGGGCATCCTGCGCTCGAGCCATCTGTCACAGACCGCGCTCGCGGATTTCGAACAGGTTTTGCGGATCAACCTGACGGGCACGTTCTTGGTCACCCGCGAGGCGATCGGCGCGCTGCATGAGGGCCGGGGACCCGCGGTGGTGAACTTCAGCTCGACCTCCGCGCACTTCGCGCACCCCTACATGGCGGCGTACGCAGCCTCCAAGGGCGGCGTCCTGGCGATGACACACGCCTGGGCGTCGGAGTTCGCCAAGGCCGGGATCCGGTTCAACTGCGTTCAACCGGGCTCGATTTCGTCGGGCATGACCGACGGCTCCGGTGCATCGCGCCAGAGTGTCGGGCCGGGTCTGCCCGAGGACGCCGACTACACCCTCTTCGGCAAGGTCGCCCCGATGCTGCCCTTGGACGGCGGCGCGATCTTCGCGGGCCCGGACGCCGTGGCGGGTGTGGTTGCGATGCTCGGCAGCCACGACGCGTATTTCATCACCGGCACCGAGGTCCGCATCGACGGCGGCTCCCACATGTAGGTCGAGAACAAGGGCAGGCGCTACCCCTTGGACAACGGCGGGAACATGCCATCGGCCCCTGGGACATAGCCGGTGGTGCTTGTCACAGCCGCCACCGGCAGCGGTCCGTAGAGGTGCGGGAACAACATCGCGGTCGGATCCGTTGGTAGACCAAGCTCCCAACGAAGCGGAGCCGACAACTTCGCCGGATCGATGTACAGCAACACCAGGTCCGTGCGGCCCGCGTAGAGCCGGTTGGCCGGCAGATGCACCTGCTCAGGTGCAGAAAGGTGAACGAACCCCTGCGTGCCCAGCGAATCAGGGCGATGCTCGCCGGATTCCTGAGCACGTTGCCATTCGGCTGCACTGCACATGTGGACCAGGACGGACGGCGACGATTGCATACCGCCAGCTTGCCCGTCGAGCAACACGGCCGCGAAGTGAGACACGACACACCGGTAAACCCCTAGGGAACAAGGCCGGAACCGAAAACGTCTGAGACAGTAGAGATACGCACAGCCGGCCAACTGCCGGTGGCGTGCAGAGGAGAAGACGGAGGAGCCATGAACGCAACTCTGACCAGCCCCGAGCTAACCAGAGCAGACCGTTGCGACCGTTGCGGAGCAGCCGCGCGGGTACGTGCGAAGTTGCCTTCGGGTGCCGAGCTGCTCTTCTGCCAACACCACGCCAACGAGCACGAGGCCAAACTCGTCGAGCTTGCTGCGGTGCTGGAAACCAGTCCGGTCGACGCATAACGCCTGCACAGACCGACCCGCCTGGGCACGAGCACGTTTCGTCAGTAATGCTGGTCTGGTCATGACTGGCCAGCCGCTCCCAGTACCACCGTCACGCCACCACATCCGGCACATCACTCGACGCACGTTGTCGAAAAGTTGGGACGACTCGATTTTCTCGGAGTCGGCTCAGGCCGCGTTCTGGTGCGCGCTGTCGTTGCCGCCATTGCTCTTGGGCATGCTGGGCAGCCTGGCCTATATCGCTCCACTGTTCGGGCCGGAGACATTGCCGACGATCCAGAGTCAGCTGATCAACGCGGCGAACAGTTTCTTCTCGCCGAACGTCGTCAACGAGATCATCGAACCGACCATTCGCGACATCGTGAAGGGTGCCCGCGGTGAGGTGGTCTCGTTGGGGTTCGTGATCTCGCTGTGGGCGGGGTCGTCGGCGGTGTCGGCCTTCGTGGATTCGACGGTGGAGGCACACGACCAGACCCTGTTGCGGCATCCGGTGCGTCAACGGTTCTTCGCGTTGGGCCTGTATGTGGTCATGCTGGTCTCGGTGATTGCCGCGGCCCCGTTCGTGGCACTCGGCCCGCGCACGATCGCCGAGAATATCCCGCAGAGCTGGGCCAACGTGCTGCATTACGGCTATTACCCGGCGCTGTTCCTCGCGGTGATCGCGGGGGTGACGGTGCTCTACCGGGTATCGCTGCCGAACCCGTTGCCATCGCACCGGTTGGTGCTCGGTTCCGTGTTGGCGACCGTGGTGTTTCTGGTTGCCACCATCGGGTTGCGGCTGTACCTGGGCTGGATCACCAGCACGGGCTACACGTACGGTGCCCTGGCGACGCCGATCGCGTTCCTGCTGTTCGCATTTTTCCTGGGCTTCGCGGTGATGCTCGGCGCCGAACTCAACGCGGCGATCCAGGAGGAATGGCCGGCTTCTGAGACCCACGCCCGGCGACTACGCGGCTGGATTGAAGAGAAAACCATCAATCAGAACGCGGCGGCGCCCAAGAGGACCGGCGCCGCCGACGAACCGACTACTTCTTGAGCGCCTCGTAGATCCGCTTGCAGTCGGGGCAGACCGGGGAGCCGGGTTTAGCGGACTTCGTCACCGGAAACACCTCGCCGCACAACGCCACCACGTGCGTTCCCATGACCGCGCTCTCGGCGATCTTGTCCTTCTTCACATAGTGGAAATACTTCGGAATATCGCTATCGGTGCCGTCGTCGACGCGTTCGTCGGTGTCGGTGCGCTCGATCGTCTGAGTCTGCATAACCACATTGTGCCCGCCGCCGATGTCAGAGGAAATCCAACTGCCGCGATGGGTCCGAGATGTGAAACAGTGGAGGTATGAAACAAAGCTCCGAGCTGAGTTTCGACGACGAGGGTCGCCCCGTTCTCATCACTCGGGCTGCCCCGGCATACGAGGAGCAGCACCGCCAGCGCGTCCGCAAGTATCTGACGCTGATGTCGATCCGCATCCCCGCGCTGATCCTGGCCGCCGTGGCTTACAACATCTGGGAAAACGGACTGATCTCGTTGGCGATCATCCTGGTGTCCGTACCGCTGCCGTGGATGGCCGTGCTGATCGCGAACGATCGTCCGCCCCGGCGCGCCGAAGAACCTCGGCGGTATCAGCGTCGCGGGGAACGGGTACCTCTGTTCCCGACCGCCGAACGTCCGGCCCTGCAGCGCAGCCCGGTGCCACCGCAACCGGACTCCGGCCGGCCCAGCGGCGACGTTCCCGGCTGAGCGGCTTCTGCCGGATTTCTCAGCACATTCTCAGGTCATCGCCGAAAAAACGCAGGTCAATCGGCATGAATCTGACGGCGAGTGGGAACTCTTAGGACGTCCGATGCGTTGTACATCGTGACAGTTCGAGCCGATCAGGAGGCCGTCATGGCAAATGCCACCACAAGCCGCGTTGACAGCGATCTGGACACCCAGAGTCCGGCAGCGGACCTCGTGCGCGTGTACTTGAATGGCATCGGCAAAACGGCACTGCTCAATGCCGCCGATGAGGTAGAGCTCGCAAAGCGCATCGAGGCGGGCCTTTACGCGCAGCATCTGTTAGCCACCAAGAAGCGACTGGGCGAAACCCGCAAACGCGATCTGGCGTCCGTGGTGCGCGACGGTGAGGCCGCCAGGCGGCACCTGCTGGAAGCCAACCTGCGCCTGGTGGTGTCGCTGGCGAAGCGCTACACCGGCCGCGGTATGCCACTGCTGGACCTCATCCAGGAGGGCAACCTGGGATTGATCCGGGCGATGGAGAAGTTCGACTACGCCAAGGGCTTCAAGTTCTCCACCTATGCCACCTGGTGGATCCGCCAGGCCATCACCCGCGGCATGGCCGACCAGAGCCGCACCATCCGCCTGCCCGTCCATCTGGTCGAGCAGGTCAACAAGCTGGCCCGCATCAAGCGGGAGATGCATCAGAATCTGGGCCGGGAAGCCACTGATGAGGAACTGGCCGAGGAGTCGGGCATCCCGGTGGAGAAGATCAACGATCTGCTGGAGCACAGCCGCGACCCGGTGAGCCTGGACATGCCGGTCGGCAGCGATGAGGAAGCCCCGCTGGGCGACTTCATCGAGGATTCCGAGGCCATGTCGGCGGAGAACGCCGTGATCTCGGAGCTGCTGCACACCGACATCCGGCATGTGCTGGCCACCCTCGACGAACGCGAGCAGCAGGTGATCCGGCTGCGGTTCGGCCTGGACGACGGCCAGCCGCGCACCCTCGATCAGATCGGCAAGCTGTTCGGGTTGTCCCGGGAACGGGTCCGCCAGATCGAGCGTGAGGTCATGGCCAAGCTCCGCAACGGCGACCGGGCAGATCGTCTCCGCTCGTACGCCAGCTGAGCTCCTCCGATGTGCCCGCCGGTGACGGCGGGCACATCGCTTTCTGCGTCGCGGCACCGCGCAAACGCCGTTGACTTCGCGCTTGACCGGCCCCCCGATGTTGTACCGCAGTTCAAGCCGCACAAACGGTAGACTGTGCAGTGACTTTGGGCTGGGGAAGGCGCGCATGAACGATCTTGTCGATACCACCGAGATGTACCTCCGGACGATCTACGACCTCGAGGAGGAGGGCGTGGTGCCGCTGCGGGCCCGCATTGCCGAGCGCCTGGATCAAAGTGGCCCCACGGTCAGTCAGACGGTGTCCCGGATGGAACGCGACGGCCTCCTGCATGTCGCGGGTGACCGGCACCTGGAGCTGACCGACAAAGGGCGCTCGCTGGCAGTCGCGGTGATGCGCAAGCACCGCCTCGCCGAGCGGCTGCTCGTCGACGTGATCGGCCTGCCCTGGGAAGACGTCCACGCCGAGGCGTGCCGCTGGGAACACGTGATGAGCGAAGAGGTCGAGCGGCGTCTCGTCCAGGTGCTCGACAATCCCACCACCTCGCCGTTCGGCAATCCGATTCCTGGCCTGTCCCAACTCGGCCTCGGCACACTGGGCTTCGGCGCCGACGAGGTCAGCCTGGTCCGGCTCACAGAGCTGCCGGTCGGGATGCCCGTCGCTGTGGTGGTCCGCCAACTCACCGAACACGTCCAGGGTGACACCGAACTGATCGGACGGCTCAAGGACGCCGGGGTGGTCCCCAACGCTCGTGTCACCGTTGAGGTCAATGACCACGGCGGTGTGATGATCCTGATTCCCGGCCACGAACAGGTCGAATTGCCACACCACATGGCACACGCGGTCAAGGTTGAGAAGGTTTAGCCCGGGACATTGCACGGCTAGGCGCCCGCTCGGCGCTGTCCCCCGCTGAACCCGCGCCTGGGCGGTAACTGGACTCCGATGCGTTCCGCCTGCCGGTAGCCACTGAGCCCCAGCTCGCGGATCTGTTCCGGCCGCATACCCGCCTGCAGGGCCCTGTCGAGCATGCCGGCCATCCGGTGGTCCGGAGCGCAGCGCAGGGCCGCATCCAGCGATACCCCGGCCAGCGGCCCGTCGCCACGGACATAGGCCGAGAACGCGAGCAGCACCAGTGCCTCCACTCGCCACGGCACGGGCAGTGTGCGGGCAAGCTCGGCCCACAGCGACTCGGCCGGCCCCGCGTCCTCCCCGACCGCCAGCGCGTACAACGTGTCGCGCACCTGCGGGTCGGTCAGCGCCACGGCCAGGCGCGCCTGGTGGTCATCCGAGGGACACTCACCGGCGGCCAACTGTGCCGCCGCCGTGATCGCGGCCTCGACGCCCTCGCGGCTCCGCGCATTCCCGGTTACCGCCGGCCGGGCGGGCAGGTCGGCGATCACGCGCTCGAGTCGGTCGGCACGGACAGGATCCGCCACGACGACCTGCTGCAGGTCGGCTCGCCGCCGATAGAGCCTGCGACCGTCCAGCACGGCCGCAGCGGCCAACGGCGAGGCCGACGGGTCCTCGATGATGCCGTGGTTGCCGCACCCGTCGGCGCAGTGCCAGCGCCCGCCGACCTCCACCCGGTCCACCACGTGAACGGCCAGTAATTCGATACGGTGGCCGGCCAGCCGGTCAGCCAGCACCGCCGCCAGTTCCAGGTGCTCCTCGCTGCACTGCCTGCAGGCCACGCCTTTCTCATCGACGATCACCGCGATCGCCGAATGCGGGGCCGCAGCGGCGGCCACGTCGGCCAGGTGGTCGATGCCCTCCGTCCGCGCGAGATCGAGATCGACCCGCATCACGCATCCCATCTGTCCCGCATCGAACGTCAACAGAACCAGGGAATCTTCGGGGACGAATCCGAGGACCGCGGGTATGGCCGCAATGAGCGCGCCCGGCCGGTCGAGGTGGAAATCAGGGAGTTCCGGTGAAGGTGTCATGGGCCAGACGGTGGCAGCAGGCACTGTCGCCGATCACCCGTCGAACCGCGGAAACGCGGGTGACCGCAACCGGCTGTGGATGAAATCCAGACTGTGGATAACGCTGATCAGCGAATGTTCACGCGCAATTCGGCGTCGTCGGCATGCGCGACATCGGCAACCGGCGTAGACACTGACCCATGGGTTCCATGCAGGAGTACGACCTCGTCGTCATCGGTTCGGGGCCCGGCGGCCAGCGGGCCGCCATCGCCGCCGCCAAGCTGGGCAAATCGGTCGCGGTCGTCGAACGCGGGATGATGCTGGGCGGGGTCTGCGTCAACACCGGCACCATCCCCTCGAAGACCTTGCGCGAGGCCGTCGTCTACCTCACCGGGATGAGCCAGCGCGAACTGTATGGCAGCAGCTACCGGGTCAAGGAGAAGATCACCCCCGCCGACCTGATGTCGCGCACCCAGCACGTGATCGGCAAGGAGATCGACGTCGTGCGGTCACAGCTGATGCGCAACCGCATCGAGCTCTACACCGGCCACGGCAGGTTCATCGACGAGCACACCATCGTCGTCGACGACCCCAACCGTGCCGAACGCATCACGGTCCGGGGCCGCTACATCGTGCTCGCCACCGGCACCAAACCGGCACGCCCGCCCGGAGTCGAGTTCGACGAGGAACGCGTGCTGGACTCCGACGGCATCCTCGATCTCAAAGTGCTGCCCACCTCGATGGTGGTGGTGGGCGCCGGAGTCATCGGGATCGAATACGCGTCGATGTTCGCTGCGCTCGGCACCAAGGTGACCGTGGTCGAGAAGCGCGACAGCATGCTGGACTTCTGCGACCCCGAGATCGTCGAGGCGCTGCGCTTCCACCTGCGCGACCTGGCGGTGACGTTCCGGTTCGGCGAAGAAGTGACCGCCGTCGACGTCGGTTCGGCCGGCACGGTGACCACCCTGGCCAGCGGCAAGCAGATCCCCGCCGAAACGGTCATGTACTCGGCCGGCCGCCAGGGCCAGACCGATCACCTGGAACTGGGCAATGCCGGCCTGGAAGCCGACAACCGGGGTCGCATATTCGTCGACGACAACTTCTGCACGAAGGTCGACCACATCTACGCCGTCGGCGACGTCATCGGATTCCCGGCGCTGGCCGCGACCTCGATGGAGCAGGGCCGGCTCGCGGCTTATCACGCGTTCGGCGAGCCCACCAAAGGCATGATGGACCTGCAACCGATCGGGATCTACTCGATCCCCGAGGCGTCCTACGTCGGGGCCACCGAGGTCGATCTGACCAAGGACTCGATCCCCTACGAGGTCGGGGTGTCGCGGTACCGAGAGCTGGCCCGCGGGCAGATCGCAGGCGACTCCTACGGCATGCTCAAGCTGCTGGTGTCCACCGAGGACCTGAAGCTGCTGGGCGTACACATCTTCGGCACCAATGCCACCGAGATGGTGCACATCGGCCAGGCCGTGATGGGTTGCGGCGGCACCGTCGAATACCTGGTCGACGCGGTGTTCAACTATCCGACTTTCTCGGAGGCGTACAAGGTCGCGGCATTGGACGTGATGAACAAACTGCGGGCGCTGAGCCAGTTCCGCGCTTAGCAGTCGGTCGCGAACGCCGCCGGTGCCGCGTCCCCGTCACCGCCGGCCTCCGCACGCGCCAACAGCCGGCCGACCGAATCGTCGAACACCGGTGAATACGAGACGTCGTCGTCACATCCGCCGCCATCGGGACCACCGACCAACCCGGTCACCGTGGCCCCGATCACCCACGGTGCACCGCTGAAACCGTCGGTGAGCCCGGCGCACTGCAGCGACGGAAACCCTTCCGGCGACAACCCGGTCACCCCCCGGCAGCCCAGCGCGCCGCCGCCGACACCCATCGGATAACCGGTCACGCTCACCGCGCTGCCCGCCGCGGGTGCAGAGCCGAGTGACAGGCCTTCGCCTGTCTCGGACTGGACCAAACCCCGTCCATCGCGGCTGACCCGGGCGATCGCGAAATCAGCGTGGGGGTCCTGCTCGGCGATCCAGCGCGAATCCAGGTAGACCGTACCCACCTGCCAGACGTCGTCCGCCCCTTCCTGAAAACCGGGGATGAATGCGGTGTCGACGCCGTCGGCAAGGCAGTGCGCCGCCGTCAGGATCAGATCGCCGCCGGGGGTGTCGAGGACGGCGGCGCTGCACGTGTGCAGTGAGTCCGCACCCACTCCCCCCAGAAACAGCGCCCCCACCCTCGGGTCGGGTGTGACAGCCACGGCGACGGCGTCGGCCTGCACCTGGTTTTCGGGCTCGGCGGCAGCCGAGGTGGCCGGACGTGTTTGGGCGCCCGCCGCCCGCTGGTGTGCAGCGGGGGCACATGAGCCGACGACGACAGTGACCGCGACGGCGACCATCGCGCTCAGCACCGCACACCGGTCGGGCCGCATACCCATCAATCTTGCCTGATATTCGTGAGTGAACCGGAATGTCAGCCCGGACCCCTACGTTCCACGGGGCAGGGCGAACGAGCGCCGCCGGAATGCGCGACACTAGATGGCATGGGTACGACGGTGCCGGCACAGCCGGCGACTTCAGTGCCATGGCGAGGAGGCAGGACGAATGGACGATAGCGGCGACAATTCCGAGCAGCATTACCAGCCCGACCAGAGCGGTATGTACGAACTCGAGTTTCCGGCACCGCAGTTGTCCACCTCCGATGGACGCGGCCCGGTGCTGATCCACGCGCTGGAGGGCTTCTCCGACGCGGGCCACGCGATCCGGCTCGCCGCCGAACACCTCAAGAACACGCTGGACACCGAGTTGGTGGCGTCGTTCGCCATCGACGAACTCCTGGACTACCGGTCGCGGCGGCCGCTGATGACGTTCAAGACCGATCATTTCACCGGCTACGAAGATCCCGAGCTCAATCTCTATGCGCTCCACGACAGTGTCGGGACACCGTTTCTTCTGCTCGCCGGCCTGGAGCCGGACCTGCGTTGGGAACGGTTCATCACCGCGGTTCGGCTGTTGGCCGAACAACTCGGCGTTCGCCGGGTGATCGGCCTCGGCACCATCCCGATGGCCGTTCCGCACACCCGACCGACCACCCTGACCGCACATGCCAACGACAAGGAACTGATCGCCGAGCACACCCCATGGGTCAGTGAGGTGCAGGTTCCGGCCAGCGTGTCCAACCTGCTGGAGTTCCGGATGGCGCAGCACGGTCACGAGGTCGTGGGCTACACCGTCCACGTTCCGCACTATCTTGCTCAGACTGCATACCCGCCTGCCGCCGAGGCGCTGCTGGCCGAGGTCGCCAGAACCGGTTCGCTCCAGCTACCGCTGGGCGCACTGTCGGAGGCCGGAGCGGAGGTGTACGGCAAAATCAACGAGCAGGTGGAAGCCAGCACCGAAGTCGCTCAGGTGGTGGCCGCGCTGGAGCGCCAGTACGATGCATTCGTTGCTGCACAGGAGAATCGGTCACTGTTGGCGCGCGACGAGGAATTGCCCAGTGGTGACGAGCTCGGCGCCGAGTTCGAGCGTTTCCTTGCCCAGCAGAGCGGTGAGAAGTTCAAGGACCAGGGGTACAAAGAGGGCCATCCGGACGGGTTCGGCGACGGTTTCACCGACGGCGGTTTTCCCGACGATCAGGACCACCCGTAGCGCAGCACGACACCGATAGCGAGATTGGGACCATGACGGAACGCAAAACCAATCTGCGCCCTGTGCACGAACGCACCCCGACAGTGGAGTTCCGCACCATCCACGGCTACCGGCGGGCCTTCCGCATCGCCGGATCCGGTCCGGTCATCCTGTTGATCCACGGCATCGGTGACAACTCGACGACCTGGAACACCGTCCAGACCAAGCTCGCGCAACGATTCACCGTGATCGCCCCGGATCTGCTCGGCCACGGTAGATCCGATAAGCCGCGCGCGGACTACTCGGTCGCGGCGTACGCCAACGGCATGCGCGACCTGCTCAGCGTGCTCGGCGTCGACCGGGTGACGGTGGTCGGCCATTCGCTCGGCGGCGGGGTCGCGATGCAATTCGCTTACCAGTTCCCACAGTTGGTGGAGCGGTTGATTCTGGTCGGTGCCGGCGGCGTCACCAAGGACGTCAATTTCGCGCTGCGGATCGCCTCGCTGCCCATGGGCAGTGAGGCGTTGGCGCTGCTCCGACTGCCGCTGGTGCTACCCACGGTGCAACTCGCCGGCCGCGTCGCAGGCGCGCTGTTCGGCTCGACCGGCCCCGGCCGGGACATCCCGAACATGCTGCGCATCCTGGCCGATCTGCCCGAACCGACCGCATCGTCGGCGTTTGCCAGGACGTTGCGCGCGGTGGTGGATCGCCGCGGCCAGGTGGTCACCATGCTGGACCGCTGTTACTTGACTGAATCCGTTCCCGTGCAGTTGATCTGGGGAGAATCCGATTCGGTGATCCCGGTCAGCCACGCACATATGGCGCACGCGGCAATGCCCGGTTCCCAGCTGGAGATCTTCGAGGGATCCGGGCATTTTCCGTTCCACGACGACCCTGACCGCTTCGTTGCGGTGGTCGGGCAGTTCATCGACACCACCGAGCCTGCGGTCTACGACCAGGATCTGCTGCGCAGCCTGCTGCGCGTCGGAATCAGCGAGTCCGGCATCTCGGGACCACCCGATACGCAGGTCGCGGTGCGGGATGCGATGGGCGCCGACGAACGCAGTGCGACCTGAGCTGTCGGCGCTCTTGCTACCGCATGCGCGCCCCACGCGATCGGGCCGAAGGCACCACGTAGCATCGGCGTATGGCCATCGACGTGACCGTGCTGCGCGTTTTCAGCGACCCCGACGGCAAGTTCGGTAACCCTCTCGGTGTGATCGACAACAACAGTGTCGACCCCGCCGATCGGCAGCGCATCGCCGCCGAATTGGGTTACAGCGAAACGATATTCATCGACCTTCCGGAACCGGGCGCCAACTCGGCGCGGGCCCGCATCTTCACGCCCGCCGCCGAGTTGCCGTTTGCCGGCCATCCAACCGTCGGGGCGTCGTGGTGGCTGCGCGAGAACGGGCTTCCGGTCAAGACGCTGCAGGTGCCCGCCGGAATCGTGCAGGTCTCCTACGACGGTGATCTCACGGCGGTGAGCGCCCGCTCAGAATGGGCACCCGAGCTGGCCATCCACCGGCTGGACTCCCCCGAAGAAGTGCTGACCGCAGATTTGGACGACTATTCCGATGACGTCGAAAACTATCTTTGGGCGTGGGTCGACAAAGACGGCGGAGTTTTACGGTCCCGGGTGTTCGCCGCGCATATCGGTATCCCCGAGGACGAGGCGACCGGCTCGGCAGCGGTGCGGATGACCGACTACCTCAGCAGTGACCTGACCATCATCCAGGGCAAGGGGTCGGTGATCTACACGCGCTGGAGTCCTGAAGGATGGGTACGCGTCGCCGGCCGGGTCGTCAGCGACGGCGTCGCGCAGCTCGACTGACGTCGGCTAGCCGCGGTGCGCCCGCAGGGCCTCAATTTCTCTTTCGAAATCCTCTGCAGACGAGAACGACCGGTACACCGACGCGAAGCGGAGATACGCCACTTCGTCGAGCTCGCGCAGCGGACCCAGAATCGCCAACCCGACCTCGTGCGAGGGAACTTCGGGTGATCCCAGGCCGCGCACTGCGTCCTCGACCTTCTGGGCCAGCAGGTTGAGCGCGTCGTCGTCGACCTGTCTGCCCTGACATGAGCGACGCACGCCCCGCACCACCTTCTCGCGGCTGAACGGTTCGGTCACCCCGCTACGTTTGACCACGGCCAGCACGGCCGTCTCCACGGTGGTGAACCGGCGGCCACACTCCGGGCAGGATCGGCGGCGTCGGATGGCCTGACCCTCGTCGGTTTCCCTGGAGTCCACGACCCGCGAATCGGGATGGCGGCAGAACGGACAGTGCATCACCGCTCCTTCGTCACGCCGCCAGACAATTAGTTCGAGCGCCCTTGAGCGTACTCGCGGGACCCCAGCAAAAGTCACCGCCGGGTCCAGTGGGGCGTACCGGGCGGCAACGCCGGCCACTGACGTTGGCCGCCAGCACGTTTCACTGCCCATGACTCAGGTCAGCCGACGGGTGCGATCAGCGTCTGACCGGCGTCAACCGCCGCAGACTCGAGCTGGTTCAGGTCACGGATCTGCTCGACCACCTGCGCGACCGGGGCATCGGGCGCCACCCGCCGAGCTACATGCTGCAGCGTCTCCCCGGACTGCACCTGGACCACTGCCAACTCGGTGGGCACCGGCTCGGGCTGCCCCATGACCCCGCCGAACTGCGCCACCAAGCCCAGCCACACCGTGATGCCGGCAGCCACCAGCGCCAGCAGCACCGTGGTGGCCGGGGTGATCGGAGGACGGCGATGAGAGGCGCGCGACATCAGTACGCCGGTACCGCGGTGCTGCAGTGCGGCGCCGGCGGGCCGGACCGGCCCTGGCCTGCGGGTCGGACGCCCACGGACCGGGCGACGGACCGGCCGGCGGTCCTGATCGGGAAGGACCCGCACACCGGAAAAACGGCTATCGACTCGGGTATCGAGGAGGACCATCTGACTGCCTTTCGTTCTGGCGTGTTCGCTCTTGTGTTCGAATATAGTCGCTCAAGTGTTCGATTGATAGAACGTGTGATCGAACTGTTGCCAAACGCTAGACCCGGCCACCGACAAGTTCTCGGTCCCGGCTCGGCGACCCGGGTAGCCACGACACGCCTCGAACACATGTTTGATTAATGCGCGGCCGACGATTACATTCAGCGCATGAGCGACGACAGCAGCGACACCACGGCCGCGACCGACAGCGCTGGCACTGGCGCTGGACGACGACGCACACAGGACAACGGCCTCACCGAGCGTCAGCGGACGATTCTCGATGTCATCCGTGCGTCGGTGACCAGTCGCGGATACCCGCCGAGCATCCGGGAGATCGGTGACGCGGTCGGGCTGACCTCGACGTCTTCGGTCGCCCACCAGTTGCGCACCCTGGAGCGCAAAGGCTATCTACGCCGCGACGCCAACCGGCCGCGTGCGGTCGATGTGCGCCCGTCCGACGAACCGGCCGCCACACCGCTGGTCACCACCGATGTGGCCGGGTCCGATGCACTGCCGGAGCCCACATTCGTTCCGGTACTGGGGCGGATCGCCGCCGGTGGGCCCATCCTGGCCGAGGAGGCCGTCGAAGACGTCTTCCCGCTTCCCCGCGAACTCGTCGGGGAGGGCTCGCTGTTTCTGCTCAAGGTGGTCGGTGACTCGATGGTCGACGCGGCCATCTGCGACGGCGACTGGGTGGTGGTGCGTCAACAGAATGTGGCCGACAACGGCGACATCGTCGCGGCGATGATCGACGGCGAAGCGACCGTGAAGACGTTCAAGCGGACCAAGGGCCAGGTCTGGCTCATGCCGCACAACCCGGCCTACGACCCCATTCCCGGAAACGACGCGGCGGTGCTGGGCAAGATCGTCACGGTCATTCGGAAGATCTGAGGCCGCGGGCCGACCACGGCCTCAGATCTTGACACTCAGTCAGCCCGGACGAAGCCATTCGTCCGGGCGAACTCCTCACTGGCGAACCAGATCTCAGCGACCGCGTCGTCATACTCGGCGCTGTCGGGTGACCAGTACTGCCCCGACTTCGTATCCGCCTTGATCGGGTATCCCTCAGGCGCCCGATGCGGATCCTCCAGCGGCAGGTGAATCGCGGTGGCACTGGGTACCGGCTCGTCGAATTCGATCGCAGCATGGCGGCCACTGTGGGTTTCGGTGTCCGTCTCATACCGGGGCAGTGCCTCGATACGGGTCGGTGCGGTATCGACGTTGTCGGGATCGTCGAAGTCGGCCGCGGCGAACCCGAGGCCCTGTTGCGGAGTCTCGAGCTCGGCCTCGACCTCGTCATCGTCGTCAAGGTCGGCCTCGACGTCGACCTGGTCCGGCGCATCGAGATAGTCCGCGTCGTCAATCTGATCGTCGTCGAACTCATCGTCGAATTCGGTGGCGAACTCGGCATCGGACCGCCCCCGCGCGCTGGACAATTCACCCGCTTCTTCGTCGTCGTCCTCGGGATCATGGGTAGCCATACCGGCACCGGCCGGGGACGCCCACTGGCTGACCGGCATCGCGATGTCAGTGGGACCGTCGAAGGGGGACGCTCCCTGCGTCTGGTGATAACTGTCGGTGAAACGGGACGTGGCCGCGTCGCCGCTCTCGTAGTCGGCGGCGGGCTGATACGGGTCCGGGCTGTCAATGCCAGACCTCTCGGTGTACTGCCCCTCGTCGTAGGGGCGGTCTTCTTGATGCCCCTGGTCATAGCGGCCCTCGTCGTAACCGCCGTATTGATCGTCGTCGAACGGGTCATGGTCGAACTCGTCGTCGTCCCGGCCACGGCGGCGGTGCCACAGCGCGGCGCCGACGATGAGCCCCGCGAGCAGCAGCACCGGGATCAACGCGAGCAGCCACCACCAGTTCCAGTGCCACGAGAAGGGCTTTGTGTCATCGGTATCCGCCGCCTGGGGCCCACCAGGCGCCGGCGGCTGATCCAGTCCGGGGACCTGCAACCCGGCCAGCTCCGAGGAGAGGTTCGACGGCTCGGTGGTGAAGGTGTTGTCCGAACGGTCCCAGGAGATTGCTCCCCCGCTGAACCGCTGGGTGATGACAGTGCCGTCTTCGGTCTGATCGGCCATCGGCGCGCCGAGCTCCCCCTGCGCCCCGCCCAACTTGTCCCACGCCGCATTCATGGCACCGCGGACGATCACCGCACCGTAGTCGGGTGTCAGGAAGATGACCGGCTTGTCGGCGGCGGCGAAGGTGGCCACCCTGCTGTTCTGACCGAATCCGCCGTCGGTTTCACCGCTGATCGGGAATCCCAGGTCGCCCTCCGGACCGCCGACACTTTCGTACTTGTCCAGCAGCTGGCCGGTGATGGCGTTGGCGCCGGTGTCGGGGGTGTAGAAAACCTTGCCGCGGGCATAGTTCTGGCCGATGCCGCCCGTGTTGCCGATCGGGTATTGATCGCCGTCCTTGGCACCCAGCGGACCCATGTCGCCACCGGCGGCGCGGCTGGCCGCAGCGATCGCCGAGGCCGGATCGTCGGGAACCGCCAGGCCGGCGAGCTGATCGGCCAATTCCGGCGGCACCGTGGTGAAAGCCTTGGTCTTGCGATTCCAGGACACCTCGCCACCGGTGAACTTCTGCGAGATGGCGTCGCCGCGATAGGCCTCGTCCTCGGACGGCACGCCCAGGACACCGGAGGATCCACCGAGCTTGTCCCAGGCGGCGTTGATGGCGCCGCGCACCACCCTGGCGCCGGTTGCCGGGGTCCAGAAAATGACCGGGTTGTCGGGTCCGCTCAGGGTCGAGTTGCGACTGTCGGGCGCCAGCCCGGCACCCTCGTCGATGGTGGGAAATCCGAGATCGCCCTCCGGACCGCCCTGGGCCTCGTACTTCTCCAGGATCGCGCCCTGCATGTAGTGGGCGCCCGTGGCCGCAGTGAAGAACATCTTGCCGCCGGCGAAGTCCTGGACGAATCCCGGACCCGCGGCATAGACATCTCCTTGGCGCGGGCCCAGCGGACCGCCGTCACCGCCACTGGCATCCCAGGCGGCGGTCACCGCGGCATCGGCATCCGATTCCGGAGTCGCTGCGGCCACCGGCGCCAGCAAGCCGGTCACCGCTACCGCAAGCAGGCCGACCGTCATCCGCCGAACGACTGTGTTCAGCCTCGCTCCCGGCCTCGTCATGCACCCTCCCCAGGTGTTCGGCAAAGTTCCACGGGAAATCTCCCGCCCGACAACTCTGCGTCAGCAGGCAACGATAACCAAGGCACATCGCCGATCATGAGCGAAAAACCCCCGAAATTGGCTCCTGGAAGCACCAAAACAGGGTGTTGCGGCGGCTAGACGCCCAGGCTGCGACCGATGATTTCCTTCATGATCTCGGTGGTGCCGCCGTAAATCGTCTGCACTCGCGCGTCCAGATAGGCCCGCGCGATCGGGTACTCGCGCATGTAGCCGTAGCCGCCGTGCAGCTGCAGACACCGGTCGATCAGGTCCACCTGCTTCTCGGTGGAATACCACTTCGCCATGGCCGCCTGCTCCACCGTGAGCTCTTCGGTGAGGTGCAACCGGATGAACTCGTCGACCATCATCCGCACCACCGTGGCCTCCGTGGCCAACTCCGCCAACACGAACCGGCTGTTCTGGAAACTGCCGATCGGCTTGCCGAACGCTCTGCGCTCCTTCGTGTACTGCAAGGTCTGCTCCAGCACCGTCTCCATCGCCGCGGCGGCCATGATGGCGATCGAGATGCGTTCTTGTGGCAGGTTCTGCATCAGGTAGACGAAGCCCTGGCCTTCTTCGCCGAGCAGATTCTCGGCGGGCACGTGCACGTCGGTGAACGACAGTTCGGCGGTGTCCTGGGCTTCCAGCCCGATCTTGTCCAGGTGACGGCCGCGTTCGAAACCGTCCATGCCGCGTTCCACCACGACCAGCGAGAACCCGAGCGCACCTTTGTCGGGATCCGTCTGGGCCACCACGATCACCAGGTCGGCGTGGATGCCGTTGGTGATGAACGTCTTCGATCCATTGAGGATGTAGTGGTCACCGTCGCGGACCGCGCGGGTCTTGATGCCCTGCAGATCACTGCCGGTGCCGGGCTCGGTCATCGCGATCGCCGTGATCAGTTCGCCGGTGCAGAACTTCGGCAGCCAGCGCTGCTTCTGTTCCTCGGTGGCCAGGCGCAGCAGGTAGGGCGCGACGACGTCGTTGTGCAAGCTGAAACCGAGGCCGCTGTACCGCCCGGCGACGGTCTCCTCGCAGACGATGGTGTTGTAACGGAAGTCGGGGTTTCCGCCACCGCCGTACTCCTCCGGCACCGCCATGCCCAGAAAGCCCTGCTTACCGGCCTCCAGCCAGATGCCGCGGTCGACGATCTTGTCCTTTTCCCACTGATCGTGGTGCGGTGCGACATGACGCTCCAGAAATGCCCGGTAGGACTCGCGGAACAATTCGTGCTCGGGCTCGAACAGTGTGCGTGCGTACTTCACGGCACCGCCCATGGTGTGACCTCCGGTACTGGATTGTGGATTCGGGGGCCAACTTATACCAACCGGGCGGTTGGTCGTACCGGAGGTACGCGGGCGAACTGGAGCACCGGAGGTACGCGGGGCAGGGCCGTAAACTGCCGCTATGCCTCAGTCCCCCGCGAGCCTCGCGCACTGGGGTGCCTTCACCGCCGATGTCACCCACGGTGAGATCGCCGCCGTCACACCGCTGACCGGCGACGTCGATCCTTCCCCCCTGTTGGGCAATCTGCCCGGCTCGATCCGGCACCGCTCGCGCGTCGCCACTCCGGCGGTGCGGCGTGGTTGGTTGCGCGACGGGCCGGGACCGAGCCGCATGCGCGGGGCCGACGAGTTCGTCGCGGTGTCCTGGGATGAACTCACCGATCTGTTGGCCGGCGAGCTGAAGCGCGTCGTCGACACCTACGGCAACGAGGCCATCTACGGCGGTTCGTACGGCTGGGCCAGCGCAGGCAGGTTTCACCATGCCCAGAGCCAGGTGCACCGCTTCCTGAAACTTCTTGGCGGGTACACGTCTTCGCGTCATTCCTACAGCCTGGGCGCCACGGGCGTGATCATGCCGCGGGTGGTCGGCACGCACGACGATCTGTTCAAGCGGTCCACCGACTGGGAGGTGATCGTCGAGCACACGGACCTGCTGGTGTGTTTCGGCGGGCTGGCGTTGAAGAACACCGGCACCAATCATGGTGGCACCACTGCACATCCGACACGTGATGCGCTGCGCCGGTTCCGGGATCGCGGCGGGCGGATCGTCTCTTTCAGCCCGCTGCGCGACGATGTCGACGGCGAGTGCGAGTGGCATGCGCCGAGACCCGGTACCGACGTGGCGGTCATGCTCGCGCTGGCCTATGTGCTGGCCACCGAAGGTCTCGCCGATCGCGGCTTCCTGGACCGCTACTGCACCGGTTACGAGCGCTTCGAGCGGTACCTGCTCGGCACGGATGACGGAGTTGCGAAATCCCCGGAGTGGGCGGCACGCATCAGCGGGTTGGCCGCCGACGACCTCGTCTCGTTGGCCCGCCGGATGACGACGGCCCGCACCATCGTCACCGTCAGTTGGTCGCTGCAGCGCATCCGCCACGGCGAACAAGCGCCGTGGATGGGACTGACGCTGGCCGCGATGCTCGGCCAGATCGGTGTGCCCGGTGGCGGTTTCGGCCACGGGTACGGATCGATGAACGAGCCCGGCCTGCCGCCGCTGCGGTGCGGACTGCCCACGCTGCCCCAGGGACCCAACCCTGTCCAGACGTTCATTCCGGTGGCCGCGATCACCGACATGCTGCTGCACCCGGGCGAGCCGTTCGACTTCAACGGCATGAAGCTGACCTATCCCGACATCAGGTGCGTGTACTGGGCGGGCGGGAACCCGTTTCACCACCACCAGAACCTGCCCCGGCTGCGCCGTGCGCTGGCCCGGGTGGACACGGTCGTCGTCCACGATCCGTACTGGACCGCGATGGCCAAGCACGCCGACATCGTGGTGCCGTCGACCACCGCCTACGAACGCGAGGATTTCTCCGGATCCCGCAACGACCCGCTGCTGGTCGCCATGCGCGCACTGACCGAATCGTATGAGAGTTCGGCCGACGACTACACCACTTTCGCCGCCGTTGCTGACCGGCTCGGCTTCGGCGACCAGTTCACCGAGGGCCGCACCGCCCGCCAGTGGTTGGTCCACATGTACGAGAAGTGGTCTGCCGGGCTCGATTTCGCGGTTCCGACGTTCGACGAATTCTGGGCGGCCGGTCAGCTGCGGCTGCCGACCGAGCCAGGGCTGACGCTGCTCGGCGACTTCCGCGCCGACCCGCAGAACCACCGCCTGGCGACGCCGAGCGGACGCATCGAGATCTTCTCCGAGACCATCGCCGGCTTCGGCTACACCGACTGCGCCGGGCATCCCACCTGGTATGAGCCCGCGGAATGGCTCGGCGGGTCCCGCGCATCGCAGTACCCGCTGCACCTGCTGGCCAATCAGCCCGCCACGCGGTTGCACAGCCAACTGGACGGCGGCGCGACCAGTATGAAGTCGAAAGTGCATGGGCGTGAACCGATCCGGATGCACTCCCGGGACGCAGCGGCGCGCGGCCTGGCCGACGGCGACGTGGTGCGGGTGTTCAACGACCGCGGGGCCTGCCTGGCCGGTGTCGTGGTCGATGATCGACTGCGGCCCGAGGTGGTGCAGCTCTCGACCGGGGCGTGGTTCGACCCGGCCGATCCTGCCGACCCCGACTCGATGTGCGTACACGGCAATCCGAACGTGCTGACCGACGACGTCGGCACCTCATCACTGGCGCGCGGCTGCACCGGAGCACACGTCCTGGTGCAGATCGAGAAGTTCGATCAACCCCTGCCACCGATACGTGCCCATGAACCGCCGGTGATCCGCACTCACTAGCGCGGACGCACACCCACAGCAACGAGTTCGGCCGTTTGCCCGATGGGCGCCGCCGCGCAGTGTAAAGATGCCTTTGCGCTGACGGCCGCGTCAGCAGAAGGAGATACAGCCGATGCGCTTCTCGCCTCGTTCTGCAGCCCGGTCGGTCCTGGTAGCCGCGGTCGCGGTGTCCGGCTCGATTGCCATCAGCATGTCGCCGACCTTCACCGCCGCGGTCGGCCTGGTGGTGGCGACGACGCCGTTGATCGTGCCGGGCACCGGAACACCGATACCCCAGGACGACGAGAACTACATGGAAAACGCCGTGGCCTACTACGTCGCGCCGGGCGGGACCTGCGGCACCGACGGTTGCACGAATCCGGTTGCGGTGCCGTACATCGCACAGTTCTGGCCGTTCCCGTTCCCCGGCTGGGGCGGCCTTGACGGCGCGAAGTGGAACGTCTCGGTACAGAGCGGCGTCACCCGGCTGACCGGCGAACTCGTGGGTACGAACAATCCCTCTGCGGACCATCCCGTCATCGTGTTCGGCTATTCGCAGGGCGCAACGGTGTCCAGCATCGTCAAACGCAACCTGGCCGATCTGCCCGACGAGCAGAAGCAGTACCTGTCGTTCGTGTTGATCGGCAACCCGAACCGGCCGAACGGCGGGCTGTTCGAGCGGCTGGCCATCCTGGGCACCGTGCCGATCCTGGATGCCACGTTCGGCCAGCCGACACCCACCGACACCGACATCGACACCGTCGACATCGCACTGCAGTACGACGGTGTCTCCGATGCCCCGTCGTGGGTGCTCAACCCGTTGGCGCTGGCCAACGCGCTCGCCGGGTTCGAGTACGTCCACGGCACCTACCTGGCTCCCGACGACGGTGAACCGGTCACCTCGACGCCGTACGGCTACACCCCCGAACAGGTGAAGGCCGCAGTCGAGCAAGCCACGGAGAGCTGCACGGCGGCCACGCACTGCCAGGTGCACGGCGACACCACCTACGTCACGCTACCGGCGAAGTACCTGCCGATCATGCAGCCGCTGTTGGACCTCGGCGCGGCCACCGGTACGTCGGCTCTGGTGATACCGGTCGTCGACCTGGTCTCGCCGCTGACCCAGACACTGATCGAAACCGGTTACGACCGTGCTGATTACGGGACACCGACCCCGTTCCGGTTGATCCCGAAAATCAACCCCGTCAAACTGGCGAGCGACCTGATCAACGACATTCCGGAGGGCATCAAGGCTGCGCGCGAACCGGGGCTGGCGCCGCTGCCCGGCTGGACCGATCCGACGGAGTCCGCCGATACCGCGCCGGAGCCCGACGTCGAGGACCTGACCACCAAGACGCTGGCTGCGCCCAGTAATACGAAAGCGCTCGCCGTCAAACCCGATCGCAAGCCACTGATCCGGCTGAGCCCGATCGCCAAGCCGAAGACCGGCCTGACGCTGCCAGGTGGTGACGACGACACCGACGCCCCGCAGCGGCCGTCGTTGCAAAAGGCGTTGGGCATCAAGAACCATCCGGTCCGTGACTTCGCCAAATCGGTCGGCACCTCGGTGCGCAAGGTGTTGAGGCAGGACCGTGACGACGCCAAGTCCAAGGAATCCGCACCTGCGGCCTGACCGCGAGCAGACGCTGAGGTCCCCGACACGCCGGGCGCGCGGGGACCTCAGCGTCTGTTCGCGGGCTCAGAAGGTGGCAAATTCGCGCAAGTTGGCGGCCAGCGGCGCCGGTACCCGCGCTTTGATCCGGGTGCCGTCGGCGGTGTGCTCGGTGGCATCCACCCGTCCCTCGGTGTGCACCCGCGCGACGAGGTCGCCGCGGTCGTAGGGAATCGTCACGTCGACCGTGGCGTCGGTGGGGGGTACCAACTCGCTCATCCGCGTACGCAACCGGTCGAGGCCGTCCCCGGTGCGCGCCGACACGAACACCGCGTCCGGCAGCGCGCGTCGCAACTGAGCCAGTCCGAGGTCCGTCGCCGCATCGATCTTGTTGACGACCAACAGTTCCGGCGGCGACGGCACATCGTATTCGGCGACCACGTCGTTGACGACCTGTCGCACCGCGTTGATCTGAGCGAGCGGGTTGACGTCGGAGCCGTCCACCACGTGCACCAGCAGGTCGGCGTCGACGACCTCCTCCAGTGTGGACCGGAACGCCTCCACCAACTGGGTGGGCAGGTGCCGGACGAATCCCACCGTGTCGGTCAACACGAACGGCCTGCCATCGTCGAATTCGCCGCGGCGCGTGGTGGGTTCGAGGGTGGCGAACAGCGCGTTCTCCACCAGGACGCCTGCCCCGGTCAACGCGTTGAGGAGACTGGACTTACCGGCGTTGGTGTAGCCGACGATGGCCACCGATGCGACATCGGCGGACAGCCGGCGGTTGCGCTGGGTGTCGCGAATCTTCTTCATATCGCGGATCTCACGGCGCAGCTTGGCCATCCGCTCGCGGATCCGGCGACGATCGGTCTCGATCTTGGTCTCGCCAGGCCCGCGGGTTCCCACACCGCCGCCCTCGCCGCCGGCCCGGCCACCGGCCTGCCGCGACATCGACTCACCCCAGCCGCGCAGCCGGGGCAGCATGTACTCCATCTGCGCCAGCGACACCTGCGCCTTGCCTTCCCGGCTGGTGGCGTGCTGGGCGAAGATGTCCAGGATCAGCGCGGTGCGGTCGATGACCTTGACCTTGACCACTTTCTCCAGCGAGTTCAGCTGGGCCGGTGACAACTCACCGTCACAGATCACGGTGTCCGCACCGGTAGCCGTGACCACCTCACGCAACTCGGCGGCCTTACCCGAACCGATGTAGGTCGACGGGTCGGGCTTGTCGCGGCGCTGGATCAGGCCCTCGAGCACCTCGGAGCCCGCGGTCTCGGCCAGCGCTGCCAGCTCGGCCAGGCTCGCGTCGGCATCAGCGGCGCTGCCTTCGGTCCACACCCCCGCCAGCACCACGCGTTCCAGTCGCAGCTGGCGGTACTCGACCTCGGAGACGTCGGCCAATTCGGTGGAGAGTCCGGCGACGCGGCGCAGGGAGGCGCGGTCTTCAAGGGCCAACTCGCCCGTGCTGGGGGTGGCGGGATTCTCTGAATACGTCATGTCTGCTTCCAGGTTGGCACGTATGTCAGTGGTCGCGCACCCCAATTACGCGTGCGCAGTGTTCCACCACTGTTCGGACAGCTCGCCGCGCGCCACCAGGACCGACGGTCCGCGCAGGTAACTGGTGGATTCGGTGATCGTCACGGTCACCTCACCGCCCGGGATGCGCACCTGCAGGGCGCCGGTGTCCGCGCCCTGATGTTTCAGGGCGGCCACCGCCGCGGCGACGGTGCCCGTGCCGCAGGACCGGGTCTCGCCGACGCCGCGTTCATGCACGCGCATCGACACCGCGCCGTTGGCCGGTGCAGTCAGAATCTCGATGTTCACCCCATCGGGGAACTGCGTCGGATCGAACGAGACAGGCGCACCGACGTCCAGGGTCTCCAGTTCCTCGCCGGTCACTGCGACACAGGCCAGGTGCGGGTTGCCGACGTCGACCGCCAGCCCGGTGAAACTGCGGCCGCCGACCACAGCAGACCCGGTACCGAACTGGTTGGCCTTGCCCATCTCCACAGTCACGTCCGCGGTGGCGGCGTCGGCCCGATTGAGCACCACCGGCCGGGGGCCGGCCAGCGAGCCGACCGTGAACTCGTCGGCCGATTCCAGTCCGGATGCCCGCAGATAGTGTGCGAAGACCCGCACCCCGTTGCCGCACATCTGCGCGATCGAACCGTCGGCGTTGCGGTAATCCATGTACCAGTCCCCCGCCGCGACGCCGTCGGGCAGCCGGTCGAACACACCTGCGTCCCGCGCGGCACCGGCCGTCGTCACCCGCAGGACGCCGTCGGCGCCCAGTCCCCGGCGGCGGTCGCACAGCGCGGCCACCGTGGCAGGCGCCAGCACCAACCGGGCATCCAGGTCGGGCAGCACCACGAAGGCGTTCTCGGTGCCGTGCCCTTTGGCAAAGATCACCTGCTCAGGATACGTGGCGCCAGGCGTGCACCGTGGACTCCACCAGGCCGTCGTCGGATCCGTCCAGCCAGCGGACCCGGTGATCACGTCGAAACCAGGACCGCTGCCGACGCACGTAGCGGCGGGTGCCGATGAACGTCGCCTCCCGAGCCTCGTCGAAATCCGGGTCGTCGCCGGCGTCGAGGGCGGCGAGCACCTGTGCGTAACCCAGCGCCCGCGCCGCGGTCACCCCGTCGCGCAAGCCGCGTTCCAGCAGTAGCCGCACCTCGTCGACCAGGCCGTCGGCGAACATCTTGTCGGTGCGCCGCGCCAGCCGCGCATCGAGAGCTGTGGTCTCCCGATCCAGTCCGACGATCGCAGTGTCCCAGCGGGGTTCGCCGATACGGGGCGCCGACGCCGCGAACGGCTGCCCGGTCAGCTCGACCACCTCAAGGGCCCGCACCACGCGCCTGCCGTCGGTGGGCAGGATCGACGCCCCCGCGGCCGGGTCCACGCGCGTCAGTTCGGCGTGCAGGGCGGCCACCCCCACCTCGGCCAGCTCGGCCTCCCACCGTGCCCGCACCACCGGATCGGTGGCCGGGAACGACCATTCGTCCAACAACGACTGGATGTACAGCATGGAGCCGCCGACGACGATCGGGACCGCACCTCGAGCCGCGATGGCTTCGATGTCAGCCGCGGCCGCCTGCTGGTAGCGGGCGACGGTCGCGGTTTCGGTGACCTCAAGCACGTCCAGCTGGTGATGCGGGATCCCGCGGCGTTCGGCCACCGTCAGCTTGGCCGTCCCGATGTCCATCCCCCGGTACAGCTGCATCGCGTCGGCGTTCACGATCTCGCCGCCCAGGTGCTCGGCGAGCGCCAGGCCCAATGCGGATTTGCCGGTGCCGGTGGGTCCGATCACCGCGATCGGCCTCACGGCGCCGATCCCCCGGTCACCGGGCTCCACGTTCCCGCGAAATACCCGACACCGTATGGTGCCGCCCGATAAATCTCATGTGTCGCGACCGGGTCCGACCCGGTCAGACCGGCCAACACCTGGTAGGCCACCCGGCCCACGACGGCATCCGGCAGTGCGGTCAGAGCCGCCACGTCACCGCAGGCGAGGGCATCGTCGAGAGCCTGCTGAACCCCGAGCGAATCGGGCTCGTATCCGCCGGGCGCCGGGGGGCTCAGGGTGTTCGCGCCGTCGGCGACGATGAGCACGCCCACCGGCTCGTCCGACTCGTCGATCTGGTCGCGCAACCGTCTGCCGACCGCGACCGCCACCTCGACCGGGTGCGTCGTCGCACAGACCCGTACCTCGACGCCGGCCGACGGATCGGCCGCACCGCGGATCCATCCCGCGATGAGCGCACACAGCGGTAGGTCGGCGGCGGGACCGGATGACGTCGGACTCAACCGCACCGGCACGTCGACGCCGAAGCCGGCGAAAGTTCCGGCCGCCTCTGGACCGAACACCGCATCGTCCGGCCCGACGCCGACTGCGATCCACCGCTGCGGCAGGATGCTCGCCGCAGCGAGCACGGCGGCACGCAACTCACTGGTCTCGGCAGCGGCCGAACCCACCAATTGGGGCACCATCACCGGTGCAGAAGGGACGATCGCGATGGCGCTGAGCACGTCACCAAACTAGTGCGCACCCGAGGCGGACTGTTCGCTGACGGCCTCCCCGCGAGCCAGTGCCACGGTGGCGAGGACCATCGCGGCCACCGCCACGATCAGCGTGAACCATCCGGCTTCTCCGGGGTGCAGCGTTTCACCGAGCACGACGACGCCGAGCACCGATCCGACCGTCGGTTCCGCGACGGTCATGGTCGGCAGGGACGCGGTCAGCGCGCCTGCCCGGAACGAGGACTGCTGGACCGCGGTCCCCGCGACCGCCACCGCCGCCCACGCATAAAGCTCCGGGGTGGCCAGGACCGCCCAGAGGCCGTCGTCGAGGTGATCCACCACGCCCTTGGTGAGCACCGCGAACACACCCCACAGCGCACCGGACACCACGGCGAGCAGCACGGCTCTGACGGCGCCGGAGGCCAGCCGTGATCCCAGCAGACACAGCGCGAGCACCGGCCCAAGCACCGCGACGACGAGAACCCAGGTTTCCAACGGGGCCCGGGTGTGGCCCGCGGTCGGATTTCCGACAGTGACGATGACGGCGACCGCACCGGCCAGCAGCGCCGCCCACAACCATTCCCAGCGCGTCACCCGGCGGTGCGTCAGCCGGGCGTTGATCGGCAACGCGAACAGCAGGGAGGTGACCAGCAATGCCTGCACCAGCAACACCGAGCCGAGGCCGAGGGCGGCGGCCTGCAACCCGAACCCGACCGCCGCCACCAGGCTGCCCAGCCACCATCGGCGATCCCGCAGTAGCCGGGCGAACAGTCCCAGGTGGCCGACTGGTTCATCGGTCACACGCTGCGCGGAGTGCTGGTGAATGACGTCGCCGAAGGCGATGAACAAGGCGGCGCCCAGGGCGAGCAGTGCCGCGATATCGGCCTTGGCCACCGGCGTCCTCCAGAGTTTGTGGGGCCATTGAGCCTAAAGCCATGGGCATGACACAACGCGACCTGCTTGAATAGCGGTCGAAACTGACAGCTATCGGCGCCGCGTCGCGCGGCAGGTGCGCGGGTAACCGCGCGGAGCACGAGGAGCGGATATGACAACCAGCGAGCCAGGCCGGCCCACCCCGAAGCCTGCCCCCAGGCCCGGACCCCGTCCCATCCCCCATCCCGGCCCGGCCACCGCCCCCGTGGTTCCCGTCGCGCCGGCAAGCGATCCCCACCGCTTCGGCCGGGTCGAACCCGATGGAACGGTGTGGCTGACCACCGCATCCGGCGAACGAGTCATCGGTTCATGGCAGGCAGGCGACACCGAGTCCGCGTATGCGCATTTCGGTCGGCGCTTCGACGATCTGCACACCGAGGTGGCCCTGTTGGAGCGACGCCTCACCACCGGCACCGGAGACGCCCGCAAGATCAAGTCGGCGGCTACCTCGCTGGCCGAAACTCTGCCCACCGCAGCGGTTCTCGGCGATGTCGACGCATTGAGCGCGCGGCTTGCCACGATCGTCGATCAGGCCGACGCGGCCGCGCAGACCGAACGGGCCCAGCGTGATGAGCAGCGCGCCGCGCAGACCGCGCGCAAGGAGGAACTCGCCGCCGAGGCCGAGGATCTGGCTGCCAACGCCACCCAGTGGAAGGCCGCCGGGGATCGCCTCCGCGAGATCCTCGACGAGTGGCGCACGATCACCGGTCTGGACCGCAAGACCGACGACGCGCTGTGGAAGCGCTACTCGGCGGCGCGCGAAACGTTCAACCGTCGCCGCGGCTCCCATTTCGCCGAACTCGACCGTGGACGGGTGGGCGCCCGGCAGGCCAAAGAAGCGCTGTGTGAGCGTGCTGAGGAGCTGTCCGGCTCCACCGACTGGGGCGCCACCGCGGCCGCATTCCGCGACCTGCTCACCGAGTGGAAATCGGTGGGTCGTGCGGCCAAAGATGTCGACGACGCGCTGTGGCACCGGTTCAAGGGCGCCCAGGACACCTTCTTTTCGGCACGCAACGCCGCCCACGCCGAACGCGATGCCGAATTCAAGGCGAACGCCGCCGCCAAAGAGGCGCTGCTGGCAGAGGCCGAGAAGCTCGACACCAGCGATCTGGATGCGGCCAGGGCCGCTCTGCGGCTGATCGGTGACAAATGGGATGCCATCGGCAAGGTCCCCCGGGAACGCAGTGCCGATCTCGAGCGCAGGCTACGCGCCGTCGAGAAGAAGGTGCGCGACGCTCCGACCAGCGGCGTAGATCCTGAGGCGCAGGCCCGTGCCGACCAGTTCCGGGTCCGCGCCGAGCAATTCGAGCGTCAGGCAGAGAAGGCACAGGCCGCGGGCCGCGCCAAGGATGCCGAAGAGGCCAGGGCAAGCGCCGAGCAATGGCGCCAGTGGGCCGACGCGGCGGCCGAAGCGCTGGGTAAACGCCGCTAGGGCGTTTCGGGCTTCCCTGGCTCCTCAGGAGAGTCAGGGTTGTCCGTGCCGGGTTTTTCGACGTCGGGCTTGTCGATCTCGTCGAGCAGGCCGCGGTGGTTTCGCTGCGCTGCGGAACGACGGCGTTCGTCCTCCGCGGCCAACTGCACGGCGGTGCGCGACCAGACCACCCGCGCCCAGTGGAACGTCAGCACGATGACCGCGAGCCACGCGATCACCAATCCGAAACCCGGTCCGGGATGCGGCTCGGGCGCGGTCTGCCGGGACCACACCGCCAGCATGCCCAGCACGCTGGCCACCGCCGATCCGGCCAGCGCCACCCAGGCCAATGCCCAGCGGCGGGTCAGCAACGCAGCGGTGGAGAAGCCGACCGAGAACACGAGGGCCAGCCAGACGAACACCCGGGACGGCAGCGAGATCCCGTCCCGGATCGCGATGTCGTCACCGACGAGCGCATCGAAACCCTTGGTGTCACCGGTATGCGGCAGGACAAATGAGATCAGCACCACGAACACCAGGATCGCGACCACCATGGCCCGCACTCCCGGGTCGAACTCGCGAGCGATCTTGCGTTCGACGGCGTCGAGGTCGCCCTTGAACTGGTCGAAGTCTCCCTCGTGGGTCAACAGTCACATCCTCCAGAAGGCGCCGGCTGCACCGGTGCGCCGATTCGCGGCATCCCCAGGCCCACGCCGGTGCGTGGCCGTTGCCCCGCCGCGTGTGCGTCGCCGGCCCGCGTCCGCCGGTGCTCTGTCAGCACGGCGTCGGCGATCAAATGGTGCGGCGCGGCCCCGGTGACGGTGGTCGTCACGACGTCACCCGGCCGGATATCGGCGTCGCCCGGGGCGAAATGCACGAGCCTGCCGTCGCGGGCACGTCCGGACATCCTGGCGGTGCTGGCGTCCTTGCGGCCCTCGCCGGTGGCGACGAGCAGTTCGACGACGCGGCCCACCTGTGCCTGGTTCTCGTGCAGCGAGATGCGCTCCTGCAACTCGATCAGGCGCTGATAGCGTTCGGTCACAACGGCCTTGGGCAGCTGGTCGGGCATGTCTGCAGCCGGCGTGCCGGGCCGCTTGGAGTACTGGAAGGTGAACGCGGTGGCGAACCGCGACTGCTCGACCACGTCCAGGGTGGCCTGGAAGTCGGCCTCGGTTTCGCCGGGGAACCCGACGATCAGGTCGGTGGTGATGGCGGCATGCGGGATTGCGGACCGCACCTTCTCGATGATGCCCAGGTAGCGCTCGGCCCGGTAGGACCGCCGCATCGCCTTGAGCAGACGGTCGGATCCGGATTGCAACGGCATGTGCAGCGTCGGGCACACGTTGGGTGTCGCCGCCATCGCCTCGATCACGTCGTCGGTGAACTCCGCCGGATGCGGTGAGGTGAACCGCACCCGCTCCAACCCGTCGATGCCGCCGCAGGCCCGGAGCAGTTTCGCGAATGCACTGCGGTCCCGTGGAATCTCGGGGTCGGCGAACGACACACCATAGGCATTCACGTTCTGACCCAGCAGCGTGACCTCGAGCACACCCTGGTCCACCAGTGACTGCACCTCGGCGAGGATGTCGCCCGGCCTGCGGTCGACCTCCTTGCCGCGCAGCGACGGCACAATGCAGAACGTGCAGGTGTTGTTGCAGCCCACCGAAATCGAAACCCAAGCGGCATAAGAGGACTCCCGCGCCGCGGGCAGGGTGGAGGGAAACTCCTGCAACGATTCGACGATCTCAACCTGGGCCGCCTGGTTGTGTCGGGCCCGCTCCAGCAGCGTCGGCAGGGACCCGATGTTGTGGGTCCCGAAGACCACATCCACCCAGGGGGCCCGGCGGAGCACCGCGTCACGATCCTTCTGCGCCAGGCAGCCGCCCACGGCGATCTGCATGTTCGGATCGGCCTGTTTCCGCGGTGCCAGGTGGCTGAGGTTGCCGTAAAGCTTGTTGTCGGCGTTCTCCCGCACCGCGCAGGTGTTGAAGACCACCACGTCGGCGTCCCCGCCCTCGGGCACACGCTGGTAACCGGCCGTTTCCAGCAGCCCCGACAACCGCTCCGAATCGTGCACGTTCATCTGGCAGCCGTAGGTACGGACCTGATAGGTGCGCGTACCGGCCGGCGCGGCATGGGCTGCCGTCGCCTCGCGGGTTGCCATCGAAGTCACGGCCCTATGGTACGGACGGGCGAGCGACACCGACCCGGCAGGATGTCGCCGCCGCTGCGGCTCCGGGCAGGATGTCGCCGCCACGGCGGATTCACAAGATACCGGCACGCTCGGCGTCGGCTGGGTAAGGTCACCTGCCATGGGAAGCCCCGGCACGCAGCCGCAGGTCGACGATTCGGCCCCGCCAGACGTCCCGATGATTTCGCTTCAGGGTGTCAACAAGCATTTCGGCGATTTACATGTGCTCAAGGACATCAACCTGGATGTGGGCCGGGGCCAGGTGGTCGTGGTGCTCGGACCATCGGGGTCTGGCAAATCGACGTTGTGCCGCACCGTCAATCGACTCGAAACCATCGACTCGGGCACGATCTCGGTCGACGGTCAACTCCTACCCGCCGAGGGCCGCAAGCTCGCGCAGCTGCGCTCCGATGTCGGGATGGTCTTTCAATCGTTCAACCTGTTCGCGCACAAGACAATTCTGGAGAATGTCGCGCTGGCGCCGATGAAGGTGCGTAAGTCGTCGAAGGACAAGGCCCGGGAAACCGCGATGGCGCTGCTGGAGCGCGTCGGAGTGGCCAACCAGGCCGACAAGTACCCCGCACAGCTGTCGGGCGGGCAGCAGCAACGGGTGGCGATCGCGCGTTCGCTCGCGATGAACCCGAAAGTGATGCTGTTCGACGAGCCGACCAGCGCGCTGGACCCGGAGATGATCAACGAGGTGCTGGCGGTGATGACCGCACTGGCCGGTGACGGTATGACGATGATCGTGGTGACCCATGAGATGGGGTTCGCCCGTCGGGCCTCAGACCGGGTGGTGTTCATGGCCGACGGCGCCATCGTCGAGGACGCCGAGCCCGCCGAATTCTTCGACAACCCGAAATCTGAACGCGCGAAAGATTTTCTCGGCAAGATCCTGCATCACTAACGCTCCGCCGAAAGGAACACATCCATGCCCGTTGTGCCGTTCAAGTTTGTCGGCGCCGTTGCGCTCGCCATCGCCCTTCCGCTCGCTGTGACCGCCTGTGGCGGTAGCGGCGACGACGGCAACAAGATCGTGATCGGAACCAAATATGACCAGCCCGGTCTGGGTCAGAAGAATCCGGACGGCACCCTGGCAGGTTTCGATGTCGACGTGGCCAAGTACGTGGCCAACGAACTCGGCTACAGCGAAGACCAGATCGAATGGCGGGAGTCCCCCTCCCCTCAGCGGGAGACGATGATCCAGAACGACCAGGTCGACTACATCGTCGCGACGTACTCGATCACCCCCGAGCGTCAGCAGAAGGTCGATTTCGCCGGGCCCTACCTGATCACCGGACAGAGCCTGTTGGTGCGTGCGGACAACAACGACATCACCGGGGCCGCGTCGCTGGAGAACAACAAGAAGCTGTGCTCAGTGGCCGGTTCAACACCGGCACAACGGATCAAGGACAAGTATCCGAAGGTCCAGTTGCAGCAGTACGACACGTACACGCTGTGCATCGACGCGCTCAAGAACGGCGGTGTCGACGCGGTGACCACCGACGAGGTCATCCTGGCCGGGTACGCCGCGCAAAGCCCGGGAACCTTCAAGGTCGTCGGCGACACGTTCTCCGAGGAGCGGTACGGCATCGGGCTGAAGAAGGGCGACAGCGAGCAGCGCAACAAGATCAACGACGCGATCGAGAAGATGATCTCCAGCGGCGCCTGGGCAGAGGCGTTCGAGAAGAATCTGGGGCCGGCCGGTATCAAGACACCGGCACCGCCGACCGTCGACCGCTGACCCGCCAGGAGCCACCCCGCCCGTGGAGATTTTCACCGAGTATCGCGATCAGATTTTCGCGGCATTCTGGACCACCATCCAACTGACGATCTACTCCGGTATCGGGGCGCTCATCCTGGGCACGGTGCTGGCCGCCATGCGGCTGGCGCCCGTGCCGGTGCTGAACTGGCTCGGCACGATGTACGTCAACGTCATCCGCAACACGCCGCTGACGCTGATCATCGTGTTCTGCTCACTCGGCGTGGGACAGACCCTGCGAATCACCCTGACCGATCCGGACTCGCCCACCTTCATCGTGGACACCAATTTCAGGCTGGCGGTCCTCGGACTGACGGTCTACACCGCGTCGTTCGTGTGTGAGACGGTGCGCTCGGGGGTCAATACGGTGCCGCTGGGCCAGGCCGAGGCCGCCCGGTCACTGGGATTCTCCTTCGGGCAGAACCTGCGGTTGATCCTGTTGCCGCAGGCTTTTCGCGCGGTGATCCTGCCGCTGGGCTCGGTGCTGATCGCGCTGACCAAGAACACGACGATCGCCTCGGCGATCGGCGTGGCGGAGGCCGCACTGCTGATGAAGGAAATGACCGAGAACACCGCGGCGCTGCTGACGGTCGGCACGATTTTCGCCGCCGGGTTCGTGATCCTCACCCTGCCGCTGGGCTTGTTGTTCAGCTGGCTCGGCAAGAGACTGGCGGTGCAACGGTAATGGCGGGCACGTCGGTTCTCTTCGATGCGCCCGGTCCTCGCGGCCGGATCCGCAATCAGATCGCGGCCTATGTCACCGGTGCGCTCGCGGTGCTCATCGCCGCCGCTGTGCTGTGGCGGTTCGCCGAGAAGGGGCAGTTCACCTGGGCCAAGTGGGAGCCGTTCCTGACGGCCAACCTGTGGCAGACCTATCTGCTGCCTGGGCTGCAGGGCACGCTGACCGCCGCCGCGCTGTCCATCGTGTTAGCGCTGGTGCTGGGACTCCTGCTCGGGGTCGGGCGGCTGTCGCAGCTCTGGCTGCTCCGCTGGCCGTGTGCGGTACTCGTGGAATTCTTCCGCGCCGTGCCGGTGCTGATCATGATGATCTTCAGCTTCTCGGTGTTCGGGCTCTACGACGTGGTCCCGTCGAAGTACCAGGCCCTGGCCGGGGTCGTGACCGGTCTGACGCTGTACAACGGCGCGGTGATCGCCGAGATCGTGCGGGCCGGGGTGCACGCACTGCCGCGCGGACAGTCCGAGGCCGCCGCCTCGCTCGGTCTGAGTTCGGGGCAGACGATGCGGGCGATCCTGTTGCCCCAGGCCATCACGTCGATGCTGCCGGTCCTGGTCTCCCAGATGGTGGTGGTGCTCAAGGACACCGCGATCGGTTACCAGATCCTATTCCTCGAAGTCGTGCGCCAGAGCACGAACCTGGGGTCCGCCTACGGCAATTACATTCCGGCACTGATTGTGGTGGCGGTGCTGCTCATCACGATCAACTTCGCGCTCTCGACGTTTGCCACCTGGCTCGAACGTCGGCTGCGCCGATCTCGTCGGGGTCCGGCTCCGCTGGATGCCGAGGCAGCCGAACAGGAAGGCGCGCCGGGGGCGCAGGTGCTGCCGTCACAACGGGACTGATCCCGGCATCGCGTCCCTGCTCCCGTCAGGTCAAGCGGTACCCGCCGGAAGCGATCGCGCGGCGCACCAGCTCGGCGGTGGCGCCGGCATCGAGTGCACCGTTGTCGATCACGTGACTCTCCAGCTCGGAGAGCTCGGCGAAGGCGCGATGCAAACCGGTGATGGCATCGGGATCCTTCAGATCCAGGCCGCTACGTGTCTGCGCACGCTGCAGCGCCGTGTCGAGGGCCGGCCGTAGCACGATGTAGGACGCCACCAGATCGTGCTGGCTGACCAGCGTGCGGAACGGTGCGAGGAACCACGGCCCGACGATGCCGTCGACGACGACATCGAACCCACCGCAGGCATAGGCAGCGACGGCGGCGACGATCGCATCGACGACTACTTCGTTCTGGCGTTGCGCCGCAGGCAGATACGGTGCGATATATCCGGTTCGGATGGCACGGTAGAACTGGTCTGTCGTCATATGCACCGTCGGCTTGTCGGCGCCGCCGGCAATGAGCCCCGCCACCGTGGTCTTCCCGACTGCGGGAGGACCGGACAGGATCACCACTTCACCTTTCACGGTGATGAACCTAGTGGGACGGCCTGCCCTGCTAAACCCGACGTCGCTCCCGCTCACCGGCGAGCTCGACGCGGACCACGTCGAGCGCCATCGACTGGCCGTAACCACGCCGGGCCAGCATGCCGACCAGCCGGCGCGTCACCTTCATCTCGTCGTCATCGTTGAGGCGCTCACGCCGCAGCTTGTCGCGCACCAACTGCTCGGCCCGTTGCCGCTCGGCCGCCGGATCCAAGTCGGCCAGCGCCGCGTCGATCACCTCGTTGTCGACACCCTTTTTGCGTAGCTCGACCGCCAACGCCCGCTTGCCTTTTCCGGCGTTGGCGTGCCGTGAGCGCACCCACTGCTCGGCGAAGTCCTCATCATCAACGAGTCCGACGTCGGTGAGCCGGTCGAGCACTGTCGCACTGACCTCATCGGGGTATCCGCGCTTGGTCAACTGCTCCTCAAGTTCAGCACGCGTGCGCGCCCGCACGGTGAGCAGACGCAGGCACACATTCTTTGCCTGCTCCTCGCGTTTGCGAGGGTCCTGCGTCTGCTCGTCGCCCTGGTCCGACGGCTCAGAAGTCGACTGGGGCGGGCAGAACATCTTCGGCCACCTCGGCGGTCACAACGGCGCCGATACCGAGTTTCTCTTTGATCTTCTTCTCGATCTCGTTGGCGGCGTCGCCGTTCTCCAGCAGGAACTTGCGAGCGTTCTCCTTGCCCTGGCCCAACTGCTCCCCCTCGTAGGTGAACCAGGACCCGGACTTGCGGATGAAGCCGTGCTCGACACCCATGTCGATGAGCGAGCCTTCGCGGCTGATGCCGTGGCCGTAGAGGATGTCGAACTCGGCCTGCTTGAACGGCGGCGACACCTTGTTCTTGACGACCTTGACCCGGGTGCGGTTACCGACCGCGTCGGTGCCGTCCTTGAGCGTCTCGATCCGCCTGACATCCAGGCGAACCGAAGAGTAGAACTTCAAAGCCTTACCGCCCGTGGTCGTCTCGGGCGAGCCGAACATCACACCGATCTTCTCGCGGAGCTGGTTGATGAAGATCGCGGTGGTGCCCGAATTGTTCAATGCACCGGTCATCTTTCGCAACGCCTGGCTCATCAGGCGGGCCTGCAGGCCGACGTGGCTGTCGCCCATCTCGCCCTCGATCTCGGCGCGGGGCACCAGCGCGGCAACCGAGTCGATCACCAGGATGTCCAGCGCGCCGGACCGAACCAACATGTCGGCGATCTCCAGGGCCTGCTCACCGGTGTCGGGCTGGGACACCAGCAGCGCATCCGTGTCCACGCCGAGCTTCTTGGCGTACTCCGGGTCCAGCGCGTGCTCGGCGTCGATGAAGGCCGCGATGCCGCCTGCGGCCTGGGCGTTGGCCACCGCGTGCAGCGCGACCGTGGTCTTACCCGAGGATTCCGGGCCGTAGATCTCGACGACCCGGCCACGTGGCAGGCCGCCGATGCCGAGTGCCACGTCCAGCGCGATCGACCCGGTGGGGATGACAGAGATCGGCTGCCGCACCTCCTCACCGAGGCGCATCACCGAGCCTTTGCCGTAGTTCTTGTCGATCTGCGCCATCGCGAGTTCGAGTGCTTTTTCGCGGTCAGGGGCCTGTTGCGCCATGATGGTGCCTCTCCAAGTAGTCGTGTTGACCGGTGTTCCGATCGGTTGGCCGTGACGCTAAACGAGGCCACCGACAAGTCGGTCGAACACCGCCCACAGTAGACGAACACCTGTTCGACTCAAGTGGACACGCCGTATCTGTGGCGAATCAGGCATATCGTGGATGGGTCCGGCCCGAAACGGGGCAGCAATGCACGAGTTGGCGATAACCCAGAGTGTGGTCGATGCGGTGTGCGAGCACGCCGCCGGTCGCCGTGTGCACAGCGTGAAACTTGAGGTCGGCGCACTGTGCGCGGTTGTCCCGGATTCGATGCTCTTCTGCTTCGACATGATCACCGAGGGCACCGCGGCCGATGGCGCTCGACTCGACCTCGACATCCATCCGGGTACAGCGCACTGCCGTGTGTGCGGCACCGACTTCGAACTCACCGATCTGATCCTGCTGTGCGGATGCGGGAGTGCCGACGTCGAGGTGACCGCCGGCCGGGATCTGCGAATTCTCTCCATGGAAGTGAGCTGATATGTGCGCAACTTGCGGCTGCGGTCAGGACGGTGCCGTCATCACCCTCGCCGGCCACGACCACGGGGGCCACGACCACCACAGCCACGAACATCCCCATGAACACGAACACACCGAGACCATCTCGCTGGAGCAGAAGGTACTCGCCAAGAATGATCTCCTCGCCGCGAAGAACCGACAGTGGCTGGCCGAGCACAACATCCTGGCGCTCAACGTCACCAGTTCACCGGGAGCGGGCAAGACCACACTGCTCGAACGGACCATCCGTGACCTCGGGCAGGTACGTCCGATCGCGGTGATCGAAGGAGACCAGGAGACATTGCTCGACGCCGACCGGATCAAAGCGGCGGGTGCGCGCGCGGTTCAGGTCAACACCGGCGCCGGCTGCCATCTCGACGCGGCGATGGTGCACCGCGCGCTCGACGCCCTCGATCCCGAACCGGGCACCCTGCTGTTCATCGAGAACGTCGGCAACCTGGTCTGCCCGGCACTATTCGATCTTGGAGAACATCGCAAGATAGTCGTCGTCTCAGTCACCGAAGGTGCCGACAAGCCACTGAAATACCCGCACATGTTCGCCGCCGCAGGCCTGGTGGTCCTCAACAAGATCGACTTACTCCCCTACGTGGACTTCGATCTTGAAACCTGTTGTAGCAGTGCGCACTCGGTCAACCCGGAGGTGACGATCCTGCCGCTCTCCGCAACGCGTGGAGATGGGCTCGACACCTGGTACGGCTGGATTGACGCGCTCGCTGACAACGGAACATCATGATCAGCTGTTGACAAGACAAATACCCCCGAGTAGACCCAGTATTCACGCGCCAACCAATGCGCACGCGTCTAGCATCAAAGACGTTGGGGCTCTCAGCCCGGGCCCCGGAAAGCTGTGACACATGCCAACAGAGGCAGCAGTCAAAGCGGAAGAGGCATTGATTCACGTGCTGTGGATCAATGCCGGTTTGAGTTGTGACGGCGATTCGGTGGCGTTGACTGCCGCCACCCAACCGAGCATCGAAGAGATTGCCCTCGGGGCACTTCCCGGCCTGCCCAAGATCGCCGTCCACTGGCCCCTAATCGATTTCGAATGCGGGCCCAACGGTGGCGCCGACGATTTCCTGGAGTGGTTCTTCAAGGCCGATCGTGGCGAACTGGAGCCCTTCGTACTGGTTGTCGAAGGATCCATTCCCAATGAACAGATCAAAAACGAAGGATATTGGTGCGGGTTCGGCAACAACCCGGCGACCGGTCAGCCGATGACCACCAGCGAGTGGCTCGACCGGCTCACTCCGAAAGCGACCGCCGTTGTCGCCGTGGGCACCTGCGCCACTTACGGCGGGATTCACGCGATGGCCGGTAATCCGACCGGCGCAATGGGTGTGCCCGACTATCTCGGCTGGGACTGGAAGAGCAAGGCAGGCATTCCGATCGTGTGTGTGCCGGGCTGCCCGATCCAACCGGACAATCTGTCCGAAACCTTGACGTATCTGCTCTACATGGCCACCGATCAGGCTCCGATGATCCCGCTGGACGACGCCTTGCGACCGAAGTGGCTGTTCGGCAGCACCGTGCACGAAGGGTGTGACCGGGCCGGCTACTACGAACAAGGCGACTTCGCGACCGAGTACGGCTCCCCGAAATGCATTGTGAAGCTTGGGTGTTGGGGTCCAGTTGTCAAATGCAACGTTCCCAAGCGCGGATGGATGAACGGTATCGGCGGCTGTCCGAACGTCGGTGGGATCTGCATCGGCTGCACCATGCCGGGGTTTCCGGACAAGTTCATGCCGTTCATGGATGAGCCGCCCGGCGGCAAGGTGTCGACGACGGCATCCGGCATGTACGGCTCGGTGATCCGCAGCCTGCGCCAGATCACCGGCCGCACGGTCGACAAGGAACCCAAGTGGCGGCATCGCGGTACCAAGCTCGATACGGGAGCGTCCCGCACCTGGTAGGTGCCTCGCCCAAATCCCCGTATCTTGTAATCGACGCGATGGGGTGTCGAAACATTTTCAATTGCAGAGCAATTCACGGAAGAAGATTCTGATGACAACCACCATCCCCGAGCCGTCACAAGCGAAACGCGAACCGGGCCAGCTGGTGGAGATGGCGTGGGATCCCATCACCCGCATCGTCGGCAGTCTCGGCATCTACACCAAGATCGACTTCGACAACCGCGAGGTCGTCGAATGCCACAGCACCTCATCGATCTTCCGTGGTTATTCGATATTCATGAAGGGCAAGGATCCGCGCGACGCACACTTCATCACCAGCCGCATCTGCGGAATCTGCGGCGACAACCACGCCACCTGCTCCTGCTATGCCCAGAACATGGCCTATGGTGTGCAGCCACCGCACGTGGCCGAATGGATCGTCAACTTGGGCGAAGCTGCCGAGTACATGTTCGATCACAACATCTTTCAGGAAAACCTGGTCGGCGTGGACTACTGCGAGAAGATGGTCGCCGAGACCAACCCGAGCGTGCTGGCCAAGGCTGAGAACACCGAGGCACCGCACGCCGGTATGCATGGCCACCGGACCATCGCCGACATCATGCGGGCACTGAACCCTTTCACCGGTGAGTTCTACCGGGAGGCACTACAGGTCAGCCGGACAACGCGAGAGATGTTCTGCCTCATGGAGGGTCGGCACGTGCACCCGTCGACTTTGTATCCCGGCGGGGTCGGCACCGTGGCGACCATTCAGCTGATGACCGACTATATGACCCGGCTGATGCGCTACGTGGAGTTCATGAAGAAGGTCGTCCCAATGCACGACGACCTTTTCGACTTCTTCTACGAAGCGCTTCCCGGTTACGACCAGGTCGGTCTGCGCCGCACGCTGCTGGGCTGCTGGGGCTCGTTCCAGGACCCCGAACACTGCAACTTCAGCTATAAGGACATGGAGGCGTGGGGACGCAAAATGTTCGTCACCCCGGGTGTTGTCGTGGACGGCAAGCTGGTCACCACGTCGTTGGTGGACATCAACCTCGGCATCCGGATCATGCTCGGCAGTTCCTATTACGACGACTGGGAAGACCAGGAGATGTTCGTCAAGACCGACCCGTTGGGCAATCCGGTTGATCGGCGCCATCCCTGGAACCAGCACACCAACCCCCGGCCGCAGAAGCGTGATATGGACGACAAGTACAGCTGGGTGATGTCGCCGCGCTGGTTCGACGGCACGGACAATCTCGCGCTGGACACCGGGGGCGGTCCGCTGGCGCGGCTGTGGTCGACCGCGTTGGCCGGCCTTGTCGACACCGGATACGTGACGTCGACCGGGCACAGTGTGCAGATCAACCTGCCGAAGACCGCGCTGAAGGGCCCGGTTGAATTTGAGTGGAAGATCCCGCAGTACGGCAGCAACACCATCGAACGCAACCGGGCCCGCACGTACTTCCAGGCCTATGCTGCCGCATCCGCACTGCACTTCGCGGAGAAGGCGCTAACGGAGATCCGCGCAGGCCGAACACAGACCTGGGAGAAGTTCGAGGTGCCCGACGAGGGCATCGGCTGCGGGTTCACCGAGGCGGTCCGCGGGGTGCTCAGCCACCACATGGTGATCCGGGACGGCAAGATCGCCAACTACCACCCCTATCCGCCGACCCCGTGGAACGCGAGTCCTCGGGACAGCTATGGCACCCCTGGGCCGTATGAGGATGCGGTGCAGGGCCAACCCATCTTCGAGGAGAACGACAGAGAACACTTCAAGGGCATCGACATCATGCGCACCGTGCGCAGCTTCGACCCGTGTCTGCCGTGCGGCGTACACATGTACCTCGGCCAGGGTAAGAGCCTCGACCTCTTGCACTCCCCCACTCAATCCGTCACCGGGGACTAGCGTGCCCCCGCCCGCACCATCAAGCCCCGACTTACCCGAGGATGACGCGCGGTGGCGTACCGCGGGCGACCGGATTCAGACGCTGCTCGATGCCAGCTCAGCCGGCGGGGCAGCCGCGCGTGAACGCGCCGAGCAGTTGGCCGCTGAGGTCACCGACCTCTACGGCGCCGCCCTGCAACGGATCGCGGGATTGGCCTTGAGCGCCAATGCCGATCTGGCCGACGCGTTCGCCGCTGACGATCTGGTGGCGAGTCTGCTGCTGGTGCACGGCCTGCACCCCCACACCGTCGAGCGGCGTATCGCCGATGCACTCGACGGTGTGCGTCCATATCTCGGTTCCCACGGTGGTGACGTGCACCTGCTGGGGGTTGACGGCGGGATCGTCCGGTTGCAGTTCGTGGGTAGCTGCAAGAGCTGTCCATCCTCGGCAGTCACCCTGGAGTTGGCCGTTGAGGATGCCGTGCGTACGGCAGCTCCCGAAGTAACGTCCATCAAAGTGGTTTCTGCTGCAGAGGATCCAGCTCTCGACGTCATCCCTGCGGAGGAACTGCTGCGCCGTGTGCACCGCGATGGGCATGGATCGCCCGGATGGCATGCGGTGCCGGAACTCGCCGAGCTGTCGCCAGGAGAGGTCGGTGGATTCCTGGTGGCGGGCACCGTGGTGCTGGCGTGCCGAATCGGCAGTGACATCCTCGGCTATCGCGACCGATGCCCGGCCTGCACCGACTCGATGGCAGGCGCGGCACTGCACGACAACGTTTTGACATGCCCACAGTGCGATACCGACTTCGATGTGGTGCACGCGGGTCACCAGGTCGACGGAGATCTACACCTCGAGCCGATACCCGTGCTGCTGCGGGCCGGTGTGCTGTCGATGGCCCTGCCCAAATCAGCGGCCCAAGAGGTCGCCTGATGGAGGGCTCGCTCGATGTCCTGACCAGAATCCGGGCCAATCGAGCCACGCCACAGGCAGTCGGTGAGCGTTGTGAGATGTGTTCGGAGCCGATCGCTGACTCCCACCAGCATGTAGTGAACGTCGAAGGCAGACAACTGCTGTGCGTGTGCCGCGGCTGCTATCTGTTGTTCACCGACCCGCACGCCGAGCTGCACTACCGTGCCGTACCCGACCGCTACCTGAGCTTCGCCGATTTCGCGCTCGACCGACGCCGCTGGGCAGCCCTGCAGATTCCGGTCGGGCTGGCCTTCTTCTTCCGCAACTCGGCCCTCGACCGTACGGTCGCCTTCTATCCCGGCCCGGCCGGAGCGACCGAATCCGAACTCGAGCTGGCTGCCTGGAATGAGATCCGCGCCGCCGACCCCCGGGTGGAGTTGCCGGCCGAGGACACCGAAGCGCTGCTGGTCCGAGTTCCCGACGAGGAGACCGGGCCGCCGGTGTGCCACCTGGTGCCGATCGACGCCTGCTACGAATTCGTGGGCCGGTTGCGGATGCTGTGGCGGGGCTTCGACGGCGGCCAGGACGTGCGCAACTACATCGATGAATTCTTCCGGCACATCGATGACCGCAGCAAGGTCGTGACCCGGTGAACGGTACAGAGGTGACGTTCGCGATCCTCGACATCGCGCCCGAACCCTATGCGGTGACACCGATCCTGAATGCACGAGTGGGCATCGCGGCCGTCGGTGACGATCCGGTACACGCGATCGCCCTGCGCGCTCAGGTCCGCATCGACCCGCTGCGGCGCAGCTACTCCGATGCCGAAGCCGAAGGCCTGATCGACCTGTTCGGGCCACGGCAACGCTGGGCCGGCAGCCAACACACCTTCCTGTGGCAGCAGACCGCCACGATGGTGCCCGGCTTCAGCGGCACCACGCAGGTCGAGTTGCCGCTGGAATGCACCTACGACTTCGAGGTCGCATCGGCCAAGTACCTGCACGCCCTACGCGAGGGCACCATCGCACTGCAGTTTTTGTTCAGCGGAACAGTTTTCGTCGCAGGCACCCGGGGCTTCGCCGTCCAACAGGTGCCGTGGGATCGAGAGGACCGCTACGACCTGCCGGTGTCGGTGTGGCGCGACCTGATCCGCCAGCACTACCCCAACACCGGCTGGGTGCGGCTCGACACAGACACCCTTGAGGCATTGGCCGGCTACCGCTCGGCGCATGGTCTGCTCTCGCTGGACGAAGCGGTGACCACGCTGCTTGACCGCGCCGCCGAGGGGGTCCGATGAGCAGCCACTGGGTCCGGGCCCGCACCGTGGCCGACGCCGTCCTCTACGAGGGTTATCTGCTGTACCCGTACCGCGCGACCTCCCGGAAGAACCAGTCCCGCTGGCAATTCGGTGTGCTCGGCCCGCAGGGTGCAGACCAAGCCGGGATCGGCGAGAACAACACCCTCTCGACACAGTTCTGTGTCCAGCCGCATGGCGACCCGTCGCTCACCCTGGTGGTCCGCTTTCTCCAGTTGCAGCATCGCGGTGCCGAGCGTGACGTCGGCGGCGGCTACGCACCGGTCGACGAACTCGTCGCCGCCGGGCAGGCATGGCTGAGTTGGGACGAGGCCACCGAACGCGAGGTGACATTCGGGCCCTTGCATCCGAGCGGCCTTGACCAGGAACGGCGCATACCGATTGTTGTCGACGGTGGCACCGACGTCGAGACGGTCGACGGCGGCCGGCTGGTCCGCAGCCGGTGTGAACTGCACGGCGAGTTGACGGTCGTCGCCGAGCAGGACGGCGGCTTATGGCGGATCGCTGTCACGGTGTGCAACACCGGCGGACCGGCCACCGGCAAAGAGGCTGCGATCGCCACGTCGTTCATCGGCACCCACGTCATCGTCGAAGCGATACATGGCGAGTTCATCTCTCTGCTGGAACCGCCGCCCGCGGCGGCCGACGCGGTGGCGCGTTGTCGTCAGCACCGGTGCTTCCCGGTGCTGGCCGGACCCCCGGGCGCGCACGACCTGATGCTGATCTCGCCGATCATCCTCTACGACCATCCCGAGATCGCCGAGCAGAGCGATGGTGCGCTCTACGACTCCACCGAGATCGACGAGATCCTCACGCTGCGGATCATGGCCATGACCGACGAGGAGAAGTCGGCGGCCCGAGCGACAGATCCACTGGCCGCGGGGATCATCGACCGCTGCGACTCGATGTCGCCGGAGGCCATGATGAATCTGCATGGCGTGCTGCGTGATCCACATGCCTACGATCAGGGTCCGGGTTTGATACCCGAGGTTCCCGACGGTGTCGGGTGGTGGGATCCGTCAGCCGACAGCGCCGTTGATCCTCGCAATGACGCCGTGTTGGTCAACGGCATCCGCATCAGTTGCGGGAGCCGGGTTCGGCTGCACCCGTCGCGCCGTGCGGACGCACAGGATCTGTTTTTCGCCGAGCGGATCGCCCGGGTCACCTCCGTGCACGAGGACGTCGACGGCGAACAGCACATCGGCGTCGTCATCGAGGACGACCCCGCCGCCGACCTGCACGACTGGTACGGCCGGTATCTGTACTTCGCGCCCGACGAAGTCGAGCCGCTCGAGGAAAGGAGTCCATCATGGAAGTAGTGGGTTGGATTGCCGTCGTCCTGGCGGCCGCGGTCGCCGTGTTTGCCGTCGCGGTGGGGGTCAGGTCGATTCCGGATGCTCGACGCTACATGAAGATTCGACGGATGTGATCCCACGTCCGAAATCCTGGTAGCCGGTATCGGCAACATTTTCCTCGGCGACGACGGGTTCGGTCCCGAGGTGCTCCGCCATGTCCCACCACTGCTCGGCGGTGGACGGGTCCGCGTGCTCGACTACGGCATCCGCGGCATGCATCTGGCTTATGACCTGCTTGACGGCTGGGATGCGCTGATACTCGTCGACGCCCTGCCCGGACAGGGCTCTCCCGGACGACTACATGTTTTCGGAGCCGACCATGAAACGCTGACCGGCTCAGTTGGTCTCGACGCACACGCCATGGACCCGGCCGCCGTGTTCGCCGGCCTGGCTGCACTGGGGGGCGCACCGCCGCACACCGTGGTCGTGGGATGTGAGGTACAGAGTGTCGATGAATGGCTCGGCCTGTCCGATGCCGTCGCCGCGGCCGTGCCCGAGGCGGTACAGGCGATCGAAGCCGTGATTGCGCAGCTGCTGACGAGGGCTGCGGCGGGGGGTGGTTGAACCATGTGCCTCGGGATTCCCGGTCGGGTGGTGCACCTGCTCGACGGTTACGGCGGCCAGCTTGCCCTCGTGGATGTCGTCGGTGAGCACCGCAAGGTGAACGTCGGCATGCTGGCCGAGGAGACGATCACCGCCGGCGACTGGGTCATGATCCATATGGGCTTCGCCGTTGAGAAGACCGACGAGGCGGGCGCCGAGGCTGCACTGGCGGGACTCAAACTGTTGGGCCGCAACGATGAAGTGTCATCGTGAGCGGCCGGCTGCGGTTGCGCATCTGCGTACGCGGCGTGGTGCAGGGGGTCGGCTTCCGGCCGTACGTCTACACCACCGCCGCCACGCTCGGCCTGTCCGGTTCGGTGCGCAACGACAGCGCCGGGGCGCTCATCGAGGTCGAAGGCGACCGCGCCCAAATCGATGAGTTCCTGATTCGGCTACATACCGAGCCGCCGCCCTTGGCCGTGATCGAAAGTGTTGACTGCGAGGTTGTTCCCGCCGCCGGTGCCACCGGATTCACCATCGCCGATACCTCGTCATCAGCCGGAGGTCGTACGTTGGTCTCCCCCGACGTCGCGATGTGCGCACAGTGCGCCGGCGAACAACGCGACCCAGCCGACCGTCGTTACCGCCACCCGTTCGTCAACTGCACCAACTGTGGTCCACGGTTCACCATCATCGCTTCACTGCCGTACGACCGCGCCGCCACCACGATGTCGGACTTCCCGATGTGCGCCGAATGCGCCCGCGAATACGCCGATCCGACCGACCGACGCTTCCATGCCCAGCCGGTGTGCTGCCCGAACTGTGGCCCGCGCCTGCACTACCGCGACCGCGCCGGCCACACCCACCGCGGTGAACGCGCCATGGAGCGGGCCCGCAGGCTGCTGCGCGATGGCGGCATCCTCGCCGTCAAAGGCATCGGCGGCTACCACCTGGCCTGCGACGCCGCCAACGAACGCGCGGTCGAGGCACTGCGCAGCCGAAAACGCCGCGGTGCCAAGCCGTTCGCCGTCATGGTCGCCGACCTCGCCACCGCCGGCCTGATCGCCGATGTCGACGGCGCGGCGCAACGGGTGCTGTGCGGACCGCAGCGCCCGATCGTGCTGCTGCCGCGACTGGCCCGAGCGCCGGTGGCAGCGGCGGTGGCACCGCACAATCCGGATCTGGGTGTGCTGATGGCCTACACGCCGCTGCACACTCTGCTGTTCGGGCTCCCCGGTGACGAGCCGGGCCCGCGCGTGCTGGTGATGACCTCAGGCAATCTGGGCGGGGAACCGATCTGCTTCGCCGACGACGATGCCGTGGACCGGCTGGCCGGCCTGGCCGACGGTTGGCTGATGCACGACCGCGCTATTTTGGTGCCATGTGACGATTCGGTAGTGCGCGTCATGGACGGCACCGAGTTGCCGATCCGGCGTTCCCGCGGCTATGCACCGCTGCCGGTCGCGCTACCGATTTCGGTACCGGCGACACTGGCAACCGGGGGCGATCTGAAGAACAGCTTCGCCGTGGCTGAGGGAAAGTACGCCTGGCTCAGCCAGCACATCGGCGACATGGACGATTTGGCGACCCTGACGGCATTCGGCTCGTCGGTGAAACACCAGTGCGCACTGACCGGCGTGCAACCACAGGTGTTGGTCGCCGACGCGCATCCCGGATACCGCTCCGCCGAGTGGGCGCGTCGCAACGCGGACAACCGACCGGTCCGCCTCGTACAGCACCACCACGCGCACATCGCCGCGGTGATGGCCGAACACGGCTTGGACGGCTCAGAGCCGGTCCTTGGAATCGCCTTCGACGGAACCGGGTACGGGCCGGACGGCGCGGTATGGGGCGGCGAGGTCCTGCTCGCGGACTACAAGGGCTTCCAGCGGCTGGCCTATCTGAAGTACGTACCGCTACCCGGTGGTGAGGTCAGCGTTCAGCGGCCCTACCGAATGGCGCTGGCCCATCTGTGGGCGGCCGGTGTCCCGTGGGATGACGACCTGCCGCCGGTGCGCGCCTGCCCGGAGGCCGAGCGACGGCTGCTCGCCGCGCAGCTGACTTCCGGGCTGCACTGCGTTTCCACGTCCAGCATGGGCAGGCTGTTCGACGCCGTTTCGGCGCTGATCGGTGTCCGCCAGGTAATCGCCTACGAGGCTCAGGCCGCAATAGAGTTGGAGGGCCTGTCCCGCGACGCCGACGGTGGCACCACCACATACGGCTTCGCGGTACACACCGACACGATGCCCGCAGTCATCGATCCCGCGCCGGTACTGCGGGACATCGTCGCCGATTTCCGGCGCGGTGTTGCCGCCGCGGTGATCGGCGCGCGCTTCCACCGCGCCGTCGCCGAGCTGATCGCCCGTGCCGCCACCGCCGAGCCGATGGCCAGAACCGTTGCCCTCTCCGGCGGTGTGATGCAGAACTGTCTGCTGTTGCGGCTGACACTGCAGGCTTTGCGGAGTAGTGGGCTGGAAGTTCTCACCCATCGACGGGTGCCACCCAACGACGGCGGCATTGGGCTGGGCCAATTGCTGGTCGGGAATTCTCAATAGAAGGAGGTGGATAACAATGCCCACACTGGCCGCACACGGCTTGCCTGCGGGGCACGCACTATTCGTGCGGTATGCATATCCGCCCAATGAGCTCGGATACTGCGGCCCCAGTGACACCGATGCGCTGTTGAATGGGGAAAGCGTCGAGGAGATCGAATCATACGCAAGGGAATTCGACGGTACCTGGCCGTATCTGCGCGCAATTGCCAAGACGGCCGCCATCGCCGATCCACTCGATGCCGACGTGGTGCGCAGCTACTGGATCGGCGGTCCCCTACTCGACCGTGTCGATGCCGCAGCGTTGCTGGCGACCCTACGCGCGGCGTTCGCCGGGCAGCGCACCGGCCTGCTCACCGAACTGCAAGGCCCCACAGGCGTGTTGGCTCATCACAGCTTTCACGTCTTCCTGGTCTACCCATGGGTCCGTTTCCTCGACAAGGACTCCACAACCGCGCTGAATATCCTGCAGAACTGCCGGATCCGTTGGGGCATAGTTGAATCGGTGCGGAGCGATCACGCATTGGTATGCTCGCGACCACTGACCTTCGAGGGAGGCGTTCTGACTCTCGCCGAGCCCGCCACCGAGCGGATCCGGTGGCGCAGTAACGACGTATCGCTGATCGCCAGGCCGGCGCCCGGCCGTGCCGTCGCGGCGCACTGGGACTGGGTCTGCGACACCCTCACCGATGCTGACACGGCGGCACTGGCCGCCGCGACACAGACCACGCTCGACGTCGTCAACGCAGCACGAAACCGGCGCAGAACTGGTCCGGGGTCCGACCAATAACTCGACGCCGCGACGCGGCGAGGTGAAGGAGAATCTCATGAACACCCCAGACAAGCATCTGTCCGAAGAGCCACAAGACGTACGCGGAGCACCGGGATCCCGGGACACCGGGTCATATCAACCCTCCGGCGGGCCCACCGACCGACCGGCGGGCACCTACGAGGGTGACGAGTCTGTGCCCGCGCACGGCGGTGCGCGGGGGTCGGCAGACAAGACAACGCAGCCACCAGGCGACGCCGAACCTGCTGTGCCGCCCTACGAAGGGCGTCAAAGGACCGCCAAACCGGAGGGTCAACAGACCGAAGACCGGGGCGCGCGCACCGGTGGTGCGGTCAAGCCCACGACCGACAACGACTACAAGTCAGCCCCGCCCGATGATACGGCTGGTGGCGCGACCACAGCACCAGCCGAAGAGCAGCCGGCGTCGCGGGCATCCGAGTCCGAGCGGGACGATGACCGGACCGGACCCTCACATGTCCCCGGAGTCGGCAAAGCCGAACGCAAACGCTGAGCTGCTCAAGAATTCCCACCGGAAGGGGTCCTGTCCATGACCGTCACCTCAGCACCGATCGAGCCGTTCGTCGACGAAAACCTGTCCGCGGACCTGGCGGCGACATCGCTGGATATGGCCCGCAGATTTCACGACGGCGCGACGCTGTGGGTGATTGCGCCGCAATGGGAACCACACGCCCATCATGTCGCCGTGGAGTTCGTTCACCCGGTGGTCATGGGCAAACGGGCGCTGCCCTCGGTCGCACTCGTGGAGCCGGACCCGGTGGCCCAGGCCAGAGTGGCCGGCCAGCCCGGTGATCTGCTGTTGGCGGTGGCCTCGGCCGACCAGCCCGCGGTGATCGACGCCATGCGCCGGGCGCCCGCGTGGGGGGTCACCACGGTGTGGATCGGTTCGGGGCCGCGACCACCGGCGGGTGCTGCACATCACGTGTTGTGGGTCGACTCGCAGGATCCGATGGTTCCGGCCACCGGACGCTTCGTGCTGATGTATCACCTGCTGTGGGAACTCACCCACGTCTGCTTCGAGCACCCGGGGCTGCTGAACCCGCCTGCCGAGGAGTGCACCGAGGAAGTCTGCGTCACCTGCAGCGATGACGGGCGCATGGCGGAAATCATTCTGCGAGAGGATGGTTCAAGCGGCCAGGCCCTGGTCCGTACCGCCGCGGGCGAAGAGTGGGTGGATGTCACGCTGCTCGGCGACGTGGCGGTCAACGACCTAATTCTGGTGCATGCCGGGGCGGCTATCACCCGCTTGCGCGAAGAGGAGGCGACCACATGACCACCCGCGAGTCGGAAAGCACCGGCTTTCTCTACCCGTTCATCGACTCCGAGGAGACCGATACTACGACGCTACTCGACGACCTGGCCGCGTCCGCACGGAGTAAAGCCGCCGAAAGTGCCCGCCTGCAGCGAGAATCGTTGCAGGAGTTCGACTTGGCTCTCATCGCGGCGGGCACCGCGATGGCCGGACGGTTCCTGCGGGGCGGCCGCTTGTACACGCTGGGCAACGGCGGCAGTTCCACCGACGCGGCCACGCTGGCTACGCTGTTCAGCCGCCCTGCCGTGGGCCGCCCCGTCGCGGCCTGGTCACTGGCCGCCGACGAGGCCGTGGTCACCGCGCTCGGCAACGACGTGGGTTTCGAACTTATCTTCAAACGCCAGATCATCGCCCACGCCCGTGACCGCGACATCGCCATCGCATTGTCGACATCGGGCAACTCCGACGACCTGATGGCGGCACTCACCGAGGCCAAGCGGCGTGGCCTGCTGACGGTCGGATTCGCCGGCCACGACGGCGGACGCATGGCTGCCACCGATGATCTGGACTTCTGTTTCACGGTGCACAGCCAGAGCATCCATCGCATTCAGGAGAGTCACGCCATTCTCGGCTACCAGCTCTGGTCGGTGGCCCAGGAGCGCATGTCAAGAACCAGGAATGGAGAGCACAGGTCATGAGCACCGTCGCGGCGTCGACCGCAGCGCAGCGTGAAGACCGGGTACTGGAACGGATCGACAAGTTCCGCCAGCGGCGTCCTCGGCTGCTCGACGATGTGGTGACCCTGGCCCACGGCGCCGGCGGAAAATCCTCGGCTGCGCTGGTCGATGCGGTATTCGTGGAGGCGTTCCGCAACGCCGAACTCGAGCAACTCGGCGACGCAGCTGTGCTGACCACGCCGTCCGGAGATCGACTCGCATTCTCCACTGATTCTTATGTGGTTGCACCACATCGGTTCCCGGGAGGTTCGATCGGCCATGTCGCGGTCCACGGCACCATCAACGACCTCGCGGTCTCGGGGGCACGTCCACAGTGGCTGTCGGCAGGCTTCGTCATCGAGGAGGGCTTTGGTATCGCAGAACTCCGCGAGATCGTCGCCGATATGGGCGAAGCCGCGGCCCGCGCCGGTGTCCAGATCGTCACCGGTGACACCAAAGTGGTCGGCAAAGGAGCCGCCGATGGTATGTACATCTGCACGGCAGGTGTCGGCGTGATCCCTGCGGGCAGACGGCTCGCCCGCGAGCGCGTACAGCCCGGTGACAAGGTCCTACTGTCCGGGACGATCGGTGAACACGGGATGGCGGTCATGCTCGCCCGCGGCGATCTCGCCATTGACGCCGACATCGCATCGGACACCGCGCCCGTGCACGAGTTGGTGGAAATCCTGCTGGAGGTCGCGCCGTCGACCCGCTGGATGCGAGACGCCACTCGCGGGGGCGTCGGCACGGTGTGCAACGAACTCGCCAAGGATTCCGCCTTCGCGGTGATCCTCGACGAAGCCCGGCTGCCCGTCACGCCACCGGTGCTCGGCGCCTGCGACATGCTCGGCATCGATCCGCTGTACGTGGCGAACGAGGGAAAGTTCCTCGCGGTCGTCGCGCCCGACGAGGCAGATGCGGCCGTCGCCGCGCTGCGGTGTCACCCCCAGGGGGAGAATGCCACCCTTGTTGGCGAAATCATGCCCGAACCGCACGGGATCGTGGCGCTGCGAACCGCTTTCGGGGGCAGCCGGATTGTCGACATGCTCGTCGGCGACCCCCTTCCCCGGATCTGTTGAGAGGAGAAACGCCATGTGTCTGGGTATCCCCGGTCAGGTGGTCGACGTCGTCGACGCCGAAGCACACCTCGCCAGAGTCGACGTCAACGGTGTGCGGCGGACCATCAGTGTGCGCCTGCTTGCCGATGACAACCTGCAGGTCGGCGACTGGGTGCTGGTGCATGTCGGATTCGCCATGGCAAAGATCGACGAAAACGAGGCGAAGCTGACGCTCGACCAGGTGCAGAAAATGGGCGCCGACTACGTCACCGAGATCGACGCCTTCAACTCATCTGAAATCGCCTGAAAAGAAGAAGGTTCCGCACATGAAGTTCGTCGACGAATTCCGCGATCCGGCTGCCGCGCGTGCCCTGGTCAAATCCATAACCGAACTGGCCGGCAACGATGAGTTCAAGTTCATGGAGGTGTGCGGCGGGCATACCCACACCATCTACCGGCACGGGATCGAACACCTGCTGCCCGAATCGATCGAGTTGGTGCACGGCCCGGGGTGCCCGGTATGTGTGATCCCGATGGGCCGCGTGGACGACGCGATGTGGCTCGCCGAGCAGCCGGGCATGATCTTCACCACCTTCGGCGACATGATGCGAGTGCCCGGCTCCGCCGGCAATCTGATCGAGGCCAAGGCCCGCGGCGCCGACGTGCGGTTCGTCTACTCCCCCCTTGACGCACTCAAAATCGCCCGTGACAACCCGGACCGCCAGGTGGTGTTCTTCGCGGTCGGATTCGAGACCACGGCGCCGTCAACGGCGGTCACACTGGTACGCGCCCGGATGCTGGGGGTGCAGAACTTCAGCGTGTTCTGCAACCACGTCACCATCGTTCCGCCGATCAAGGCGATCCTTGAGTCCCCCGATCTGCGGCTCTCCGGGTTCCTCGGGCCCGGTCACGTCTCCACCGTGGTCGGGCTGCGCCCATACCGGTTCGTACCCGCGGTCTACGGGAAACCGATTGTGGTCGCCGGCTTCGAGCCGCTCGACATCCTCGCGTCGGTGCACATGCTGCTGCGGCAGATCCGCGACGGCCGGTGTCAGGTGGAGAATCAGTACACCCGGGTGGTTCGGCCCGAGGGCAACACCCAGGCACTCAAACTGATGGCAGAGACCTTCGAATTACGGCCTCATTTTGAGTGGCGTGGGCTCGGATTCATCTCGCAGAGCGCATTGAAGATCCACCCTGATTACGCGCAGTACGACGCCGAAGTGAAATTCAACATGCCCGGAGTACGCGTCGCCGATCCCAAGGCATGCCAGTGCGGCGAAGTCCTCAAAGGGGTTATCAAGCCGTGGGAATGCAAGGTGTTCGGGACAGCGTGCACACCGGAAACACCGATCGGCACCTGCATGGTGTCACCCGAGGGCGCCTGCGCGGCCTACTACAACTTCGGCAGGCTGCACCGGGAGACAGCAAGACTGCTCGTACGGCGCTGAAAAATCAACGCTGAGGAATCAACGGCGCCAGTGCGGAAAGTCGTCGTAATCCCGCAGCGTCATGACGAAACCGATGGCGCCGACGGCGACCGCCAGAAGGTATCCCGTGATCGACTGCCAACCGGGCGGGATGGATGCGGCCACCCAACACAACAGAACGGCGGCGATCACCAGCAACACACCGTAGAACGGTGTCCGCCGGGGATGATCACCCAGACCCATACCACCGGTATACGCCGAAAACCCGAACAGGCAAAGCCGCCGGGCTCACCATTGATCGCGGGGGACGTCGAAGTCCGCGCACAACGCCCGCCACACCTCCCGCGGGTCCACACCGTCCTCGATCGCCTGCGTGGCGGTGCGCCCACCGATGGCGGCAAGCACATGGTCGACCAGCAGCGACCGTCCGCGCATCGACCCGAACTGTCCCTCCACGAGTACATGGAATTCCGTCAACCGCACAGGCACAACCTACCCAGCGTGCAAGAGGGCGTCATGGCACACCCGTACCGGATCCGCGACGTCGGCCACCGACGCGCCCGCCCGCCGCGCAGCGTCCCGGTAGCCGGCCGAACCGAGTACCTCGCCCACCGCAGCGATCAACGCCGGAACCGTCAGCGGCCGCACCAGCTGCGCACTGCCTTGACGCACAACACGATTGGCGATCTCCCATTGATCGCCGCCGCCGGGTAGCACCACCATCGGCACACCCGCCATCAACGTTTTGGACACCATGCCGTGCCCGCCGCCGCAGATCACCACATCGGCATGGGTCAGCAGTTCGTCCTGGCGGCCCAGCCCGACCGCCGCCCACGGCGGCACCTCGACGTCGGTTCCGCCCAGCCGCGACACCACCAACCGGGATCCCGGCGGCAGGGTGTCACCGGGTCGCAACGATTCCAGCACCAGCTCCGTCATTCCCTGAGTTCCGATGGTGGCTGTCGACGGCGCCACCATGATGACCGGACCGGAGCCCGGCGGCACCTCCAGCAAAGCCGCGGTCGGCTCGAAATGCAGCGGGCCCACCACAACGGCCTCCTCGGGCCAGTCGGGGCGCGGCACCTCAAGGGCGGGCAGCGTCGCGATCAAGCGGCGCACCGGCCCCGGATCCTCGGCGGGCAGCCCGATCTCGACACGCACCCGCGAGCGTTGCCGCAGCCCGGCCCGCCAGGACCGCGCGGTCAGTGCCCGCATCACCGAGTCCCGCAGCCTGCCACCGACGCCGACCCCCGGCGCCAGCCCGCTGCCCAGCGGTGGCAGGCCCTTCGACGGCCGGAACAGCGGATGAGGATTCAGTTCGATCCACGGCAGCCCCAGCAACTCGGCGGCCATCCCACCGCAGGCCGTGATCACATCGGAGACCACCAGATCCGGCGCGATCTCCCGCAGTCGCGGCACGTTGAGCACCGCCATCCGGGCCGCACGCTGATGAATCTTCGCCCCGGCGTCGGTGTCGTCGTCGAGTTCGGTGACTCCGAGTCCGTCGAGTTCGACCGCGTCAACGCCGGCAGCCCGCGCCGTATCGAGCCATTCCACCCCGGTCAGCAGCGTCGGGCTGTCCCCCGCGGCCAGGAACTTCAAGCACAACGCAATAGCCGGGAACGAATGGCCGGGATCGGGCCCGGCAACCACAGCTACGCGCACCGGCCTACCCTGCCACAGCCGGGACATCTAGGATTCGGCCATGGCTGACCAATCATCCACCGCGGTGCAGAGCCCGACCGGCACGGTCGAGGTCTTTCTCAACGCACTGCAGGACCAGGACTTCGACACGGCCGAACACGCCCTTGCCCAGAACCTGGTGTACCAGAACGTCGGGTTGCCCACCATCTACGGACGTAACCGCGCCATGAAGCTGTTCCGGTCGATGCAGGGCCGCGCGGGCTTCGAGGTGAAGATCCACCGGATCGCCGCCGACGGAGCGGCCGTGCTCACCGAACGCACCGACGCGCTGACCATGGGACCGCTGCGGTTGCAGTTCTGGGTGTGCGGGGTGTTCGAGGTCCACGAGGGCCGGATCACGTTGTGGCGGGACTACTTCGACTTCCTCGACATGTTCAAGGCCACCGTCCGCGGCGTCGTGGGCATCGCCGTTCCGTCACTGCGTGCATCGCTCTGAATGAATAGCCAGGCCGCCCGCGCCAAACCCAACGCACTCCAGTTCCTGCGCTACTGCGCGGGACGCCGGTTACCCGACTCGATGCTGGACTGGGTGCGGGAGGACCTCACCGGAAAAGGCGCGACCCGCCGGATGATGCTGCGGGTGCTGGTCCCCGCCGTGCTCATCCTGGCCCCGTTCTGGTTGATCCCCACGACGCTGTACGTGCACCTGAGCATGACGGTGCCGATCCTGATCCCGTTCATCTACTTCTCACACGCGCTCAACAAGATCTGGCGCCGCCACATGTTGCGGGTGCACGGCCTGGACCCGGGCCTGCTGGACAAGATCGCCCGGGAGAAGAACGCGCACATCCACCAGGCCTACGTGGATAAGTACGGCCCGCGGTCGGGGCCGCCCAGCAGCAGCGCCGTATAACGCCTCAGGCCCGGCGCAGCTGCCCGAGCTCGTCGAAGGCCTGCGCCCAGCCGACCAGTCGATCGGTGGCGTTGGCCAATTCGTTGCGGTACCGCTGCTGCGACAACGGCGAGGTCGCCGCCGTCCCGTTGTTGGCAGCCGACACCAGTTGCGCCGCGGCGGTGACCATGTCGTTGTACTGGCGCACACCCTGACTCAGTTGCGCGGTGAACGCATGGATCGTCGGCACCAGGTGGGGCTGCGACTGCGGAGCATGACTGACGGCGCGCTCCATCGAGACCACCTCGTTGGCCGTCGCCGCCATCGTCACCGCGGTCTGGTTGGCTGCCGCCGTCAATTCCCGCAGTTCGTCGGGAGGCAGCATCCGGCCCCGCTCCATCACACCCAGCAACGAGAACATGCCCCGCTCGGAGGCCACCAGGGCCGCCATCGGCTGCCGTGCCGCCGAGCCCCACGGCGGCAGCCTGCGCCCTGACCGCCGTTCCGCGGGCAATGGCGCGGACCGCAGCCACCGGTACCGCAGCCACAGCAGCGTCGCCGGGAATGCGGCACCCGCGGCAACGGCGCCGGTGATGATCAGGCCCCACACCGGAGTGCTCCAGGACGCCAACAGCCCGGTCACCAGCACCCAGAACAGGCTCGACAGCGTGAAGAACACCGCGAGGCGCAGCGCCCACCGCCGTTTACGCAGCATCTTGGCCCGTGGATCGGCGGCGGCACCGAGCTTGTCGGCCAGGGCTCCGGACACCTCGGCGGCGGTGTCGACACCGCGTTGCAGCAGTGACCGCCACGCTTCGGGCCGACTGGATTTGGTAGCCATGATCACCACACTCGAGCGCTACTGGCCGAGCGGATTCTCGGGCGTGGCCGTGTTCGGCGTGGCCTGGTTCGGGTTGGGCGCCGGGGTGGCAGGCGTCGCAGTGGTGTCACCGCTGGGTAGGGCATCACCGCGCATCGAGGCGCGGATCTGCTCCAACCGGGAGTGGCCCGCCATCTGAACGCTGGCCTGCTGCACCTCCATCATGCGGCCCTGCACCGAATTCTGGGCCAGCTCGGCCTGGCCGATCGCGTTGGCGTAGCGACGCTCGATTTTGTCGCGCACCTCGTCGAGGCTCGGGGTGTTGCCCGGCGCGGCGAGCTCGCTCATCGACCGCAGTGACGAGCTGACCTGTTCCTGCATCTTGGCCTGCTCCAACTGGCTGAGCAGCTTGGTGCGTTCGGCGATCTTCTGTTGCAGCATCATCGCGTTCTGCTCGACGGCCTTCTTGGCCTGCGCGGCGGCCTGCAGCGCCTGGTCGTGCAGACCCTTGAGGTCCTCGACGCTCTGCTCGGAGGTCACCAGCTGCGCGGCGAACGCTTCGGCGGCGTTGTTGTACTCGGTGGCCTTCGCGGCGTCGCCGGCCGCGGTGGCCTGGTCGGCAAGGGTCAACGCCTGACGGGTATTGACCTGCAGCTTCTCGATGTCCGCCAGCTGACGGTTGAGCCGCATCTCCAGCTGCCGCTGGTTACCGATCACCTGCGCCGCCTGCTGGGTCAATGCCTGATGCTGGCGCTGCGCGTCCTCGATGGCCTGCTGGATCTGCACCTTCGGATCGGCGTACTCGTCGACCTTGGAGCTGAACAGCGCCATCAGGTACTTCCACGCCTTGGTGAACGGGTTGGCCATGAGTTCGTTCCGCCTTGTTGTTCGGGCCGTATGGGTGCGGGCCATCTGGTTCGGTCATCTCAACTGCTCTGGTGCCAACTTATCGGTTCCGGGCATGCCGCCACAGTCCCGCGGCGTGTTACCGAGGCTTTTTCGCCGAAACCGGCCGAGCCAGTGCTCAGGCAACCGCCATCGAGACGACCTGTGGGATGACCACTTTGGTCGCGGCGTCGATCCGCGCCACACCTGCGGCGGGCTGGACGGCATCGGCGGCCTGTTCACGGCGGGCCATGCTCTCCCCGGCGTCGGTCAGCACCCGCGACAGTGGCACGTCGAGGGCGTCGCAGATCGCGCTGAGCAGCTCGCTGGAGGCCTCCTTGCGGCCACGTTCGACCTCGGACAGGTAGCCCAGGCTGACCCGGGCCGAATCGGACACCTGACGCAGGGTGCGTCCCTGCCCGGTGCGGGTGTTGCGCAGCACGTCGCCAACCACCTCGCGCAGCAAAGCCGTCATCTGTGCCCTCCTTCGGTTGTCGGATCGGCGGGTCATTACCTGACGAACGCGCAGGACCACCGCGAAGGTTCCCGACAGGACAAAATCACTGCGCTTCGACGAGGGCACGCAGCCGTGCGATCGCCGCATTGACCGCGGCCACCCGGATGTCCCAGCGCGAGCCGGATAAGGACAACTCGACAACCTCGGTGTCGACCGGTCCGGCCAATCCCAGGAATACCGTTCCCGGCGGGTGTCCGCTGTGCGCATCGGGTCCTGCCACCCCGGTCAGGCTGACGCCCCAGGTGGCGGCGCACCGCTGCCGGGCGCCCACGGCAAGAGCCCGCGCGGTCGGCCCGGCGACCGGACCGACGGCGTCGAGCACCTGCGGCGCAACGCCGGCCAGCCAGATCTTCGTGTCCTCGGTGTAGGTGATCAGCCCGCCGTGCAGCACCGCACTGGAGCCCGGGACTCCGGCCAGCGTGGCCGCCAGCAGGCCGGCGGTCAACGATTCCGCGGTGGCCACACTCTGGCCGTGAACGGTCAGGTCGGCGACGAGTGCCCGCGCGTCGTCAGTTACCAGCGGGTCGTCCACGGGAATCCCTGATCGCCGAAATCACATAGTCGGCGCCGGTGAGGATGGTCAGCGCGACCGCCGCCCACATGATCACCCACGCAACCGTCAGCCAGGTGTCCGGCCAGGCGTGCAGCGGCAGCACGAACAATCCGATCGCGACCGCCTGCACCAGCGTCTTGAGCTTGCCGCCGCGGCTGGCCGGGATGACACCGTGACGCAGCACCGCGAAGCGCAGCACCGTGATTCCGATCTCACGCAGCAGCACCACTGCGGTGATCCACCACGGCAGATCCCCCAGCATGGACAGGCCGATGAGCGCCGCCCCGATCAGTGCCTTGTCGGCGATCGGGTCGGCCAAGGTGCCGAATTCGGTCACCATGCCGTAGCTGCGCGCCAGGGCCCCGTCGAACCGGTCGGTGATCACCGCCACCGCAAACACGGTGAAAGCAGCAATCCGCCAGAACGTTTCATGACCGTCGCCGACAAAGAGGAGCACCAGAAAAACAGGGACGAGCACCATGCGCACACCCGTGAGCACATTGGCGAGATTCGCTATCCGGGCACGAGGCACCACCGGATCGGTAGAAGGGTGGCCCGGCACCGCAACAGAATATAGGTTGCCGAAACCGATATTCTTCCAGCTGTGAACCCAGGCAGTGCGCCGGCGGAGAAACGGCCCGTGGTGCGCCGCGCCAGAACCTCCGACGTCCCCGACATCAAGCGACTGGTGGACATCTACGCCGGCCGAATCCTGCTCGAGAAGAATCTGGTGACTCTGTACGAAGCCGTCCAGGAATTCTGGGTGGTCGAGCTCGACGGCGAACTCGTCGGGTGCGGCGCGCTGCACGTGCTGTGGGCCGACCTCGGCGAGGTGCGCACGGTGGCGGTGCATCCCAAGGTCAGGGGCTCGGGTGTGGGGCATGTACTCGTCGAACAGTTACTGGATGTGGCACGTGATCTGCGCCTGGAGCGGATCTTCGTGCTCACCTTCGAGATCGACTTCTTCAGCCGTCACGGTTTCGACGAAATCGACGGCACGCCGGTGACGGCCGAGGTGTTCGAGGAGATGTGCCGCTCCTACGACACCGGCGTGGCCGAATTCCTCGACCTGTCCTTCGTCAAACCCAACACTCTGGGCAACACCCGAATGCTGTTGACCCTCTAACCGCCCTAACCGCGCCCTAACCGCCGAAATGGCATTCCAGCAGGCGGCTACTCGTAAAACCGCTGCCGGAATGCCGTTTCGGCGCTGGAACTCGCTGGAACTCGCTAAAAGTCAGGCTCCTCGTCGTCATCGGTGTCAGCGCCGTTGGCGTCGGCCCCGCCGCGGATCAGCGCCAGCGTGCCCGCCAGCTCGTCGGGTTTGACGAGCACCTCGCGCGCCTTGGACCCTTCGGACGGCCCGACGATCTGACGGGTCTCCATCAGGTCCATCAACCGGCCCGCCTTGGCGAAACCGACCCGCAATTTGCGCTGCAGCATCGAGGTCGAGCCGAACTGTGAGGACACCACGAGCTCGACGGCTTGCAGGAACACGTCCATGTCGTCACCGATATCGGGGTCGACGTCGGTGCGCTCCCCGCTCGGCTTGGCCTTGGTGACGCCTTCGACGAACTCCGGCTCGGCTTGGGACTTGGTGGCCTCGACGACGGCGTGGATCTCCTCGTCGGTGATGAACGCGCCCTGCATACGCAACGGCTTGTTCGCACCCATCGGCAGGAACAACCCGTCGCCCATACCGATCAGCTTCTCTGCGCCCGGCTGGTCCAAGATGACGCGACTGTCGGTCAGCGACGAGGTGGCGAACGCCAGCCGCGACGGCACGTTGGTCTTGATGAGACCGGTGACCACGTCCACGGACGGACGCTGGGTGGCCAGCACCAGGTGAATGCCTGCGGCACGGGCCTTCTGGGTGATCCGGACGATCGCGTCCTCGACGTCGCGGGGCGCGGTCATCATCAGGTCGGCGAGCTCGTCGACGATGGCCAGGATGTAGGGGTAGGGCTTGTAGACCCGTTCGCTCCCGAGCGGTGTGGAGATTTCACCGGAGCGCACCTTCTCGTTGAACACGTCGATGTGACGCACCCGGGAGGCCTGCATGTCCTGGTAGCGCTGTTCCATCTCTTCGACGAGCCAGGCCAGCGCGGCGGCGGCCTTCTTCGGCTGAGTGATGATCGGCGTGATCAGGTGCGGGATGCCCTCGTACGGCGTGAGTTCCACCATTTTCGGGTCGATCAGGATCATCCTGACCTCCTCCGGGGTGGCGCGGGCCAGCAGCGAGACGAGCATCGAGTTGACGAAGCTGGACTTACCCGAACCGGTGGAACCGGCCACCAGCAGGTGCGGCATCTTGGCCAGGTTCGCCGAGACGAAGTCGCCTTCGATGTCCTTGCCCAACCCGATCACGAGCGGGTGATGATCACGACGGGTGCTCGGTGCGGTGAGCACGTCGGCAAGGCGCACCATCTCGCGGTCGGTGTTGGGCACCTCGATGCCGACGGCGGACTTGCCCGGGATGGGCGCCAGCATGCGCACGCTCTCGGTGGCCACCGCGTAGGCGATGTTGCGCTGCAGGGCGGTGATCTTCTCGACCTTGACGCCGGGTCCCAGTTCCACTTCGTAGCGGGTGACGGTCGGTCCGCGGGTGCAGCCGGTGACGGCGGCATCGACCTTGAACTGCTGCAGCACCGAGTTGATGGAATCGGTCATCGCGTCGTTGGCGGCGGTGCGCATCTTCGGCGGGTCACCGGCAACGAGCAGGTCCAGCGGGGGCAGCACGTAGGGACCCTCGACCACGCGGTCCATGACCATGGTGTCGTCGGGCTTCTTGGGCTCCGCGGCTTTCTTGCGGCGCGCCTTGACGGCCGGTTCCGGCACGGTCGGCGCATCTTCGGCGAGCGGATAGTTGTCCATCGGCGTGCCGGCCGGCGCCTTGGGCGCCTCGATCGCGGCGGTGGGCCAGGTCTTCGCCTGGTCGTCGGCGGAGGTGGCGTCGTCGTAGTAGCCGTCGGACAGGTCGTCGTAGTCGTCGGCCGCCGCGTAGTCGTCGTCGTAGTCGTCGTCGTACTCGTCGTCGTCGCGGAACACGCGGGTGGTGAACATCGCATGCACGGTCGAGGGGACCTCGCGGATCGTCGTCCCGGTGATCAGGAGCACGCCGAACAACACGCCGATGAACAGCAACGGGGCGGCGATCCAGGGGGTGAGCCCGTCCGAAAGCGGTCCGCCGATCGCGAATCCGATGAAGCCGGCACCGTGCTGGCGTTCGACCGGCCCCTCGGGCGAGCCGGACCACAGGTGCCACAGGCCCAAGGCGGGCAGCGTGATCATGGCCGTTCCGAGGACCATCCGCGGACGTGATTCCGGGTCGGGTTCGGTCCGCATCAGCACCACCGCGACGGCAGCCAACACGATCGGCACCAACACCACCGGCCCACCGATGAGCGTGCGCAGCGCACCGTCGATCCACTGCCCGACCGGGCGGGCGGCGTCGAACCATGAACTTGCGGCCACCACGACGGCGATGCCGAGCAGCGCCAGGGCCAGCCCGTCACGCCGGTGCCCCGGCTCGATATCGCGGGCCCGACCGACCGAACGGGCCGTCGAACCGGCACCCCTGGCGACCATCAGCCAGCCGGCGCGGGCTCCTCGGCCGAGTTTCTGGCCGGCCAGGGCCACCGGCGAGGCGTGCCTGCGGCCGGCCGGCTTGCGCCGTGGCGCGGCGGGCTTCGCCGACGATCCCCGCCGGGATCCGCCCCGCGAGCTGGCCTGTGACCTGCTCGAACGCGCTCCAGATCGGGCAGCGGTCTTGTTAGCCATGCATGCAAGCCTAGTCGCAACAGCCCCACATTCACCATCTGCCACACGGGTCACAGAGTGGTATCGAATAACAACTTAGGCATACGAACCGAATCGAGGTATTTGTCGCTAGGGTGGACAACCGTCCAGCTTTGGCACTCACCGAGGAGTTCTGCACGTATGCCTGTTGTTGTCGTCGCCACCATGAAGGCCAAGCCCGAATCCGTCGACGCGGTGCGGAATGCCTGTACAGAGGCCATCGAAGCGGTGCACGACGAGCCGGGCTGCCAGCTGTATTCGCTGCACGAAGCCGACGGCACATTCGTCTTCATCGAGCAGTGGGCCGATGCCGACGCGCTCAAGACGCACAGCTCCGCGCCCGCGATCGGCGCCCTGTTCGGCACTGTCGGCGAACTCCTCGACGGGGCGCCCGACATCAAGATGCTGCAGCCCGTTGTCGCCGGAGACCCTGCCAAGGGTCAGCTCCGGTCCTGATGACCGCCAACCGCCCACTGGCAGGCAAGGTCGCGTTCATCACCGGTGCCGCGCGCGGCCAGGGGCGGGCCGAGGCGGTCCGCCTCGCCGCCGACGGCGCCGACATCATCGCGGTGGACCTGTGCGAGCAGATCGCCTCGGTCCCCTATCCCCTGGCCAGTGCCGAGGATCTGGCCGCGACGGTCAAACTCGTCGAGGACACCGGCGCCAGAATCGTGGCCCGCCAGGCCGACGTCCGCGACGAGAAGGCGCTGTCGAGCGCGCTGCAGGCCGGAGTCGATGCACTCGGCCGGCTCGACATCGTCGTCGCCAACGCCGGCATCGCGCCCATGCAGTCCGGCCCGGACGGCTGGCGCGACGTGATCGAGGTGAACCTGACCGGCGTGCACCACACCGTGGAGGCAGCGGTACCGACGATGGTCGACCAGGGTGAGGGCGGGTCGATCGTGCTGATCAGTTCGGCAGCAGGCCTGATCGGTGTCGGTGGCGGCGATCGCGGCTCGATCGGCTACACCGCCGCCAAGCACGGCGTGGTGGGCCTGATGCGCGCTTACGCCAATTACCTTGCTCCACACAGCATTCGGGTGAACTCCATTCATCCGACCGGCGTCGACACCCCGATGATCAACAACGACTTCACCCGTGCGTGGCTCAAGCATGTCGCCGAGACATCCGACGCGCCGACGGATTTCGGCAACGCCCTGCCGGTGCAGGTGGTGCAGGTCGAGGACGTCGCCAATGCGGTGGCGTGGCTGGTCTGCGATCAGGCGCGTTACGTCACCGGCGTGACCCTGCCGGTGGACGCGGGAATCGTCAACAAGGTCTGAACTAGTGCCGCTTCGGCATCGCGGCTTCCAGCACCAGCGCGCTGCGACGTTGGTGCACCGTGAGGTAGCGCAGACCGTCGGGCCCGGCGCCGAACTGCCTGCGCGAACGCTTCGGCAGCCACACCAGATCCCCAGGGGTGAGCTCCAGTTCGCCCAGCTCGGTGGTGAGCCGCCCCGATCCGTCGAGCACATGGATCAACACGTCGAGGTCCGGACCGGCGTGGGCATCGATACCCGCGTCCGGGGCCAACGCGATGATGTTGGAGTCCAGACCCCGATCACGCATCTGCAGTTTCCACACCGCACCGGTGAGGTCGGCGGCTTCCGGGTTCCGGGTGGCGGTATTGGTCAGCACCCGCGGCAGCGGGGTACCGGCCAGCTTGCCGATCCGGATGCGCCAGACCCGCGGACCCGACTCCACGTAGTCCCAGCCGTAGCTGCCCGGGTGGTCCAGTTCGAATTCGTCGCGGAGGTGCTTCGGATCGTGATTGTTGACCAATACAAAGGCACCACCGACGGGCAGGCTTTCGTAGGCCGCGAAGATCGCCGGGTGTTTGTCGGGCTTGGGTAGCGACCTGACATCGAGTTCCTGCTGCGTCATGCGCTAAAGTTTATACAAGCCATATTTGTAATAACTAGGGAGGCTGGATGAGCCGCCGCACCGACGTCCTCGATGCGCTACGGGCGAGCTCCGCACCGGTGACGATCACGCAGCTCGCCCGGTCGCTCGACGTGCATCCCAACACCGTCCGCTTTCACCTCGACGCACTGGTCGGCACCGGTCAGGTCGAGCGCGTGGAATCCGGCCCGCACCGGCCCGGGCGGCCGCCGCAACTCTTCCGTGCGGTCCACCGGATGGATCCCGGCGGACCGACCCGCTACCGGATGCTCGCCGAGATCCTCACCCGCGCGCTGGCCGATGATGCCGATCCCGAAGCCAGAGCCCTCGACATCGGACGCGGCTGGGGCCGTACCGTGGAGGCTCCCCCCGCAGACTCCGCGGTCGATTCTCTGGTGACGGTCCTCGATGAGTTCGGCTTCGCCCCAGAGCGACCCGTGACGGAACAGCTCCGCCTGCGCCACTGCCCGTTTCTCGGAATCGCCGAAAACAACTCGGCGGTGGTGTGTCCCATCCACCTGGGGCTCATGCAGGGGGCGCTGGAAAACTGGCAGGCCCCGGTCACCGTCGATCGCCTGGAGCCGTTCGTCGAACCCGACCTGTGCCTGGCGCATCTCACCGCCACCGAAGACAACTCATGAGCGCTGCCCCGGCCGTCGTCGTCGCCATCACGTTCTGCTGGCTCGGCATGGTGCTGGCGATCTCGTTTCTCGAGGCTCCGCTCAAGTTCCGCGCGCCCGGCGTCACGCTGCAGATCGGTCTCGGCATCGGCCGGCTGGTGTTCCGTGCCCTGAATGCCACCGAAGTCGTCTTCGCCGCCGTCATTGTCGTCGCCCTCGCGCTCGGCGGCACATCGGTGGGAGTGGTGGTGGCGTTCGCTGTGGCCATCGTTGCGTTGGTGGTGCAATTGCTGACCGTGCGACCGCGGTTGACCCGTCGCTCCAATGCGGTGCTGTCCGGAATCCCTGATGACGGAACAGCGAAACGCTCCCGCGTGCACTACGTCTACATCGCCCTTGAGGGTGTCAAGATCATCGCCCTCTTGGTGGGCGGGATCCTGGTGCTCGCCGGTTAGATCTCGATGACGGTCGGCACGATCATCGGCTGACGCCGGTAGGTCTCCCCCACCCACTTGCCGATCGTGCGGCGCACCGCCTGGGCGATCCTGGTCGGGTCGGTGATGTTGTCGGCAGCAAGGCTTTCCAGCTCCCGCTCCACTTTCTGCGCAACCGGCTCCAACGCCTTCGCATCCTCGGAGAACCCGCGGGAATGCAGGTGGGCGGGGCCGGCGGGCCTGCCGGTGCCCCGATGCACGACCACCGTCACGGCGATGAAACCCGAAGACAGGATGAGCCTTTCGCCCAACGTGGCGTCGCCGACGTCACCGGTGATCAGCCCGTCGACGAACATCTTGCCGACCGTCACAGCCCCGGAGATCGACGCCTTGCCCGCGATCAGGTCGACGCTGACACCGTTCTCGGCAAGCACGATGTTCTCCGCCGGCACTCCGGTGCGCTCGGCCAGCGCGGCGTTGGCGCGCAGATGCCGCCAGGTGCCGTGCACCGGCATCACATTGCGCGGCCGCACCCCGTTGTAGAGGAACAGCAGCTCACCGGAGTAGGCGTGGCCGGAAACGTGCACGCGCGCCTGGGCATTGGTGACGACGCGGGCCCCGATCTTGGCCAGCGCGTCGATCACCCCGTAGACGGCTTCTTCGTTGCCCGGAATCAGCGACGAGGACAGGATGATCAGGTCACCGGCGGTCAGCGTGATGCTGCGGTGCTCACCGCGCGACATCCGCGACAGCGCGGCCATCGGCTCGCCCTGCGTCCCGGTGGTGATCAACACCACCCGATCGGCCGGCATCATCTCAGCCGCCCCGATATCGAGGATGTCGGAGTCGTCGACCCGCAGGTAGCCCAATTCGCGGGCGATGCCCATGTTGCGCACCATGGACCGGCCGACGAACGAAACCCGCCGGCCCAGCGCCACCGCCGCGTCGATGATCTGTTGCACCCGGTCGACATTCGAGGCGAAGCAGGCCACGATCACGCGGCCGTCGGCCCCGCGGATCAGCCGGTGCAACGTCGGGCCGACCTCGCTTTCGGACGGGCTGACGCCGGGATGCTCGGCGTTGGTCGAGTCACACAGGAACAGGTCCACCCCGGCATCGCCGAGCCGCGACATGCCGGGCAGGTCGGTGGGCCTGCCGTCGAGTGGCATCTGGTCGAGCTTGATGTCCCCCGTGTGCAGCACCGTGCCCGCACCGGTGTGGATCGCCACGGCCAGGCACCCGGGAATGGAGTGGTTGACCGCGAAGTACTCACATTCGAAAACACCGTGGGTGCTGCTCTGACGTTCGCCCACCTCGACGAACACCGGTTTGATGCGGTGTTCGCGACATTTCTCGCGGACCAGCGCGATGGTGAACTTCGATCCCACCACCGGGATGTCGGGCCGCAGCTTGAGCAGGAACGGGATGGCGCCGATGTGGTCCTCGTGCGCGTGGGTGATGACGAGCGCCTCGACGTCGTCCAATCGGTGCTCGACATGGCGGAGGTCGGGCAGGATCAGGTCGACGCCGGGCTCATCGTGGCCCGGGAAAAGCACGCCGCAATCGACGATGAGCAGTCGGCCGAGATGCTCGAAAACCGTCATGTTGCGACCGATTTCGCTGATACCACCCAGCGCGGTGACCCGCAGACCACCGGGAGGCAGCGGTGCGGGCGGCGCGAGGTCGGTACTCACTATCGCAGCACCGTCGCTGCGCGCATATCGGCGGCGAGCGCGTCGATCTCGTCGGCCGAGGCAGGTAGCTGCGGCAGCCGCGGTTCACCGGCGTCGAAGCCCTGCAACCGCAGCCCCGCCTTCGACATCGTGACCCCGCCGATGCGGGTCTGCGCGGCGGCCAGCGGGCCCAGCGTGACGTTGATCTTGCGGGCGGTGGCGATGTCGCCCGAGTTGAAGGCCGTCAACATGTCGCGCAATTGGCCGGCGGCCAGATGGCCCCACACGCTGACGAACCCGACCGCGCCCATGGCCAGCCACGGCAGGTTCAGCGCGTCGTCACCGGAGTAGTACGCCAGCCCGGTCTCGGCGATGATCTGCCCGCCGCCGGGCAGGTCGCCCTTGGCGTCCTTGATCGCGACGATGTTGGGGTGGCCCGACAACGCGCGGATGGTGTCCCACGCGATCGGCACCGACGAACGCGCCGGGATGTCGTAGAGCACCACCGGCACGTCGGTGGCGTCGGCGACGGTGGTGAAGTGCGCGACCAGGCCGCGTTGCGAGGGTCGCGAGTAGTACGGGGTTACCACGAGCAGGCCGTGCGCGCCCTCGGCAGCGCAGGCCTTGGCCAGGTGCACGCTGTGCGCGGTGTCGTAGCTGCCTGCCCCGGCGATGATGCGAGCCCGGTCGCCGACGGCTTCCAGGACGACGCGCAGCAGCGTCAGCTTCTCGTCGTCGGTGGTGGTCGGCGACTCACCCGTGGTGCCCGACAGCACCAGGCCGTCACAGCCGGAGTCCACCAGCTGGCTGGCGAGCCGGCCCGCAGCGACAGTGTCGAGCGAGCCGTCCTGCTTGAACGGCGTCACCATGGCGGTCAGCATGGTGCCCAATCGGGCGGTGACGTCGATTCCGCTGGTGCTCACGGGCAACAAGATTACCTGCTCGGTCCGCGCTTCTGTCGCTGTGGCCAATGGCCGCTCCGTCACGCCTCCGTGGCCAACGGCGACGTCGCCACTTCCGTGCCGTCAGCCAGGGTCGCGATGTCGAAATCGGAGAACACCGCGGGGGCGACTTCGACGAGTTGACGCAGGCAGGCGATGGCCAGCCGGCGGATCTCGACATCGGCATGCTCACTGGCCCGCATCGCGACGAAATGCCGCCACGCCCGGTAGTTGCCGGTGACGACGATGCGGGTTTCGGTGGCATTGGGCAGCACCGCGCGGGCGGCCTGACGGGCCTGCTTGCGACGCAGCACCGCATTGGGTTGGTCGGCGAATTTCGCCTCGAGGCGGTCCAGCAACGCGGTGTACGCGGCCCGGCTGGCGTCGGCGGCCGTGGTGAAGATCTCGACAAGCTCGGGATCGTCCTCCAGGCCGGGCGGTATCACCACCTCGGAATCGCGCTCGGGCACGTAACGCTGCGAAAGCTGCGAGTAGGAGAAGTGCCGGTGCCGGATCAGCTCGTGGGTGGCCGACCGGGAGAGCCCGGTGAGGTAGAACGACACCGAGGCGTGTTCGAGCACCGAGAAGTGTCCGACATCGATGATGTGGCGAATGTAGCCGTCGTTGGTCGCCGTCCTCGGGTTGGGCTTGGACCAGCTCTGGTAACACGCCCGCCCGGCGAACTCGGTCAGTGCCTGCCCGCCGTCGGCATCGGTTTCCCACGGCACGTCGGGCGGGGCCAGGAACTCTGTCCTGGCAATCAGTTGCACGCGCAGCGGCGCGATCTCGGCCACGGGCCAACCCTACTGTTGCCTGATCAAAGAGCAGCAGGAACGTCGGTGCGGACGAAATCGTCGCCGCATCGGACCACACCGACACACCGATGTGGGATGCCGGACTGACGTCGTCATCGACGCCTTCCCCGGCGGCATTCCCACCCACGGCGGCCAACTTCACCGTCGATGGCGACCCGGCCGAGTCGCCGGCGACAACCGGGTATCCCCCAGTCGGACGACACGCGGTTCATCCCGTCAGCAGGCCGATCGGGGGACAGCATCCCGACATCAGTTGGGCGAGGCTTGGAACCATCAACAGAGGAGCAACCAAATGAGCTATCACGTAATGGATCTGGTGCGCGAGCGGGCAAACGAGCGCGACTGGGAATTGATCTTCGACAGTGGCCCGAACAACGACCAGCGCACGATCGTGTGGGAGCACCCGTGCCCGTCAGGCGCCGGGGAACCTTTCGAGTTGGAGGTCACGTTCAACGTCGACGGCCGAGTCGTACAGACCGAGAAGCGCAAGAACGGCAAATGGTGCCAGCGCACCGCGACCGCCGAGTTCGCCTCCACCAAGGTGCATCTGGAAACCCTCAGCATGATCTGAGGAATCCGCCTCGGCGTCAGTCGGTGAGCACCCCGGCCCGGCGCATCGCGGCGGAGATGTGTTCGAAGTCGATTGCGACGTGGGCGCGGGCCAACGCTTCGGCGTCATCCCCGCGCCCATCGGCGATCGCATCGACGAGCTGGTCGTGGTCATGCAGCGCGCGCAGTTCCATTTGGCGCATGGTCGCGGTCTCGCCCCACAGGTGCGCGGGTGCGCCGATGCTCACCGAGGCCTCCAGCTCCAGCAATACCTGTTTGAGGACGGCGTTGTGCGCGGCGTCCATGATCGCGAGATGCAGCGCGCCGTCGGCCTGCTGCGCGGACAACCCGCTCTCGGCGGCCCGGTATGCCTCCAGGCACTCGCGCAGCACCGCGACGTCGCGGTCTGACCGAGATTCCGCCGCGGCCCGGCAGACCGCGCCGTGCAGCCGGCAGATGGCATCGCACCGGTCCCGGAGTTCATCGATACGCATGGTCAGTGTGCGTCCCACCGCCGCGGTGGACGATTCCGGCCATTGCTGCAGTACGTAGGATCCCCCGCCACGACCCCGCCGGGTTTCGACCAGACCGAGCTCGACGAGCCTGGCCAGCGCGGCCCGCACCGCCATCCGGCCGACCCGCAGCGACCCCGCGAGGTCACGTTCTGCCGGCAACCGGGCGCCCGGCAGATACTCGCCGATCGCGATCGCTGTGACCAGCCGGTCGGTGATCTCGTCGACCCGCGACGGGGACTCGAGCTCGCGGTCCAGCAGGCCGCGCGTGCCCGTACCGCGCACCTGGGTCATCGCGTGGCCCTCCTCTTCCCCGTGCCTCCTCTTGTGGCAACACAGTATCGACATCAATTGTTAAAAACTCATTAATGGTCTTGCGGTGAGACCTTTAACGTTTCATGCTGGCCACCATGCCGAGTTCCACCCACCTGGTGCCGTTCCGCGGACACAAGACCTGGGTCCAGGTCACCACGCCCGAAATCGCACGTGACGCCGCCCTTCCGTTGTTCGTCTTGCACGGCGGTCCCGGGATGGCGCACAACTACGTCGCCAACATCGCCGCGCTGGCCGACGAAACCGGCCGCACGGTCATCCACTACGACCAGCTGGGCTGCGGCAACAGCACCCACCTGCCCGACGCGCCGCGCGACTTCTGGACCCCGGAGCTGTTTGTCGACGAGTTCGACGCGGTGCGGACCGCCCTGGGCATCGGGCAGTTCCACCTGCTCGGACAGTCCTGGGGCGGCATGTTGGGAGCCGAGATCGCGGTGCGGCGCCCGGCAGAGCTGGCGTCGTTGGCCATCTGCAACTCACCGGCGTCGATGCAACTGTGGGTGGAAGGCGCCGCCACACTGCGAGCTCAGCTGCCCGCGGAAACGCTGGCCGCGCTCGATCGCCACGAGGCGGCGGGCACCGTCACCGACCCCGAGTATCTGGCCGCAACCCACGAGTTCTACCGGCGCCACGTGTGCCGCGTCGAGCCGACGCCTGCCGACTTCGCCGACAGTGAGGCACAGATGGAGGCCGAGCCGACGGTGTACCACACCATGAACGGCCCCAACGAGTTCCACGTCATCGGCACGTTGCGCAACTGGAGCATCATCGACCGGCTGTCAGCCATCACCGCACCGGTTCTGGTGGTCGCCGGCGAATACGACGAAGCCACCCCCGCCACCTGGCAGCCCTTTGTGGACCACATTCCCGACGTGCGCAGCCATGTGTTCCCTGACAGCAGTCACTGCACCCACCTGGAGAAACCCGAGGAATTCCGCGCTGTGATCGCCGACTTCCTGCACGCGCAGGATCTGGCCGCCGCCCGGGTCTGAACCCACTTCCCACCGACCCGACAGGATCGCCATGGCCACCACGTCCACCCCGCTCACCACCGGTGAGGGGCAGCGCACCCTCGAATCATTCGGCTACAAACAGGAACTCGATCGTTCCGTCTCCACTGCCGACCTGATCGTCTACGGCCTGATCTTCATGGTGCCGATCGCGCCATGGACCATCTTCGGCACCGTCTACAACAGTTCAGCGGGCATGGTCCCGCTGGTTTACCTGATCGGTGTCGTCGCGATGGTGTTCACCGCCCTGGCCTATGCCCAGATGGCCAAGTCGTTCCCGTTGGCGGGTTCGGTGTTCTCCTACGTCGGCCGCGGTATCCATCCCGGTGTCGGCTTCTTCGCAGGCTGGGCCATCCTGCTGGACTACCTGCTGATCCCGACCCTGCTCTACGTCTTCGCCGCCGAATCGATGGTAGGTCTGTTCCCCGGCACGCCACGGTGGGTCTGGGCCATCGTGTTCGTCCTGGTCAACACGATCATCAACCTGCTCGGGGTTGGGTCGCTGAAGATCGTCAACCGCGTGTTCCTCGCCATGGAACTGGTGTTCGTGGTGCTGTTCGTGATCATCGCGGTGCGTGCCATCAACGGCCAGACCCTGCCCGACATCGGGTGGAGCACGACGCCGATCTGGAACTCCGAGGCGATCAGCGCGCCACTGATCGCCGCCGCATTGTCGATCGCGGTGCTGAGTTTCCTCGGCTTCGACGGCATCTCGACACTCGCTGAGGAATCTACTGGTAAGAAGAATCCGGCCGGGCGCGCGATGATCACCGCCCTGTTCGTGGTCGGGTTCCTGTTCATCACCCAGACCTGGCTGGCCAGCCTGCTCGCCGGCGGCCGGGAATCGTTCAGCGACGACGAGGCGGGCAACGCCTTCTTCCTACTGGTGCAGGCCGCGTCGAGCACCGGCTGGATGAACGCGTTCTTCGTCGTCAACGTGCTTGCCGTCGGGTTCGCGAACGCCATGGCGGCCCAGGCTGCCACCAGCCGGTTGCTGTATTCGATGAGCCGCGACCGTCAACTGCCTGCGTTCCTGTCCACCATCAGCTCACGCAAGGTGCCGATCGCCGCGATCCTGGTGGTCAGCGCCTTGAGCCTGGTGCTGGTGCTGTTCTTCGTCGGGCAGATCGGATTGATCTCCTCCTTGGTGAACTTCGGCGCGCTGTTCGGCTTCTGTCTGCTGCACGTCTCGGTGGCCTGGTACTACCTGGTGCGCAAGAAGTCGAGGAATTACCTGCTGCACCTGGCGGTGCCGCTGATCGGCTTCCTGATCATCGGTTACGTCTTGTTCAACGCCGATGCGCTGGCGAAGATCGGCGGTATCGTGTGGCTGGTCATCGGCGCGATCGTGTTCGCCACCAACGTCTTCCGAGGCCGTGGCGTGCCTGATCTGGCGGAGGAACCCGCCGCTTAGCAGGTGGTTACGCGGTGCGTCCGATGAGGTAATCGGAGCCGCCGACGTAGACGATTCCCGGATGGTAGGGCGACTGGGCCGCGCCGACGATTGCCGTGGCGAACTCGTCGACGGTCGGTAGCGGTGCATGGCTGCGACGAGCATCGACGACGGTGGGGTCGCGACACTCAAGGAGCCTGACGATGATCGTTCCGTCGATCATGTCGCCGGATACCACGGTGAAATGGACGCGGCGTTTGTCGAACTCGTGCCGCATGCCGTACAGCGCCGTCTCGCCGGCCCGCTTGCTCGCGGCGATCGGTCCATAGCCCTTCGGCACCGCCTTGTTGGGATAGAAATGCGCCTGGTGGCTGGTGACGAACACGATGCGGCCTCCGGCCGGCATGAGGGGCAGGGCCAGTTCGACGAGGCGGCGTTGGGCATCGCGGTTGAGCCGCATCGCGTAGCCGGGATCGGCCCCGCGTTCCAGGCCACCGGACGCATTGAGCACCAACACATCCAGCCGGCCGTGACGCCTGCCGATCTCGGCGATCATCGCGGCGGTGGCGGCTTCGTCTGAGATATCCCCCGCGATGGTCGAGGCGGCTCCCCCGGCGGCCCGGATGTCGTCGGCGACAGCGTCCGCCCGCTTGGCCTTTTCGCGGTAGTTCACGATGACGTGGGTGCCGGCAGCGCCGAGTTGACGTGCAACCTCGGCGCCAATGCCACGGGATGCACCGGTCACCAAGGCGATGTGTGGGTCGTGCATATCGGGTCCTTTCGCCGATCGCAACGGCGAAGTATCCGACTGCTCCGCCGTGCGAGCCGTATAGGGCCCAACCGTACACCGAATTTAAGAAAAATAAGAGATATTTAAGGTAACGATGAGGTAGCGGTGCTATCCCAAAACGGCCCGCAACGCCCCCACCAGGTCGCCCGCATCCCCGACCGTCACATCGTCGACGTCCAACCAGGACGCCATCGAGCGCAGCTGCACGGCCAGCGCGGCCGCAACCCGCGACGGGTCCTGACCGTCCTCGGTGAACGCCCCCACCACACGCAGTGCGGTGTCCGTGCGTTTGAGGTCGACCCGCCCGACGAGTTCCCCATCGAGCAAAAATGGCCACACGTAGTAGCCGAACCGGCGCTTCGCCGCAGGCGTGTAGATCTCGATGCGGTAGTGGAAATCGAAAAGCCGCTCGACGCGGGGCCGGAAGAAGATCAGCGGATCGAACGGGCACAGCAGCGCCGTCCCCCGGTCTCGGCGCGGAATCGTTTGCCCCGCCCGAAGATAAGCGGGGGTACCGTCGATTTCCACCGGCTCCAGTTCGCCATCGGCGACCAGCTTGGCGATCGCGGGTTTGACCTGCTTGGCCGCGAGCCGGAAATAGTCGCGAATGTCGGCCTCGGTGCCGACGCCGAGCGCAGTCGCGGCGCGCAGTGTCAACTCCCGGACAGCCTCGTCGTCGTCCACCTCGCGAGCCAGCACCTCGGCAGGCAACACGTTCTCGGTGAGGTCGTAGTGCCGGGCGAAGCCGACGCGCGTGGCCGTCGTCAAGACACCGGAGGCGAACAGCGCCTCCGCCACCCACTTGGTGTCGCTGCGGTCCCACCACGGGCCCTTACGACCGCGCGGTTCGGACTCCAGATGCGCCTCGATCTGGCCGGCGGTCGACGGGCCGACGTCGGCCACCACGGCGACGATGTCCGCGGCCAGTTTGGTGTTGTTCTTGACAATCTCCGTGCCCCACCGCCCATGGGTGTACTCGCGCATGCGCCAGCGCAGCAACGGCCAGTCATCGACAGCCATCAGCGCCGCCTCGTGCGCCCAGTACTCCACCAGCAACCGCGGCGACCGCGCGGTGTGTGCCCAGGCTGCCCGCTCCAGGATGCCGCGGTCATACGGCCCGAGCCTGCTGAACACCGGGGCATAGTGCGCCCGGACCGCCACCGAAACGGAATCCAGCTGCAGCACCTGAATCCGGGAGATCAGCCGCCGCAGGTGCGCGCGTGTCACGGCACCCGCCGGTTTGGGTTCATGAAACCCCTGGGCGGCGACGGCGATGCGACGGGCTTGCGCAGTTGTGAGGGTAGCCACCCTGCCATCGTTCCCTAACCCACCGACAAACCGGCCCGGCGTGTGTAGCTGCAGAACCGGTAGCGCAACCCCGAGCGGCTGGTGAGCCACTCCCCCATGGTCACCGACCAGGACGAGTCGAGCGTCGGTGCCACCGCATCCCGGTCACCGGGCGCAAGTTCGACGTCGATCTCGGTGACCTCGCAGCGATCGGCCAGCGGCAGCGTCAGGGCATAGATCTGTGCGCCGCCGATGACCCAACCGTGCAGGTCGTCGGGCAGTTCGGTGACCACCTCTGCACCCTCGGCCTGATATCCGGCGTCGTGCGTCACCACGACATTGCGCCGGCCCGGCAGGGGCCGAACGCTGCCCGGCAACGATTCCCACGTCAGCCGGCCCATCACCACGGTCTGCCCGAGGGTGAGTTCCTTGAACCGGGCCTGGTCCTCGGGTAGCCGCCACGGGATGCCACCGTCGCGGCCGATGACACCGGCGCTGGACTGCGCCCAGATCAGCCCGACGCTCATACAGCGACGGGGGCTTTGATTGCCGGATGCGGATCGTAGTTCACAATCGCGACATCCTCGTAGGTGTAATCGAAGATCGAATCACGCGGTGCCAGAACAAGTTCGGGGTACGGCCGGGGCTCCCGGCCAAGTTGCAACGCCACCTGCTCGACGTGGTTGTCGTAGATGTGGCAGTCGCCGCCGGTCCAGACGAACTCGCCGACCTCCAGACCGGCCTGCGCAGCCATCATGTGCGTCAGCAACGCGTAACTCGCAATGTTGAACGGCACGCCGAGGAACAGGTCCGCGCTGCGCTGATACAGCTGGCAGGACAGTCTGCCGTCGGCCACATAGAACTGGAAGAACGCATGGCACGGCGGCAGCGCCATCTGCGGGATCTCCCCCACGTTCCACGCCGACACGATGTTGCGACGCGAGTCCGGATCGCGCTTGAGCATGTCCAGCGCGCCCGCGACCTGGTCTATGTGCTCACCCGACGGGGTCGGCCACGATCGCCACTGCACGCCGTATATAGGCCCCAGATCACCTGTCTCGCTGGCCCATTCATCCCAGATCGTGACCCCGTGCTCCTGCAGCCAGCGGACGTTGGAATCCCCCCGCAGGAACCACAGCAGCTCGTAGATCACCGACTTGGTGTGCACCTTCTTGGTGGTGATCAAGGGAAAGCCCTCGGCCAGGTCGTAACGCATCTGATGGCCGAACAGGCTCCGCGTGCCGGTGCCGGTGCGGTCGGATTTCGGCGTCCCACGTTCGGTCACCAGGCGGAGCAGATCCTCGTAAGGCGTCGCGATCGGCACTCACCCAGCTTACGGGCAGCGGTAAGAGTAGAACGGAAGCCATGCCCATCATCAAGGACACCATCACCACGCCCGACGGCGCCTGCCCCGTCACCCTGGCCACTCCGGACGGTACCGGCCCGTGGCCGGGCGTTGTCATGTATCCCGACGCGGGCGGCGCCCGCGCCACGTTCGACGATATGGCCGCGCAGTTGGCCGATGAGGGCTACGCGGTGCTGGTGCCCGACATCTATTACCGCGACGCAGGCTGGAAGCCGTTCGAGATGGCGACCGTGTTCAGCGACCAGAGCGAGCGCACCCGGCTGTTCTCGATGATCCAGAAGGTGACCCCCGACATCATGGCCGCCGACGCGGCGGTGTTCTTCGACTATCTCCAGGCCCGCCCCGAAGTCGTCGGCGAGAAATTCGGCACCACCGGGTACTGCATGGGCGGGCGCACGTCGCTGGTCGTCGCCGGACGCGTGCCTGATCGCGTAGCGGCCGCGATGTCCTTCCACGGCGGCGGGCTGGCCTCCGACGATCCGGGCAGCCCCCATCTCTTGGCGGACAAGATCCAGGCCGCGGTGTACGTCGGCGGCGCGGAAGGTGACGCGTCCTTCACCCCCGCCCAGGCCGAAACCCTGGACAAGGCCCTCACCGCCGCCGGTGTCGAACACACCATCGAAACCTATGCCGCCGGGCACGGTTTCGCGGTGCCCGACAACGCGCCCTACGACGCGACCGCTGCCCAACAGCACTGGGAGGCCATGGAGAGCTTCTTCGGCGCCAGGCTGGGCTAGACGGGTTTCGCCGACCCGGCCGTCGCGGGCCGGCGGCCGGTAGGCGACGATTGACGCCGTGTACGACCAGACCGGCAATCAACCGGACCCCAGCGCGGCGCCCGGATTCCGTATCGACCCCGTCCTGGCGCGGAGCTGGCTGCTCGTGAACGGCGCGCAGTACGAGCGTTTCGGCCCGGCGGCGCATTCCCGCGCCGACATCGTTCTGCTCGACATCGAGGACGCGGTCGCACCCAAGGACAAGGAAGCCGCGCGCGAGCACGTGACGCGGTGGCTCGGCGAGGGCAACACCGACTGGGTGCGGGTCAACGGTTTCGGCACCCCCTGGTGGGCCGACGACCTCGAGATGCTCTCCGGTACTTCGGTCGGCGGGATCATGCTGGCCATGGTCGAATCCGTCGACCACGTCACCGAGACCGCCAACCGGCTGCCCAATGTGCCGATCGTGGCGCTGGTGGAGACCGCGCGCGGGCTGGAGCGGATCACCGAGATCGCCGCGGCCAAGGGGACGTTCCGGCTGGCTTTCGGCATCGGTGATTTCCGCCGCGACACCGGGTTCGGCGACAATCCGGCGACGTTGGCCTACGCCCGCTCGAGGTTCACGATCGCCGCCAAGGCGGCCCACCTGCCCAGCGCGATCGACGGCCCCACTGTGGGCTCCAGCGCACTGCGACTGTCGGAGGCGACCGCGGTATCCGCCGAGTTCGGCATGACCGGCAAGATCTGTCTGACCCCCGACCAGTGCCCCACCATCAACGAGGGGCTTTCGCCGTCACAGGACGAGATCAGCTGGGCCAGAGAGTTCTTCGCCGAATTCCAGCGCGACGGTGGCGAAATCCGCAATGGCTCAGACCTGCCGCGCATCGCGCGCGCCAACAAGATTCTCGATCTGGCCAAGGCCTACGGCATTCACGAAACCGATTTCAGCGACGATCCCGACCACGTGCCCGCGCCGTCGGACACCTATCACTACTGATCGTCGTTGCGGTGCAGGAACGTACGCACCGCCCGTAACACCCCACGGCCCGCGTACACGCCCGCAGCCACCGACAGCACGATCATCGCGATGAACATCACCGTCCAGTTGGCGCGACTGTGGCTGACGTTCCACCAGATGAAGGTGAACAGCAGGGCACAGATGAACACCACGATGTCGCGCCAGTTTCCGCCGTACGACATCGCCGCCTGGCGTAGTTCGCGGCTTCGCTCTCCGGCCGTGATCAGTTCGTCGATGCGCGTATCGATGCTGGCCTGCAGCCGCTCTCGCCGCTCGACCTGCTCGGCCGGGATCCGGTCCAGCAGATCCATGTCCTTGGCGATCAACGCCCGCACGTCCGGTGGTTTGAGATTGCCTGCGACGACACCCAACATGGCGCCACCGGCGATGGGAGCCGCACCCAACGCGAGTTCGGCGATTCCTGGCATCCGTCCCCCTCTGTCACTCCATCAGCGTTGCGGCGAGCGTGCCGCCCAACTCGTACGCGCGCTCGCGGATCCCGGCCTCGAGAGCTCCGGTGACCTCCAGCACGTCGGCCGCCTTGGCCAGCGCGAGTCCGGTGGCAATGCCGTCCACCGCGCGCACCGCCCCGGCAGTGTCATTGTTGCCGTGTACCCATAATCCATACGGCCGACCGGCCACATGGTCAAGGCTCGGGTAGTACACGGTGTCGAAGAAGTGTTTGAGCGCACCGCTCATGTAGCCAAAATTGGCTGTGGTGCCGAACAGATACCCATCGGCGTCCAACATGTCCGGGATGGTTGCCGCAAGTGCCGGGCGGACGAGTACCTCCACCCCGGTGACGTCGGGGTCACGCGTCCCGCCCAGCACCGCTTCAAGCAGCTCCCTGGTTGCCGGCGACGGCGTGTGATGTACCACCAGGAGCGTCTTGCTCATCGTCAGCCCCTGGCCTGTTCCTGCATCCGCACGGCGGTGCGCATGGTGTCGCGGGCGCGGCTGCGGTCACCGGCGTAGTCGTAAGCGCGGGCCAGCCGATACCAGCGCACCCAGTTGTCGGGGTCTTGTTCGAGCTCACTTTTCACGGTCACGAACAGCGCGTCCGCGGCGTCGCGTTCGATGCGTCCGGACGGCCTGCGCGGCAGCGCACTGACGTCGAGCTCCAACCCCTGTTCGCGGGCCAGGCGGGCGAGCCGCTGATGCGCCAGCCCCGCCCGCAACGTGGCGACCAGAACCCAGACGCCGATCAACGGGAAGACCAGCAGAGCGAGTCCCAGTCCGATCGCCGCCGGCCGGCCCGAGGTGATGAACACCAGTGCGGCGCGGCCAAGCATGAGGAAGTAGGCGATCAGCGCCAGGCACATGAAGCCGATCAGCAGTTGGATGCGCAGCGACCGCGCGCTGTCTGTCACGACAGATCGAGCAGCGGCTCAATGCCGATCGTGAGCCCTGGACGCTCGTGCACCTTGCGCACGGCCAGCAGCACGCCGGGCACAAACGAGCTGCGGTCGAGGCTGTCGTGACGGATGGTCAGTGTCTCGCCCTGCGTGCCGAAGAGCACCTCCTGATGGGCGATCAGACCGGCCAGCCGCACGGAGTGCACCCGCACCCCGTCGACATCAGCGCCGCGTGCACCTTCCAGCCCGGTACTGGTGGCATCGGGGTTCGGCGGCAGCCCTTTTCGGGCCTCGGCGATGAGTTTGGCGGTACGTGCCGCAGTGCCCGACGGCGCATCCGCCTTGTGCGGGTGGTGCAATTCGATGACCTCGACGGATTCGAAAAATCGTGCGGCCTGTTTGGCGAAGTGCATCGAGAGGACGGCGCCGATCGCGAAGTTCGGCGCGATCAGCACCGCCGAGCCGGGCTTGTCCTTGAGCCAGCCCTCGACCTGTGCGATGCGCTCCCAGGTGAATCCGGTGGTGCCGACGACGGCGTGAATCCCGTTGTCGATCAGGAATTTCAGGTTGTCCATCACCACGTCGGGATGAGTGAAGTCGATGACCACCTGGGTCGCCGATTCGGTGAGCAGATTGAGCGCGTCACCCGCGTCGACACCGGCCGACAACGTCAGATCTTCGGCGGATTCGACCGCCTGCACCATCGTCGCGCCGACCTTGCCCTTTGCCCCAAGAACGCCAACTCGCATACCGGGGAGCCTACTGCCCGCCGCCCACCCGGCATTCGCGCTGGTCATGAAAAACCTTGGTCTTCACTGTCCCATCTCACCCGGCTCCGGACGATACTGCCAGCGATCCTAGCCAAAATCCTGCCTGAAACTTGAATGCGCACCGGCCTCAGGCGCGCGAAAGCGTCCTTCCCGCAAGGAATGAGGAGATTCTCCGGGATCCATGACCCTCATGGAGGTCGGCTGCCTCGTCGACGCCGACATCCGCGGGGCCGGGGCTCACGGCAGCATCCAGGAAAGCACCGGGGTGGACTGCAGATAGACGAGCACACACATCACCAGCAGGAAGCAAAGTGACCATCCGATCACCTTGCGGAACAGGTCGCCCTCCTTACCGGGCATCGCCGTAGCGGCTGCGGCGATCGCAAGATTCTGCGGCGAGATCATCTTGCCGAGCACGCCGCCGGAGCTGTTACCCGCCGCAACCAGCACCTCACTGAGTCCGGCCTGCTGGGCGGCCGCGACCTGCAGAGTGCCGAACAGCGCATTCGAGGAGGTGTCCGAGCCGGTCACCGCGACGCCCAGCCAGCCGAGTACCGGCGAGAGAAACGCGAAAAAGCTGCCGGTTCGGGCGATCCACTGGCCGATCGTGATCGTCTGGCCCGAGAAGTTCATCACGTACGCCAGCGCGAGGACCGCGGCCACGGTGAGGATGGCCCACTTGAGCTGGTTCAGAGTCGCACCGAACGCCCGCGCCGCCGCAACAGGGCTGAGCCCCAATACCGCCACCGTGATCAAACCGGAAATCAGCAACAGTGTTCCGGCCGAGGACAGCCAGCCGAACGCGAACGTCACGCCCGCCGGCGGCTCCCCGGAAGCCATGACGATGTTCAGGCCCGGCCAGGGAAACTTGACCGCACCCACGCTCAGCAGCTTCTGGACCGCGCTGATCTGCGCGACGGAGAACACCGCGATGATGATCAGGTAGGGCGCATACGCTTTCAGAACTTCCCTTCCGGAGTCGGGCGGCGGCTCGGCACCCTCGGCCGAGCCGCCGCCCGATCCCGTGGTCATCTCGGGGGTGGTGCCATCACCCCGACCGGACTCCGCGGCGTGAGCCGACGACGAGACGGTGGCGACGCGGTCCTGCCCGTTGCCCCCACGTACCCGCTCCACCGCGAGCTCCTCGGCCGGCTGCCAGAACCGCAGCAGGACAACCAGTACGCCCGCGGAGGCAAGCGAGGCGATGATGTCGGTGAGTTCCACCGAAAGGTAGTTGGCGGAGGTGAACTGCGCGATGGCGAACACGACGCCGCAGACGAGCGCGGGCAGCCAGCACTGCCGTACTCCACGGCGGCCGTCGACGAGCAGGACGAGCACCAACGGCACGAACAGCGCGAGGACGGGGGTCTGCCTGCCGACGGTCGCGGCCAGCTCGCCCACCGGCAGCCCGGTGATCTTCGCCAGCGTCGTGATCGGCACCGCGATAGCGCCGAACGCGACGGGGGCGGTATTCGCCACCAGCGCTACCGTCGCGGCCTTCATCGGCGAGAATCCCATCGCGATGAGCATGACGGCACTGATGGCCACCGGTGTCCCGAAGCCGGCCAGGGCTTCCATCAACGCGCCGAAGCAGAACGCGATGATGATCGCCTGGATCCGCTGGTCGGTCGATACCGCGCCGAAGGAACGGCGCAGCACGTCGAAATGGCCGGTCGTCACCGTCATGTTGTAGATCCAGATGGCCGTCACGACAATCCACATGATCGGGAAGATCCCGAAGACTGCGCCCTCTGCGGCGCTGCTGAACGCCTGGCCGACGGGCATGCCGTACACAGCGACCGCCACCACCAGCGAGACTGCGAGCGCGATCAATCCGGCCCATTGTGCTTTCATCCGCACCACACCGAGCAGGACGAAGATCGTCAGCAGGGGCAGCAGGGCGAACAGGGCTGACAACCCGAGCGAGTTGGCCACGGGATCGACGATCTGCTCATACATGGTTGGAGCCTCTCGACGAGATGGGATCGACACCGCGGATTTCCGCGTCGATGAGTTGGACGGGATGCAACAGCGGCACGCGGCAGGCGCAGGCCGCAACGACCGCGGCGACTTCAGCGGTGCACTCCGGGAGCGCCACCAACGCCGGAATCACGCGGTGTCCGGTGATCCCGTCGCACTCGTAGGCCTTGAGCCGGGTCAGATCGGTGACGATCCGGTCGGGTGCGAGATCGCGACAGAGTAGTTCGGCCATGCCGCGGACGAGATCCACCCGGCCAGGCGTAGTCCCCGTCGACACGATGACGTACCAACCTTCCATGATCCGGAATTTAACTATCGACCAATGGAAGAATCCTCGTCGCGAAACGGTGTGTCAACCGTCACAAATCACCAAAATTCTGACGGAAGTATGAACTGACAGTCGGGCTCAGGCCGACGGATCGTCCTGCAGGTCGCGCACGAGGCACTCCGCTACCCGAAGCAGGATTGGAGCGATCTCGACCACCCGCGACGCTGTGATGCGTCCCGACGGTCCCGACACTGATACCGCCGACAGCGTGGGCGCGCCGGGCAGCGGAACAGCAACGCACCGAACCCCGATTTCCTGCTCACCATCGTCCACCGCCCAACCCTGCTCCCGTATCTCGGCGAGTTCAGCGAGGAACGCCCCTCTGTCGGTGTGCGTACGCGCCGTGTTGGCAGGCATCCCGGTGCGCACCAACAAGTCACAGACCTGATCGTCGGTCAGCTGCGAGAGGAGCGCTTTGCCGACACCGGTGCTGTGAGCCGCGACCCGGCGACCCACCTCGGTGAACATTCGCATCGAATGTGCGGATGGCACCTGGGCCACGTAAACGACGGAATCAGCTTCCAGCACAGCCATGTTGGCCGTTTCGCCGATTTCGGCCACCAACGTCGCGAGTCGTGGTCCCGCCCAGGCACCGCCGAGGGTCCGGGTGGCCGATTGCCCCAGCCGAATGAGCCGCGGGCCGAGCGCGTAACGGCGAGAGGTCTCCTGCCGGACGTAGCCGTTGTGTGCGAGCGACCTCAAGAGCCGGTGGATGGTGGGCAGTGGAAGACCAGTGACTTCTTCGAGCTCGGCCAGCCGCATCGCACCGCCTGCATCAGCCAGGTGTTCCAGCAGCGCCAGTGCACGGTCCACCGACTGCACGCCGCTGCCGCCCCGACCGTCAGCCACGGTGCCGCCCTGCCTCATCCCGCCATGTGGAAGGTGCTCATTGATAGTTGATCGCCGACCTCGAGAAGTTAACTTCCGTATTATAGCAGCTAACTTCCGCATTACGGAATTATTTTCGCCGCAGGTCTCATGTGCCATGCCCGGTAACCAGTGCCCCGACACATTTCAACCAGCGGCCCACCGCTTCTCCTGAAAATCAGGGCGGCCAACGGACGTCCGGCGCCATCGACCAGGCGGTGGATCTTGCTGGTCAACCCGCCGCGGGAGCAACCGATGCCGCGGGCCTGCCGCTCGACTGGCCGGATTCGTGAACCTCGACCCGGCCCCGGTGTCCGGCCCGAGGTTCGCATGAGGCGATGAGCGCGGACGCTCGTGGCATCCCCCGACACCCACCGAATCGATGGCCCCGGCGTCGACAACCGCGGCCAGCAACCGTCCCGGTGCGTAGCTATACCGGGGAGTATTCATGCATACGCGCTCTACAGCGAGGTATGCATTTGCTTCCCATTGCAATCGCCGACCTGGCCTTCTGCCCCAAGAACGCCAACTCGCATGATGGGGAGCCTGCTGCCCACCGCCCACCTGGCATTCGCGCTGGTCACGAAAAATTTCGGTCAGCGCCCGCCGGGAGTGATCCTGACCTCCGACGGTAGCCGTGTCCAGGGCAGGTCAGCTGGATCGGCGGCCATGAGCCCGGGAGCCTTTGCGACCAGGATGTGCGCTGCCATCGGTGCGAAGTCTCCGCGGAAATGCACGGAGCTCTTGACCACGATGATGCGCTGTCGTTCAGGCTCGATCCCGACCATCCGGAACAGGTTTCGGTCGAACATCTGGGTCCGCCCAGTGGTGACGCCGATACGCACCGACCCGCTGCGCAGGCACACCGAGGGCCCCAGGTCGATGAGGTTGCCGTGCATCATGGGGCCGTCGAAACGGCAACGGCCATCGGACAAGTGCTCGACCACGAATTTTCCGTGCACGGGGCTGTCACCTGGCACGGCAGGATCCCCGCAGAGATCGAGGGTGATTGTCGCACCGACTCCGGCAGTGTGTGCCGCCGCGACCGCCTCTGGATCGGTGAGCAGGCCGATCGCTGCGGGTCCCGGGTCGGCGGCCAGGAGCGCCTTCAGCAGCCCGGTCGTGCGTGCGGTTCCCCCGGCACCCGGATTGTCCTGGGTGTCGGCGATGACGACCGGCCCGTCGGCGCTGAGCCGGACCGCGTCGGCGATCGCCTGTCGCGGGTCGGGCAGCGACACCGCCCAGCTCTGCTCGAGACCGGTGACGTGTTCGTGAACGCGGTCGACCTGCTCGTCCACACCGTGGTCGCCGTAGCCGAACACCACAGGTCCACAGTCGGGGATATCCGCGGCCGGGAATCCGGCGGCAAAAGACAGTCCGTCGGACAGCCCGCGGTAGACCGCTTTCGCAGGTTCCAGGTCGGTGCAGCCCGCGTTGATCGGGATGAGGAAAGGCACCCGCCGCCATGACAGCTTCGGCCGCTCCCCCGCGATCCGGCGCATGAGCAGCTTCGCGGCGCGGCGGCCGGTCTCGGCCATGTCGACGTGCGGGTAGGTGCGGTAGGCGATCAAGGCATCCGCGGTGGCGAACATCTGCTCGGAAAGGTTGGCGTGCAGATCCAGGCTGGCCACGATGGGCACGTCGGGCCCCAGGACACCGCGGAGTCGGCTCAGCAACTCTCCTTCCCCGTCGTCGTGGTGCTCGGTGACCATGGCCCCATGCAGATCCAGGTACACCGCGTCGGGGGCACCGGCGCGGGCCGCGTCAAGGATCTCGCCGGTGATGCGTTCGTACGCCTCGGCCGTGACCGGCGCGGACGGTGAGGCCGCCGCCCAGATCACCGGTTGCACGGTGACGTCGCGCATCGCGGAGAGGAAGCCGCCGATCGGAAGGTTCACGTGCGCCAGGCCCAGCACGTCCTCGCCGCGCCGCAGCGCGGGAAAGCCTTCTCCGTTCACGAAATTCGCGTAGTCGGCCGGGGTGTGCGCGAACGTGTTGGTCTCGTGCTGGAAACCGGCAGCCAGTATTTTCATGATGCGTCCTCGCCAAGCTTGGTGAACAGGATGAGCAGGCCGCCGAGCACCAGCAGGACGACCATCGACAACAGGCCGGCCTCGGTGCTGCCGGTGACCTGTTTGACGTAACCGATCAATGTCGGGCTGAAGAACCCGCCGAGCAGGCCGATGCTGTTGATCAGCGCGATACCGCCGGCTGCGGCCGTATTCGTCAGATATCCCGATGGAATGGCCCAAAAGATCGTGTAGGAAGTCCACATCGTTGCAGTGGCGATGACGAGCGCGACCATCGACACCGCGAATATGTGGCCGCTCACGGCCGCGACGCCCAGTGCCGCCGCGGCAACCAGTGCCGGGACTGCGCTGTGCCACCGGCGTTCACCGCGCCGGTCCGACCGGCGGGACACCACGAACATCATGGCCAACGCGCAGATATAAGGAACCGTCGTCCAGAGCCCGATCTGAAGCGTGCCGGACACACCGTTGTCCGCGAGGATGGTCGGCAGCCAGAAGCTCACCGCGTACAGACCGCTGATGAGGCAGAAGTAGCCGCCGGCCAGTGCGTAGATCTTCGGATCAGCCAGCACGCGTCGGAAACTGTGCTCTCGCTCGGCCGCGGGTAGAGCCACATCCTGGATGATCTGGTCCTTTTCGGGCGTCGTGAGCCAGCCCGCGTCGGCGGGCCGGTCCGGCAACACCTTCCACACGACCCAGGCCAGCGCGACACACGGCAGGCCTTCGACAAGAAACATCCATTGCCAACCGGCCATCCCGTGTACGCCGTCGAGCGACGTCATCACAAACGTGGACACCGGGCCGCCGATCATCGAACCGAGCGGCCCCGGAATCATCAACACCGACATGGCCGCCGCCATCCGCGCCCGGGGGAACCACAAGGTGAGGTAGAAGATGATGCCCGGCGCGAAACCGGCCTCGAACACACCGAGCAGGAATCGCAGGATGAAAAAGCTCGTCGCGTCGTGCACGAACAGCATGGCGGCTGAGGTCAGCCCCCACAGCAGCATGATCCGGAAAATTGTTTTGCGGGTACCGATCCGCTGCAGCAGCAGGTTGCTCGGAACCTCGAAGAGGACGTAGCCGAGGAAGAAGATGCCTGCGCCCAGCCCGTATGCAAATTCGCTGAGCCCGACGTCTTCGGCCATCTGGAGCTTGGCGAATCCGATATTCACCCGGTCGATATAGGCGAAGACATAGCAGACCACGAGAAGCGGAAGGATCCGCCAGGCGACCTTGCGGTAAAGCACATCTGGCGCGACCCTGTCGCTGATGTCGACCATTGCCACTCCCTTCCGAAGGAATTCAAGTACCGTGCACGAGATTCCGGAGTGTCCCTGGAAAACGATGGATACCGGCATAAGAGGCATCAAAAATGTGGGATAACGACACCAAGCTGCTCGATGAAACCGACCTCGCGCTGGTGGACGCACTACAGGTCAACCCGCGGGCCAGTTGGACAAGCCTCGCCGAAGTGCTGGATCTCGCACCCATCTCTCTCGCACGGCGCTGGCAGCAACTGACCGACACCGGCTCGGCGTGGGTGACGGTGGCCCTGAGCAACAGCGAGATGCGGGGTGCGCTGCTGGAATTGACGTGCCGACCCGGCACCGCCGAACAGGTCGCGCTGAAACTGGCCACGGTGCCGAACGTGTCGACGGTCGGGGTGACCACCGGAGAATTCCAGGTATTCGCACTCGTGCTGGCGCCGAACCTGCCCGGCATCGCCGACCTGCTTCTGCGCACACTGCCGATTCCGTCGGAGGTCACGACCGTTCGATCTCACGTCTACAGCGGACTTTTCGGCGGAGTGGTATGGCGTCTCGGTGTGGTGAACCGCGCACAGATCGAATCGGTCCGCGAGCCCGTCGGGCCGTCGCCGGGCCAGATCCGGCCCTTCGGCCCATCAGACCGCGCGCTGTTCCTGGCGCTCGGATACGACGGTCGGCGCCCCTACACCGAGTTGGCCAAGGAGCTGGGAACCTCGCCCCAGGCGGTCAAGAGGCGACTCGACCGCCTGCGCAGACACGGCGACATCACATTCCGCTGCGACGTCGCGAGACCGCTGACCGGCTGGCAGTCCATGGCGCTGCTGTGGCTCACGGTCCCGGACCTGATGGTGTCCACGGTCGGTCAGCGGCTGGGCGCCTGGCCGGAGACGCGGCACTGCTCGGCGATTCCGGGTCCGGCGAATCTGTCGCTGATCGTGAGTTTGCGTTCCCTCGATCATCTGGGCGAGTTGCTGGTGCGTATCGCGCGAGCACATCCGGAGGTATCCGTCGTCGATCGCAGAATTGTCCTGCGGCAGATCAAAGTTCACGGCCGGATCGTCGACGATCTGGGCCGCAGTGTCCAAGTTCTGCCCGTCGATCCGTGGTACGGCGGCTGACCACCGCCCCAGCCCTACAGCGCCCTCAGTCGATCGCGCGCAGCAGAGCGACGTCGGAGACCAGCCGGATGTGGTCGGCCATCGCGCGGGACGCTTCACGGGAATCCTGGCGCCGCACCGCGTCGGCGATCCGGCGATGGCCCTCGAGTGAGGCCTGCGGCCGATCTTCCTGCGACAGCGATTCGATGCGGGTCTCGCTTATCAGTCCCGAGATCTCGTGCATGAGCTTGGCGAGCAGCGACGAGTGGGCCGCAACGATGATCGCCTCGTGAAACATCTCGTCACCGACGACCCCGCGGTCGCCATCGGCGATCTCCGATTCCATTTTCGCGATCGCCCCATCGATGGCGGCCATCTCCTCGTCGGTGCGACGGGCCGCGGCCAATCCGGCGAGCTTCACCTCGAGCGCCTCGCGGGCCTCGATGACATCGGGTATCCGGTCGGCGTGCTCTCGCAGCGCCTTGATGGCGCGCTCCTCGATGGGCCGTCGCACGAGGAGGGTCCCGTCGCCATGGCGAACCGACAGCACGCCCTGCACTTCGAGGGCGACCAACGCCTGGCTCAGCGACGCCCGGCTGACACCCAGCTGAGCTGCGAGGTCACGCTCGGCGGGCAGCCGGTCGCCGGGGGTCATCTCGTTGTCGGACATGTATGCGCACAACTGCTCGACGATGACTTCGTACAGTCGTGGACGGGTTACCGGCTTGAGTTGCTCTACCACTGACTCACCTGCTCTCTGCTCCAGAGGATACTCAGGGGCCATCTCGATCTGCGGTAACCACATTCACAGTGCATATTGACAGTGATACGCCTCACTGCTTAACTGGCTAGGCCATTGCTCCACTAGGTCAGTGGGCCTGCCCGAAGAGTGCGGAGACCTGAATGCCCCTCGAACTGATTCCGATCCTTGCCCTCGTCGCGATGTTCGTCGCGGCGACGCTGTTGCCGATCAACATGGGCACGCTCGGTTTCGTTGCCGCCTTCCTCGTGGGGACAGTCGCCGTAGGAATGAAAACCGACGACATCATCGCCGGATTCCCCAGCGACCTGTTTCTCACGCTGGTCGGCGTTACCTACCTGTTCGCGATCGCGCAGAACAACGGCACGATCGACCTGATGATCCGCGGCGCCATGCGCCTGGTACGCGGGCGCGTGGCATTCATTCCGTGGGTCATGTTCGGCATATCCGGCGTGCTGACCACATTCGGGGCACTCGGCCCTGCGGCGGTGGCAATCATCGCGCCGATCGCGCTCGGCTTCGCCAGGCAATACAAGATCAACGCCCTGCTGATGGGCATGATGGTGATCCACGGCGCCCAGGCCGGCGGTTTCTCACCGATCAGCGTCTACGGCGTCACCGTAAACAGCATCGTGGCCAAGGCCGGCCTGCTGAACAGCCCGATGGCCCTCTTCCTGGGCAGCCTGGTGTTCAACGCCGCCATCGGGGTGGGGCTGTTCGCCTTCCTCGGCGGACGGTCGCTTCTCGGCCGCAAGGTGCATGACATCGACCATGACGCTGTCGACGGTGACGCGTCCGGCGGATCGGCGACCGGCGCCACCGGCGCGTCACCTCGCCCCGACGGTGGTTCCGTGGCGACCGCGACACTCGCGACGCCGACCAGCGTCGCCGCGCCGGACGCCAAGCCCCTGCCGCAGCGCGCCACGTTCGATCAGATCCTGACCCTGATCGGCCTCGGGGCGCTGGCCGTCTTCGCGCTGGCTCTCGATCTCGACATCGGCTTCGTGGCGATGACGGTGGCCGCGGTTCTCGCCCTGGCCTCCCCGAAGGCGCAGAAGGGGGCGATCGCCCAGATCAGTTGGTCGACCGTGCTTCTGATCGGCGGCGTGCTGACGTTCGTCGGGGTACTCCAGGAGGCGGGCAGCGTCGAGTGGGTGGGCAATGGCGTCGCCCAACTGGGCATGCCGATGCTGGTCGCACTGCTGCTCTGCTACCTCGGTGGCATCGTGTCGGCCTTCGCGTCGTCCGCGGCCATTCTCGGCGCCACCATCCCGTTGGCCGTGCCGCTACTGCTCGCCGGCGAAATCAGCCCGGTCGGAGTGGTTGTCGCGCTTGCGATCTCGTCGACCATCGTTGACGTCAGCCCGTTCTCCACCAACGGCGCCCTGGTGCTCGCCAACGCACAAGACGTCGACCGCGACCGTTTCTATCGGCAGATCCTCAAATACAGCGCGCTGGTCGTGGCAATCGGTCCGGCCATCGCGTGGGCAGCTCTGGTGCTGCCCGGATGGCTCTGACACCCCGTAATCCGTCCCCGGTACCGCCGACCCCGTCACGGGTCGGCGGTACAGACGTGTCTCCACACTGCGCCCGCGCAGCGGTCACATCCACTTCTTAGAAGACATGCATTGACTTCCCCGGTCTACGCATGTTTTCGTAAATTGGCTAGGCCACTAGTTCAGTGAGCCATTAGTCCGAAAGGTGGACCATGACCTTGTCAGCTCCCACGTCAGCTCCCACGTCAGCTCCCTCGCCCCCCGGGACAGATCCGGCCGGCCCTCTCGCCGGCCTCCAGGTGCTCGATCTCACCCGCGCGCTGGCCGGGCCGCACGCGGCGATGATGCTGGGCGATCTCGGGGCCGAGGTGATCAAGGTGGAGAACCCGGCCGGCGGGGATGACACCCGCGGATGGGGCCCGCCGTTCGTGACCCCCGCGACCGGCGAACCCGAATCGACCTACTTCCTGTGCACCAATCGCAACAAGAAGTCGGTCACCCTCGACCTCAAACAACCGGCCGGCAGGGTTGCGCTCGAGTCGCTGCTGCGTGGATCCGACGTCCTGATGGAGAATTTCCGGCCCGGAGTCCTGTCCCGCCTCGGGTTTTCCCATCAGCACCTGGCCGAGCTCAACCCTCGCCTTGTCATCCTGTCCATCAGCGGATTCGGCCACGACGGTCCCGAGGCCGCACGGGCCGGCTACGACCAGATCGCGCAGGGCGAGGCGGGCCTGATGTCCGTCACCGGATCGGGCCCGGCCGATCAGCAGCGCGTCGGCGTGCCGATCGCGGATCTGCTGGCCGGCATGTACGGCGCCTTCGGCGTCCTCGCCGCCCTTCAAGAACGCGAACGAACCGGACGGGGTCAGGTGGTTCGCGCGTCATTGCTGGCCGCCGTCGTGGGCGTACACGCATTCCAGGGCACCAAGTGGACAGTGGCCGGACAGGTCGGTGAGCCGACCGGCAACCATCATCCGTCGATCTGCCCCTACGGCCTGTTCGATACCGCCGACGGGGCCGTGCAGATCGCCGTGGGCAGCGAGGGACTGTGGCAGCGCTTCTGCGAGGGATTCGATCTCGATCCCGAAAGTCCGGGCATGGCAACCAATCCGCAGCGGGTAGCGAACGGCAAGCGCGTCAACGAACTCGTCCAGAGCGTGTTCGCGCTGCATCCCACCGACGAGCTGCTCGCGACCCTCGACCGAATCGGTGTGCCGGCCGGGCGGATTCGGACCATCCGTGAGGTGTACGAGTGGGAGCAGACCCGGTCTCAGGGCCTGCTTGTCGAGGTGGATCACGCCACCTTGGGGACCATCTCCCTGCCCGGGCCTCCCCTGCGGTTCTTCGATACGGACGGTGCCGAGCTCACCCGTAAACGGCACACCGCTCCGCCGGTCCTCGGCGCCGACAATGGGCTCCTCACCTCGCCGCAGGAGCACCGATGACCAGGATGGGTGCACGCGAGCTGATCGAAGTTGTCACCGACAACGGGTCATGGCAGTCATGGGATGCGGCGCTGCCCGTGATGGCGGCCGGCGATGATTACGCCAGGGAGCTCGCGTCCGCCCGAGCCAGAACCGGCCTCGACGAGTCGGTGCTCACCGGGTGTGCCCTGATACGCGGGCACCGGGTGGCAATCTTGGTGTGCGAGTTCGGCTTTCTGGGCGGATCGATCGGCGTCGCCGCCGGCCGCCGCCTGGCCACCGCCGTCCGGCGCGCCACCGCCGAACGCCTGCCCGTGCTGGTGCTGCCCACCTCGGGCGGCACCCGGATGCAGGAGGGCGCCACGGCATTCCTGCAGATGGTTCGCATCACCGCCGCCATCAACGAGCACAAGGCGGCGCGACTGCCCTACCTGGTCTACCTTCGCCATCCCACCACCGGCGGCGTATTCGCATCATGGGGATCGCTCGGCCATCTGACCTTCGCCGAGCCCGGCGCCTTGATCGGATTCCTGGGACCACGGGTTTATGAAGCCCTGTACCGGTCACCGTTCCCACCCGACGTGCAGACCGCTGAAAATCTGTACGAGCACGGCATCGTCGACGGGGTATGCCCGCCAGATGACCTCCGCGACATGGTGGCCGACGTACTCGCCGTCGCGTCCCGACAGTGCACCCGTAGTAGGCACCCGGCCGCCACCGACCACGCCGACCGGCGCGACATTCCGGCGTGGACCTCGGTCCTGGCCACCCGCCAGCCAGATCGTCCGGGCGCCCTCGACGTGCTGGACACCGCGATCCGCGCGGTCCCGCTGCACGGAACCGGGCAAGGCGAGGCGGACCGCGCGGTGATCGTGGCGTTGGCACAGTTCGGGGAGGCGTCGTGTGTGGTGCTGGCTCAGGACAGAAAGGCGCAGGCCGCAGGCCGGCTCATCGGCCCGGCCGCCCTGCGTCAGGCCCGGCGCGGGATGCGGCTGGCCGCCGAGTTGGGCCTTCCGCTGGTCACCCTCGTCGACACGCCCGGCGGCGAATTGTCCGCAACGGCCGAAGAACGCGGCATGGCCGGGGAGATCGCCAGGTGCATCGCCGACCTGCTCGCCCTCGAGGTTCCGACGGTATCGGTACTGCTCGGGCAGGGGGCCGGGGGCGCGGCCCTGGCCTTGTTTCCCGCAGACCGGATGCTCGGCACCACCCACGCCTGGCTGTCACCGCTGCCGCCGGAGGGGGCGAGCGCAATCCTGTACCGCACCACCGAACACGCCCCCGAAATGGCGGCCCGCCAAGGCATCCGTGCGGCCGACCTGCTCGCACACGGCGCGCTCGACGACATCATCGCCGAACGTCCCGATGCGCGAAAGGAACCCGCGCAGTTCTGTCACCGCGTGGCAAACGCCATCGCCGACGAGCTCTGGTCGCTGGCCGGCGTCGCCCCGGCCAGTCGGTTGAACCGGCGCATCGAGCGGTTCGACCGGCTGACCACAGAGTCGGCTGTACCAATGATCGCTGAGAGCGCATGAAGTCGGCGGCGCCCACCTACCGTGAAGGACATGCGCCTGAGCCCACTCGTATTCGCCGCCCTCGTCCTGGCGGGCTGTTCGGCCAATGCCAGCCCAGATGACGCGACACCCGATGGGCGCACATTCGTGTCGGTGGCCGTGGACGGCGAGCCGATTCCGGGCGGCGGACCGCTGACCGTCGGCTTCGACCACAACCAGATCAGCACATTCGCGGGTTGCAACCACGGATCCGGGACAGCCGAGTTGGCCGATGGGCGGATCGTCACCCAGTTGGCCACCACCATGATGGCGTGCGCGCCACCGCTCGGCGACGCGGACGCCTGGGTGTCGCGGTTCTTCGATGCGCAGCCGTCGTGGTCGCTGGACGGTGACACCCTCACCCTGCGTACCGACGCCGCAACGGTGAAGCTGCAGGACAAGAATGTGGTCTACCCCGACCGATCGCTGACCGACACCACCTGGCAGGTGCAGAGCCTGGTGTCCGCCCAGGCGGTTTCGACATCGCAGGCCCTCGAGCAGGCCCGGCCTACACTGAAGATCGCGGCCGACGGCGCCGTCAGCGGATCAACCGGATGCAACCAGATCACCGGTCACGCAACCGTTTCCGGCACCCCGGCAGTAATCGAATTCGGCCCGCTGGCCACCACCAGGAAAGCGTGCCCGGGCGAACTCGGCGAAGTCGAGCAGGCCGTGCTGCGTGTCCTCGACGGGCGGGTCCAGACGGCAATCGATTCCGATGAGCTGCGGTTGACCCGCGAGGACGGCAACGGATTGATCCTGCGGGCCCAATAGCCGCGCGCAAGTTACAGCGGTGATGCCCCACGCAGATGCTCGAAGATCAGCGACGTCTGGGTACCGGCCACATCGGCGTCCGCGTTGAGGTTCTCGACCACGAACGCCCGTAGATCGTCGATATCACGCGCGGCGACGTGCAGGATGAAATCGTCACCGCCGGCCAGGAAGTAGACATCCATCACCTGCGGCCGCTGGCGGATGTGGCCGATGAAGCTGCGAATCTTGCCGCGCGCGTTCGACTGCAGGCTGACCGAGATCATCGCCTGTAACCCCAGACCGATTGCCGCCGGGTCGATATCGGTGTAAAAGCCGCGAATCACCCCGATGTCCTGCAGCCGGCGCACCCGCCCGTGGCAGGTCGACGCCGCAATGCCGACAGCCTCGGCGAGCGCGCTGTTGGAGATGCGCGCGTCCGCGTGCAGCGCCAGCAGAATGCGCCGGTCGATGTCGTCGAGCTCAGCCGGCCGAACATCCTTCGGCGGGCGGGCCACACGCGCCGCATTGACCGCCATTTCTTCGCCCATTCAGCCACCCTATCGAATCTTGAACAGAGATATTGCCCAGTAATCGAAGGTTCTTCACAATTACTTCAGCAATCCCACATTGAAGGAGCGATCATGCGCGTCGGCATCCCGACCGAGGTCAAGAACAACGAGTACCGCGTGGCCATTACACCGGCAGGCGTGGCTGAACTGACCCGACGGGGTCACGACGTGATCATCCAGGCCGGCGCGGGTGACGGCTCGGCCATCTCCGACCGCGATTTCAAGGCCGCGGGCGCCGAGATCATCGCCACCGCAGATGAGGTGTGGGCCGAGGCCGACCTGCTGCTCAAGGTGAAGGAGCCCATCGAATCGGAGTACTCGCGCATGCGCGAGGGCCAGACGCTGTTCACCTACCTGCACCTCGCGGCCTCCAGGGCGTGCACCGATGCGTTGCTCGCGTCCGGCACCACCTCCATCGCCTACGAGACCGTGCAGACCAGCGACGGTGCACTGCCACTGCTGGCCCCGATGAGCGAGGTCGCCGGCCGACTCTCCGCACAGGTCGGCGCCTACCACCTGATGCGCAGCCATGGCGGCCGCGGCGTGCTCATGGGCGGCGTCCCCGGCGTGGCCCCGGCCGAGGTGGTCGTCATCGGCGGCGGCACGGCCGGTTACAACGCCGCTCGCGTCGCCGCCGGAATGGGCGCTCAGGTAACGGTTTTCGACCTGAACATCAACAAGCTACGGGAGGTCGACGGCGAGTTCGGCGGCCGCATCCAGACCCGCTACTCGGCGACCCTGGAACTCGAGGATGCCGTCAAGCGTGCCGACCTGGTGATCGGCGCGGTGCTGGTCCCGGGCGCGAAGGCCCCCAAGCTGGTGACCAATGCGATGGTGGCGCACATGAAATCAGGTGCGGTCCTCGTCGACATCGCCATCGACCAGGGTGGCTGTTTCGAGGATTCCCGGCCCACCACCCACGACGATCCGACGTTCAGCCTGCACGACACCCTGTTCTACTGCGTTGCCAATATGCCTGGCGCCGTGCCGCGGACGTCGACCTTCGCGCTGACCAACGCCACCATGCCGTATGTGCTCAAGCTCGCCGACAACGGTTGGCAGGCAGCCTGCGCGAGCGATGCCGCACTGGCCAAAGGCTTGTCGACCCACCAGGGGGCACTGCTGTCCGAGCAGGTCGCTGCCGACCTGGGTTTGCCGTTCACCGATCCGGCAACGGTCCTGAGCTGAGCCTGCCGTTGCCCATTGGCCGCTCTTGACACCTGTCAAGTACGCTGGCCGCATGCTGCTGCAGGAGTTATTGCCGGACCCGCCGTCGAACACCGCCGGGGCCCTTGAGCTGTTCGACGCCTCGGCGCCGGTGGATCCGGAGTTCATGATCGGCACCTGGCAGGGCGCCGAACTTCCCACCGGTCACCCGATGGACGGCCTACTTGCCGCCAGCGGCTGGTGGGGCAAGCAGTTCGTCGACACCGAGACGGTGCACCCGCTGTTGTTCCCAGCCCGGGACGGCGCCTCGCTCTGGGCACTCAACCCGCTGCCCGCATTCGGCGGGTTGGGTGTCTCGACAAGGCTTCCCGGGCTCAGAACCCTGTCGGTGGCCCGGCCGATCACTGCGTTGCGGCCACTGCTGCAAGCGCGGTCGGCCAAGGCGCGCCTGCGCACCACGCGGTACCGCGGCGTCGACACCGCAACCATGATCTACGACCAACTCCCGATCAACGATGTATTCCACCGGCTGTCCGACGATGCCGTGATCGGCGCGATGGATCTGCGCGGATCGCGGCGGCCCTACTTCTTCGTGCTGCGACGCAATGATTCGATGCCGGTGGCTTAGCAGCCGCGCGTACTTGCGGTGTTCACCGCGCATTCGGCCGACGGCTCCACGACGGTGCTTGGATCGAAAGAGCAAGCGTCCCAATGGACTTAGGAGTAACCAGTGGTTAACCTGCCCGTCGCGCACCAGCCCCGCCCGTTCCTGCCCGAGCTCTCGGAGTTCTTCGCCGGGATCACCCCGTTCGCCAGCCTCCGCCCGATCTTCGAACGCAATCTCATGCGTATCGAGGACGAGGTGACCGAGGACCACTACGAGTTACGCGCCGAGATACCCGGCATCGACCCGGCCCGCGACGTCCACATCACCGTGAACGACGCCCAGCTCACGGTGAAGGCCGAGCGCACCGAACGCGCCGAGGTCAACGCACGCTCGGAGTTCTCGTACGGTGCGTTCCTGCGCACGGTGACCCTGCCGGCAGGCGCCAACGAGGACGACATCACCGCCAGCTATGACCGCGGCATCCTCACCGTCCGGGTTCCGCTGTCGCAGAATCCGTCCGGCGCCCGGCAGATCGCGATCCAGGGCAGCGAGGACAACGCGGGATAACTCAGTTCGTCCCCAGCAGTGACGGCAGCACCAGTGTCGTCAGCTCACCGATGAGCGGTCGCAGGCCGGCGGCCTCCGGGTCATCGGCCCGTGACCGTGTCATCACCGCCAGCAGTACCCGCTGACCATCGGGGCCGTACGCGATGCCGACATCGTTGGTGCTGCCGTAATCGCCGCTGCCCGTCTTGTCAGCCGTGGTCCAGCCTTCCGGAAGCCCGGGCCGCATGCTCGAGGTCTGGTTCCCCCGCATCCAGTCCTCGAGCTGCTGACGTTGCGGCGGGCTCAGCGCGTCACCCACCAGCATCGCCCGGTAGCCGCCGGCCAGCGCCGTAGGTGTCGAGGTGTCGCGCGGATCGCCGGGCACCGCGGAATTCAGTTCGGTCTCCCAGCGGTCCAGCCGTGTGCGGTCATCACCGATACTGCGGGCGAACGCGGTGATCGCGGGGGGTCCGCCGATGGTCTTCAGCAGCAGATTGGCCGCGGTGTTGTCGCTGCGCTGCAACGCGGCCTGGCACAACTCGGCCAATGTCATCTCACCGCCGGCTCTCGTTTCGGTCACCGGCGAGTTGGCGACGATCGCTGCAGGGTCGACGAACACCCGGTTGTCCAGCGACAGTTCGCCGCGACCGACCTGTTGCAGCACCCGGCCCGCCGCGTAACCCTTGAACGTCGAACACATGGCGAACATCTCATCGGCACGGTGACTCACTGTGCGATCCGAGCCGAGATCGGCCCCATAGATACCGATCAGCGCGTTGTGCTGCTGTTCCAGCGCACCGATCTGCCGGTCGATCGGCGCCACCGGCTCGGCCCGGGCGGCAGGTTTGCTGCTCAAGCCGGCAACAGCCAAACCCGCCAGGGAACCGATCAGAACGTTGCGTCGCGAGAGTCCGGTCACCGGGCCAAGGGTACCGATGATTGGTCGGACTGCAACGACCGTCAGCCCGCGATGACCTGGAGCCGTTGTGGTAGCGAGGATTTCGTCCGATGCGGGCCGAGCACCGCGGCACCGTAGTCGCGGGTCAGAAGCTCCCGCGCCACCGCGTTGACCTCGTCGAGGGTGACCGCTTCGATCTGGGACAACGTGTGTTCGATGCTGCGTTGCTCTCCGTAGTTGAGCTCACTGCGGCCCATGCGATGCATCCGCGAGCCCGAATCCTCCAGCCCGAGCACCAGCCCACCGCGTAACGAGCCCTTCGCGATACGGCATTCATTCTCGGTGATCCCGTCGCGGGCAACGCCTTCGAGGACATCGGTGGTCACCCGGACCACCTCGTCAAACCGCTCCGGCAGGCATCCGGCGTAGATGGACAGGGCGCCGCTGTCGGAGAACGTGTCCACCGTGGAGTACACCGAGTACGCCAGGCCTCTGGTTTCCCGGATCTGCTGGAACAGTCGGGAACTCAGGCCACCGCCCAACGCGGTGTTGAGGACTGACAGTGCCCAGCGGTGCTTCCAGCGTCGTCCGGGAGTCCGTACCCCCATCGACAGATGGGTCTGCTCACCGTCACGCTCGACCACCTCCAGTGCGGGCCGGCCCGACACCCGACCTGAACCGGTGCGGGGTGGCACCGCGGTACGACCGGCGACCAGCCGTGGCCCGAAGTGCTCGCGCACCAAACCCACCACCGTGTCGTGGTCGACATTGCCTGCGACCGCTACCACCATCCGTTCGGGGGTATACCGGCGCGTGTGGAAGGAATGCAGTTGGGTCCGGGTCATCGCCGTGATCGATTCGATGCTGCCGATCACGGGGCGTCCGACCGGGTGATCACCGAACATCGCCGACAGGAACACATCTCCGAGGGTGTCCTCGGGGTCGTCGTCGCGCATCGCGATCTCTTCGAGCACGACATCGCGTTCCACCTCGACGTCCTGTGCCGCGCAGCGCCCGTTCAGCACCACGTCGGCGACCAGGTCGATGCCCAGCGCCACATCGGTGTCGAGCACATGGGCGTAATAGCAGGTGTGCTCGCGTGCGGTGAATGCGTTGAGCTCACCGCCGACGGCGTCGACAGCTTGCGCGATGTCGACCGCGGTGCGCGTCGGAGTCGACTTGAACAGCAGGTGTTCCAGGAAGTGGGCGGCCCCCGCGACGCTTCTACCTTCGTCGCGGGAACCGACACCCACCCACAGGCCTACCGACGCCGAATGCACCGACGGGATGTACTCGGTGACCACCCGCAGTCCGCCGGGCAGTGTCGTCCGGCGGAAATGCGAGGTGTCAGGAGCGGAGGCGGCCGACGTCTCAGGAATCGGCGGTCGCAACATCGGCGGGTGCGGGGTCACCGGCGGCGGGAGCTTCCGCGGCCTCGTCTTCGGCAACCAGCACCAGCGAAATCTTGCCGCGGTTGTCGATGTCGGCGATCTCCACCCGGAGCTTGTCACCGACCTTCACCACGTCCTCGACCTTGGCGATGCGCTTGCCGCGACCCAGCTTGGAGATGTGCACCAACCCGTCGCGGCCCGGGAGCAGCGACACGAACGCACCAAAGTCAGTGGTCTTTACCACCGTGCCGAGGAACCGCTCACCGATCTTGGGCAACTGCGGGTTGGCGATCGCGTTGATCTTGTCGATCGCCGCCTGCGCCGACAACCCGTCGGCGGCACCGACGAACACCGTGCCGTCGTCCTCGATGGAGATCTGGGCGCCGGTCTCCTCGGTGATCGAGTTGATCATCTTGCCCTTGGGCCCGATGACCTCGCCGATCTTGTCGACCGGGACCTTGATCGTGGTGATCCGCGGTGCGTACGGGCTCATCTCGTCCGGGGCGTCGATGGCCTCGGCCATCACCTCAAGGATGGTCACCCGCGCATCCTTGGCCTGGGCCAGCGCGCCGGCCAGTACCTGCGAGGGGATGCCGTCCAGCTTGGTGTCCAACTGCAGCGCGGTGACGAAGTCCTTGGTGCCCGCGCACTTGAAGTCCATGTCACCAAAGGCATCTTCGGCACCGAGGATGTCGGTCAGCGTGACGAACCGGCGCTCGGTCTTACCGTCAACTTCAATGTCATCCGAGACCAGGCCCATCGCGATACCCGCGACCGGAGCCTTCAGCGGCACACCGGCGTTCAGCAGCGAGAGGGTCGATGCGCACACCGAGCCCATCGACGTCGAACCGTTGGAGCCCAACGCCTCCGACACCTGGCGGATCGCGTACGGGAACTCCTCGACGCTCGGCAGCACCGGCATCAAAGCCCGCTCGGCGAGCGCACCGTGACCGATCTCGCGGCGCTTCGGCGAACCGACGCGGCCGGTTTCACCGGTCGAATACGGCGGGAAGTTGTAGTGGTGCATGTACCGCTTCGACGTCTCCGGCCCCAGCGAGTCGATCTGCTGCGCCATCTTCACCATGTCCAGTGTGGTCACACCCATGATCTGGGTTTCGCCACGCTCGAACAGGGCGCTGCCGTGCGCCCGCGGGACGACGGCCACCTCGGCCGAGAGGGCACGGATGTCGGTGACGCCACGCCCGTCGATGCGGAAATGGTCGGTCAGGATCCGCTGGCGAACCAGCTTCTTGGTCAGCGACCGGAAGGCCGCACCGATTTCCTTCTCACGGCCGGCATAGGTCTCGGCCAGACGCTCCAGCACCTCGGCCTTGAGCTCGTTGGTGCGGTCGTCGCGCTCTTCCTTGCCTGCGATGGTGAGCGCCTCGGACAGTGCGTCGGTGGCCACCGAGGACACCGCGTAGAACACGTCGTCCTGGTAGTCGGGGAACACCGGGTAGTCGGCGGTCTCCTTACCTGCGGCCTCGAACAGCTCCTGCTGCGCGGCACACAATGCGGCGATGAACGGCTTGGCCGCCTCAAGACCCTCGGCCACCACGGCCTCGGTCGGTGCGCCCGCACCTCCGGCGATGAGCTCGATGACCCGATCGGTGGCCTCGGCCTCGACCATCATGATCGCGACATCGTCGGCGGTCTTACGGCCGGCGACGACCATGTCGAACACCGCCCCCTCGAGCTGCTCGACGGTCGGGAAGGCGACCCACTGGCCGTCGATGAGTGCGACACGCACGCCGCCGACAGGGCCGGCGAACGGCAGGCCCGAGACCTGGGTGGACGCCGATGCGGCGTTGATGGCCAGCACGTCGTACAGATCCTTGGGGTCCAGGCTCATCACCGTGACGACGACCTGGATCTCGTTGCGCAGACCCGATACGAACGTCGGGCGCAGCGGCCGGTCGATCAGGCGGCAGGTCAGGATCGCGTCGGTTGACGGCCTGCCCTCGCGACGGAAGAACGAGCCGGGGATGCGCCCGGCGGCGTACATGCGCTCTTCGACATCGATCGTCAGCGGGAAGAAGTCGAAGTGGTCCTTCGGCGTCTTGCTGGCCGTTGTGGCCGACAGCAGCATGGTCTCGTCGTCGAGGTATGCGACGACCGAGCCTGCGGCCTGCTTGGCCAACCGCCCGGTTTCGAAGCGAATGGTGCGGGTGCCGAAGCTCCCATTGTCGATGACAGCGGTGGATTCGAACACGCCGTCTTCTAGTTCAACTACAGACATCTAGTCCGGTGGCCTCTCTGAATTCATTCAGCTATTTCGCGTCGTCACACTCAGACTTGCCACAGGCCTGGATACGGCTACGGCCGTCGATCGAAGCTGCCGGACATCCCACTGCGGGGTTCCCGGCAGCCACTACCGAAGACCGCCCGACCAGGCGGGCCCTGATAGGACTCGCAGGAGCGGCGCCCGCGGTTCTGCGGATACCGCACCCATTCGTTCGAATTGTCGGCGTGCGAATAGCAGGCATCGACTGACGAACGCCCTCATGTTACACGGCAGCAACAGCCCAGCAGCCAATGCGGCGCTGCTTAGGACACGTCCTCCACGCATACGGTGAACTGGCGTTCATCGTATGCGTAGCCCACGCCGCTGCCGCACTGGTCGACGTTGGAAACACCCTGCAGGATCTGGGTGGCCCGCTGCCGGTGCGGCGCAGCCGAATCGCCGCAATCCACCCGCACCGGGTCCTTGTCGTTCTCCGGGTCGATGCTCATACAGCTGTCGACGATCCAGTCGATGTCCATACAGATCGTCTGGGATTCATCGCGCAGCGGGCTGCTCATCGAAAAGTACGAATCGACGTCCATGGGACATTGATCGCTGTCCGTGACCGTGGAGACCACTCTGAAGTTGGACTCCATGCTGCCGCACACTGCTTCGGCGGCGTCGGGCCGTTCCACCGTGCCGCCGATCCTCAGACAGTCCCCCGTCTGCATGTCCGCGGCTGCCGCGGACGAACACCCTGTCACAACGCCAGCTGCGAGTACCGCGGCCGCCCCCACAATCACGGCCGCCGGCAGGGATGCCACCGATGCGGCGTCAGCGACGCAGCCCGAGGCGCTCGATCAGCGAGCGGTAACGCGCAACATCGACCTGCGCGACGTACTTCAGCAGCCGGCGGCGCCGGCCGACCAACAGCAGCAGTCCGCGCCGCGAGTGGTGGTCATGCTTGTGCACCTTGAGGTGCTCGGTGAGATCGATGATCCGCTTGGTCAGCAGGGCAACCTGCGCCTCGGGTGAACCGGTGTCGGTCTCATGCAGGCCGTATGAGCCCAGGATCTCTTTTTTCTGCTCGGCTGTAAGCGCCACGAAATTAACTCCATCAAATCGGTCCGCGATCAAGATTCTCGAACATGGCCGCCGCGAACTGCAGCACACGCTGGATCGCCGGAAAGTCTAGCAGTGCACGCTGCTCAGACAGAATCGCGCAGGATCGTCCTTGCCCGCTCGGTATCGGCCTCCATCGCGACCACCAGCTCCTTGACCGAGTCGAATTTCTCCTGGCCACGGATGCGTCCGACGAAGTCGACCGCGACGTGCTGGCCGTACAGGTCGGCAGTGGCGTCCAGAACAAAGGCTTCAACGGTGCGGGTACGACCCGAGAAGGTCGGATTGGTGCCGACCGACACGGCAGCCTGATACCGCTCGCCGGGTATCACCTCGCCCATCACCGGGCCATGGCCCAGCACCGTGAACCAGGCCGCGTACACGCCGTCGGCCGGAATCGCGGAGTACATCGGCGGCGCCACGTTGGCGGTAGGAAAGCCCAGCACCCGGCCGCGGCCGTCGCCACGCACCACCACACCCTCGACCCGATGTGGCCGGCCCAGCGCTTCGGCAGCCGCCACCACATCGCCTGCGTCGACACACGAGCGGATGTAGGTCGAGGAAAAGGTGACCGCGTCGTCGCGCTGGCGCTCCGGCACTTCGGAGACCAGCGACATGCCCTCGACCGCGAATCCGAACCGTTCACCGGCTTTGCGCAGCATGTCGACGTTTCCGGCCGCCTTCTTACCGAAGGTGAAGTTCTCCCCCACGACCACCTCGAGCACATGCAGGTGCTCCACGAGCAGCTCATGGATGTAGCGCTCGGGGGTGAGTTTCATGAAGTCCGAGGTGAACGGCATGACCAGGAACACGTCGACACCGAGTTCCTCGACCAGCTCGGCGCGCCTGGTCAGAGTGGTGAGCTGCGCGGGATGACTACCCGGAAACACCACTTCCATCGGATGGGGGTCGAAAGTCATCAGCACCACGGGTACTCCCCGCGATCGGCCCGACTTCACCGCATGGTTGATCAACTCCGCGTGTCCACGGTGAACACCGTCGAACACTCCGATGGTGACAACACACCTGCCCCAGTCCGTGGGGATCTCATCCTGCCCACGCCAGCGTTGCACAGAAGCAAGCCTACGACCCCACAGTCCGCTCTAGATCCCCAGACCAGGTGATGATTGCCTAAACTTCCCTACTGTGAGTCCCGACGGTAACCATCTCGACCTCTCGTCGGTTGCCCAGGACTATCTGAAAGTCATCTGGACAGCCCAGGAATGGTCACGCGAGAAGGTCAGCACCAAGCTGCTGGCCGAGCGCATCGGGGTTTCGGCGTCCACCGCGTCGGAATCCATCCGCAAGCTGGCTGACCAGGGCCTGGTCGACCATGAGAAGTACGGCGGGGTGACACTGACCGACGCAGGCCGTCGGGCCGCGCTGGCGATGGTGCGTCGGCATCGGCTGATGGAAACGTTCCTCGTGTCGGAACTGGGATACAGCTGGGACGAGGTGCACGACGAAGCCGAGATCCTTGAGCATGCGGTGTCCGACCGGATGCTCGAGGCCATCGACGCCAAACTGGGCCATCCCACCCGCGATCCCCACGGCGATCCCATCCCCGCCGCCGACGGGCAGGTGCCGACACCGCCCGCCCGGCAACTCTCGGCGTGTCAGGACGGCGATGCCGGCACGGTGGCGCGCATCTCCGACTCCGATCCGGAAATGCTGCGCTACTTCGACAGCGTCGGGATCAGTCTGGATTCACGGCTGCGGGTACTGGCTCGGCGCGATTTCGCGGGCATGATCTCGGTGGCCGTCGAGAAATCAGGGACAACCGGAGATCCCGAAGCCACCGTGGATCTGGGCAGCCCTGCCGCAGAGGCGATCTGGGTCGTCGCCAGGTAAGTAAGCGCGGCCGCCGCGTATGTGAAGCCACTGCGAAATGAGGCAGGATTTCTCGCGCACGTTGCACGCTCGCGGCTGCGATCACGACGATTCTTACCCGTGCGCCGCGACCGATTCAGCACCAGGATGACCTGTTTGTGACTGTCTCATTGCATTGGTTCCTGCCCACCTACGGCGACAGCCGGTCAATCGTCGGCGGTGGCCACGGCACACCGGCAGGAGCTGCCCACAGTGACCGCGACGCCAGCATCGACTACCTGGCCTCGATCGTGCGGGCAGCCGAGACCTTCGGATTCACCGGCGCGCTCATCCCGACCGGAGCCTGGTGCGAGGACGCGTTCATCACCGCCTCGCTTCTGGCCCGCGAGACCACCTCGCTGGCCTTCCTGGTGGCCTTTCGTCCCGGCCTCGTGAGCCCGACGCTGTCGGCGCAGATGGCCGCCACGTTCTCCCGGCACGCGCCGGGCCGCATCCTGCTCAATGTCGTGGTCGGTGGCGAGGCCCACGAGCAGCGGGCTTTCGGCGACCACCTCGACAAGGATGCCCGCTACCAGCGCTGCGATGAATTCCTCGATGTGGTGCGGCGGTTGTGGGCCGGTGAGACGGTGACCCATCGCGGTCAGTACATCGATGTCGAGGAGGCGTCGCTGGCCACCCCGCCGGTTCCGGTGCCGCCGCTGTACTTCGGCGGCAGCTCAACGGCGGCCGGACCGGTGGCGGCCCGGCACTCCGACGTCTACCTGACGTGGGGCGAGCCGCCGGAGGCGGTGCGCGCGAAGATCGACTGGATCAGGACGCTCGGTGAGGAGCAGGGACGCAAGCTGCGCTTCGGCATCCGGTTGCACACCATCTCCCGCGACAATTCCGCAGAAGCCTGGGCCCAGGCCGACCGGTTGGTGGCCGCGCTCGACGAGGAGACCGTCCGCAATGCCCAGGAGGGCCTTGCGCGCAGCCAGTCCGAGGGGCAGAAACGGATGCTGGCGTTGCACGAGGCGAACCGGCTCGACAACACCTGGAGTGATGCCCGCAGCCTCGAGATCGCGCCCAATCTGTGGTCGGGAGTCGGACTGGTGCGCGGCGGCGCGGGCACCGCCCTGGTGGGTAGCCACACCGAGGTGGCCGACCGGATCACCGAATACGCGGAGATCGGGATCGACGAGTTCATCTTCTCCGGCTACCCCCATCTGGAGGAACTGTTCTGGTTCGGCGAAGGCGTCATACCGATTCTGCGGGAGCGCGGCCTGTTCGAGGGAGGCGCCAGTGGTGCAGGGCCTGCCTCCATACCGTTCGTCGGGGCCTCCCGATGACCGATCTTGCCGGCCTTGCCCGGATCACCTCGACGGATCAGGCCCTGGTGACCGCGGCGCGGCTGTCCGCGACGTTCGCGGCCGGGGCGAGCGCGCGGGACGTCGACCGCGCGCTGCCGCACGAGCAGATTCGTGCGCTCAAGGACTCCGGACTGCTGGCATTGACCGTGCCCGTGGAGTACGGCGGACCCGACGTGCCGACCCTGGTCCTCGCCGAGGTGTTTCGCCTACTCGCACACGGTGATCCGTCACTCAGCCAGATTCCGCATTCACATTTCACGTTCCTGGAGGCGTTGCGGCTGCAGGGCACCGAGGCGCAGCAGGCGTTCTTCTATCGCCTGGTACTCGACGGCGCGCTGTTCGCCAACGCACAGTCCGAGCGTGGCCCGCACCCCATCGACGTCGATGCCACCACGCTGTTGCCCTCCGACGACGGATACGTATTGAGCGGCCGCAAGTTCTATTCGACCGGGGCACTGTTCGCCGACTGGCTGATCATCCGTGCCTCGCTGTCCGACGGCTCCGGCACGGTGCCGACCGCCGCGACACCCAAAGCCATCGCGTTCGTACCCCGCGACGCGGCCGGACTGACGATCCTCGACGACTGGGACGGTATGGGTCAGCGGACCACCGCATCCGGCACCGTCACGTTGGACAGCGTCGGCGTCCCTGCCGAGCACGTCGTGCCCTTCACCCCGATCTTCCAGCAGCCCACGCTGTATGGCGCACGGGCCCAACTGCTCCACGCCGCGATCGACGTGGGCATCGGGACCGCCGCCCTCGACGAGGGCGTGCGTCAAGCCGCCAAGGCCCGCCCGCACTTCGAGGCCGGGGTGTCCGACGCCGCCGACGACCCGACATTGGTTCAGGTCGCCGGGGAACTGACCGTGGCGGTCAGAGGTGCGCAGGCCCTGCTGGCCGAGGCCGCCCGTCAGGTCGACACTGCCCGCGCTGATCTCACCGCGGACTCTGCGGCGGCAGCCTCGATCGCGGTGGCGGTCGCCAAGGTGTCGGCCGTCCGGACCTCACTCGAGGCATCGACCACATTGTTCGAGCTCGGCGGCACCCGCAGCGCGTCGGCCACCGGAAACTTGGCCCGGTACTGGCGCGACGCCCGCACCCACACATTGCACGACGCCACCCGCTGGAAACTGCACCACGTCGGCCGCTACACCCTGTCAGGCACCAACCCCCCACGGCACGGCCAACTCTGAGGCTGCAGCCCTACAGTGTGGCCGGCCGCAACACGACGACGTTCTTGGTCCGGGCCGCGCCGTCCTGCAATAGGGCGATGACCTGTCCATCAGGTGCGGTGGCCGCGTACACGCCGTCGATGCCTGCCGGCGCCAGGGCCCTGCCGTGTCGGGTGTCCTCGGTTTCCTCGGCGGTCAGATCACGGCGCGGGAAGGCCAACAGGCAGGCCGCATCGAGGCTGTAGCTCAGCTGCGCCTGCTCGGTGAGGTCGTCGAGGATGCGTGCCTCGTCCAGGCCGTACCGACCGACCCTGGTGCGCCGCAACGCAGTCAGGTGTCCCCCGACACCCAGCGCCGTACCGACGTCGCGGGCCAGTGCCCGGATATAGGTACCCGATGAGCAGTCCACGTCGACGTCCACATCGACGAAGGGGTCGGTACGCCGGATGTCGAGCACGTCGAACCGGTCGATGCGTACGGGCCGGGCCGCCAGCTCGACGGTCTGGCCTTCGCGGGCCAGCTTGTAGGCCCGCTGGCCACCGATTTTGATGGCGCTCACCGCCGACGGGACCTGAGCGATGGCGCCGCGCAGCGCGGCAACCGCAGCCGAAATCTGATCGTCGGTCACCTGGGAAGCCGGAATTGTCTGCAGGACTTCGCCTTCGGCATCGTCGGTCGAGGTGGCCTGACCGAGCCGGATGGTGGCGGCATACGACTTGTCGGTCGCGGTCAGCAGACCGAGGATCTTGGTGGCGCGTTCGATGCCGATCACCAGTACCCCGGTGGCCATCGGATCCAGCGTGCCTGCGTGCCCGACCTTGCGGGTACCGAACAGCCGGCGGCACCTTCCCACCACATCGTGACTGGTCATTCCGGCCGGCTTGTCGACGATGACCAGGCCGGGAAGGGGTGCGGTCACAGCACGATCGCCGTCAACGTCACGCCGTCATGCACCGACCAGCGGCCTTCCAGGGCGGTCAGCGGCGGGCCGTGTTCGGCGGCCGGGTCGATCAGGATCTGCGAGCGGAAACCGCCGGCCGTACCGGAATCGTCGACGGCGAACGTGATGTGGGCATCCTCGAACCCGAGCCAGCGATGGGTCAGCGGGTACCACGCCTTATAGGTCGCTTCCTTGGCGCAGAACAGGATCCGGTCCCAATGCAGATCTCCCGGCAGCCCGCCGAGTTCCATGCGTTCGACCGGCAGGCTGATCGCGCCGAGCACACCGTCGGGTAGCACATCATGCGGTTCGGCATCGATCCCGACCGAACGGACCTCACCCACCCGACCGACGGCTGCACCGCGGAACCCCTGAGTGTGCGTCAGGCTGCCCACCACCCCGTCAGGCCAGCACGGTTCTCCCTTGTCTCCCTTGAGGATCGGGGCAGGTCCGATACCCAGCTCCCCCAGTGCCTGACGCGCACAGTAGCGCACCGTGACGAACTCGTTGCGCCGCTTGGCGACCGACCGTGCGATCAGCGGTTCTTCGTCGGGCAGCGGCACCAAATCCGGCGGGTCGTCGTATAACTCGGCCGATGCGACCTGTCCCGGCAACACCCGGCCCAACAGGGTTCCCGTCACGACCGCCTGGCCTTGATGCGGTCCTGCATCTGCTTGGCGTTGGCACGCATCTCGGCGGTGATCTCGAAATGGCCACCGAACTCGTTGAGATAGCCGGGCGCGTACTCGGGATTCGGCAGGATCTGACGCAACCAGCGATAGGGTTTGCGGCGGCGCCATTCCCGCGGATAACCGACCGAGACTTCTTCAAAGCGCACATCGTCGTACCAGGTGGTGCGCGGGATGTGCAGGTGGCCGTAGACCGAGCAGATCGCGTTGTAGCGCGTGTGCCAGTCCGCGGTCGCTGTGGTGCCGCACCACAGCGAGAATTCGGGGTAGAACATCGCCTCGCACGGTTCCCGGACCATCGGGAAGTGGTTGACGAGCACGCTCGGGGTCATCCAGTCGAGATCCTCGAGTCGCTTGCGGGTCGCGGCCACCCGATCCCGGCACCACGCGTCGCGGGTGGCATACGGCTCACAGGACAGCAGGAATTCGTCGGTGCCCACCACGTTGCGTTCCCGCGCGATGGCCAGACCCTCGGCCTTCGTGGCCGCACCCTCGGGTAGAAAGCTGTAGTCGTACAGCAGGAACATCGGGACGATGGTGGCCGGACCGCCCTGCTCGGTCCACACCGGGTACGGGTGCTCAGGGGTGATCACTCCCATCTGATCGCACATGTCGACGAGGTAGTCGTAGCGGGCCCGCCCGAAGATCTGCATCGGGTCCTTGTTGGTGGTCCAGAGCTCATGGTTGCCCGGCACCCAGATCACCTTGGCGAAGCGCTTGCGCAGCAGATCGAGCGCCCAGCGGATCTCATCTGTCCGTTCACCGACATCGCCCGCGACGATCAGCCAATCGTCGGGCGAAGCCGGATACAACGACTCCGTGACCGGCTTGTTGCCGTTATGGCCGGTGTGCAGATCGCTGATCGCCCACAGAACCGGCTGCCGGTCTCGTGACTCCTGGTCCGTCACCACAGTTGCACCACCACAACCGACCAGCCTAACCGCGCGCCGACCGGGGCAGGGTCCGGCAACTAGAACATGTTCTCATTTATGGTCGAGTCCGTGGCGGCCGACCGCTACACTCCCCGCAAGCCGGGGAACATGTCTCATTGAGTCTGCTAGGGGGTTTGATGGCCGCCAGAGTGCGCCTGCTATCAGCATTGTCTGCGCTGGTTGCGGCGGTGATCGTGGTCTGGCAGACCGGTCCGTCGGCGGGATCGGGCACTGGGGTGCTGCACCTGGACGCAACTGACCTCCCGATGACCAACGTGTCGACGACCATCAAGTGGCCGGTGATCGAAACCACAGACCCGTCCCCGTTCGACCCGTGCCGGGACATTCCGCTCGACGTGGTCCAGCGGATCGGCCTGGCGGCCACCCCGCCGACGCCCGAGGACAGCCTGCGCTGCAAGTACGACGCCGGTAACTACCAGATGGCGATCGAGGCGTTCGTGTGGCGCACGTATGACCAGACCATCCCGCCCGATGCGCTGGAGATGGACATCGACGGTCACCGGGCCGCGCAGTACTGGATCATGAAGCCCACCGACTGGAACGACCGGTGGTGGATCACCTGCATGGTCGCCTTCGAGACCAGCTACGGCGTCATCCAGCAGTCGCTGTTCTACTCGCCGATCTACTCCGAGCCCAATCCCGACTGCCTGCAGACGAACATGCAACGGGCCCACGAGTTGGCGCCCTACTACAAGTTCTGACCACTGGCGTCGGGCCGTAGCCTGGTGCGGTGACACGCTTCCGTCGCTACGCCGGTCAAACGCTGGGCCGCGTGCTCGGCCTTCCCCCGCACCAGTCCGACTACACCGTCACGCACGGATTGCGGGTTCCGATGCGCGACGGTGTCGAGCTCGTCGCCGACCATTACGCACCCAACACCGTCGCGCCTGCGGGCACCCTGCTGGTGCGGGGGCCCTACGGTCGCCGGTTCCCGTTCTCGGCGTTGTTCGCCGACGTCTACGCCGCACGCGGCTATCACGTCGTGCTGCAGAGCGTGCGTGGGACGTTCGGTTCGGGCGGCGAATTCACGCCGATGGTCCACGAGATGCGGGACGGCGCAGACACGGTGGCCTGGTTGCGCGATCAACCGTGGTTCACCGGCTCCTTCGCCACCGTCGGACTCTCCTACCTGGGGTTCACCCAGTGGGCTCTGCTGGCCGATCCTCCGCCGGAGATGAAGGCCGCTGTCATCACCGTCGGGCCGCATGACTTCAGTGCGTCGGCCTGGGGCAGCGGTTCGTTCTCACTCAACGACTTCCTGGGGTGGAGCGCCATGGTGGCCCGGCAGGAGGAACCCGGTGCGCTGAAGGCGATCGCGCGGCAGGTGCGGGGACCCGCCGAGTTGGCCCGCGCCACCGGAAAGCTGCCGATGGGAGCGGCGGGACGGGAACTGCTCGGCGCAGGCGCGCCATGGTACGAATCGTGGTTGGAGCATCCCGAACGCACCGACCCGTTCTGGGACGAATTGCGCTTCGAGGAAGCACTCCACCGTGTCGAAGTGCCGATTCTGCTGCTGAGCGGATGGCAGGACCTGTTCCTCGACCAGACGCTCGAACAGTACGAGCAGTTGCACCGGCGCGGTGTGCCCGTCGCATTGACCGTCGGTCCGTGGACCCACACCCAGTTGATGACCAAGGGTGCGCGGACCGTGATCGGGGAATCGCTGGACTGGCTCGACACCCACCTGGCCGGTCGCGGCGACACAACCCGCAGCGAGGTGCGGATTCACGTCAACGGATCGGGCTGGGTCGACCTTCCGGACTGGCCGCCGGTGATGGGTGAACACGAATTGTTTTTGCAACCGGCCGGGCGGCTGGCCGAGGCCGCACCGTCGGACACCGCGCCGGCGTCGTCGTTCACCTATGACCCGGCCGACCCGACACCGACAGTCGGTGGCCGGTTGCTGGCCGCCGAAGGCGGTTACCGTGACGACAGCGGGTTGGCGCGCCGCCCCGACGTGCTGACCTTCACCGGGGACCCGCTGCCCACCGACCTCTACGTCGTCGGCACCCCGACCGTGGAACTCGCGCACAGCTGCGACAACCCGAACCACGATGTCTTCGTCCGCGTCAGCGAGTTGGATGCCAAGGGCCGGTCCCGCAACGTCACCGACGCGTTCGTTTCGCGTCCGCAGGACTCCGGCACCATCGAACTCCAACTCGACGCCGTCGCCCACCGCTTCACGGCGGGCTCACGTATCCGGGTGATGGTGGCGGGCGGTTCGCACCCGCGGTTCGCCCGCAATCTGGGCACCGACGAACCACCGGTCTCCGGATCCCGGCTGGCTCCGGCCACCCACACCGTGCGCCACGGTGCGGGCGGCGTGTCGCGGCTGGTGCTGCCGGCCGGACCGCGTCCGCCGGGTAGCGCACCGCGAGCGTGAACGTATTGCGAAGAATCCGTTGACTTTTCGCAATACCTTCACATTGGCCGGCTAGCCGACCGCGCGACGCACCCGTCCGGCAATCTCATTCAACGTCGCCTCATCGTGTACCGGGTCACCCCACTGCCGGGCCTGCACCGGCAGATCCACCCAGCTTTTGCAGCCCCCGTACTCCGGCGCGCGGGGCAGGCGGATCGGCGGCATCGGGCTGACCTGCACCACCAGCACCGTCAGGCGGTGTCTGGGGCGGAAGTCCAGTCGGTCTGTGCGTACCGATTCAGCCGTCCAGATATGCAGCGGCGCCAGCTCGTCGATCGCTTCGGGTCGACCAACCTCAACGGCTGCAATCACTGTGGCACCCGCGCGCAACACCAGCGCGTCCTCGGTACTGTCCGCGACCGCGGCGTCGAGCAGGTCACGGTGTTCGGGGCGGACACGTTCCGCGTGGCTGTGCGCGACTGTCGGGAACAGTAGAAACCGGGACGCGTTCACCTCGAAACGCTTCTCGTGGATGCCGCCCTTGCGCAGCAGCACGGTCTGACGACCGTCGAGCAGCGCATGCACTGCGGCGCTCCACTCCTTGAGCGCCGTCACGGTCATTTCGCGGCCAGCCGGGCCCTCACCTCCGGCCGGCGCAGCGGCGGGACCGTCTTGGGTGGTTGCCGCCGTGGTGCGAGCCCGCTGAGCAACCGCATCGTGGTGGCGGTGACCTCGGCGACCGCGACCTCGAACGCATCGACATTGGCCCCGGTCGGACGGGTGATGCCGCTGACCTTACGGACGTACTGACGGGCGGCGGCCTCGATTTCTTCGTCGGTGGCGGCGGGCTCCAGCCCGCGCAGCTCGGTGATGTTCCGGCACATGTGACCACGATAGGTTGATCGAATGATTTCCGACGAGCGCTCGCGCGAGGAGCCGACCGATTCCGACGAGCGCTCGCGCGAGGAGCCGACCGATTCCGACGAGCGCTCGCGCGAGGAGCCGACCGGTGCCGTACTACTGATCGACACCACCGACCGGGTCCGCACCCTGACGTTGAATCGGCCGCAGTCCCGCAACGCGCTGTCGTCCGCGTTGCGCACCGCGTTCTACGGCGCGCTGCGCGACGCACAAGCCGACGACGACGTCGACGTGGTCATCTTGACCGGCGCTGATCCGGTGTTCTGCGCGGGTCTGGACCTCAAAGAACTGGGTGACACCACCGAGCTGCCCGACATCTCCCCGCGGTGGCCGGCGATGACCAAACCGGTCATCGGCGCCATCAACGGTGCTGCGGTCACCGGCGGTCTGGAACTCGCGCTGTACTGCGACATCCTGATCGCGTCCGAGCAGGCCCGCTTCGCCGACACCCACGCGCGGGTCGGGTTGTTACCGACGTGGGGCCTGTCCGTGCGGCTGCCGCAGAAGGTCGGTGTGGGGCTGGCCCGGCGGATGAGTCTGACCGGCGACTATCTGTCGGCCGCCGATGCCTTGCGGGCCGGGTTGGTCACCGAGGTGGTCCCCCACGACGACCTGCTCCCCGCCGCGGGCCGGGTCGCGGCCTCGATCGTCGGCAACAACCAGGCCGCCGTGCGCGCGCTGCTGGCCTCCTATCACCGCATCGATGGATCCCAGACCAATGAGGGCCTGTGGATCGAGGCAGCCTCGGCCCGGGAATGGATGAGCAGCGCCACCGGCAATGACATCGCCGCCAACCGTGATGCCGTACTGCAGCGCGGCCGCGACCAGGTGCGTTAGGCCAACGTCGGCAACACCAGGTCCCGGTACCGTTCTTTCATGGTGTCGATGACGGCGTGGCCGTCACTCGCCCAGACCTTTTCGTTGAAGATCTCGACCTCGACGTCGCCCTGGTAGCCGGCGTCGCGCACCAATGCGGTGATCGCCGCGAAGTCGATCACGCCGTCGCCCATCATGCCCCGGGACAGCAGCGGATCCGGTGTCATCGGAACCAGCCAGTCGCACACCTGGAATGAGCTGATCCGGCCCTGCACACCGGCAGCGGCGATGCCTGCGGCCAGATCGGGGTCCCACCACACGTGGAACGTGTCCACCACCACGCCCACGGACCGGGCCGGATACGGTGCGGCCAACTCCAGCGCCTGGCGCAGGGTGGAGATCACCGCCCGGTCGGCGCAGAACATCGGGTGCAGCGGCTCCAGTGCCAGCCGTACGTCGCGATCGGCTGCGTAGGGCACCAATTCCGAGAGCCGGTCCGCCAGCCGTCTGCGCGCGCCGGGGAGGTCACGGTCCGGGATACCGCCCGCGACCATCACCAGTTCACCGGTGCCCAGGGTGGCTGCCTCATCGATGGCTCTGCGGTTGTCGTCGAGCGCGCCACGCGCGTCGTCCACGCCGGTCAGGAAACCACCGCGGCACAGACTGGAAACACGAATACCACAGTCCCGCACCGCCTTTGCCGCGTTGTCGACACCCAGCTCGGCGACCCGGTCACGCCACAGACCGATGGCGGGCAGACCGGCCGCCGCCACGGCGTCGACGGCTTCGCGCAGCGACCAGGTTTTCGTCGTCATGGTGTTCAGCGACAGCCGGGTGAACGCCTCGGGCATCAGGTCACCCCGTTCACCGTGAGGTACATGCGCATTCGCTGTGCGGCCAGATCGGGGTCGGACAATAGCCCGGCCCGGTCGGCGAGGGTGAACACCTCGCACAGATGTGCCACCGAACGCCCCGACGCCAGCCCACCGACCATGGTGAATCCTGGCTGCCGCCCGTTGAGCCAGGACAGGAACGCGATGCCGGTCTTGTAGTAGTAGGTGGGTGCGGCGAAGATGTGCCGCCCGAGTGCGCGGGTAGATTCCAGGATCTCCAGGGCGCGTTCGGGATTGCCGGCATCCAGCTCCTGCAGCGCAGTCGACGCGGCCGGATATATCGCCGCGAAGATGCCCAGCAGCGCATCGGAATGCCCCTCGCCGTCGCCGACGATGAGCTCGGGATAGTTGAAATCGTCTCCGGTGTACAGCCGCACACCGGAGGGCAGCGCACGACGCAGTGCCACCTCGTGACCGGCGTCGAGCAGGGACACCTTGACCCCGTCGACCTGCCCGGCATTCGCCGCCACGAGCTCGCGGAACACCGTTGTGGCCGTGCCGATGTCGTCCGATCCCCAGTACCCGCGCAGCGCCGGGTCGAACATTTCACCCAGCCAGTGCAGGATCACGGGACGGTCCGCCTCGGCGAGCAGCGCGCCGTAGACCCTCAGGTAGTCCTCCGGCGTGGCGGCGACGCGCGCCAGCGCCCGCGACGCCATCAAAATCACCTGTGCACCGGCACCACGGACCACGTCGATCTGTTCCCGATAGGCATCGGTGATCGCCGTCAAACCTGCTGCGCCGGAGGGCACATCCTCCGGCCGGAGCTGATCGGTACCTGCGCCACAGGCGAGCCGACCGCCCACCGCGGTGGCTTCGCGTCCGGTGCGCCGGATCAGCTCACGGGTAGCCGGCCAGTCCAGACCCATACCCCGTTGCGCGGTGTCCATCGCGTCGGCCACCCCGAGACCGTAGGACCACAGCTCGTGGCGATACGCCAGCGTGGCGTCCCAGTCCAGGTCGGCGGGTGCGCCCGGACTGGTGTCGGCGAGCGGCCTCGGCACCACATGTGCTGCGCCGTAAGCGATCCTGGATCGGATCTCGGTGGAGGGCCGGCGCCAGGGGCCCGGCTCACCGAGCTGATGGCGCCGCAGGCCGTCGTCGCCGGGAAGATCGACGGAGATGTCCGTCGCAAGTCCGGTCGCGTGGCTGCTCACAGGACGATCTTCGGCACTTCGATACGGCGTCCCTCAGCCGAGCTGCGCAGTCCCAATTCGGCCAACTGCACCCCGCGCGCCGCCGACAACAGCCCGAACCGGTGCTGCCTGCCCGCCACCGCATCCCGGAGGAACTCTTCCCACTGCAGTTTGAAGCCGTTGTCTTCCTCGGCGTTGGCCGGCACCTCCAGCCACTGGTCGCGGAACTTCTCGGTCGCCGGGATATCGGGGTTCCACACCGGTTTCGGCGTGTGGGACCGCTGCTGGGCGACACAGCGCCGCAGGCCCGCGACGGCCGAGCCGTGCGTTCCGTCGATCTGGAATTCCACCAGCTCGTCGCGGTAGACCCGGACCGCCCAGGACGAGTTGATCTGCGCGATGATGCCGCCCTCGATTTCGAAGATGCCGTAGGCGGCGTCGTCCGCGGTGGCGGTGTAAGGCTCGCCGGCCTCATCCCACCGGGTCGGAATGTGGGTGACGGATCGGGCGGTGACCGCCCGGACCGACCCGAGCAGCCCTTCCATGACGTAATTCCAGTGACAGAACATGTCGACCGTGATGCCGCCACCGTCCTTGGTGCGGTAATTCCAACTCGGGCGTTGGGCCGGCTGACCGTCGCCCTCGAACACCCAGTACCCGAACTCACCCCGCAGCGACAGGATGCGTCCGAAGAAGCCCTCATCGACCAGTCGCCGGAGTTTGACCAGGCCGGGTAGGTACAGCTTGTCGTGCACCACCCCGGCGACGACACCGGAATTTTCTGCCATCCGTGCGAGTTCGACTGCCTCCGAGAATGTCTCGGCGGTCGGCTTCTCGGTGTATACGTGTTTGCCCGCCTTGATCGCCGCGGTCAGCGCCTCCACGCGGCGCGAAGTCACCTGAGAGTCGAAGTACACGTCGACGGTCGGGTCGGCGATCACCGACGCGACGTCGGTGGTCCAGTGCTCGATGTCGTGCGCCGCGGCGAGTTCGGCTAGCTTGTCGGCGTTGCGCCCGACCAGGATCGGCTCGACGTCCACCCGGGTGCCGTCATCGAGCACCAGACCCGTGTCCCGCAACGGCATGATGGATCGAAGCAGGTGTTGGCGGTAACCCATCCGCCCGGTAACGCCGTTCATGGCAATGCGCAGTGTTGTCATCGAGGAAACCTCTGTCTTGAGCCGGCGTACCGGCGAGTGCTGTCGATGGAGTTGCATCGCCACCCACCCGGCAAAGAGGAGTCGGCGATGTCAGCACTTCGGAATGCGCTTTCCACGGTAAGCTGTCCGAACAATCCGGTCAAGCCCGGCCGGAACCGCAACATGGGAGTGCGCTGATGGCCGCGGTGAGATTGCAGGATGTGGCCACGCGGGCGGGGGTGTCACAGGCCACCGCGTCACGCGTGCTCAACGGCTCGACCCGGGTGCCGGGCGAAGGCGTGGCCGACCGCGTCCGCGCGGCTGCCCGCGAGTTGGGCTACGTCCCGAACGCCCAGGCCCAAGCGCTGGCGCGGGCGTCCACCGGACTACTCGGCCTGATCGTGCACGACATCGCCGACCCCTACTTCTCCTCCATCGCGCGCGGCGTGCAGACCGCAGCCCGCGCGGCCCGCAAGCAGGTATTGCTGGCCAGCACCGACCGCGACTTCGACATCGAACGGGACTCGGTCAGCACGTTCATCGCCCAGCGTGCCGACGCGATCGTGCTGGCCGGCTCGCGCCAGAGTGGTGACCTCGATCGCGAATTGGAAAGCGAGTTCGGCACCTACCGCGCCAATGGCGGCAGACTGGTCGTGATCGGCCAGCCACTGGCGTTCGGCGGCGCCGTCGAACTCGAAAACCACTTCTCCTCAGGAGAATTGGCCGAGTCGCTGATAGCGGCCGGACATCGGCAGTTCGCGATCATCTCGGGCCCGGGCAGCATCCGTACGGCCGTCGACCGCCGCAACGGGTTTGTCGAGGCGCTCGGTAGGCACGGGCTCACCCCGCTGGTCGAGGTGTCGGGCGAGTTCACCCGCGACGGCGGCTATGCGGCGGCACGCCGGCTGGCCGCGGCGCTCGACCTGGAACCGGGCGCCGCGGCGGTCCCGGTCTGCGTTTTCGCCGTCACCGACGTGATGGCGATCGGGGCCATCGCGGCCTGGCGAGATCTCGGTCTTTCGATCCCCGCAGATCTGTGTGTCGCGGGGTTCGACGACATCCCGACCCTGCGCGATCACACCCCGAGCCTCACCACCGTGGCACTGCCCCTCGAAGAGATCGGGGTATGCGCCGTCGAGCTGGCGCTGCGCCCCGAAAATGACGACAAGCTGCGGGAACGCGTCGGCGGGCGCGTGGTGCTACGCGACAGCACACGCTTGCGCTGACGGAATCCGACGCCGCACCGTTGACAGTGTGCGCTGGGTCACGTTAGGGTCGGGACGCTTCGGAAAGCGCATTCCCAATCGGGCCCACGGGCCCGTGCCACTGCGAACATCTAGGACTCTCCATGGCGGTAACCGCTTCGGCCGGCCCGCGCCCCGGGGCTCCCACCTCGGGGTCGGGCTCGCCACGACCTACCCGGTTCAGGGGGCCGACCTTTTCCGCTCGCCGCACGGCGGCGAGCCTGTGGCGCCCGTTGGTGCTCGTCGCCGCACTCCTCGTCGCCTGGTGGGCGGTCACCGCAACGGAACTCGTCGCGCCCTACATCCTGCCGTCGCCAGGTGACACCTGGCGCACCGCGCAGGAGAACGCGGCCTACCTGGCCGAGAACACCTGGGTGACCACCTGGGAGACGGTGATCGGCTTCCTCATCGCCGCGGTGGTCGGCGAATTCGTGGCGGTGATGATGGTCTACTCGGCGAGCCTCGAGAAGACCGTGTACCCCCTGATCCTGTTCGCCCAGGTGGTTCCCAAAATCGCGATCGCACCGCTGTTCATCGTGTGGCTGGGGTTCGGCCCGTCCCCCAAGATCCTGATCGCGGTGCTGATGGCGTTCTTCCCGATCGTCATCTCCGGTCTTGCCGGCCTGCGGTCGGTGGACCCCGAGATCCTGGAGTTGACCTCCACCATGGGCGCCAGCCGGTTCAAGACGTTCATGAAGATCCGGTTCCCGGCGTCCCTGCCGCAGCTGATGTCCGGGCTCAAGGTGGCGGCCACCCTCGCCGTCACCGGCGCAGTGGTCGGCGAGTTCGTCGGCGCCAACGAGGGACTCGGCTATGTCATCCTCCAGGCCAACGGGAATGTCGACACCGCAATGTTGTTCGCGGCGCTGATCATCATGTCCGTTCTGGGCATCGTGTTGTTCGCGATCATCGAAATCGCCGAGAAACTGCTCATCCCGTGGCATTCGTCGCGTCGTATCACCAAGTCCGCAACCTCCGCCTGACTCATCGACCGCTAGGAGCCACGAGCAATGACATTCTCTCGACGCGTGCTGATCGCCGGTACCGCCGCGATGCTGGCACTGGCCGGCTGCGGGGGTGGCGGCGACGAAAAGTCGCCCGCCGCTGACGGTTCCGGTACGCCTACCACCCTGATGCTGAACTGGTACCCCTACGGTGAGCACGCCCCGTTCTATTACGGAGTGTCCGAGGGCATTTTCGCCAAGCACGGCATCGACCTGACCATCGACGCGGGCCAGGGCTCCACGAAGACCACGCAGGCGGTCGGGTCCCAACAGGTCGATTTCGGGTGGGCCGACACCCCGGCGGTGCTGAGCAATATCGACAAGGGCGTCCAAGTCAGGAGCACGGGAGTGTTCCTGCAGACCACGCCCTCCTCGGTGCAGGTGTTCGCCGACTCCGGCATCAATGAACCGAAGGATCTGGCCGGGCGCACCATCGCGGTATCGGCGGGCGATGCCCCCACCACCACGTTCCCCATCTATCTCGACAAGGTCGGGGTGCCCGCCGACCAGGTGACCCAGCAGAGCCTCGATGCCGCAGGCAAGATGGCCGCCATGCTGTCCGGCCGCGTCGACGGCCTGATCGGTTTCGCGCACGACCAGGGCCCGACCGTGGCGAACAAGAGCGGGCGCGAGGTGCGCTACCTGCGCTATTCCGATGCCGGCCTGAACTTCTACAGCAACGGGCTGATCGCCAACACCGCCACGATCGCTGACAACCCCGAACTGGTGCAGTCGATGGTGGACGCGACCAGTGAGGCGTTCGCAGCCGCAGCCGCCAACCCGGACGCCGCGGTCGACGCGATGGCGGGCAAGGATCCGCAGCTGCCACCGCGCGAGGTCCTGCTCGAACAGTGGCAGCAGACCATCCCCTTGCTGTCCACCCCCGCGACTGCCAACCAGGCTCCCGGCACCAACGCCGAGGAGGACTGGACCACCACGATCACCACACTGACCGACGCCGGGCTGCTGAAATCCGCGAAAGCTCCAGGCGAGTACTGGGATTCGTCATTCGCCCCGAAGCCCCAGCCGTAGGAAGGCCAGAGGACATGACCACTGCCACCATCTCTGCACCGAGGACCGCCGTGACCGACGAAGCCTCCGATACCATCGCGATCGAGAACCTGACCGTCACGTTCGTTTCCAAACGTGCGACCGTGACCGCGCTGGAGAACATCGACCTGCGGGTCTCCGACGGCGAATTCGTGTCGATCGCGGGGCCGTCCGGGTGCGGCAAGTCGACGCTGCTCAAGGTCGTCGCCGGCTTGACCGATGCGACATCGGGTGACGTACGTCTGCGCGGCAACCGGGTTCGGGGCCCGCAGCGGGAGATCGGCTACGTGTTCCAGCGCGCGGCATTGCTGGAATGGCGCTCGGTGCGTAAGAACATCCTGCTGCAAGCCGAGATGCGGGGCATGCCCCGACAGGCCGCCGCGCGACGCTGCGACTATCTGATCGAGATGACGGGTCTGAGCGGATTCGAGAACGCACTCCCCCATGAGCTTTCCGGCGGTATGCAGCAACGGGTTTCATTGTGTCGCGCGCTTCTGCACGAACCCGATGTACTGCTGATGGACGAACCCTTCGGCGCGCTGGATGCGCTGACGCGCGAGAAGATGAACGTTGAACTGCACCGGATCTGGCGCGAAACCGGAACCACCGTCGTGCTGGTGACGCACTCCGTCGCCGAGGCCGTCTATCTGGCCAACCGGGTGGTGGTGATGAGTCCCAGGCCGGGCCGGATCGTCGAGACGCTCGATGTCGACCTTCCCGCCGAACGCGATTACGCCGAAACCATGGAGCGCCCGGAGTTCATCCGGGTGGCCAACCGCGTCCGAGACCTGCTGGGCAGCTCCACCGCCGCCGACTGACGGCGCCGCTCAGTCGGTGAGCCAGCCGGTTCCGGTCTGATCGACGGCGAGCTCCTCGACGCTCATCCCGTCGACCAGCCGATCCAGCGCGCCGATCATCATGGCGCAGTCACGAGCGGGATGCTCGGCCGGGCAGCGCAGGGCGTGAACGAGGAACAGCTGCGCCCCCTGCGCCTGTGCGATGACGCGATCAAGCTCGTCGATCTGCTCGCGGACGGTCTGGCGCCACTGGTCGCTCGGCGCGTCGAGTACGGCCGCGGCGGTATCCAACGGCAGGCCCAGCCGGTGGATGATCTTGAGCAGCGCGAGGCGGCGCAGTTCCTCGGGGCCGTACATCCGCCGCCCGGCTCGACGCATCGTCGGGGACACCAGCCCACGCTCGTCGTAGTACCGCAAAGCAGAAGGACTCATCTGCAGCCGCGCGGCCGCCTCACCGATCGAGATCACGTCCATGCCCACATTTGACTTCAACCCGGGTTGAACCGGCAAGGTCTACCTATGAGCGATTCGTCGTCTCCACTTGCGGTCAACCATCACGCCGACCATCCCGGCTTCGCCGGGCCGACAGCTATCCTGTGCGGCCTGGTGTTCCTGCTCGCCGGACGGGCCAAGGCCAAGTTGGCGGTGGAACTGGCCGACGTCTCGGCCGGTGATCACGTCGTGGACGTCGGCTGCGGGCCCGGCACCGCCGCCCGGAGAGCAGCAGGCCGCGGCGCGCGGGTGACCGGCGTAGACCCGTCCACCGCACTGCTTCGCCTGGCCCGCGCCCTCACCCCCAAGCGTGCCGGCATCACCTGGAGTGAAGGCACCGCGGAAGATCTGCCGGTCGCCGACCGGACCGCGACGGTGGTGTGGGCGCTGGCGACGGTGCACCACTGGAAGGACGTCGACAAAGCGGTTGCCGAGGCACACCGCGTGCTGAGCGCCGGCGGGCTGCTGATCGCCGTCGAGCGTCAGTCCCCACCCGGCGCCACCGGGCTGGCCAGCCACGGCTGGATCCAGCAGCAAGCCGAGTCCTTTGCCGCCCTGTGCCGCAGCGCGGGTTTTGACAAGGTGGCCGTGACCCCGAGCGGGAACGGCCGCCAAGCCGTGTGGGTGGTTACCGGCGCGCGCCGGTAACCACCCCTCGCCGAGTGTGCGGCTCGGTGGCCCGCCACGCCGTGCGGCACCGGTATTTTCCGCACGCTCGCGCAGAGGATGTCCAATTTTCACCGTCGTCTGATGGCTCCAGAAGTCTGCTTTCCCAACATATTCCGCTGTCGTCGAAGCCACTTGACGGCGCACCGGCCACCTTGAGATCAGTGTGACGGTTGACACCTTCGGCCACTCCGGCTAGTTTTTGCATATTGGCCAGTCAAAATACTGAAGGGAGGCCGACATCCAGGCCGACACCGGACAGCCCCGCTCCCACTGCGTCGTCCCACTACGCTGGAGGGACCTGGACCACCAGGGGCACGTCTATCACGCGACACTGTTGACATTGCTGGACGAAGCACGGACACAATGGATTTCGCAGGTACTCCGTTCGGAGGTGCCCGACTCCTACGTCGTCGCCCGAATCGAACTCGACTATCGCCGCGAACTGCGCAAGGAAGATGACGCGGTAGCGGTGACCTTCTCCGTCAACCGGGTCGGCAACACCAGCCTGACACTCGACGAGCAGGTCCGGTCCCAGGCCAGCGGGGCCCACATCGCCGAGGCAAAAGCCACGATCGTCTTCTGGGATCGAGCATCTCGATCCCCGCGTCCGATGACATCTGCTGAGCGCCAGTGCATTTCGACTTCGCACTCGCAGAGCTGACCCTGCACATTCCGTGTCCGAACCTTCCGGAGACAAACCGATCAGAAAGCAATTCATGCCGCTGTTCTTTGACGAACTCGAGATCGGCACCAAGTACACATCTCGAGGCCGAACGATCACCGAGAGCGACATCGTCGCTTTCGCTGGTATCTCGGGTGATTTCAATCCGCTTCACACTGACGAGATGTGGGTCCGCGAGAACACCGGATTCTCGGGGCGTATCGCACACGGACTGCTCATCTTGTCCATCTCGAGTGGTCTCGCCACCCCCGACCTGGACGAACTCGACATCCACGCCTACTTGGAAACCCAGCGCAGAATGGTCGCACCGACGTACCCCGGCGACACCGTGAAGGTCATCCAGACCGTCGCCGACCTACGTTCCAGTTCGTCGCGTCCGGAGTCGGGAATCGCCACGTTCGACGTCCAGGTGAGCAATCAGGACGGCACCACTGTGCAACACGGCACCGACGTCTATCTCGTGGGAAGAGGGCACGCGTGACGTCGTCGCAGAACAACCCCGTCTACATCGTGACCGGGGCAGGGTCAGGGATCGGCAGGGCCACCGCGCAGCGACTGCACACCGACGGCCGACGCGTGGTCCTGGCCGACACCGACCATGCAAGTGTCAAGACGCTGGCCGCGGAACTCAACGACATGAGGGACGGCTCGGCCTACCCGGTGGAGCACGACGTGACCCTCGCCGACTCCTGGGCTGCTCTCTGTGAGCAGGTCTCGAGCTTCGGCACGATTCACGGACTGGTCAACAACGCGGGCATCACGCGCGACAAGTCGATGCTGTCCATGACCGAAGCCCAGTTCGATGCCGTGGTCGACGTCCACCTCAGAGGTGCCTGGCTCGGCTGCAAATCGGTCATTCCGACGATGAGGGCAGGCGGCGGCGGCGCTATCGTCAACATCTCGTCGTCGAACCGGCACGGGGCTTTCGGCCAGACAAACTACTCCGCGGCCAAGGCCGGAATCGTCGGACTCACCAAGGCGGTCGCCGCTGAGCAGGCGAAGTACGGCATCCGCTGCAATGCCGTTGCACCGGGTGCCATCAACACCCCGATGATCGGTGACGTGCCCGACCGCGTCAGGCAGCAATGGATGGAATCCATCGCGCTGGGACGCCTGGGTGAACCGGCGGAGATCGCGTCGGCGATCGCGTTCCTATTGTCCGACGCCGCTTCCTATATCACTGCTGCGCTTCTCGACGTCAATGGTGGCGAGCAGCACCTGTAAACCGTCCATCCGACACGAGGATTTCACAATGCCTGATGCCGTCATCGTTTCCGCCACCCGGTCACCGATCGGTCGCGCGGTGAAAGGGTCGCTCAAGGATATGCGGCCCGACGACCTCACCGCGCAGATCGTCAAGGCTGCCCTGGACAAAATCCCTGCACTGGATCCACACGACATCGACGACCTGATGCTGGGCTGCGGAAACCCGGGCGGAGAGCAAGGATTCAATATCGGCCGCAACGTCGCGATCGCGCTGGGGTACGACTTTCTGCCCGGGACCACGATTACCCGCTACTGCGCATCGTCGCTGCAGACGACGCGGATGGCCATGCACGCCATCGCCGCAGGTGACGGTGAGGTGTTCATCTCCGCCGGAGTCGAGACCGTTTCCCGGTACTTCAAAGGTGAGTCAGATTCGCTGCCCGATACCCAGAATCCGGTTTTCGACACCGCGCAGGCACGAACCGCCAGGCGCGCCGAGGGCGGCGAGCCGTGGACCGACCCACGCGAGACCGGCGACCTTCCCGACCCGTACATCGACATGGGGCAGACCGCCGAAAACGTCGCCCAGCTCACCGGGATCAGCCGCGACGACCAGGACCTGTGGGCCGTTCGTTCCCAGAACCGTGCCGAATCGGCTGCGGCACAAGGCTTCTTCGATCGCGAGATCAGTCCGGTGACTCTTCCGGACGGATCAGTTGTGCGCAATGACGACTCGCCCCGGCACGGCACCACATACGAGGCGGTCAGCCGTCTCAAGCCGGTATTCCGGCCTGACGGGACGGTGACTGCCGGAAATGCGTGTCCGCTCAACGACGGCGCCGCGGCGTTGGTGGTGATGTCCGACATCAAGGCCAGAGACCTCGGCCTCACTCCACTGGCCCGCATCGTGTCCACCGGCGTCTCTGGATTGTCCCCGGAGATCATGGGACTGGGTCCGATCGAGTCCACCAGGAGGGCACTGGCGCGGGCCGGGATGACGGTGGCCGATATCGATCTCTTCGAGATCAACGAGGCTTTCGCCGTTCAGGTGCTGGCGAGCGCCAGGGAACTGAAGATCGATGAGGACAAGCTGAACGTCTCCGGCGGTGCCATCGCGCTCGGACATCCGTTCGGCATGACAGGCGCGCGGATCACGGCAACACTGATCAACAATCTGCAGACCCACGACGCGCAGTTCGGGGTCGAAACGATGTGCGTCGGCGGTGGGCAAGGCATGGCAATGGTCGTCGAGCGACTCGACTGATCGCATGCGGAAGACCAATACCAGCCTGACGCACCAGAACACAAAAGAACTACTGGAGATGAACATGCAGCCCAACGCAAGCGCACTGCAGGGACTGAAGGTCCTAGAAGTCGGCAACTACATTGCCGGCCCGTACTGCGGCACCCTGTTGGCCGACCTCGGCGCGACCGTCACCAAAATCGAAGACCCGCGCGAGGGAGACGTGGTGCGCGGGTTCGCACCGATGAATGAAGCCGTCGGCGAAAGTTCAGCATTCGTCACGCTCAACCGCAACAAACGTTCCATCGCACTCGACCTGAAATCCGAACGCGGACGGGAGATCTTCCTGTCGCTTGCCCGCACTGCGGACGTCATCGTCGAGAACATCCGCCCCGGCGCGATGAAACGGCTCAGACTCGATTACGACACACTCTCGGAGCACAATCCCGGCTTGATCTACCTGTCCGCATCCGGCTGGGGCCAGGATGGACCGCTGGCGGCCAATGCCGGACTCGACATCATGGCGCAGGCCCGGTCAGGGCTGATGAGTGTCACGGGCACTCCCGACGGTGACCCGGTCAAAGTGGGGGTACCCGTCTGCGACATCGGGTGTGCGATGTACGGCGCGATCGCGGTACTCGCCGCGGTGAATCATCGGCATCAGACCGGTGAAGGTCAGCGCATCGACGTCTCTCTGTTCGAGTCGGGGGTGTCGTACGCGATTTGGGAGTTCGCTCGGTACAACGCATCCGGTGAGATACCGATGCGACGCGGATCCGCCCATCAGACCGCTGCCCCCTACCAGGCGATCAGGGCAGCCGACGGCTGGTTCACCATTGGCGCCGCCACCCCGAAAACTTGGTTGGCATTCTGCGCGGCGTTCGAGTTCGAATGGATGCTCGACGACGAGCGCTTCGCGACCAACACCGCCCGGATGGACAATCGTGCCGCATTGATCGAGTTGATCGAGGCACGAACGCTGGGCAACACCCGGGCCCATTGGCTGCAGCTCCTGGACGAGGCAGGTGTCCCCGCTGCCCCTATCAACGACTACAGCCAGGTGTTCGCCGACGAGCACCTGCTGGCCCGCGACTTCTTCTGGGAATCCGAGCATTCCAACGGTGAGCGGGTCCTTCAGGTCGGTTCGCCGATGCGGTTGTCGAAGACACCAGCGGTACGCCACAGCGCCGGGCCTGTGCTGGGGCAGAACACCGCGGAGGCGTTGGACGAACTCGGCTACAGCCAGGCAGACATTGCCGAACTGTCCGCCGAAGGGGTCATCGCGGTATCGGGCAGCGCGCGCAATGACTGACGGCCCGTCGACACAGCATCTACTGACCGCGCAAGACGGCGCGGTACTCAACGTCACGTTCAATCGCCCGGAACGGCTCAACGCTGCGACTCCGGAGATGGAGGAGGCGCTGGTCCGTGCCTGCGCGCTCGCGAACTCCGACACGAGCATCCGGGTCGTGACGTTTTCCGGGGCCACCGGTTCCCGGCCGTCCTTCATGGCGGGCGCCGACATCGGGACCTTCTCGGCCCTGGATTCCGCGCAAGACGTGCGTGACCTCGAGGACCATGCTGAACACACCCTCGCCGCGATAGAGGGATTGAGAGTGCCGGCGGTTGCGGTGCTGGATGGGCCGGTCATCGGACAAGGGGCGCTGATCGCCTCATGTTGCGATGTCCTGCTAGCCGGTCCCGATGTCCGGTTCGGTTTCCCCATCGCGCGAACAGTGGGAAACTGCCTGACAATTCGAAACCTCTCGCGGATGACCGACTTGGTTGGCATTCCCGCGACCAAGACGATGATCATGCGCGCCAAGTTGTTCGACTACGCCGAGCTCATGCAGACCGGCGCCCTCAGCGGATCGGCCGATTCTCACGCCGGCTTACGAGAACTGGCCCGCACCGTCTCGGCGGAAATGGCCGAGCTGGCGCCCCTGACCCTTTCGAACACCAAGCTCACCTTTGCGCGGATGCGCGAGCCCGACGCGACTAACGAGGATCTGGTGGTGCAGAGCTACCTGTCCCAGGATGCGCGCGAAGCAGCCGCTGCTTTTTTCGAGAAACGCCCGGCGCGATGGCTCGGCCGGTAACCCCACCGTGCCCACTATGACCCACTACTCGAATCCCAAGAGCCACCGAGAGGTACCGTCATGACCACCGTCCAGCTGATCTCCATCGGGATACTGCTTCTCACCCTGGCAATCGGAACTCTGCGCGGCGTTCACATCGGCGCCCTGGCCTTGGCGGTGGCGCTCGGGGTCGGCTTGACCCTTGGCGCGGAGTCGGCCAAGGAAGTCATGGGAGGCTTCCCCGTAGACCTCATGCTCCTGCTGCTGGGGATCACCTATCTCGTGGCGATCGCACGGGTCAACGGAACCCTGGACCGGCTCGTGGATTGGGCCGTGCGCCGAACGGGTGACCGAAAGGCACTGTTGCCCTGGGTCATGTTCGCCATCGCGTTGGCCATCGCCGCGTTGGGCAACCCCCTTGCGGCGATGATCGTCATCCCCATCGCGATGCTGCTCGCAGAGCAGAACGGGCGCGACCCGGTCGTCATGGGCCTGGGGGCGATCAACGGTTCCCTCGCTGGTTGTTTCGCACCCACCAGCCTCTACGGCCTGCTTTCGGTGAGCATCGGGGAGATGGCAGGCGTTGAACTCAATCCCTTCGGCCAGTTTGCCTTCGTCCTGGCGGTGGTGATCGGACTACAACTCGGCGCCCAGTTCCTGTTCCGCCGTCACCGCACGACCGACCCTGACCACACACCGGTCTCGACCGCCGCCGCTTCGGCGCCCCCGGATATTGCGCCCCAGGACACCGACGAATCCGGCAGTGCCCCAGTCGCTGTCCAAACCAGGGTCGGCTATACCGCGCCGAGCGGCACCCGTGCGACCGCCGTTCAGCGCGTCACCATGGTGGCGCTGTCGCTTCTGGTGGCAGTGGTCATCCTGGTACCGCTGTTCGGCTACGAGGTGAACATCGGTGCCGTCGCGCTTTCTCTTGCAGTCGTCATTGCACTCCTGTTTCCGAAGGAGTCCCGTCCGGCCATCGCCGATATCGACTGGTCCACAATCCTGCTCGTTGGCGGCGTCGTCACCTATGTCGGGATCCTGCAGCGGATGGGCGCTGTGGACAGTCTCGGCGACGTCGCGGTGAACATTCCGTCGGCGCTGGCCGCCGCACTGACCGTATGTTTCATTGCCGCAGTGATATCGGCGTTCGCGTCGACGACCGCACTCTTCCCGGCGCTGATCCCCCTTGCCCTCCCGATGGTGGCCACCGGCAATGTGTCCGCAGCCGGCCTGATCATCGCGATCGGGGTCTCGGCGACACTTGTCGATGCCTCACCGTTCTCGACATCCGGCGCGGTCATGGTGGCGAGCAGCCCGCCAGAGGAACACACGCGGGTGTTCAAGATGCTGTTGCGCTGGGGGTTGTCCATGGCGATCATCGGCCCGCTCGTCACGTGCGGATTGCTCCTCCTGCCCGGATACTTCTGAGCCGTTCGACAGAAAGCACGCACATGACTTCTCCCCTGCTTCGCTCCCTCACCGGCACGACCGACTCCGACACCGCGGCGGTGAGCGTCGGCGACGCCACGTTGTCCCGTGAGGATCTCGTGGGATGCGCGACGGCGTTGGCCGATCGGATCGCCGGCGCCGAGGTGGTAGCGATCGACGCCGAGCCCGAGCTCTCCACCATCGTGGCGGTCGTGGCGTGTCTGCTGGCCGATGTCGCGGCAGTACCGGTCCCTCCGGATTCCGGCCACACAGAACTGGCCCACATCGTGACAGATTCGGGAGCACAGCTGTGGATCGGTGATGGTGCGCCGGCCATCTCACTTCCGGCGGTCCGGGTGGAGCTCGGTGCGCGCTCAGCCACCTCCTATCCCGAGGCCGACCCCGCACGGCCGGCGCTGATCATCTACACGTCCGGCACGACGGGTCGACCGAAAGGTGCGGTGCTGTCACGACGAGCACTTGCGGGCAGCCTCGACGGTCTGGCCGACGCGTGGCAGTGGAGCGAGGACGACACTCTCGTTCACGGCCTTCCGCTGTTTCACGTGCACGGGTTGGTCCTCGGTGTGATCGGGGCACTGCGATTCGGCTCGCCGCTCATCCACACGGTCCGCCCCAAACCGCAGGCATATGCCGCCGCGCAGGGCTCGCTGTACTTCGGCGTTCCCACCGTCTGGTCCCGTGTGTGCGCCGATCCGGCTGCAGCGCGCCAACTCAGCCGCGCACGCTTGCTCGTGTCCGGCAGTGCACCGTTGCCGGTGCCGACGTTCGAGGACCTCACCGCGCTCACCGGGTCGGCGCCCGTCGAGCGGTACGGCATGACTGAAACTCTGATCACCGTGAGCACCCGACACGATGGTGACCGCAGGCCCGGCTGGGTCGGTGAGCCGATCCACGGCGTACAGACCAGAATCCGCGCAGAATCGGGTGAGTTGGCCGGCTGGGACGGAAAGACGCTGGGCGAGTTGGAGATCGCCGGACCGACTCTGTTCGACGGGTACCTGAACGCGCCGCTCAAGACCCGGTCGGCGATGACCGAGGACGGATGGTTCCGTACCGGCGACATCGCAGTCATCGAATCCACCGGTTATCACCGAATCGTGGGGCGCGCATCCGTCGACATGATCAAATCCGGTGGGTACCGCATCGGTGCAGGCGAAGTCGAGCACGCACTCTTGTCGTTCCCCGGAATCCGCGAAGCGGCGGTCGTCGGTGTTCCCGACGAGGATCTCGGCCAGCGTATTGTCGCCTACCTCGTCGGCGACATCAGCGGCGGTGAGGCCATCAGTGACCATGTCGCCCAGGTGCTTTCCGTTCACAAGCGCCCCCGCGAAATCCGGGTCGTGGAGGCCCTGCCGCGCAACTCCATGGGCAAGGTGCAGAAGAAGCTGCTACTGGAGGGGGCGCAGTAGCAGCTCAGGCACTGGCCGCCTTGTTCAGTTGCCAAGTGGCAGCGAGCCATCTGGGCACCAGACCCGGGTCGAGGCTGACCAAGCCCAACACCTCTGGATCGAGCATGGCGTGCAGGGCTACTCCGTCGGACAGTCCGACCAGGTGCACGGCGAGTTGATCGGGATCGATCTCCGGCAGCGACCCCTCGTTCTGCGCCGCCACCACCATCCCGCGGACAGTGCGGCGCCAATTCGCCAGGTAGCCCGCAACCTCACGTCGTGTCACGTCGTCCGCGACAGCCTCAGCATAGAAATAGAGGAAGATGCGATTCAGCGCCACCCGTTCGGCGTCCAGCGGCAGGATGCTCTCCAGAACTCTCTGCAGCCGCTCCAGTTCGGTGTCGGCCGGCTCAGAATCCAGCTTCTTGAGCACCTTTCCCTGCAGATGCGCCGCCCGGCGCAGCGCGGCGATCAACAGTTCGTGCTGATTGCTGAAGTAATGCGCCAACAGGCCGGTCGAGCAGCCTGCCTCCTTGGCGACATCCTTGTTCGTGACCGCTGCCGTATCGCCCCGAGTCGAGATCACCCGCAGAACCGCGTCGGCGAGATCAGCGCGACGCTTGTCATGGTCGACGATCTTCGGCATGAATCCCCCGGCCCGTTGGTTTTATCTCGCTCGGTCAGTATACAAACCGGGACGCCGCATCCGACGCTTCTCGGTGAAACCTCAGCCGGTCCCCGGCACCAGCCAACGGCCGGACCAGGCACGCCACCCGACGAAAACCAGCCTCAGCACCATGAACGTGCTGAGCCCGGACCAGATCCCGAGCAGGCCCCAACCGAACGCCAATGACAACCAGATCAGAGGCAGAAAGCCGACCAGAGCACTGACCAGGGTGGCGTTACGCATGAACTTCGCATCACCGGCTCCCAGCAGGACGCCGTCGAGTGCGAAAACGATTCCGGCAACGGGCAGTTGGCCGACCAGGAACCACCACGGCACCCCGATGGCATCGAGTACCGAGCGATCGCCGGTGAACAGACCGGGCACCACCGAGGCACCGGCGGCGAACAACGCGGCCAGCGCCGTACCGGCGAGAGTGGAGAAGATGGTGACCCGCCAGGCGACGGACTTGGCGTGGGCCAACTGTCCCGCACCCAGTGCCGCGCCGACCAGGGACTGGGCGGCGATCGCCAGTGAATCCAACACCAGCGCAAGAAAACTCCACAACTGAAGCACCACCTGGTGGGCCGCCACCGCAGCCGCGCCGAACCGGGCCGCCACCGCGCCCGCGGAGACGAAACACGCCTGGAAAGCCAAGGTGCGCAACAACAGGTCGCGCCCCATCACCACCTGAGCACGCAACACGCCGGGGTGGATCCGCAGCGGTACCTTCTCCGCGAGCAGCGCCCACAAGAACAGGGAGGCGGCCAGCCACTGCCCCACCACGTTGGCGACCGCCGATCCGGGCAACCCCAGCCGCGGCATACCCAGCCAGCCGTAGACCAGCAGCGGGCACAACACCGCCGACACCGCGAATCCGAAGACCACATAGCGCAGCGGACGTGCGGTGTCCTGCACTCCGCGCATCCAGCCGTTACCCGCCAACGACACCAGGATCGCCGGGGCGGCCAGGATGGCGATGCGCAGCCATGGCAATGCCGCGTCCGCAATGTCGCTGCCGCCGGATTTGGCGCCCGAGATCACCGATACCAGCGGCACGGCCCCGGCCTGCACGACCGCCAGGATCACCACGCCGAGGCCGAGCGCCAGCCAGGTGGCCTGCACTCCTTCACCGACCGCGGCGGGCCGATTGCCGACGCCATAGAAACGCGCCGACCGGGCCGTGGTGCCGTAGGACAGGAACGTCAGCTGCGAACTGACCAGGCTCAAGATGAGGCCACCGATCGCCAGGCCGGCCAGACTGACCGCACCGAGGCGGCCGACGACCGCGATGTCGAACAACAGGTAGATCGGTTCGGCGGCCAACACACCGAGTGCAGGCAGGGCCAGGCCCGCGATGCGGCGGCTCGTCGCAGGGGCGACGGGCACATCGCCTTCCGGCTCAACCAAGAGCGGCCTGCAGCGCCCGTACTACCTCGTCTACCCCGCCGGTCGCCGAATATCCAGCGGCATGCGGGTGGCCGCCACCGCCGAAGGAGCTGGCCACCAGGGCCAGGTTGACCGACTTCGCCCGCATGGACACCGACCAGTGCTGCGGCTCGATCTCCTTGAACACCGCGGCCACTTCAGCCTGCTGGGTGGTGCGCACGATGTCGACGATGCTCTCGACCTCCTCCGGGCGGGCACTGGCCCATTCGGAGTGGGGAACGACGGCGTACACCAGCCCTCGGCCGGCGACAGCGTCCGGCAGGAGCCGTGCCGAGGACAGCACCCGCGACAGCATGGGCAGCCAGGCGAACGGATGGGTGTCGAGCAGGGTACGGCTGATCGACGCATTGTCCACGCCCAGTTCGACCAGTCGCGCAGCCAACCGGTGGGCCCGGGCGCTGGCCCAGCGGAACGATCCGGTGTCGGTGGTCAGACCCGCGTACAGGCAGTGCGCCACCGGTCCGTCGATCGGCTCGCCCCAGGCATCGAGTAACTCGGCGACCAGCACAGTGGTGGAGTCGGCCGAGGGATCGACATAGTTGGCGGTTCCGAACAGCTGATTGGAGGCGTGATGGTCGATGACCAGCACCTCAGCGCCGTGCTCGGCCAACCCACGTAATGTTCCGAGCCGGTTGATACTCGGAATATCCACTGTGACAACCAATTCGGCGTTGGGATGCATCGCCGCAGGGCTGACCAGCAGATGACCGCCCGGCAGTGTGCCCAGCGACTCCGGCAGTTTCTCGGGGGCCGCGAACGACACCTCGACCCGCTTACCGCCGCGCTCCAGGACCTGGGCCAGGGCAAGGCCCGCGCCGATGGTGTCGGCATCGGGATAGACATGGCACACCACGCTGACCGTCGCGGCCGCCGCCAACAGCTCGGCGGCCCGGGCCGCGTCGACCCGTTCGCCGGTGGGGGCGATGTCAGTCATCGGTTCGATCCTAGGATCGGTCGTCGTCACCCGCGTCCTTTGTGTCTGCCCCGTCGGCGAGTTCGTCCGTATCCTCCGCCCCGCTCACACGGTACGGGTCGGCGTCGCCGGCGTGCTTGGCACCCTCCCGAACTCTCGCCAAATCCTCATCCGCGGCCCGCGCCCTGGCCAGCAGCTCCTCCATGCGGTGCGCGGCGTCGGGCACGGTGTCGCGGACGAACGCCAGGGTCGGGGTGAATCGCACCCCGGTCCCGGCGCCCACCTTGGTCCGCAGTACTCCTTTGGCCTTCTCCAACGCCGCCGCCGCACCGGCATAGTCCGGTTCGTCGTCGAGCGTCGGGCCCAACACCGTGTAGTAGAGCGTGGCGTCGTGCAGGTCACCGGACACCTTGGCGTCGGTGATCGTGACACCGGCCAGCCGCGGATCTTTGATCTCGTACTCGATCGCCGAGGCCACGATCGTCGAGATCCTCTTGGCGAGCCGCTTGGCCCGTGCGGGATCAGCCATCTGCTACGTACGTACTTTCTCGACGAGCTCGTACGTCTCGATGACGTCACCTTCCTTGATGTCGGAATAGGTCAGCGTCAGACCACATTCGTAGCCTTCGCGCACCTCGGTGGCATCGTCCTTCTCACGCTTGAGCGAGGACACGGTGAGGTTCTGCGCGACGACGACGTTGTCACGCAGCAACCGGGCCTTGGCGTTGCGCCGCATGATCCCGGACTGCACCAGGCAGCCCGCGATGTTGCCGACCTTCGACGACCGGAAGATGGCGCGGATCTCGGCGCGCCCGAGTTCCTTCTCCTCGTAAACCGGCTTGAGCATGCCCTTGAGCGCGCTCTCGATATCGTCGATGGCCTGGTAGATCACCGAGTAGTACCGGATCTCCACACCTTCGCGGTTGGCCAGCTCGGTGGCCTTGCCCTCGGCTCGGACGTTGAAGCCGATGATGATCGCATCCGAAGCCGACGCCAGGTTGACGTTGGTCTCGGTGACGCCACCGACGCCACGGTCGATGACACGAAGCTCGACCTCGTCGTCGATCTGGATGCCCATCAAGGCTTCTTCCAGCGCCTCGACGGTGCCGGAGTTGTCGCCCTTGAGGATCAGGTTCAGCTGAGAAGTTTCCTTCAGCGCCGAATCCAGGTCTTCCAGACTGATCCGCTTGCGGCTGCGTGCGGCCAGCGCGTTGCGCTTGCGTGCGTTACGCCGGTCAGCGATCTGGCGGGCGATGCGGTCTTCGTCGACCACGAGCAGGTTGTCACCTGCGCCCGGCACCGAGGTGAAGCCGATGACCTGCACAGGTCGTGACGGCAGTGCCTCCACGACGTCCTCGCCGTGTTCGTCGACCATGCGTCGGACGCGACCGTAGGCGTCGCCCGCGACGATCGAGTCACCGACCCGCAAGGTGCCGCGCTGAACCAGCACGGTGGCGACCGGACCGCGGCCACGGTCGAGGTGTGCCTCGATCGCCACGCCCTGGGCTTCCATGTCGGGATTGGCCCGAAGGTCCAGGGCCGCATCGGCGGTCAGCAGGACCGCCTCGAGCAGCGCCTCGATGTTGGTGCCCTCACGCGCCGAGATGTCGACAAACATGGTGTCGCCGCCGTAATCCTCGGCCACCAGGTTGTATTCGGTCAGCTGGGCCCGGATCTTGGCCGGGTCGGCGCCTTCCTTGTCGATCTTGTTGACCGCAACCACGATCGGCACGTCAGCGGCCTGCGCGTGGTTGATGGCCTCCACCGTCTGCGGCATCACACCGTCGTCGGCGGCGACCACCAGGATCGCGATGTCGGTGGCCTTGGCACCACGGGCACGCATGGCGGTGAACGCCTCGTGGCCCGGGGTGTCGATGAAGGTGATCGGCCGGACGTTGCCGTCGAGGTCGACCTCCACCTGGTAGGCGCCGATGTGCTGGGTGATGCCACCGGCCTCGCCCTCGCGGACGTTGGCCTTGCGGATGGTGTCCAGCAGGCGGGTCTTGCCGTGGTCGACGTGACCCATGACGGTGACCACCGGCGGACGGATCTGCAGGTCTTCCTCGCCACCTTCGTCCTCGCCGTAGGTGAGGTCGAAGGACTCCAGCAGCTCGCGGTCCTCGTCCTCCGGGGACACGACCTGCACGACGTAGTTCATCTCGTTGCCGAGCAGCTCGAGGGTCTCGTCACCCACTGACTGCGTGGCGGTGACCATCTCACCGAGATTGAACAGCGCCTGCACCAGCGACGCCGGGTTGGCGTTGATCTTGTCGGCGAAATCGCTCAACGATGCGCCGCGGGCCAACCGGATGGTCTCGCCGTTGCCGTGCGGCAACCGCACGCCACCGACGACCGGGGCCTGCATGTTCTCGTACTCGGCGCGTTTGGCGCGCTTCGACTTACGACCGCGCTTGGGCGCGCCGCCGGGACGACCGAAGGCACCCGCGGCGCCGCCACGCTGCCCGGGGCGACCGCCGCCACCGGGACGGCCCCGGAATCCTCCGGCAGCTGCGCCACCGGCACCGCCGGCGCCACCGCCGCCACCGGGACGGTAGTTACCGCCACCGCCACCGCCGCCGGGACGACCACCCTGGCCGCCGGGACGGGGTCCGCCACCGGGACGCGGGCCGGGACGGGGCCCGCCACGGCCGGGTGCACCGGCTCCGGTCGCGGGACGCGGCGGCATGTTGCCAGGTGTCGGCCGCGGGCCGCCGCCTGGGCGGGGAGCACCGGGACGCGCCTGCGGCCGGGGAATGGGCCGCTCGACGGGCTGCTGTGTGGAGAACGGGTTGTTGCCGACCCGCGGTGCACGCGGCGCGGGCTTGGGGCCTGGCCTCGGACCTGGGGTGGCGCCCGGCGCGGGACGCGCGGCCTCGGTCGGACCTGCAGCAGGTGAAGCCTCCGCCGCAGCCGCCGGGGCACTGGGTGCGGCCGGCGCTTCGGGCGCGGCCGGCTTGGGCGCCGCAGGTTTCGCCGGAGCTGCCGGTGCCGGTGCCGCTTCTGCCGCGGCGGGCTTCGCCGGTGCCGGCTTGGCTGCTGCCGCGGGCGAAGGCGCCGACGCGCCTGCGGCGGCCGCCGGAGACGGCTTCGGGGCAGCGGGGGCGTCGACACTGGGTGCCGCATCGGCCTTCACGCCGGGCTTGGCGCCGGACGGGGCCGCCGACTTCGCGGCCGGTTTCGAATCAGATTTTGTGCCGAACGTTTCACGCAGTCGCCGTGCGACTGGGGCCTCCACGGTGGAGGACGCCGACTTTACGAACTCGCCCTGCTCTTTGAGCGTTGCGAGAAGTTCCTTACTTGTGACACCGAGTTCCTTAGCCAACTCGTGTACACGGGCCTTACCTGCCACTACATCTCCTCATCTAGAGGCGACAGCGGTGGTAGGCGCCGCGCCTCGGGTTAGCTATGACGCATGGTCATCGGGACTTCACGGTGTGCTCATGTTCTTCGCTACCTGTTCTCTTGCCGGGCGCATCGCCTCCGCCGAAAACTTCTCGACGTAGCCGACCACCGCGGATGTATCCGGTGAACCGGTGAGTCGCAACGCTCGTACGAATGCCCGCCGCCGGACTGCAACCTGTACGCACTGCCGATCGAGATGCAACCAAGCACCCCGCCCGGGCAGGCTTGCCGCTGTATCAACGGTTACGGAGCACTGTCCGTTCCCGTCGACCACGGCGACTACGCGAAGCAATTCGGCGGCCAGCTCCCGCTTCCGACACCCGATACATGTCCGCACTGGTCCGACAGAGGTGTCGGGGTTGCGTTGACGCATCGAATCCGGAGACTTGCGCTGGATCACGGCTGAGTCTACCGCCCCGCCCCCCTGGAGTTGAAACGCCGGTCGGTGCTAGTGCTCACGCACCGCTCCGTGGGCCGAATCCGATTCGGATTGGGGCGCCGCGTCGCTGCGAATATCGATCCGCCAGCCCGTCAGCCGCGCCGCCAACCTGGCGTTTTGTCCCTCCTTGCCGATCGCGAGCGACAACTGGAAGTCCGGCACCACCACCCGCGCGGCGCGCCCGGCCTCGTCGATCACCGATACCGACACCACCTTGGCGGGGCTCAGCGCGTTGGCGACGAACCGCGACGGGTCCTCGTCGTAGTCGATGATGTCGATCTTCTCGCCGGACAGCTCACTCATCACGTTGCGCACGCGTTGTCCCATCGGACCGATGCACGCGCCTTTGGCGTTGAGACCGGGAACCCGGGAGGTGACCGCGATCTTGGACCGGTGCCCGGCCTCCCTGGCGACCGCCACGATCTCCACCGACCCGTCGGCGATCTCGGGCACCTCGAGGGAGAACAACTTGCGCACCAGGTTGGGGTGGGTGCGCGACAACGTGATCAGCGGCTCGCGGGCGCCACGGGTGACGCCGACGACGTAACAGCGCAGCCGGTCACCGTGTTCGTAGCGCTCCCCCGGCACCTGTTCGGCGCTGGGGACCACCCCTTCGGAGCCCTTGGTCTCACTACCCATACGCACCACCACGAGGCCGCGGGCATTGGCACGGGCGTCGCGCTGGATCACTCCCGCCACGATGTCGCCCTCGCGCGCCGAGAACTCGCCGTAGTTCTTCTCGTTCTCCGCATCGCGCAGTCGCTGCAGGATCACCTGGCGTGCGGTGGTCGCCGCGATCCTGCCGAATCCTTCTGGCGTGTCGTCCCATTCGTGGAGCACGTTGCCGTCGGCGTCGATCTGCCGGGCCATGACCTTGACCACGCCGGTCTTGCGGTCGATGTCGATGCGGGCATCGGGCTCATGGCCCTCGGTATGCCGGTAGGCGGTCAGCAGCGCCGACTGGATGGTCTCGACGACCACATCAACCGTGATGCCTTTGTCCGCCTCGATGGCATGCAGTGCCGCCATGTCGATATTCATGCCCGGTCCCCCTTACCAGTTTGTCCAGCCAATTCCAGCTCGCGCGGGTTTGGAGGTGAGAACTCCACTTGGACAACAGCTTTGACGATCTCACTGAGTGCGATATCGCGTATCGTGAAGTCTCGGCCTGCCCGGACCACCACCTGCACCGTCGTGCCGTCGGCCTCCCCCAGCCGACCGGTCACCTGCGAGTCGTCGGACAGCGTCAACTCGACCTTGCGCCGGCGGGCGCGACGAAAATGCTTCTCGGTGGTCAGCGGCCGATCCACACCCGGCGAGGTGACCTCGAGCACGTACGGCGTGTCGTCGCCGGGACCGATCTGGTCCAGCAGTTCGGACGCGGTCCGAGACAGCTGCGCGATGGTGTCGAGGTCGAGGCCTTCATCGCCGTCGGCCACGACTGTGATGCGGGGCGGACGGGCGGTAGCGTCGATGACGACGTCGTCGATGTCATAGCCGGCGCGCGCGAACTCACCATCAAGTAGCTCGATCACCTGCGTCTGCGACGGTAAATCCGCAGACCGCAACTTAGGATCCGGTGCCACGGCGAGCTCCTCATCTTGAATTGTTCGGACATGATTCCCCGAGGAAGCCCCTGGAGACCCCCTGGAATCGACCTTCAACGATACGCCAGGCCAGCAGTGGCAAGTGTCGATCGGAGTTTGGTTCAGCGAATGCCGTCGGTCCGGCCCGCGCCGGAACGACCGACCGGCAATGGCAGGATGTTGCACGTGCCGAGCGCCCAGATCATGATCAGCCGGCGGCGTGCATTGTTCTCGGCCGCGGCTCTTGCCCTGGTGGGAGCCGCTGCTGCGTGCGGATCGAAACCACCGCCGCCCGAACTCGCCGACCTGACTGCACAACTCGACCGGGCGCGCGCCGACAGCAAGCTGGCCACGGATGCGGCGGCTGCCCTACCGCCGCAATCGCCGCAGACGCGGGCCCTGACCGCCGTCGCGACCGAACGTCGAGACCATGCCCAGGCGCTGTCGGATGAGTTGGTGCGGATGACCGGGGATTCGGCCGAGAGCTTCGAGGAGCCCTCGACCACCGAAACCTCCGACGCGCCGAAGCCCCCGCCGGCGGTCCGCGATGTGGTGGACGCCCTGAAGGAATCCGCACAGAGCACGACCGATCTCGCCGCCAAGCTTTCCGGCTACCGTGCCGGGCTGCTCGGCTCCATCGCCGCCTCCTGCACCGCGGCCTACTCCGTGGCACTGGGCGGTGCACGATGACCTCGACCGAACCCACGCCGTCGGGGCCCTCCGATCCGGCCGATGGGGCACTGTTCGATGCAGTCGCCACCGAACACGGGATCATCTACGGCTACGGGCTGGTGTCCGCGCATTCGACCGTCGAGGAAAACGCCCTGGTGGCGACCGCGATGGCCGACCACCGTGCCCGGCGCGAGGCCGGTATCAGGATGCTCAACGCCCGATCGGTGACGCCGCCGCTACCGGCGGCGGGCTATCAGTTGCCCGCGCAGGTGAGCGAGCCGACCGATGCCGCGAACCTGGCGGTGCGCATGGAACAGGACGCCGCCGTGGCCTGGCGGGCGGTGCTCGAACAGGCCACCACCAGCGAGGACCGTGCATTCGCGGTGACCGCGCTGACGGAGGCGGCAGTCACCGCAGCCAAGTGGAGCAAGATCCTCGACGTCTGGCCCGTCACCGTCGCGTTCCCCGGTGGCGCCGAGTAGGGACGCCCCCGATTTATGGCGAGCAGACAGTTAGGCCCCCTGCAACCTGCGGTTTCGGGTACCTAACTGTCTGTTCGCGCAGGCTGGTGAGTGCGGCCCTAGCTGGTGAGCGCCGCGGAGATCTCGGCAGCAGCGGTATCCACGCCGATCTCGCGGGTTTCGCCGGTGAACCGGTTGCGCAACTCCACCACGCCGTCGGACCAGCCGCGGCCGACCACCACGATCCACGGCATGCCGAGCAGTTCGGCATCCTTGAACTTCACCCCCGGTGACGCCAGCCGGTCGTCGAACAACACCTCGTGACCGAGCCGGTCCAGATCGGCGACCAGTTCACCGGCACCGGCGCGGGCCGCCGAGTCCTTGTTGGCGACCACGACGTGCACGTCGAACGGTGCCACCGACGACGGCCACCGCAGACCGATCTCATCGTGCTGCTGCTCGGCGATCACCGCGACCAACCGGGACACCCCGACGCCGTAGGAGCCCATGGTGAGTCGCACCGGTTTGCCGTTCTCCCCCAGCACGTCGGCGCCGAACGCCTCGGTGTATTTGCGGCCGAGCTGGAAGATGTGACCGATCTCGATGCCCCGCGCGCTCACCAGCGGTCCGGCGCCGTCCGGCGACGGATCGCCGTCGCGGACCTCGGCCGCCTCGATGGTGCCGTCGGGGGTGAAGTCGCGGCCCGCGACAAGCCCGAAGACGTGTTTGCCTGGCATGTCCGCCCCGGTGACCCAGGATGTCCCGTCGACCACTCGCGGATCGACGAGATATCGAACACCGTTGGCCAGCAATGCTTTCGGACCGACATAACCCTTCACCAGGTATGGATTGGCGGCGAAGTCGGCGTCGTCGAGCAGTGCGTACTCGGCCGGTTCGAGCGCCGCACCGAGGCGCTTCTCGTCGACTTCCCGGTCACCGGGCACACCGACGGCCAGCAGCTGCCAGTCACCGCCGGGTTCACGGGTTTTGAGGAGCACGTTCTTGAGAGTGTCGGCCGCGGTGAAGTTTCGGCCCAGGCCTGCCGAGTTGGCCCAATCGACCAGTGTCGCGATCGTCGGGGTATCCGGCGTGGCGTGTACCTGAGCCTCGGGCTGGCCTTCGATCGGCAACGGATCTGGTACCGCGGTGATCACCGCCTCGACGTTGGCCGCGTAGCCCGACTGCAGACAGCGCACGAAGGTGTCCTCACCGACCTCACTCTCGGCCAGAAACTCCTCTGACGCACTGCCACCCATCGCCCCGGAAACCGCCGATACCGTGACGTAGCGCACGCCCAGTGCGGCGAAGATCCGTTGGTAGGCCTCACGATGGGCGTGGTAGGCGTTCTTGAGACCGTCGTCGTCGACGTCGAAGGAGTAGGAGTCCTTCATCACGAACTCACGGCCACGCAGGATGCCCGCCCGCGGCCGCGCCTCGTCGCGGTACTTGGTCTGAATCTGATAGAGGCGCAGCGGAAAATCCTTGTAGGACGAATACTCGCCCTTCACCGTGAGGGTGAAGATCTCCTCGTGGGTGGGCCCGAGCAGATAGTCGTTGTCACGCCGGTCCTTCAACCGGAACAACGTGTCGCCGTACTCGGTCCAACGATTGGTGGTCTCATACGGTGCGCGGGGCAGCAGCGCAGGCAACAGAATCTCCTGGCCGCCAATCGCGTTCATCTCGGTGCGGACGATGTTCTCGATCTTGCGCAGCACCCGCAGCCCCAGTGGCAGCCAGCTGTAGATCCCCGGGCCTACCGGACGGACGTAGCCGGCCCGGATCAGCAACTTGTGGCTGGGCACCTCGGCGTCGGCGGGGTCATCGCGCAAGGTACGTAGGAACAGCTCTGACATTCGGGTGATCACAGCGCACACCTTAGCGACTGCCGACAGCTAGTCCCGTCCCTGCCAGGTACAGATGCACGCTTCGTTGCCTTCGGCGTCGGCCAGCACCCAGAACGCGGGCGCAGCGCGATCGTTCAACAGCGTGCCGCCGGCGGCCAACGCCGCCTCGATCCGGGCCGGCGCGGCGTCGTGTGGCACGTCGATGTCGAGGTGGATGCGGTTGCGCCCCCCGCGCGCCTGGTCCATCTGCTGAAACCAGATCGCCGGACCGCGCCCGAACGGGTCGACGAGGCCCTCGTTGAGGTCGGACGAGTCCGGCTCGTCGACGTATCCGGTGATCGCCTTCCAGAACGGCCGCACGGCGGCGATATCAAGCGCGTCGATCGCGATCTCAAACGCGCGGAGTGCCCCACCGCCGCGGACCGCCGGCTCGAAACCCCGGGCGGCCAGTTCCTGAGATACCTTGCGCGCCAACTCCAGATCGCGTCCGGTCACTGTGCCGGAGTCCCCCGATTGCAGCCGCAGGACCGCGCGGTCCGCGCGGACATCGATGCGCAGATGTCCCGGGGCATCGGCACCCGCTGCCGCGACCGCATGAGACGCCGCCGCCACGGCGTCAGCCATGGTCGGCACCAACACCTCGGTATAGACAGCGCCCAACACCAGCTGCCAGCCCTGCGGTCCGACCGCCTCGGAGATCTGTCTACGGGTGAGCGGTGCCTCCTGCACGGTGATCAGCGTAGCGACCCGCGCGATTCCGGAGGCCCTACATCTGTACATCCGGCCGGCATGCCAGCAAGATGACCAGTGATGCATTCTGCAAATATTGTCGTGGGGTAACCATCGTGCGAATCGCCATCAGCGGCGCCGGCATCGCCGGCCCCACCGCTGCGTATTGGTTGCAGCGCAGCGGTCACATCCCGACCCTGATCGAACGTGCCCCGGCGCTGCGCACCGGCGGCTACGTGATCGACTTCTGGGGCGTCGGGTACCGGATCGCCCAGCTCATGGGTATCGAGCACGATGTGCTCGACGCCGGCTACCGGGTCAGGAAGCTGCGGGGTGTCCGGTCGAACGGACACAGTTTCGCGAACGTCGACGTGGACGCGTTCGTGCGCGCGGTCGATGGCCGGTACGTCACGATCGCGCGATCCGACCTGGCAGCCATCATCTACTCGTCGATTGCCGATGACGTCGAGGTGATCTTCGACGACACCGTCACCGACATCGACAATCGCAGCGACGGAGTCACGGTCTCCTTCGAACGTCATCCGGCCCGCGAATTCGACCTGATTCTCGGAGCCGACGGCCTGCACTCAGCGGTGCGTGAACTCACGTTCGGATCCGAGGGCACCGAGCATTACCTCGGGTGCTGTGTCGGGGCCTTCACGACCGACGGGTATCGGCCCCGCGACGAACTGACCTATGTGCTCTACAACGTTCCCGGCGCGCAGGTCGGGCGGTTCGCGTTGCGGGATGACCGCACCCTGTTTCTGTTCGTCTTTCGGCACCCGGATCCGCATTCGGTCGACGATGCGCGTGCTCTGCTGCGGGCCCGGTTCGACGGCGTGGGATGGGAATGCCGGCCGATTCTGGCCCGGCTCGATTCGGCCACTGATCTGTATTTCGACGCGGTCAGCCAGATCCGGCTGGACCGCTGGTCACGGGGGCGCGTCGCCCTGCTCGGGGATGCCGCGGCCGCGGTGTCCTTCCTCGCGGGCGAAGGCACCGGGCTGGCGATGCTGGAGGCCTACGTGCTGGCCGGCGAGCTGGCACGGGCAACGGGCGATCACCGGATCGCATTCGCCGCCTACGACGAGCGGCTCCGCATGTTCATTGCCGACAAGCAGCGCGCCGCGTACCGGTACCTGCCCTTTTTCGCGGGCACCACGCGTCTCGGACTGAGTCTGCGCAACCTGGGCCTGCGGGCCATGAGCATTCCGGGCCTGGCCGAGCGGCTGGCCTCGCGTAGTTTCCGTGACGACATCGACCTACCCGATTACGGCATGTGACATCAGGCCGGGACGGTCAGGCTAATCGACTTCGATCTCGCCCGCGTCCATGGCGTCCTTGACGTCCTGCGCGTGTGCGACCTGATGGGACGTGTAGCCGATGAACAACGCCGCAGCGCCGACCAGGACCGCCACCGCAGCCACCCACAACAGCCCGTAGGTGTAGCCGGCGTCCAGCGCGGCGAGTTGAGTGTCGTTCATCTCCTTGACCGGTCCGGTGACACCACCCAGATACAGCGTGCGCGAAGTGATGACCGCCTGGACGACGGCCAGCACCAGCGGCCCGCCCAGGTTCTGCAACATCAACGCGATCGCCGACGCCGGGCCGATCCGGTCGAGGTCGACACCGGCGATGGCCGACAGCGTCAACGGCACCACGATCATGCCGATACCGATGCCACCGACGGTGATCGGCACCACCAGGTTCGGGAAGTACGGGATGCCTTCGTGCAACGTCGATCCGTAGATCATCGAGCCCAGCACGAGGATTCCGCCGGCGATGACCACCAGCCGCGGCTGGAAGAACCGCACCACCTGTGAGGACACCCCGAGCCCGATACCCATACCGATCACGAACGGGATGAAGCCGATACCGGCCCGAAGTGCGCTGTAGCCGAGAATGTCCTGCACGTACAGGCCGATGAGCACGGTCAGGGTGAACAGCACACCGCCGGCCAGGAAGATCGCCACGAAGGTGGCCACGCGGTTGCGTTCGTGGAACAGATCGAACGGCACGACCGGGTTTTCGGCATTACGTTCGGCGATGAGGAATGCCAGCCCGAAGACCGCCGCGGTGGCACCGGCGCCCAGCGTGACCGGCGACAGCCAACCGCTTTCGGGTCCCTGGGTGAACGCGAACACGGCCGCGGTACACGTCAGGGTCGCCAGCAGCGCCCCGGCGGCGTCGAGCTTCATCCGCTCCCGGTGGGTCTCCTGCAGGGCGGTGCGGGCCAGGTAGAGCATCACCAGGCCGATCGGCACGTTGACCAAGAACGCCCACCGCCACGACACCTCGGTCAGAGCGCCGCCGACCACCAGGCCCATCACCGAGCCGATCGCGGTCATGGCGCCGAACACCGCGGTGGCGGCGTTTCGTGCCGGCCCCTTGGGGAAGGTAGTGGCGACCAGCGCCAAACCGGTCGGCGACGCGATCGCCGCGCCGACGCCCTGCAGCAGCCGCGCGGTGACCAGGGTGGCCTCGTTCCAGGCGATGCCACACAGGATCGAGGCGATGATGAACAGCGCAACACCGACGATGAAGGCACGCTTGCGGCCGATGGTGTCGCCGAGCCGTCCGCCCAGCAGCATCAGCCCGCCGAAGGTGAGCACGTACGCGGTGATGACCCAGCTGCGGCCCGCATCGGACAGGCCCAACTCGTCCTGGATCTGTGGCAGTGCCACGATCGCCACGGTGCTGTCCATGGTCGCCAGCAGCTGCATGCCGCCGATGGCGATCACCGCGGACAGGAAACCCCACGACGGGAACCAGGACGGCAGCCGGCCTGCCAAACCTTGGCGTCGACCGGAATCTTTGCCGTCAACGCTCGCCGGCGTATACACGGGAATCGCCCGGTTTGCCCCGCCACCAGCGTCTCGATCGATGGCCGCGCCCTCTGCCTTATTGAGAGCAGTCATATCGGGCTACCTTACCGGAATCTTAAGAATCCTTTAACCGCCGAAGCCCGCCACCGCACCGATCACGATGATCGCGGGAGGGCGAATGCCGTCTTCACGGATCCGTTCCGGCGCGTCGCCCAGGGTGGCCCGCAGCGTCCGCTGCGCGACGGTGGTGCCGTGCTGCACCACCAGCACCGGTGTATCCGCAGGTCGGCCGCCTTCGAGCAACACCTTGGCGAACAATTCGATGCGTTCGACCGCCATCAGCAGCACGATGGTGCCGTTCATCGCCGCCAGTGCATTCCAATTCACTAACGATTCCGGATGCCCGGGTGCAACATGGCCGCTGACCACCACAAACTCATGCGTCATGCCCCGGTGGGTGACCGGAACACCGGCCAGCGCAGGAACCGCTATGGCGCTTGTCACACCCGGTACGACCGTGACCGGGATGCCCGCTTCTGTGCACGCGAGCAATTCTTCGTAACCGCGGGCAAACACGAACGGGTCGCCGCCCTTGAGCCGCACCACGAACTTGCCTGCCCTGGCCCGCTCCACGATGACCTGGTTGATCGCGTCCTGCGCCATCGCCCGCCCGTAGGGGATCTTCGCCGCGTCGATCACCTCGACGTGCGGACCGAGCTCGGCAAGCAGATCCTGCGGTGCGAGCCGGTCGGCGACCACGACGTCTGCATGGGCCAGCAGCCGACGGCCCCGCACGGTGATCAGTTCCGGATCGCCGGGACCGCCACCCACCAGCGCCACACCGCTCGTGACCGCGTCGGGCGCATCGGCGGCGACGATGCCACGCTGCAGCGCCTCGTGGATGGCCGATCGGATGGCCGCGGAGCGGCGGTGCTCACCACCGGCGGTCACGCCGATCGAGAGGCCGTCGTACTCGAAGGTCGCCGGGGTGACTGCCGAGCCGTCCCTGGCCACGTCGGCGCGGACACAGAAGGTGTGACGCCGTTCGGCCTCATCGGCGACCGCGGCGTTGACCGCCGAGTCGTCGGTGGCTGCGATGACATACCAGGCGCCCTCGAGGTCGCCCTCACGGAAATCTCGCAACTGCAGGGTGATCCCCGGTTTGTCTCGGCTGAGTGCTTCCACCGCAGGCGTCGCGGCGCGGGCGATCACGTGCACGTCGGCGCCGTGGGCGATCAACAACGGCAATCGGCGCTGCGCAACGGTTCCGCCGCCGACGACGACGACCTTCCTGCCGGACAGGAGCAGGCCGACCAGATAGGCATTCTCTGAACTCACATCGCTCCTCGCGTCGAACTCACATCGCTCCTCGCGTCCGCGCCACCCGCCGAGCTTAGAGCGTGCCGCCCCAGGGCATCGGTGGCAGCACCGGTGCCGGAGTGGTCACTTCTCCCGGCGAGCAGACACTAATGCACCCTTTTCCACGGGCTTTCGGGTACCGGAGCGTCTGCTGGCGGAGATGAGGTGACCCGCGGGGATGAGGTGACCCGCGGAATCACGTGACCCACCGTGTGGCGCTTGATCTTCCGGCGGCCCGGTGCGCCGGTCACGTCGTCGGGGCGCGGTTCATGACTGCTCGGCTTCGGCGCGTGAGCCGGGACGCGCCATCGGCACGTGCGGAATACCGTCGTCGAGAAACTGATCCCCGTCGGGGACGAATCCGTGCTGGGCGTACATGTCGATCAGATAGGTCTGGGCGTTGATCCGGCAGGGATAATCACCGACGTCGGCCAACGCCGCCTGCAACAACCGGGTGGTGTGACCGAGTCCTCTGGCCTCGCGCTTGGTGCAGACCCGGCCGATGCGGAACGCCTTCTCCCCGCCCGGATGCTCCTCCATCAACCGCAATGTGGAGAGCACTTCGCCGTCGGGTACCTCCAACCAGAAATGCCGGGTCTCGGCCAGCAGATCGCGGCCGTCCAACTCCGGATACGGGGTGGCCTGTTCGACCACGAACACCTCGACTCGGAGCTTGAGCAACTCGTAAAGGGTTGCCGCGTCGAGATCTTTGGCCCAGCTGCGGCGCAGTGCGACGGTCATCCGCCCACCACCGTCAGACGACCGCGGGAGTGTCCGCGGGCGCGTCCAGCTTGAGCACCTTGGTGCCCCACGACCACACTTCCTCGAACAGACCCGGTTCGTCGGAGAGCTTCGTGCCGAGCGAGGGGACCATCTCCTTGAGCTTGGGCAGCCAATCCTGGTAGCGGTCGGCAAAGCAGCGTTCGAGCACGTCGAACATGGCGGGCACCGCCGTCGACGCGCCCGGTGAGGCACCGAGCAGCCCGGCGATGCTGCCGTCGGCGGCGTTCAGCACGGTGGTGCCGAACTCGAGCACACCACCGGCGCCCTTGCGTCGGATCACCTGCACACGCTGTCCGGCGATATCGAGCTCCCAATCGGAATCGACTGCGCTGGGGGCGAATTCACGAAGAGTATCGACCCGGTCGGCCTCGCTGAGCAGCAACTGGCCGACCAGGTACTTGACCAGGCCCACCTCGGTCAGGCCGACTCCGAGCATCGAGGCGAGGTTGTTGGGCTTGACCGAAAGGGGCAGGTCGGTGATCTTTCCCTGCTTCAGGAACTTCGGCGACCAGCCGGCGAACGGGCCGAACAGAAGCCAGGACTTGCCCTGAATGACGCGGGTGTCCAGATGCGGCACCGACATCGGCGGCGCGCCCAGCGGCGGCAACCCGTACACCTTGGCCTGGTGTCCGGCGGTCAGCGACGGCCTGTCGGTGCGCAGGAATGCACCCCCGACCGGGAACCCGCCGAACCCCTTGGCCTCGGCGATACCCGACTTCTGCAGCAGCGGCAGCGCCCCGCCGCCTGCACCGACGAACACGAACTTGGCATTGATCTTCCGCTTGCCGCCGGTGCGCCGGTTGAGCACCTTGAGCGTCCAACTGCCGTCGGACTCCTTGTGCAGATCCCGCACGTCATGGCCGAACAGCGTCGTCATCCCCCGCTGGGCGGCATAGCCGATCAGCTGCCGCGACAGCGACCCGAAATCGACATCGGTGCCGTCCTGGCTCCAGTTCAGTGCGACCGGATCGGAGAAGTCGCGCTTGGCCGCCATGAACGGCAGCCGACGGGCGAACTCGTCGTTGTCGTCGATGAACTCCATCGAGGCGAACAACGGGTTGCCGACAAGCGCCTCATAGCGGCGCCGCAGGTAGTCGACGTTGCGCGCGCCGTGCACGAAGCTGACGTGCGGGACGGGGTTCAGGAAGCTGCGCACGTCGGGCAGCACACCGTTCTCCGCGGCGTATGCCCAGAACTGCCGCGATACCTGAAACTGTTCGTTGACGGTGACCGCTTTGGCGATGTCGATGGAGCCATCGGAACGCTCGGGGGTGTAGTTGAGCTCACACAGCGCGGAGTGCCCGGTGCCTGCGTTGTTCCAGGGATCGGTGCTCTCGGCGGCGGCACCGTCGAGGCGTTCGATCAGTGTGATCGTCCAGTCGGGCTCCAGCAGCCGGATCAAGGCGCCCAGGGTGGCGCTCATGATGCCGGCGCCCACCAGCACGACGTCTGTCTTTGCGGTCGCAGCTACGTTTGCCTCAGACACCCTGATCGCTCGTCCTTCAATCGCGGGACCCGTCTACGTTGACGGCTGTTGTTATGCCCAGGTTATCGCGCGACGAATCCCGATTGACCGGGCATGGCAGTGCTGTCGGTCACCCCGCCGCCGCCACTAGGGTGGGAGCGTGACGTCACGGGAGCCCGACTGGGAGCCGGATGTGCTACCCGGCTTCTGGCAGTTGACCATCGACCTCGGCCCGGACCCCGACGGCGAAGGCCAGCTGGTTGCCACTCTGGTGCGCCGCGGCGAACCCGGAACCGGCGGGCATGCGGTGCTGGGGCTGCACGGCTACACAGACTATTTCTTCCACACCGAGCTCGCCGACAAGTTCGGCGAACGCGGTTTCACGTTCTACGCGCTGGACCTGCACAAGTGTGGACGCTCCCGCCGGGAGGGCCAGACGCCGCATTTCACCACCGACCTCGCCCGCTACGACACCGAGTTGGAACGCGCGTTGTCGACCATCGCCGCCGACACCGGCGGCGCCCGGGTTTGTCTGTACGGCCATTCGGCGGGCGGGCTGATCGTCACGCTGTTCGCCGACCGACTGCGCCGCCGCCGCGCCGTGACCGACCACAACATCGGCGGGCTGGTGCTCAACAGCCCGTTCTTCGATCTGCACGGTCCGGCGATCCTGCGCACCGCACCCACCTCGACCGCGCTCATCGCCCTCGCCAGGTTGCGCAAGCACCAGGTCATCCGCAGGCCCACCGAGGGGGGCTACGGCAGCAGCCTGCACCGGGACTACGCCGGCGAGTTCGACTACAACCTGGAGTGGAAGCCGCTGGGCGGGTTTCCGATCACGTTCGGCTGGATCAACGCCATCCGCCGCGGCCAGGCCAGGCTGCATCGAGGGCTGGATGTCGGTGTGCCCAACCTCATCCTGCGGTCTGATCACAGCGTCACCGAGACCCCGGACCCTGAGGACCTGCAGCGCGGGGACGCGGTGCTCGACGTCGCTCAGATCGCCCGATGGGCCGGCTGTGTGGGTAACCACAGCACCATCGTCCCGATCGCCGACGCCAAGCACGACGTGTTTCTCTCACTCTCCCAGCCTCGCGCCGCGGCGTACCGCGAACTGGACCGCTGGCTCGACCACTACCTGAGCTCGCAAACACCATCGAACGCAACATCTTCCGGATAGGAACGGCTGTGGAGCACTACGACCTGACAATCATCGGCACCGGCTCGGGTAACAGCGTCCTCGACGACCGTTACGCCGGCAAGAAAGTGGCGATCTGCGAGCAGGGCACCTTCGGTGGCACCTGCCTGAATGTCGGCTGCATACCGACCAAGATGTTCGTGTACGCCGCCGAGGTGGCCCACGCCATCCGCGACAGCGCGCGGTACGGCATCGACTCCCACATCGACAAGGTGCGCTGGCCCGACATCGTCTCACGGGTGTTCGGCCGGATCGATCCGATCGCCGCAGGCGGGGAGTCCTACCGCCGCTCCAACCCCGACATCACCGTGTACGCCAGCCATACCCGGTTCCGCCCGCGCGCTGCCGACGGCCGCTACATCTTGCGCACCGAGGCCGGTGACGAGTTCAGTTCCGACCAGGTGGTGATTGCCGCGGGATCGCGCACCTTCATTCCCCCGGCCATCGTGCAGTGCGGGGTCAAGTACTACACCAGCGACGACATCATGCGGATCCCTGAGCTCCCAGAACATCTCGTGATCGTCGGGGGCGGCTTCGTGGCCGCGGAGTTCGCCCACGTGTTCTCCGCTCTCGGGGTCCGGGTCACCATCGTGGTGCGCGGATCCGGACTGCTGACTCATTGCGACGAGACAATCTGCCACCGCTTCAGTGACCTCGCCACCGAGAAATGGGACCTGCGCACGCATGAGAACGTGATCGGTTCCCACGTGTCAGGTGAATACGGTGAGACCGTTGTCCTGGAGCTCGACGACGGCAAGACCTTGGACGCCGACATGCTGCTGGTGGCCACCGGACGGATTCCCAACGGCGATCTGCTCGACGCCGAACTGGCCGGCGTCGAGGTCGACGAGGATGGTCGCGTGATCGTCGACGAGTACCAACGCACCACGGCGCCTGGCGTTTTCGCGCTGGGTGACGTGTCGTCGGACTATCAGCTCAAGCATGTGGCCAACCATGAGTCCCGCGTGGTCAGAGAAAACCTGCTGCGTGACTGGGACGACGCCACGGCACTGGTGCGCAGCGATCACCGGTTCGTGCCCTCGGCGGTGTTCACCGAACCCCAGATCGCGACCGTCGGCCTCACCGAGGCGCAGGCCCGCGAGGAGGGCTACGACATCGTCACGAAGATCCAGGATTACGGCGACACCGCGTACGGCTGGGCGATGGAGGACACCACCGGCATCGCCAAACTGATCGGCGACCGTGCCACCGGCAAGATCCTGGGTGCGCACATCATGGGCTATCAGGCGTCCTCACTGATCCAGCCGTTGATTCAGGCGATGAGTCTGGGACAGACCGCCAAAGAGGTTGCGCGCGGACAGTACTGGATCCACCCGGCGTTGTCCGAAGTGATCGAGAATGCGTTGCTGGGCCTGGTGGAGGACTGAGACCAGGCGCCGTCAGGACGGAGTGCTCCAGCGCTGCTCGATCCGGCCGAAACGCCAGATGCCCACGGCGACGAGCCAACTCAACACGAACAGCCCGACGATCGCGAAGCCGACGGACTCCAGATCGGCGGATCCGATGACCGCGAGCGGCCCGTCGGTGATGCCGAGGCGATCGACCAGCAGGCCGGTGAGCACGATGACACCGATCACCAGCGCGACGATGACCGACAGCACGGTGACCGTGAGGTTGTAGTAGACCTTGCGGATCGGCTGCAGGAATGCCCAGCCGTAGGCGCGGGCCATGAAGATGCCGTCCAGGCTGTCGAAGAGGCTCATACCCGCGGCGAACAGCACCGGTAACACCAGGATCGCGTACCACGGCAGCGTGAACGCCGCCGTCCCCGCTGCCAACACCAGCAGCGCCACCTGGGTGGCGGTGTCAAAGCCGAGGCCCATCAGGAAGCCGACCGGGTAGAGGTGCCATGGCTTGCTCACCCGTCGCATCACCCGGCCGAGCAGGCGGGCCAGGAAGCCGCGCTGGTGGAGTTGACGTTCGAGTTCGGCCTCGTCGAAGTCGCCGCTGCGCATCGCACGAAAGATCTTGGCGATCCCCACGGCGGCGAACAGGTTCGTCAGGCCGATCAGGATGAGGAACGTACCCGCCACCAGCGAGCCGACCAATCCGAGGGTCTGCAGCATCGGTGAGCCCTCGTCTTGAACCGGGCCTGCGAGCGCATGGACGCCGAGCGCCAGGAGCAGGGCAAGCCCGAAGACCACACTCGAATGCCCGAGTGAGAACCAGAAGCCCGCGGACAGCGACCGGGTGCCCTCCCCCACGAACTTGCGGGTGGTGTTGTCGATGACGGCGATGTGGTCGGCGTCGAAGGCGTGCCGCACGCCCAGTAGGTAGGCCGTGACCCCGAGGCCGACACCGAACACTCCGGCCGAGCCGAGTGTGATGTGCTGCGGTACCACTCCGAAAGCCAGCACACCCCAACCGAATAGGTGAAGCACCAGAACAACGCCGCCGATCATCGCGATCGAGAGCCAATCGGAGCGGTCGAAGCCGGGCGACTTCGTGGCGCTGGTGGGGTCGCTCAGCTCGGGAAGCGCGCCGCTGATCATTGACCGAGCGTAGAACCACACCAGATATCTGTCCAGATGAACAGATGACAAGGTCACTCAGCCGTGTCGTGCACCGATCCAATGCAGCAGGTCGTGCACGATCTGGTCCTCCAGCCGGTAGTTCACTGTGCGCCCCACCCGGGTGGCACTCACCCAACCCTGTTGACGCAGCACACGCAACGCCTGGGAGGTGGCGTTCTCCGACCGCCCGAGCGCCGAGGCGAGATCGCTGACGCAGATGCCGGGTGCCCGGTGCAGTCCGAGCAGAATTTCCAGACGGTTCGGATCCGACAGCAGATCGAAGCGCAGCGCCCAACCAGAGGCATCCACGTCCGCCAGTGCCGACGACGCACGCTCGACATGCACTTGATTTCCAGGCCGGGCCACGGTTCGAATTTAGCCCAGGACTGGGTGTCGGGCGCCTGCATGCGGCCGACCGGTATGCGGCCTTGGTGCAGAGGTGCAGGGAGTCAGTCCAGGAAGCCGTGCAGCAGCGCGGCTGACCCACCGACGTGGGCCAGCATGGCGGCCGCCGCACTGTCCGTGTCACCGGCCAGGATCGCGATGACGATCGCCTCGTGCTGTTCGTCGGAGTGCGCGATATTGCGTGGCAGCAGCGGGATCTGGTCCAGTAGCGCGTTGAGCCGCATCCGGTTCTCCGCTACCAGCGGCACCAGCGACGGCGATCCGGCGGCCTCGGCGATCGCCAGGTGCAACCGCGAATCGAGGCGTCGGTAGTCGTCGGGCTCGGCACCGCGGACATCCGCCAGCCGGGAGTACAGGCCGTCGCGCTCACCGGCGCTGAGTGTGCGGCCCGCCGCCATCCGGGCCGCCCCCACCTCGAGGATCTCCCGCAGGCGTAGTGCGTCGTCGATCTCGTCACGAGTGGGTCGCCGGCTGGTCGTCGGCAGTGCGGGCAATTCAGAGGCCAGGAACGTGCCGCCGTACCGGCCCCGCTTGGCCACCAGGTACCCCGCGTCGGACAGCGACTTGATCGCCTCCCGGACGGTGTCACGGCTGACCCCCAGCCGGGCGGCGAGTTCCCGCTCCGGCGGCAGCGATTCGCCGGGGGCCAGCACCCCGAGCCGAATGGTCTCCAACAGCCGGCCAACGGTGTCCTCGAACGCGTTGCCGAGTCGCACCGGCCGCAGGAGGGCGTCGGTTGTTTCAGGGGTGGACTCCGGGTCCGGTTCGGCGGTCACGATGTCAGGGCCTCAGAGCGGGGTCACGTACGCGGAACTGATCCCGCCGTCCACCAGGAATGTGGAACCGGTGATGAATGATGCGTCGTCACTCGCCAAGAAGGCGACCGCGGCGGCAAGCTCCTCCGGCTCGGCGAACCGGCCCACCGGAATGTGCACCAACCGGCGCGCCGCACGCTCCGGGTCCTTGGCGAACAGTTCCTGTAGCAGCGGGGTGTTCACCGGTCCCGGGCACAGCGCGTTGACCCGGATGCCCTGCCGCGCGTACTGCACGCCCAGTTCGCGAGACATCGCCAGCACCCCACCCTTGGATGCGGTGTACGAGATCTGGGAGGTCGCCGATCCCATCACCGCGACGAACGAGGCGGTGTTGATGATCGATCCCTTGCCGGCAGGAACCATGTGCCGCAACGCCGCCCGGCATGACAGATACACCGACTTGAGGTTGATGTCCTGGACCTTCTGCCACGCGGGCAGCTCGGTGTTCTCGATCAGATCATCCTCTGGCGGGGAGATCCCGGCGTTGTTGAACGCGATGTCGACCGAGCCGAAGGTCGCGGCAGCGGTATCGAAGAGGTTGTCGACGGCGGCTTCGTCGGCGACGTCGACCGGCACGAACAGACCGTTGAGTTCGTCGGCGGCCGCCTTGCCCGTGGTGGGGTCGATATCGCCGACGACGACGGTGGCGCCCTCGGCGTGCAGACGCTTGCCGGTGGCCAATCCGATACCGCTTGCGCCGCCGGTGATCACGGCGACCTTGCCTGCGAGTCGTTGGGTCAGGTCCATCTACAGCTCCTCTACGGCGAAAAAGACGTTCTTGGTCTCGGTGAAAGACAGCGGCGCATCGGGTCCCAGTTCACGGCCGAGGCCGGACTGCTTGAATCCGCCGAACGGGGTGTTGTACCGCACCGAAGAATGCGAGTTGACACTGAGATTTCCCGCTTCCACAGCGCGTGACACCCGTATCGCGCGCGACACATTGTCGGTCCACAGCGAACCGGACAGCCCGTAGGGCGTGTCGTTGGCCAATGCGATCGCGTCGGCCTCGTCGTCGAACGGCAGCACCGTGACCACGGGTCCGAAGATCTCCTCGGTGACAGTCCGATCGGTGCGCTGCGGGGTGAGCACCGTTGGCGGGAACCAGAATCCGGGCCCCGACGGTGCGGAACCGCGGAATGCGACGGGTGCGCCTTCGGGAACGTAGGCCGATACCGACTCCCAGTGCGGCCGCGACACCAGTGGCCCCATCTCGGTGGCGCGGACGTTGGGATGCCCGACCACGACGCCCTTGACGGCGGGTTCGAGGAGCTCCATGAAGCGGTCATACACACTGCGCTGCACCAGGATCCGACTGCGTGAGCAACAGTCCTGTCCGGCATTGTCGAACACTCCGTAAGGCGCGGTGGCGGCGGCCTTCTCCAGATCGCAGTCGTCGAACACGATGTTGGCGCTCTTACCACCCAGTTCCAGGGTGACGCGCTTGATCTGCGCTGCCGCGCCTGCCATCACCCTGGTGCCCACCTCGGTGGACCCGGTGAACACCACCTTGCGGATGTCGGGATGGCTGACGAAGCGCTCCCCCACCACCGAGCCCTTCCCCGGCAGCACCTGGAACAGGTCGGCGGGCAACCCGGATTCGACCGCGAGCTCCCCGAGACGCATGGTGGTCAGTGGCGTCCATTCGGCCGGCTTCAGCACCACCGCGTTGCCCGCGGCCAGTGCCGGGGCGAACCCCCAGGCGGCGATGGTCATCGGGAAGTTCCACGGCGTGATGACCCCTACCACACCGAGCGGTTCGTTGAACGTGACGTCGAGTCCGCCCGCCACCGGGATCTGCTTACCGGACAGGCGCTCCGGGCTTGCGGAGTAGAACTGCAGCACGTCGCGGACATGCCCTGCCTCGCCCTCGGCCTGTCCGATCGGATGTCCCGAGTTCGCCACCTCGAGGGCGGCGAGCTCGTCGACATGGGCGTCGACCGTGGCCGCGAATGCCCGCAGGGCCGCGGCCCGCTGCGCCGGAGCCAGCTTGGCCCAATGCCGTTGCGCCACCTTGGCGCGCGCCACCGCATCGTCGACGCCGGCCTCGTCGAACTGCTCGACGTCGGCGAGCACCTCCTCGGTCGCCGGATTGATGACCTGACTGACGCTCATGAGACCCTTTCTGTGGCATAAACTCTCGCGGCATCCACCACACCGGTGAACAACCGGATATCGTCGAGCCGCTCCTCAGGATGCCACTGCACCCCGAGCACGAAATCAGCGCCGGGCAGCTCGACCGCTTCGATCACTCCGTCGGTGTCCGACGCGCTGACAATCAGCCCGTCGCCGATCCGGTCGATGGCCTGGTGGTGGTAGCACTGGGCATCGGAGGACTCACCGATCAGCCCCGCCAACCGGGTACCCGCCACCGTGCGCACGGCCGAGGTGCCGAACACCGCGTTGCCCTTCTGGTGGTGGGTGTGGCCGATGACCTCCGGCAGGTGCTGATGCAGCGTGCCACCAAGGGCGATGTTGAGCAGCTGCGCGCCGCGGCACACCCCCAGGACCGGAATGCCGCGCCCCAGTGCGCCTTTGATCAGGGCGAACTCCCACTCGTCGCGGGCGCGGGCCGGCTGGTCGGTGGTCGCATGGGGCGCCTGCCCGTACCACGCCGGATCCACGTCGGGACCGCCGGTGACGACCAGGCCGTCCAGCCGGTCGAGTACCCGATCGGCGATCTGCTCGTCAACCGGTTGCGGCGGCAGCAGCAGCGCGATTCCGCCTGCCAGGTTGACACCCTCGAAGTAGACGTGCGGCAGGAAGCTGGCCCGCACATCCCACACGCCGGTCTGCGCCTGCTGCAGGTAGGTGGTCATGCCGATGACCGGCGCCACCACCGAGTCGGGAGCAGAACCTGGATCAGAGCCGTTCAAAGCCGCGTACCCTTTCCCAATCGGTCACTGCGGCATTGAATGCCGCCAGTTCCACCCGTGCGTTGTTCAGATAATGCTCGACGACTTCGTCACCGAACGCCGCGCGAGCCACTTCTGACTTCTCGAACAACCCGGCAGCTTCGGCGAGCGTCGTGGGCAACCGTTGGGCGCCACTGGTGTATGCATTGCCCGCCAACGCCTCCGGCAGATCGAGCTCGCGCTCGATGCCGTACAGTCCGCCTGCGATCAACGCCGACACCGCCAGGTACTGGTTGACGTCCCCACCCGGCGCCCGGTTCTCCATCCGCATGCCATGGCCGTGCCCGACCACCCGCAGGGCGCAGGTACGGTTGTCGATCCCCCAGGCCACCGCGGTTGGCGCAAAGCTACCGTCGACAAAACGCTTGTAGGAGTTGATATTCGGCGCGTAGAACAACGTCAGCTCGCGCATCGTTTCCAGCTGTCCGGCGATGAAACTGCGGAACATCGGCGACATCCCGAGCGGGTCACCACGATCAGCGAACACCGCGGAGCCGTCCTCCCCGCGGAGCGAGATGTGGATATGGCAGCTGTTACCTTCGCGCTCGTCGAACTTCGCCATGAACGTCAGGCTCTTGCCGTGCTGGTCGGCGATCTCCTTGGCACCGTTGCGGTAGATGGTGTGGTTGTCGCACGTCACCCGCGCGTGGTCATAGCGAAAGGCGATTTCCTGCTGACCGAGGTTGCACTCGCCCTTGACGCCCTCGCAGTACATTCCCGCCCCGTCCATGCCGAGTCGGATGTCGCGTAGCAGGGGTTCCATGCGGGTGGACGCCATCATGGCGTAATCGACGTTGTAGTCGCTGGCGGCGCTCAGATTCCGGTATCCGGCTTTCCACGCCTCGCGGAAGCTGTCGTCGAACACCATGAACTCGAGTTCGGTGCCGACGTAGGGCACCAGGCCGAGTTCGGCCAGCCGGTCGATCTGCCCGTTGAGGATGCTGCGCGGGGCCGCGGCCACCGGGCGGCCGTCGGTCCAGGACAGGTCCGCCATGACGAGGGCGGTGCCGGGCAGCCACGGGATCACCCGCAGCGTGGTGAAATCCGGTGTCATCACCATGTCGCCGTAGCCGGTCTCCCAGCTCGACATCGCGTAGCCGTCGACGGTGTTCATATCGACGTCGACAGCCATCAGGTAGTTACAGCATTCCGCGCCGTGTGCGGCGACGTCCTCGACGAACAGCCGGGCGGACACCCGCTTACCGGTCAGCCGGCCCTGCATATCGCAGAACGCGACGATCACGGTGTCGATCTCGCCGGCGGCCACCATTTGCTCCAGGTCGCGCTGCGCCAGCATGCCGGGGTTCGGGCTCATTGCGCGCCTTCCTAACGATGTTCAGATAACAGGCCGACATGACGACAAGCCGACCATTGCGTTGACCATGACCGGGAGATAGTCCCTCCAAGCCAGGAAATTGTGGCACTCAAAGGTAGGACAATCAACCAATAACAGCCTATTCTGCCTACGCAGTGACTGTGCGTCCGACCCGCCCATACCTCCCGACAAGGAGACCGCGATGCCAGAAGGCCACGAGCAACTGAGCGACGACGAGAAGCACCTCGCGAAGCTCGGATACGTCCAGGAGTTGCAGCGGTCCTGGTCGGGGTTCTCCAATTTCGCCATCTCGTTCTCGATCATCTCCATCCTGGCCGGTTGCTTCACCTCGTTCGGGCTGGGCTGGAACAACGGCGGTCCCGCTGCCATCGCGTGGGGCTGGCCCATCGTCTCGGTGTTCATCCTGATGATCGGCCTCTGCCTCTCCGAATTGGTGTCGGCATTTCCGACCTCAGGTGGCATCTACTGGTGGGCAAGTAAACTCGGTGGCGCAAAGGCCGGCTACTACACCGGCTGGCTCAATCTGATCGGGCTGGTCGCCATCCTGGCCTCGGTGTCCTACGGGTGCGCCACCTTCCTCGACCTGACCTTGGGCACGTTCAGTGAAGGCTGGCTGGCCGGCTACAGCCTGACGCGCACCTTCATCATGTTCGTGATCATCCTGGCCGCATCGGCGACCATCAACATCTTCTCGTCACACCTGTTGGCGATCATCAACAACGTTTCGGTGTGGTGGCACGTGGCAGGCGCGACGGCGGTGATCGCGATCCTGTGGCTGATCCCCGAGCAGCACGCCAGCTTCGGTGAGGTGTTCGCCCGCACCATCAACAACAGCGGCATGATGGGCGGCGCGACCTCCGGCTGGGGCTGGCTACTGTTCGTGCTGCCGATCTCGGCGATCCTCACGCAGTACACGATCACCGGCTACGACGCGTCGGCGCACCTGTCCGAGGAAACCAAGAGCGCGGCCAACGCTGCGGCCAAAGGCATCTGGCAGTCCATCTTCTACTCCGCCATCGGCGGCTGGATCCTGCTGCTGTCGTTCCTGTTCGCCGTCCAGGATGCCGACGAGGTATCGGCAGGCGGCGGCGCCGTCGCGGTCATCTTCAGCCAGGCCCTCGACGCCAAGTGGGTGGTGGTCGTCCTGTTCATCTCCACCGCGGGCCAGTTCTTCTGCACGACCGCCTGCCAGACCAGTGCCTCCCGGATGCTGTACGCGTTCAGCCGCGACCGCGCGGTCCCGGGCCACCAGCTATGGTCGAAGGTCAGCTCCAAGCGCGTGCCTGCCAACGGCGTCGTCGTCACCGCGGTTGTCGCGGCGCTCATCACACTGCCCGCACTCGTCGAGGTCGACATCAACGGGGCACCCGTCCCGGTGGCGTTCTTCGCGGTGGTCTCGATCGGCGTCGTCGGGCTGTACCTGTGCTTCGCGGTGCCGATCTACTACCGGTGGAAGGCCGGGGACTCGTTCGAGGCGGGCAGCTGGAATCTGGGTAGGCACTACCGCTGGATGGCCCCCATCGCGCTGGTGGAGATCGTCCTGACCTCGATCATCGCGATGTTCCCGACGTCGCTGGGCGGGATGCCGTGGGACCCCAGCTTCGAGTGGAAGTACGTCAACTACACACCGCTGCTCGTCGGCGGTGTACTGGTGCTGCTGTTCGTCTACTGGCAGGTGTCGGTGAAGCACTGGTTCACCGGTCCGATCAAGCAGATCGATGCGGGCGAGGAGCTCGAAGGGGTGGCCTGACCTCCCGGCGACACGCCGCCGGGAGACACCCGGGCACAAGCCTTGTAGGGTCGAATTGATGTGTGGAGCCACGGGCGAGGTGCGTCTCGATGGCCGGTCACCCGATGTTTCAGCGGTGACGGCCATGGCGGAGGCGATGTCGCCCAGAGGTCCCGACGCGGCCGGAGTGTGGTCGCAGGGTCGGGTAGCTCTGGGCCACCGGCGCTTGAAAATCATTGACCTGACCGAAGCCGGCGCACAGCCGATGATCGACTCCGAACTGGGGTTGAGTGTCTGCTGGAACGGCTGCATCTACAACTATCAGGATCTGCGGCGGGAGCTGGCCGGGCATGGCTACCGGTTCTTCTCGCACAGTGACACCGAGGTGCTGCTCAAGGCCTACCACCATTGGGGCGATCGATTCGTCGAGCACCTCAAGGGCATGTTCGCATTCGCGATCGTCGAACGCGACAGCGGCAGGGTGTTGCTGGGACGCGACCGGCTGGGCATCAAACCGCTGTACCTGACCGAGGATGCGCACCGGATCCGCTTCGCCTCCTCCCTGCCTGCCCTGCTTGCCGGTGGCGGCGTGGATACCAGCATCGACCCGGTCGCCCTGAACCACTACCTGAGCTTCCACTCGGTGGTGCCGCCACCACTGACGATTCTGCGTGGCGTAAAGAAAGTCCCGCCCGCGTCGATCGTCGCCATCGAACCCGACGGCAGCCGGCGAACCACCGTCTACTGGTCACCGGACTTCAGCCGGCGGGCCGATCGAGCCGACTGGTCCGAACAGGACTGGGAGGACGCGGTGCTGGAATCGCTGCGACTGGCCGTCGAGCGGCGACTGGTCGCTGATGTCCCGGTCGGCTGCCTGCTCTCCGGCGGGGTCGATTCCAGCCTGATCGTCGGTCTGCTCGCCGAGGCCGGCCAGCACGGACTGGCCACCTTCTCAATCGGTTTCGAGTCGGTCGGTGGTGTGGCCGGAGACGAGTTCAAGTACTCCGACATCATCGCCGAGCACTTCGACACCGATCACCATCAGATCCGCATCGGGACCGACCGCATGCTGCCCGCGCTCAGCGACGCGATCGCCGCCATGAGCGAGCCGATGGTCAGCCACGACTGTGTGGCCTTCTATCTGCTCAGCCAGGAGGTGGCCAAGCACGTCAAGGTGGTGCAGTCCGGGCAGGGCGCCGACGAGGTGTTCGCGGGGTATCACTGGTATCCGCCGATGGCCGAGCCCGGCGCGGCAACGCTGGACGGTGCGGTGGCCAGCTACCGGGGCGCCTTCTTCGACCGCGACAGCACCGGGGTCCGCGCCCTGATCAGCGATGCCTACTGGGCCGAAGCCGATCCCAGCGGCGCGTTCCTCACCGAGCATTTTGCGGCTACTGGTGCACAGACCGGCGTGGACCGGGCGCTGCGCCTGGACACCACGGTCATGCTGGTCGACGATCCGGTCAAACGGGTCGACAACATGACCATGGCGTGGGGCCTGGAAGGCCGCGTTCCGTTCCTGGACCACGAACTCGTCGAACTGGCGGCCACGTGCCCACCGGAACTCAAAATCGCGTACGGCGGCAAGGGTGTGCTCAAGCAAGCGGCGCGCCGCGTGATCCCGGCGGCCGTCATCGACCGTCCGAAGGGTTACTTCCCGGTGCCGGCTCTGACCCATCTCGAGGGGCCATACCTCGAGATGGTCAGGGACGCGCTGTACGCACCGGAAGCCAAGGAGCGCGGCCTGTTTCGTCCCGAGGCCGTCGACCGCCTGCTCGCCGATCCGAACGGCAGGCTCACCCCGTTACGCGGTAACGAACTGTGGCAGATCGCGCTGCTCGAGTTGTGGTTGCAGCGCCACGGCGTGACGGGGGCCGCGGTGTGACCAGCCTCGACCCCGACTCGGCGAAACCTCAGGCACCTCACCTGAGCGCCGACCATCCGGAGGCCATGACGCTGAGCCTGCACGACGCCTCGCCTCAGCACCTGGTCGATGCGATGGCTGACGATGTGGTGCTGGAACTGGGTTGGGGTCGTTTGATTTTCGGGCAGACGTTCGCCGACCCCGAAAAGCTGGCCGAGGCGCTGCAACACGAAGGCCTGGGCCGTCGGGACATCTGCATCTATGCCCGTGAGTCCCATGTGCTGATCGCCCGCTCCCCCGCGGAGTTGTTCATCGACCCCAGCCACACCTACCGGCTGCGGTTCGCAGACGATTTGAATCCGGCCGAACCGATCGGCTTCACCGTGCGGAGTCTGCAATCCTCGGACGACGCCGACGAGATGAACCGGCTCTACGTGCGGTGCGGGATGGTGCCCGCCCCGGTCGAGGTCATCTGGGAAAACCACACCAGCAACCCGGCGGTGCAGTATCTGGTCGCGGTACGCGACGACGACGGCACCGTGATGGGGACGGTGACCGGCGTCGACCACCAGCGGCTGTTCAACGATCCGGAGAACGGGTCGAGCCTGTGGTCACTGGCCGTGGACCCGACGGCCGGGCTGCCCGGTGTCGGCGATGCATTGACCCGGACGCTGGCCCAGACGTTCCGGGACCGCGGCCGGGCCTACATGGACCTTTCGGTCGCCCATGACAACACCGCCGCGATCGCGCTGTACGAGAAGCTCGGCTTCCACCGGGTGCCCGTGCTGGCGGTCAAACGCAAGAACGCGATCAACGAGCCGCTTTTCACCCACCCGCCGGAAACGGTCGATGATCTCAACCCGTATGCACGGATCATCGCCGACGAAGCGATCCGCCGCGGCATCTGGGTGGAGGTGCTCGACGCCGAGACCGGCGAGATCCGGTTGTCGCACGGTGGCCGCAGCGTCGTCACGCGCGAGTCCCTGTCCGAATACACCTCGGCGGTGGCGATGGCCCGGTGCGACGACAAGCGGTTGACCCGCCGCATCGTGTCGGAGGCCGGCATCAAGGTGCCGCGTGGGCGGCTGGCCACGTTCGACGACGCCGACCGCGCGTTTCTGGCCGACGTCGGCGAAGTGGTGGTGAAACCGACGCGTGGCGAGCAGGGCAAGGGCATCACCGTCGGTATCGACAACCCGGAGGACCTCGAGGCGGCGCTGGCCAGGGCGCGCGTTCAGCACCCCGAAGTGCTCATCGAACAGCGTGCCCCCGGCGACGATCTACGGCTGGTGGTGATCGACGGCAAGGTGGTCGCGGCTGCGATCCGCAGGCCCGCCGAGATCATCGGCACCGGTGTGCACACCGTGCGTGAACTGATCGAGAGGCAGAGCCGCAGGCGGGCCGCCGCGACGGGCGGTGAGTCCACCATCCCGATGGATGACGTCACCACGGCGACGGTGGCCGAGGCGGGGCACACCTTCGACGACATTCTTCCGGAGGGTGTGCATCTGCGGGTACGGCGCACCGCCAACCTGCATCAGGGCGGCACCATTCACGACGTCACCGCCGAGGTGAATCCCGAACTGTGCCGTGTTGCGGTGATGGCGGCCGAAGCCATCGGCATCCCGGTCACCGGGATCGACCTGCTGGTGCCGGACGTCACCGGCCGCGAGTACGTTTTCGTCGAGGCCAACGAGCGCCCCGGGTTGGCGAATCACGAGCCACAGCCCACCGCGGCGGCCTTCGTCGATTTCCTGTTTCCGGGTCAGCCCGGACTACCCCAGGCCTGGACCCCGGAAGAACAACAGACGCAGCAGTAGGGCTTACCAGGTACTGGTGCGCAGCACGATCTCGGCGGCGAACTGCGCCGTCGACTCCTGCGCGTTGCGGCGACCCAGCATCTCCACCAGACGGAAGTCGCCGTAGACGTACCGTTGGCTGGCCTTGGCCACCGCCCGGGTGGCGGGGGTGCTGACCAGGGCGGTGGTGTTCATCTCCACCGGCGGGCAGGTGTCGTCGCGGACCACCCCGGTGAGGTCGGCCACGCAGGGGTGGCCGCGGTCGACCACTACCAGTCCGATGAACCGGTCCAGTCGGGTCGCCGCCAGCTCCCAGGCCAACTCACCACCGAGCCGGTCGCCGACGAGCAGCGCCCACTTGATGTCCAGCACATCGAGGATTCCGACCACCGACTTCGCGGTCAGCCGCGGGTCGGGTCCGATGACGACGGTTCGCAGGGACGCGGTGTGCAACCGATGACATACCGCCTCATACGCCGCGGGCCCGTGATGGCCGGCGCTGAGCAACACCACCGTGGAGCCCCTCTCCGGTCCGGCGACGTCGACGGGCACCGCGAAGCCGTCGATCGTCATCACGCTGGATTGCATTCGGACAACCTACCGTCCCGATTCGACGAGCGGGGGAAATCCCGCGGTCCTTGACGTTGACGTCAACGTAGTTCCAGGCGGTCGGTCTGCATGTCGAACGTGTCCAGAAACGTCTGCGGCAACGTGGCTTTGACGGGAATCGACGGGTTTGCCGCGGGGAATGCGATGCCGAATACCGCCCACCCGTCGATATTCGCGAAGGCGAAGTAGACGTGCTCTTCAGCCCCGCTCAACCGCATTGTCTGTTGGTAGGCCAACGTCGAGGAGTTTCGGGTGGGCAGCTTGGTGGTGGTCATCGGGATGCCCGGGTCCGATGGATCAAAGTAGGTGCGGAACTCTGCGCACCGTTCGGCGGTCGCCTCGAGTTGGTCCAGCCGCAGCGGCGAGGACAGGACCGTCAGCACCATGCGCGCGCCGTCATAGGTGGCGACGAATTGTGCGGCGCTGCCGGGACCACGCTCGGCCGATCGGGCGATCACCCGGGTCAGCCCGTCCGAACAGCCCTCCGGCGAGGACAGCATGGCCGGAGGTCCGCCCGCACCGTCGGGGCGTCCCGGATCATCGCTGACGCGGTCGTATTGCACGCCCGCGGGAAAGTCGGCGGCGGTGAGCACGACCTTGTCCAGGGTGGCGCCGGGCCAGGTCGCCTGCCCGGACACCACGGCGTCGCACGCGGTCGCAGTCAACAGCACGATGACAAGCACTGCCTGCGCAGATACCCGCCCGATCATGGGTCAAGGTTACCCAGTTGACGACGACAGGGTCAGGATGTCGGCGCCGTCATCGGTGACCACCAGGGTGTGCTCGAACTGTGCGGTCCATTTGCGGTCGGTGGTGGCCACGGTCCAGCCGTCGTCCCAGATCTCGTAGTCCAGCGACCCGAGATTGATCATGGGCTCGATGGTGAACGTCATCCCGGGTTCGAGCACCGTCTCCACGGCAGGCTGGTCGTAGTGCAGCACCACCAGACCATTGTGGAAGGTGGTGCCGATCCCGTGACCGGTGAAGTCACGAACCACGTTGTAGCCGAACCGGTTTGCGTACGACTCGATGACCCGACCGACGACCGACAGTGCCCGGCCCGGCTTGACCGCCTTGATGGCGCGCATGGTCGCCTCGTGGGTCCGCTCCACCAGCAGCCGATGCTCCTCGGACACATCGCCGGCGAGGAAGGTCGCGTTGGTGTCGCCGTGCACCCCGTCGATGTAGGCGGTGACATCGATATTGACGATGTCACCGTCTTCCACGACGGTCGAGTCGGGGATGCCGTGGCAGATGACCTCGTTGAGCGACGTGCAGCAGGATTTGGGAAAGTCCTTGTAGCCCAACGTCGATGGGTATGCGCCGTGGTCGACCATGAACTCGTGGGCGATGCGGTCCAGTTCGTCGGTGGTGACGCCGGGAGCGACGGCTTTGCCCGCCTCTTCCAGCGCACCGGCGGCGATGCGGCCCGCCACCCGCATCTTCTCGATCACCTCGGGGGTCTGCACCCAGGGTTCGCTGCCCTCCTGCACGGTCGGTTGCCACGCGTACTCGGGTCGAGGGATCGATTTGGGCACCGAGAGGGTCGGCGAGAGCACGCCGGGGCGAAGGGCGGTACGAACGGACATAGCAGCAAGGATAACGACGAGAATGACAATCTCTCACAGCGAGAACGGTGCTAACTTATTAGCCATGCTCAGCGAATCGGTCCCGATGCAGACCACGCCCGGCCACCTGCTCGGTCAGATGGGCTTCCGGGACGTGCTGGAAAACGACGAGATGCTGATCGTCGAGATGGACAACCGACCCGACCTGACCAATACGCGCGGGGCCCTGCAGGGCGGCCTGGTCGCGACCCTGATCGACATCGCGGCCGGGCGCCTGGCCGGCCGTCATGTCGAGCCCGGCCAGGACGTCACCACGGCGGACATGAACGTCCACTACCTCGCACCGGTCGTGTCGGGACCCGCCAGGGCGGTGGCCACCGTCGTGCGGGCGGGACGGCGGTTGATCGTGACCTCGGTCGAGGTCACCGACACCGGACGCGATCGCCTCGCGGCGTGCGCGACACTGAGTTTCGCTGTTCTGGATCGACGCTGACCTCGCTACCCTCATCCCATGAGCGACGAGGTCGACGAAGAATTCGCCACCACCTTCGCCGGTCGGTTCGCCGACACCTGGCGCACCCCTGACCTGTCAAAACACGTTGCGCTGTGGAGCGACGACATCGTGCTGATCCAGCCGATGATGGGCACGCTGCGCGGCAAGCAGGCCTGCCGTGCATCGTTTCACCGGTTGTTCTCGCTGATTCCCGACCTGCACGCCGATGTGCACCGCGTCGCCCACGGCCGCCACGAGGTGTTCATCGAATTCACGTTGAGCGGAACCTACGGCGGCAAACCGATCGCGTGGGATGCCGTCGACCGGTTCACCTTCGCCGACGGTCTGATCGCCGAACGGGTTTCCTACTTCGACGCCACTCCCCTGGCACTCACGCTGCTCAGACGTCCGCGGGGTTGGTCTCGCCTGATCCGCACCGGGGCTCAACTCTTCAAGCGTTAATGCGAGCGGCTGAACCAGGCCTTGCGCGGACCGCGGATTTCGACTGAACCGCACACCACCCGCCCGGTCAGGATGACGTGCGGGGTGCCGTCTGCCGGCGCGTCACGACGGTGGTCGCGGGCACTGCCGACGATCACCTCCACATCGTCGATCGAGGCGCTGGCGCCCTCGGGCAGCCGGATGTCCACCGAACCGAATTTGATGTCGAGTTCGACGACCACGATGGGGCCGCCGAACCGGGCCCGCGTGAGATCGAGGTCCACCGATCCCATCCGGCGCACCAGCGCCAGCCGGGTCGGCACCGTCCATTCACCGTGGCGCTTCAGCGATCCGAGCACGCCACGCAACTCGACCCGGTCGGCAGCCGAGGTGACGATCGCACCGGGCCCCGGCAGATCTCCGACCAGAGCTTCGAGGTCGGGCTGTAACCGCGCCCGCGACACCAGCGCCGAACGCTCCTCGAACTCGGCGATATCGATCAGCCCGAGCGCGACGGCGTTGTGCAGCCGCCGCAACGTCCCGTTACGGTCGGCATCCGAGATCCGCAACTCCACCGATTGCTCATTGGTCCCCGTCATGGCGTGTCCCAGGTTACCGCTAGCCGCTACCGCAGGTAACGCACCGCGTCACGCCAGGTAGTCGGGCGGAAGGCTGTCGAACATCGCTTTGCACATCCGCACGGCGTACTCCGAACTACCGCCCCCGACGATCAGCGCCGCGAACGCCAGGTCCCCGCGGTAACCGGCGAACCAGGAATGCGATCCGCCCTCGAATTCGGCCTCGCCCGTCTTCCCGCGGACGTCCCCGATCCCGTTGAGTTCCTTGGCGGTGCCGTTGGTGACCACCAACCGCATCATGGGCCGAAGCCCGTCGATCATCTTCGGGCTGATGGGCGCACCCGCATTGTCGACGACGGTCTCGTGTCCCTCGATGAGTTGCGGCACCGGGGTTTTGCCCGCCGCCACGGTCGCGGCCGCCATCGCCATGCCGAACGGGCTGACCAGCACCTTGCCCTGACCGAACCCGTCCTCTGTGCGTTCGGCGAGGTTCACCGTGGGAGGCACCGAACCGGTCACCGTGCCGATGCCCGCGACGTGATAGTCGGGCCCGATGCCGTACCGGGCGGCGGCCTTGGTCAGGCCCCGCGGCGGCATCCGGCTGGCCAACTCGGCGAAGGTGGTGTTGCACGAGTTCGCGAAGGCCCTGGACATCGGCACCGTGCCGAGGTCGAATCCGCCGTAGTTGGGCACGGTGCGGTGGCCGATGTCCAGATGCCCGGGGCAGCCGAGCAGGGTGTTCGGGGTAGCCATGTCGCGCTCGATGGCAGCACCCGCGGTGATGATCTTGAAGGTCGATCCCGGCGGATAGAGCCCCATGGTGGCGACCGGCCCGTCGGCATTGGCGGCGGCGTTCTGCGCGACGGCCAGGATTTCACCGGTCGACGGTTTGATCGCGACGATCATCGCCTTCTTGCCGGTGATGTTGACGGCGTTCTGCGCGGCGTTCTGCACGGAGCGGTCCAGGCTGATGGTGATCGAGGGTGCGGGATCGCCCGGGACCTCGTTGAGCACGTCGACGTCGACACCGTTCTGGTTGACCGTGACCACCCGCCAGCCGGCCTCGCCGTCGAGCTCGTCGATCACAGCCTTCTTGACTTCGTTGACGATCGCGGGGGCGAAAGTGTCGTCGGTGGGCAGCAATTCCGCTTGCGGTGTGACGACCACGCCGTCAAGCTGTGCGATCGCGGGGGCGACCCGATCGTGGTCGGACTGGCGCAGTGTGATCAGGCTCAGCGGCTGTGCCGAAGAGCTGGCCAGTTCGGCCAGGCGTTGTGCGTCCATCGTGGGATCGAACGGTCGCAGCGCATCGGCGACCGCCCGTGCGGTGATCATCAGGCGCGCACCGGCGGACCTGGCGTCCAGCGCGTAGTGATAGAGCCTGCCCGGCACCAGGACGTCGCTGCCGCCCCGTTCGTTGACCGACGCCCGTCGCGGCGGATCGGCACGCAGCGCGAACGTCTGGTGCTCGCCCAGCCGGGGATGCAGTCCGGTGGCACTCCACCGCACCTCCCAACGGCCTTCGTCGCGAATCATGTTCAGCTGACCGTCGTAGGTCCAGGTGCGGTTCTTCGGCAGGTGCCAGGTGTAGCGGTAGGCCACGCTGCCGGTGTCCTCGGAGTACTTCGAACCCAGGATCTGCGCGTCGAGTCTGGTGGCCTGCAGTCCCGCCCACGCCTCGCTCAGGGCCGTTTTGGCGTCCTCGGGGCGGTCGGAGAGTTCTGCCGCCGCCGCGGTGTCCCCGGTGGCCATCGCGGCAAAGAACATCTCGGCCGCCGGTTCGGGCCCGTTGGGCCGAGGCGTGCAGCCGCTCAGCGCCACCGCGCCCAGAACCGTCACGACCGTGAGGAACCCGGCGACTCGTGTTGCTGATGATGTTGTGGTTGCCATTGGGGCTGATGTTAAGAACGTTGGAGCCTGATTCGTCGGAGGCGCACCGAGACCGAACCGAGACTCCGGCGATATCTATCTGTTGAGCATCACAGTCCCAGCCCGCGCAACAGGACTTCGAGTCCACCTCGGAACTCCTCGCGCGGATCGATACCGCGCGCCAGCGTGGCGGCCTGCGACAGCAGTGGATACCGTTCGGCAGCCAATTGGGCGAGCTCGTGGGTTCCCGCACCACCCAACGCGCCGAACCGTTGCACCTCGAGCGCACCGAAAACGTAGGCCAGCAGCGCCCGGAACGCGTACACGCGCCGTCTGCCGGTGCAGCCCGCGTCGGTCAGCACGCCCAGCACCGCTTCTCCCCACCGCAGCGACGTTGGCGCGCGATGCCGGTGGGCCAGCAACAGGGGCATCGCCGCGGGATGCTGCTCGGCGGCGTCGCGCACCCGTTCGGCCAGCACCGTGAGCCGGTGCGCCGCCGAGCCACGGGGTACCTCGAGATCCACCCCGCCGAGCAGCAGATCCACCAACATCACCTCGAGTTCGTCGCGGTCGGCGACATAGCGGTACACCGACATCGTCGCGATCCCGAGCTGACGCGCGACCGTGCGCATCGACAGCCCCGCGAGGCCGTCCGCATCGACCACCGCCAGTGCGGCAGCCGCAACCTGATCCTGACTGAACGAACGTGGGCGTGGCACGCCGTTAGCGTACAGCGTACGGTTATGGCATCGATCGTATGCGCACATCGCACGCCGACAAGGAGTCACGATGGCCCGACCGCCCGTACCGAGCACTGTCACCAGAACCGAATTCGTCAGTGTCACCGGACAACACATTCAGGTACCGGATCCCCAGCACCTCGTGCACCTGCAGTTCCGCCGATTCGCCGGCTGCCCCATCTGCAATCTACATCTGCAGTCTTTCGTCGCCCGTCACGATGAGATCACGGCCGCGGGCATTCGTGAAGTGGTCTTCTTCCACTCGCCGGCAGCCGAATTGGCCGAGCACACAGCGGATCTCCCGTTCGCCACGGTGGCCGACCCGGACAAGGAGACCTATCGACGCTTCGGCGTGGAAGCCGGGGCGCGGGCGCTACTCGACCCGCGGAGCTGGCCGGCGATCATCCGTGGCAGCTCCCTCACGTTGCGCGGTCGCTTCCGCGCCCCCGCCGCTAGGCAGACCGGCGGGCGGCTCGGCCTTCCCGCTGACTTTCTGATCGGTCCGGACGGGACGGTGCTGGCCGCGAAGTACGGCACGCACGCCGACGACCAGTGGTCGGTCGACGAGATGTTGGCATACGCGAGCGAATGATCCGGTTCTGGCCTCGGGTCTCCCACCACGGCTATCGTGTCCATCGAGTCCGACGCCTTTCGATGGGACGACCTGATGCCCGTCACCGAGATGATCTACGTGCCGTGCAATGCGGCAGGGGTGCCCACCGGTGTGGCGCGCATGCCGCAGGCCGTCCGCGCCGCCGGTGTCGAGCGGCGGATTGCCGCGCCGGTTCGCTCCACGTGGATTGGCGTGTCTGCGATGACCACGGCACGCGGCAACAGCGGGCTGATCAACGAAGACGCGTTGACACAGGTGGTGACCGACACCGCTGCCGCCGTGGACGCCGCATGGCGTGACGATGCGGTTCCTGTCGTCGTCGCCGGCGATTGCCCGGTCCTGTTGGCGCCGCTCATCGCGGCGGCCGGACGCGGCGGCGCCGGATTGGTCTTCATCGACGGCCACGAAGACGCGTGGGATCCTCACCGCACCCCGACCGGTGAAGCCTCGGACTGCGAAATCGGGCTGGCGCTCGGGCTTTTCACCGGGCCGCAGGCTCTCACCGCGCGCCTGCCGTGTGTACGTCCACAGCACCTACTGATGCTCGGACCGCGCGACCACGCCGAACTCGCCGAGGCCGGCCAGCCGAGCGTCCGGGACCAGATCGCGAACTATGTCAGCGGCGCCGCGCTCGCGGTCCACGCCGACGCTTCCCGCTTCGGCGAGGTCGCCGAACTGGTAGCGGGAACTGCTGCCACCGCTGCCGCGGGTTGGTGGTGCCATGTCGACCTCGACATTCTCGACCCCACGGCGCTGCCTGCCGTCGATTACCCGCAACCCGGCGGCCTGACGTGGAATCAACTGGACCAACTCACCGCCGCCTGCCTGAGTGTTCCCGGGTGTCTGGGCGCCAGCGTGGTCATCTACAACCCTGACCTCGACGGCGGTCAGGCCGCCGACCGAATAGCCGGCTATATCGCGTTCATCCGAGATCGGTTGAGCCCATGACGCTGTCTGAGAGGTACCGCCCTAGTCCAGCAGCACAGTGGCGAAGGTACCCACCTGCTCGAACCCGATGCGGGTGTAGGTGGCGCGGGCCACGGTGTTGTAGCTGTTGACGTACAGGCTGGCGATGCGGCCCGTCCCGACCACCGCTGTGGCCAGCGCTGCCGTCCCGGCGGTGCCCAGGCCGCGACCGCGCCAGTCCGGACGTACCCACACCCCTTGAATCTGTCCGACCGCGGGCGACTGCGAACCCACCTCGGCCTTGAACACGACCTCGCCCCGATCGAAGCGGGCCCACGCCCGTCCGGCGGCGATCAATCCGGCGATCCGGCGGCGGTACCCGCGGCCGCCGTCGCCGACCCGCGGGTCGACACCGACCTCGCCGATGAACATGTCGACCGCGGCCACCAGATAGGCGTCGAGTTCGTCGATGCGGACCGGCCGCACGGCCGGGTCGATCACGCACTGCGGCATCGAATTCAGTGCCATCAGGGGTTGCTGATCGCGCACGTCGCGGGCCGGGCCCCACACCGTCTCCAGGCGCTGCCACATCGGCATCACCAGTTCGGCGCGGCCGACCAATGACGAGCACCTCCGCGCCGTACTCATCGCCTTGTCGGAGAATGCCTTCAGATCATCGGCGTCGCCGCGCAACGGAATCAGGTTCGGGCCTGCATAACACAGCGACTCACTCGCTCCGCGCCGCGTCCACAACTCGCCGCCGATCGCCCCCGGTTCCACGCCGTATTCGGCGACCCGCGCGGCGACCATGCACGACCCCACCGGATCCTCGTCGAACACACGTAGCGCGGCGGTGGCATCACGCAGCACCGACACCCGTCGCTCGTCGACGAGGCGGAAAAGTGGCGGAGCCGACATCCAGATTCTCTCTGCTTAACCCGATGCTGTGGTGACCCCGCTCACAGGGTCGTGTTCAGCTTACGGTCACGACCGGCGAACCGCTCGTATCCCCTGAACCGAGTTCTTCGGCGAGCCGCATGGCTTCCTCGATCAGTGTCTCGACGATCTGGGACTCGGGCACCGTCTTGATCACCTCGCCCTTGACGAAGATCTGGCCCTTGCCGTTGCCCGATGCCACCCCGAGGTCGGCCTCACGTGCCTCCCCGGGACCGTTGACGACGCATCCCATCACCGCCACCCGCAACGGGATGTCGAGCCCGTCGAGGCCCGCGCTGACCGCGTTGGCCAAGGTGTACACGTCGACCTGGGCGCGCCCGCACGACGGGCAGGACACGATCTCCAGGCCGCGGGGCCGCAGGTTCAGCGATTCCAGGATCTGGTTGCCCACCTTGACTTCCTCGGCGGGCGGGGCCGACAGCGACACCCGGATGGTGTCGCCGATGCCCTTTGACAGCAACGCCCCGAACGCCACCGCGGACTTGATGGTGCCCTGAAACGCCGGGCCGGCCTCGGTGACGCCGAGGTGCAGGGGGTAATCGCACTGCGCGGCGAGCTGCTCGTAGGCCGCGACCATGATCACCGGATCGTTGTGCTTCACGCTGATCTTGATGTCGCCGAAGCCGTGCTCCTCGAACAGCGAGGCCTCCCACAGCGCCGACTCCACCAACGCCTCGGGAGTGGCCTTGCCGTACTTCTTCATCAACCGCGGATCCAGCGAACCTGCGTTGACCCCGATCCGGATCGGGGTGCCCGCCGCGCCCGCAGCCTTGGCCACCTCTTTCACGCGGCCGTCGAACTCCTTGATGTTGCCCGGGTTCACCCGCACCGCGGCACAGCCCGCATCGATCGCGGCGAAGATGTACTTGGGCTGGAAATGGATGTCGGCGATCACCGGGATCTGGCTGTGCCGGGCGATCTCGGCCAACGCGTCGGCATCCTCCTGCCGCGGACAGGCCACCCGCACTATGTCGCAACCCGACGCGGTGAGCTCGGCGATCTGCTGCAGCGTGGAGTTGACGTCGTGGGTCTTGGTGGTGCACATCGACTGCACGGCGATCGGGTGCTCACTGCCGACGCCGACGTTGCCCACCATGAGCTGACGGGTCTTGCGCCGCGGTGCCAGCGTGGGCGCCGGCGGGGCCGGCATACCCAAACCGATGGACGTGGTCATAAAAGTCTCCTACCGACTGTGCCTAGTTCACTGAAAAAGCCTGATGGGGTTGACGAGATCCGCGGTCACGGTCAGCAGCATGTAGCCCACCACCACGAACAGGATCGCGTAGGTGGCCGGCATGAGCTTGAGGTAGTTCACCGGCGCTGCGGCCACCTTGCCGCGCGCCGCCCGGATCATGTCCCGGATCTTCTCGTACACCGCAACCGCGATATGGCCACCGTCGAATGGCAACAGCGGCACCAGGTTGACCGCGCCGAGCACGAAGTTCAGCTGCGCCAGGAAGAACCAGAACGCCACCCACAGACCGGCCTCGACGGTGTCGCCACCGATGATGCTGGCGCCCACCACGCTGATCGGGGTCTCCGGGTCACGCTCACCGCCGCCGATCGAGTGCACCAGGGCGCCCACCTTGGTGGGGATCTTTGCCAACGATTTGCCCAGCTCGACCGTCAGATCACCGGTGAACACGATCGTGCCCGGCACCGCCGAGAGCGGGTTGTACTGCGTCGGCCCGAATTGTGCCGCGGCGACCCCGATGGTGCCGACATCGGCGGGTGCGGGCTCCTTCGCACCGTCACCGATGATGTAGCGCTGGGTCGAGGTGACGTCGACGGTGGTGGTGATGGTCTGCCCGTCGCGCTGCAGGGTGATCTCGGTGGGCCCGTCGAGCTTGCGTACTGCTGCTGCCATATCGGCGAAGGTGGCCACGTCGGTGTCACCGACCTTGACCACGGTGTCGCCCGGTTTGACGCCTGCCTGCGCGGCCGGGCTGGGACCGATGCACGGTCCCTGCTCACCCTGTTTGAGTTCGTTTGTGAGGCATCCTGTTTCACCGACAACCGCACCGGTCGGTGCATGCAGGTTGGGCAGCCCCCAGACCACCGCGATGCCGTAGATCAGTACCAGCCCGATGATGAAGTTCATGGCGGGCCCGGCGAACAGCACCGCGACCCGCTTCCACACCTTCTGCCGGTACATCGCGTACGGCCGGTCCTCCGGGGCGATCTCGTCGATCGAGGTCATTCCGGCGATGTCGCAGAAGCCGCCCAGCGGGACGGCCTTGAGGCCGTATTCGGTCTCCCCCAGCCGGTTGGGCCTGCGCGTCGACCACAGCGTGGGGCCGAAGCCCACAAAGTAGCGCCGGACCTTCATCCCGGTGGCGCGCGCCACCCACATGTGGCCACATTCGTGCAGAGCCACCGAGACGAGGATGGCCAGCGCGAACAGCGCGATCCCGATTGCGAACATCATTTGGTGACGAGCCCTTTTCTGACGGATTCCCGCTCGACCGCCTGGCGGGCTTTTTCTCTGGCCCACCGCTGCGCGTCGAGTACGTCATCCACGGTAGCGGGTTCTTGCGCCCACTGGCCTGCAGCGTGCAACACGTCACCGATGGTGTCGACGATCGCGGGGAACCGGATGCGGCCGTCGAGAAAGGCCTCGGCGGCTTCCTCGTTGGCGGCGTTGTAGACCGCGGTGAGGCAGCCGCCGGTCTTCCCGGCGTGACGTGCGAGCTCGACCGCGGGGAACACCTCGCTGTCCAGCGGGAGGAACTGCCAGGTGGACGCCGTGGAGAAGTCGCAGGCCAGCGCCGCGCCGGGCACCCGCGCGGGCCAGCCGAGTGCCAGCGCGATCGGCAGTCTCATATCGGGCGGGCTGGCCTGGGCCAGCGTCGAACCGTCGGTGAAGGTGGCCATCGAGTGCACGATCGACTGCGGGTGCACCACCACCTCGATGCGGTCGTAGTCGATACCGAACAGCAGGTGGGTTTCGATCAGTTCCAGGCCCTTGTTCACCAGCGTCGCCGAGTTCAGCGTGTTCATCGGGCCCATCGACCAGGTCGGGTGCTTGCCCGCCTGTTCGGGGGTCACGGAGTCCAGGTCAGCGGCCGAGGCGCCGAGGAACGGACCGCCCGAGGCCGTGAGCACGATCTTGGCGACCTCCTCGGCACTCCCGCCGCGCAGGCACTGCGCCATGGCCGAATGTTCGGAATCGACCGGCACGATCTGGCCGGGTGCTGCGGCTTTGAGGACCAGTGGCCCGCCAGCCACCAGTGACTCCTTGTTGGCCAGCGCCAGCCGGGCGCCGGTGGCCAACGCGGCCAGGGTCGGTCGCAACCCGAGCGCTCCGACCAGCGCATTGAGCACGACGTCGGCCTGGGTTTCCTCGACCAGCCGGGTGACGGCGTCTTCCCCGGTGTAGGTGACGTCCTCGATCTGCGCTGCGGCTGCCGGATCGGCGACGGCGATGTCGACACCTCCGGTCGCGGCGCGTTGAGCGGCGAGCAGATCGGGATTGGCACCGCCGGCGGCCAGCCCGACGACTTCGAACCGGTCGGGGTTGGCGGCGATCACCTCCAGCGCCTGGGTGCCGATGGACCCGGTACTGCCGAGAATCAGCACACGCTGCCTGTTCCCCGGGTTTGGACTGCCGAATTCGCTCACTGATCCATTGTGCCGCGTGTCGGTGTCATCGGGCCAATGGGTCGGCGGTGGCCTCGAGCTTGGTCACCAACCCGTGGCGGATGCTCAGCACGATGACCGCGAACAATCGGCGGCGGGCGAAGGCGAGCAGCACCGGCTCTCCGGCCGGCCCGCAGACCACCGTCGCACCTGGCCCGAGGTAACGCAGGAGATTGGTGGCGACATCGACGGGACCGTGATTGACCTGCCGGGCCTCCCGCCCGCTGACCAGGATGGTGCCGACACCCCACACCGTGGGGTCCAATACCGCGGTCAACGCCTGCACGTCCCCGGTGGCGCACGCGGCGATGAACTTCTCCATCACCCGACGATGCTCGACCGTGGCGACGTCGACCGGTCGGGACGCCGTGGTGGCGAACTTTGCGCGGGCCCGGCGTGCCAACTGCCGGCAGGTGCCGACCGGCCTGCCGACCGTCTCGGCTATCTCCTCGAACGGCACCGCGAACACATCGTGCAATACGAACGCCACCCGCTCCCCCGGGCTGAGCCGGTTCAGCACCTCGAACAACGCGGCACGCACCTCGTCGTCGAGGGTGGCCCGGTCGGCGGGATCGGGATCGGGCGACGCGGTGGTCTCCACGGCGGCGCCGGGATCCGGCCGCTCCAGCCGGGTCCTGGCCGAGCGGATGTGGTCGAGGCACAGCCGCCCGGTCACCACGGTCAACCAGGCGCGGACATCCTCGATGCCGTCGTGGTCGTTGCGCGCCAGGCGCAGGAAGGCCTCCTGCGCGAGGTCCTCGGCGTAGCCGATGTCGCCGAGCATCTGGTAGGCCAGGTTGACCAGATACGGGCGATGCTCTCGCCACGCCTGCTCGAGCATGGGCGAATCGGTCATGCCGTTACGACGAATGTGCGGCGCGAAAAGTTACCGTGCTCCCGCGGTAACTTTTCGGCGCGTTGACCCGTCCTTGATGACATGTTCACCACAATTCTCGTCACGGGCGCGACCGGCAACGTCGGACGCCCACTGGTCACCGAACTTCTCAACGCCGGTGCGCGGGTCCGCGCCGTCACCCGCAACCCGGAGTCTGCCGATTTTCCGGCGGGGGTCGAAGTGGTGCGGTCCGCCGCGGAAGGGTTGCCCGGTGCCACCGCGGTGTTCCTCAACTCGCGCGCGCTGGGTGCCGAGCTGGCGGCAACCGTCGAAGCGGCCCGAGCGGCGGGCGTGCAACGGCTGGTGGCGTTGTCGGCCATCAACGCCGACGACCATGATTCGCGCCAGCCCTCGCGGGTGCGTGGCGACCGCAACCGGGAGACCGAGCAACTGGCAGTGGCATCGGGCGTGGAGTGGGTCAGCCTGCGGCCGACGGTATTCGCCTCCAACTTCGCCGGGATGTGGGCGGGGCAGGTCCGGTCTGGTGATGTGGTGCGCGGTCCGTACGCCGATGCGTCCACCGCACCGATCGCCGACGCCGACGTCTCCGCGGTCGCAGTTGCCGCATTACTGACTGATGACCTTGTCGGGCAGCGCATTCCGCTGACCGGGCCACAAGCGCTGACCAACGCCGAGCTGGTGGGGACCATCGGCACAACACTGGGCCGCCCGTTGAGCTACGTGGAGATGGGACCGGACGCGGTGCGGCAGCGGTTTGTCTCATTGGGCTTTCCGGCCGAGTTCGCCGACGCCTACACAGCGATGCTGGCCGACACCGTCGGACGTCCGGCGCTGGTCACCCGTGAGGTGGACAAAATCCTGGCGCGACCGGCCACCTCCTTCGCCGAGTGGGTGTCCGCCCACCGCGAGTTGTTCGCCGACAGGTAAGGGAGGCAACGCCAGAGCAGTAACCAGCTACGCGGCCACGGGCCCGCCGGCGCGGCGGATCGAGATGTCACCGGATCCGGTTCGCGCCCGCACGACGACGGTTTCATCGCCGTCGGCCGGACCCGCCGACGCGGACATTGCGTTGTCGACCGTTCCTGAGTGGGTTTTCAACTCGAGACGGGCCGCGGTGCCCTCCGGGATACCGACCTCCACCACACCGCTGCCGGTCTGCACGCTGAACCCGCCCTGTACGGCCGCGCTCACCGTGGCCGAACCCGATGCGGTCTGCGCCGTGACATGTCCACGCAGCGTCCCGACGGTGAGCCCACCGCTGGCCGCCTGGAACTTCACGTCGCCGTCGAGCCGGCCGATCCTGGCATCACCGGAGGCCGTCGCGATCTTGCCGTCGCCAACCAGACAATCCACGGTGATGTCACCGGAGGCCGTGTCCGCCTTGAGGTTTCCGTTGACCGTCTCGAGGCGGGCGTCTCCGCTCGCCGAGGCGAACCGGGACTCGGCGTAGCTGCCGTCGCCGATCACGTTCGCCGATGCCGAAGACGCCTGCAGGCTGGACCCTGCGGGCAGTGCGATGTCGATGTCGACCGCGCCACCGCGGCCCAGTGACAGCGCCCGGCGGCCGGCGGAAACCTTCAACACGCCGTTGCGGTAATCGACCCGGGCCTGTTCGGCCGCCCGGACATCGGAGGCGCGGTTGGGATCGCGCGGTCTGACGTCGACGACCGTGTCGGTGCGTTCGCCTGCGCTCAGGTGAACTGAACCGGCCACCACCTCGATGGTGGCGGTGATGGGCGAAGGCGTGTCGAATGTCGGCATGACGGTGCTCCTTTCGGTAGGTGTCAGCGGACCCAACCGCTGAACGACTTGCCCGGTACCTGCGATGGGCGGCCGGATCCGCCGAGCGCGGTGGTGACCGCGCGCACCAGCCACGCGTTCACCGACAGGCCGTCCCGGCGGGCGGACGCATCGACCCCGGACCGCAGGCTCTCGGGTAGGCGCAGCGTGACGCGCCAGGTTCCGCCGTCCTCCGGTGATTCCTGGGGTGCGGGTGGATGATCGTCGGTCGGCAGACCGGGGCTGAGGGTGAATTCCGGGTCCCGTCCGCGCAGCCGAACGTCCACCGAGGCCGGCGCGAGGTCCCGGGTGATGTGCTCGGTCGCCTCGGACAACGCCTCCAGAAGCGCGAGTCGGATCGCGGATTCCAGCGGTGCGGTCAACCGGCCGGCCAACTCCTCGGCTTCAGGTCCACCCGCGGCGGCCGCGACTGCGAGTTCGTGCCGAACCGCGTCGACGTACGGCTGCAAATCCATGACGTCATGGTGACACCACTTTGATGTCATCGCAAGCGTCGTCTGGTGCCGCGGGTTGGCAACGCGAACCGGAAAGCCATTCCGAGGTGGCCGTATGCTGGACCCGATGAGATCAGCCGAGGATGCCCCGGTGGTCCCGGTGACCGCCCGGACCGAGTACCTGACCGGTCGTCATCGCATCTCCACCGTCGCGTCGGCCGCGGCGCTGGCAACCGCACTGGTCGCGCTGGTCGCATTGAATTACGCAGGCGCGTCGGGAGTGCTCACCGCGGTCATCGTGGCAACGCTCGTCACCGTCACGCTGGGTACGGCGGCCTACGGGCGTCTGGTGAAGCCGGGCGCGGTACTGGTCACGGTCGACGGCCGCACCGTCCAAGTCGGCGACGAGCAGCATGGCATCGTCGGATACCCACTGTCGTCGCTGATCGCGGTGGGTCACGCCGGTCCGGCCGATGAGACAACACCGGAGGCCCGCCGCCTGACGGTGCGCGGGCACAAGTACGTGACACTGGCTTTCGCCACCGACACCGGCACCGACGAGTGGCGGGTGGCTGTCGTCGGGTCGGATCCCGCGGCAGCAGAGGTACTGCGGCGTCTGGAGGCGGCGCTACCCGATGCGGAACCTGACGTCGGCGCGCCGGGTTCCGGGGCGCGGATTGCCGACGCCGGGACAGACGAGGCGGCGAAACGCTTGTGGGAGGAAGCCTCCCGGCGCCACGACGACATCCTGCACGCATACGGCACCTACGAACTCGATGCGGCGATGTTGTTGCGCTACCCCGCCGTCACCGATGTGACCGTCGAACAGACGCAGACATTCCACGTTCATCTCGACGAAGCCGCCGCATTACGCACCGACGCATACCCGGGTAACCGAGGCCTGGCCGACGCCTACCAACAGGCTGTGGTGACGCTGCGCCGGGCCTGGATCGCGTGTGAATCACACGGGAAGAAGGTGGGTACCGCGTACCTCGACCCCACCGACCGCACCGAACTCGACACCGCGCTCAAGCTTTACAACCACGCCGAATCGAGCACCGCACCGGCGGAGCAGGCCACGTACTACGGCCGCGTCCGTGACATCGTCACGCGACTGACCGACCGTGGCGTCCTGCATCCGCCCAAAGGTCAACTCGCACAACTGGAAGGGGTCACCCGCCGGGCGATCGAGGCGGCCCGGTCGAGCTGACGGGTTCAGATGGCCTCGGGCGCAAGGAATTGGCCGGTGACCGAGTACGTTCCCGTCGCTGCTTCCACCCCGGCGAGTTCGATCCGGATCGCCAGCCGGTGCTCGTCGATCTCCCGGTCCGTCATCCAGATCTCGACGGCCTCGCGTTCGTAGGGTTCGAGGGCACCCCGCTGCATCGCCTGTGCGCGAACAGCTTCGAACACCTCCTGCGAGATGTCGTCGAATGCGAAGGTCTGCGATTGTGAGTGGTATGACCCATCGGTGACCTCGGGAAGCTCGCCCGGCACGATGATGATCCGGCCGGACCGGTCGCCGGTCTGGAACTCGAGCAGCACGCCGCCGCTGCTCTGCAGTTCACCGGCGTGCGCGGTCGGCGTGGCCCGGTGCGTGCCGCGGATCTCGAAGTTCGTCAACACCCGGTCGGACGGGGCGATCCCGGCCAGTGCCAGGGCATCCCGTGCCCGCTGAAACGACACTGCGAAATCGGCGGGGTCGAAGATCTCACCCACGGTGCCGTCCGGGAGAGCGTGGACGGTCTTGCTGCCGAAATTGCCGGTCAGGATCACCGGAGCCCCGGGGCCCGACCGCTTGATCTCCAAGGTCTCGAGTTCACTGCGCCTCCCGGCGGAATCGAGTTGCGCTGCCATCTTGTCGGTGATCGCGGTGAGATCGGTGGCGGCGATGTCGCCTGCGGTAAACGTGCTGTCCTTGCGCAGGACCTGCGCCGAGGGCGTGGTGAACGCGTCGCCACCGTTGTTGATGTAGACGATCGTGGCATCACCGTTGGTGGGGTCGAGCACTGTGCCGTAGTCGGACCCGCTCCCGGTGAGGCGGAGGTCGAGCAGATTGTTCGCCGCGGCGGGCCCGAACTGCTCGGTGATCGCCCGGATCATGCCGTCCCGGCGGGCGTTGAGGTTCATGTTCTTCGATGTCGGGGCGTTGCCAGCGCGTGGGGCTGCTGATGCAGGCGGGTCGAACGTGATGTGCCAGGCATCGCCGACGCCGAAGAGCACCGTCAGCGCCACCAGGCCGGTGATCAACGGATAGCTCGCCGCCCACTTGCCGGGTTGATCGCCGAATTCCGGCGTCCGATCTACCTCGCGCGGCGGCAGCCGATCGGGTGCCAGCGTAACGGCCGGCTCGTCGGTCAACGACTGGAAATCGCCCCGTGACATCGACGCGATCCACCGCGCCTGATACGCGGTGTCGTGCGGCGGGCTGACCGTCGCGGTCACCAACGTCGGCTGCAGATCTTCGCTGGTCAGGCTGCTACGGGTGAGTGCCTCGACACGAACCGGCACGTGCTGGGCGCCCGTCGCCGGCTGGAACTGTTCCAGCTCGGAAGTGCGTGAGTGCCGGGGCACGAGCACAAATCCCACGATGATGAGCGGCACCGCGAGAAGCGCGACCCACCAGTCGTTGTAGGCGCCGAGTCCGATTCCGAGCGCGATGAGGGCACCGGCGGCACCGGCCCGGCCGACACGTACCGCAGTCCTCGTCACCGAGTGACCCTCTCTGTTTGCGCTTGTTGCGCGTGATCTTAGTGAACGGGAACGGCTGGAGGCGCTGCGCCGTTTCCAACGGTTACGGTGACGCGGCACACCTGACATACGACACGATGTCGTATGTCAGAATGTGGGCAGCCTGAAGCCAGCCCGACTGTGAGGAGCAACCGTGGCCAACACCGAGGTCGAGCGTTACAACGGCGTCGATGTCGAGGACGTGCCGTCCGCAGCGTGGGGCTGGTCGAAAGAGAACATCACGCTGATTCACGTCGGCGGCGTGCTCTCGGCGCTGTTTCTGCTCGTGATGATGCACGGCAACCATGTCGGCCATGTCGAGGACTGGTTTTTGATCGCGTTCGCCGCGATCATCCTGTTCCTGGTGGGACGCGACTGGTGGCTGCGCCGCCGCGGCTGGATCCGCTAGCCGCACCGGCACCGCGATCTCCTAGAGCCGCGCCGGCGTGTCGACAGCGGTGTCGGTGGTCCGCAGCGCGCGGGCCAGGCCCTCTTGGGCAAACGATGCGACCAGTTCACCGTCCTCGGTGTGGACTTGTCCCCGCACGTAGGACATTCCCGCGCCCGCCTGGGTGCTTTCGTGCCCGTACAACAACCAGCCGTCCCAGCTCACCGGCTCGTGGAAGCTGACGAACGTCGACATCACCGCCGTGGACACCGCGGCGTGCGCCCGGGCGGTCCCCACCCCTGAATGCGGACGCATGGTCGTCGAAATACCAAACCGACCCGTGAAGTACGCGAGCAACGCCTTGGCAAGCTCGTCGCGGGCCGGAATCGGGTCGTAGTGCAACCACGCATACAGCTCGGGTGGCCCGACCTCCTCGGGGCTGTCGGCGTCGATGACGTCGACCAACCGCAGATCCTGGCCCGCCATGACATTTCGGGCGGGATGGGCGTCATCGGGCGTATCGACGTCGGGGCGCAGTGCCTGGTGGGTGATCACATCGTCGGACGGCACGTCGGCCAGTACGGTCACGGTGGCGCAGCGCCGAGCATCCTGGATGACGGTGACGACGGCGGCCGCGGTGGAGCGACCCTCGTGGACGATGTCGACGAGTAGTTCGACAGCGGATTCGACCGTGACCGGCCGCACGAACACCGCGTGGGCCGATCGAATTGTCTTGTCGGGAAATCGTTTCGCCGTCGCCACGATAGCCTGCGCCAAGATTTGGGCGCCCTTGGCCACGTGACGCCCGTCGGCCCCGACCGCGCCCGTAGAGCCGGTGAAGCGATCCGGCCCGGCAGCCGTCACGTCGAACAGCTCGAGCAGCCCGGCGACCGACTCCCGCGCCGCCGTCAACAGACGCCGACCAGGCCCATGTCGAGCACCCCGGTCGCGGAACCACCGCGGAACACCGTCTCGGGGGCTTCCGCCGAATCCCCTGGGATCGCCAGTGAGACAAGGGCATGCTTCTTGAACGCCCGGGCGGCGGCGCTGGGCCGGTAGAGCACCTGTTGCGGCGCGAGGCCGAGGAGACCGGGAGTGCTCGCCCCCCAGAACGCGAGACCGCCGGGCACGTGGGCCAGCTCGCGGACCCGGGCGTCGAGACGGTCAGTGCGGTCCGAGTCGAGCAGGTCTGCGGCCACCACCGTCATCGCAACGCATTCCGGATCGCTTTCGGCGTCCTCCCAGAATCGTTCCATTCCAACATTTTTCAGACCGAGGATATGCAGGGCGTGATCGTCGGAACCGTCGACGAGCGCAATATGGACATTCCAACCGGCCATCCGGCGGTCGAACAACCATCCACCGATCCCGGCGACGACGTCGGGCACACTGGGCCCGACCACGTTCAACTCGTATTGCAGCACCTTGTTGGTGTGCGCCCGATGGAATGGAACCGCGCGAGACATGGCGGTCGGCGGCGACGAGATCTCTGGCGACATGACAATCCAATCCCTTTCAGGCATGGCCCTTCGCCCAACAGCGTGACATTTTGAAACGAATCTGTAAAGCTTCTTTTTTGGGCACGGCGACCGGTGCCGTGCTCACCAGCGTCAACCCGTGCAGCGAGAGTGGAGGTGTTGCAATGAGTCTCGTCGCAGGGCGCGGACCGCTGAGTACACAACCGGCCGGTTGGTTCCATCCGCCACTGCCCGGTGCCATGGTGTACATCGAACCGCACCCCCGCCGCATCCAGGCCTTTGTCGGTGAAACCGCGCGGATCGACACCGAACGCGCCCTGATGGTGCACCGGGCCGGTCACCCGCTGAGCTATGCATTCCCCGGAGACGACATCGACGGCCTGCCCACCACCCCGGTGCCTGAGGCACCGGGGTATGTGTCGGTGCCGTGGGATGCCGTCGACAACTGGCTGGAAGAGGGCAGGCGACTTGTGCACTACCCACCGAACCCCTACCACCGGATCGACTGCAGGCCGACTCGCCGAAGACTGCGCGTGCACGCAGGCGACACCGTGCTGGTCGACACCGACGACACGGTGATCCTGTTCGAAACCGCGCTCGAGCCGCGCCTCTATGTCGACCCCGCCCTGGTCCGCACCGACCTGCTGCAACTGACTGACACCACCAGCTACTGCAATTACAAGGGCACCGCGGCCTACTGGGCGGCACACATCGGCGATACCGTGATCACCGACATCGCCTGGTGCTACCCCGACCCACCACCGGAGTCACTGCCCATCAAGGGCTACCTCAGCTTCGATGCCACACGAGTGAATGTGCTCGCCGAGCTACCCGCGGCCGGACCGGCCGCCGCAGGTGGATGCGATGGTTGACGGCCGGTACACCGACGACCGGAAAGGCCCAAACCTGTGGGTATCGTGACCACCACCTCGGAGACAGCTTTCACCCAATCCGCCGAGACTGTCTACGATTTCGTCACCAACCCGGCGAACTGGACCAAGACATATCCCGGTAGCGCCCACATCGGCGACCTGCCGCAGCAGTTGCCGCTGCAGGTCGGCGATACCTGGACCGAGTCCGGCCCTGACGGGACGCAGCTCTACACCTGGCAGTTGGCGATCACCATGCGGCCACGGCTGTGGATGTTCAACTCGGTGGGGCGGCTGGGCCATGACCGTGACGGCACCGGCGGCATGGAGGGCCGGATCACGGTGCAGTATCAGTTCACCCGGCCGGGAGCTGACGTCACGCTGTTCAGCCGCACCATGACGATCGAGGCCTACAGGGACGCACCGCTACCCGATGCGCTGTTCCGGGTGGTGAATCCGGCCAACATCGACAAGTACCACGCCGCGGTGGCACGGGAACTGGCGAATCTGCAGTCTTAGCCGGAGCGATTCGCCAGCCACCGTTGCCGATGGCCCACTTCGGCGAGAGCTGCGGGGGCGGCTTCGAAGTCGTCCGACAGCGCCGCGGCAAGTTCGAGGACCCGCCGCCGGAACGACGGGCGGAGCAACTCGAGATGAATGTCGGTGCCCGCGGCGATGTGCTTGTCCCAGGGCAGCACGAATACCCGCCCGGGCGGCACGTGCTTCTGGAACTGGTGGACGAGGTCACCGGTATCGACGTTCGGCTTGCGCGGACCCACATGGTTGACCACCACGCAAGACCGGTTCAACAGCTCCTGATAACCGTTCTGGCGCATCCAGTCCATGGTGACCGCTGCCTGACGGGCACCGTCGATCGATGCTCCGGCCAGGATCACCACACCGGACACGGTCGCCAACACGCCGCGGGCCGCAGGTGCGAACATGTCCGCGGCGCAATCGGCGAGGACCAGGTTGTAGTGCCGCGAGACGATGTCGGTGGTGGCGTCCCAATCGGCGTCGTTGAAGGCCCGGTTGGCGCCGCTGTACTCCTGGCTGGACAGGACTTCCAGTTTGGCCTCGTTGATGCTGGTGAAGGCCCGCACATCGTTGTAGCGCGAAAGTTCTTTGGCGGCGAGCAGATCGGCCACGGTCGCGGCGGACTGTCTGCCGATGCGGTCAGCCAGGTTGCCGCTGGCGGTATCGGCGTCGACGGCCAATATCCGGTCTCCGCGCACCTTGCTCAGCGTCGATCCGAGTGCCACCGTGACGGCGGTCTTCCCGACTCCTCCTTTGAGGCCCAGAACGCCGATCTGATAGGACTCCCTCGGGTTGCGGCGGATGCGTGCATACAGATCCAGCTCGTAGAGCTCATCCCGCGACAGGCCGAGATTGATGCGGGTGGTCCGATACAACGCCCGTCTCCAGCCCCGCTGCGACCGCATCTTGACCGTCGACCGCACCCCCACGTGGGCGAGGTTGTCGATGGCACGGTGCTCGCCGGGTGTAGTGGCCCCGTGCTGCTGCCATCCGGGGCGCCTCGGCACTACCGGGAGCTTGGCGGTGACCTCGGCCTCGCCGTGTTGGAAAGCCTGGCCCGAAAGCGTGGACGCCAGTATCGCCGGCAGCGTCGATGCCTTGGCGTCACTGTGTCGCGACCTACTTGTCGGCAGCGCCGTGATGGAACCCCCGGCGTCGGGAACGCCGTATGTCAGCGGGTCCCTGGCGTGCTTAGGGTCTCGGGGTTGGACAAGCCGGTCGTCGTCGGCCGACATAGGAACCTCTCAATCGCTGACTCGCTTCCGCCACGCCTCCGCCTTCCCAGGCCACCGTCGCATTGTGAGGCGATGAGGCGAGAGCATTATCGCCTATCACCGCGGGCCCGCGCGCTGTCGAGGTGACCCGCGGTGAGGTGGCTCAGATCGTCGGATCGCGTGGCAACGACTCCGGACTGTCAGTGCAATGCGCGCCGCAACGCCGCGCCCTGCAGGGCGAACAGCTGTTGACTGATCTCCCACTCGCCGAGCAGCGAATCGAACCCGTGGCAGGTTCCCGGGAACATGTGCTGTTCGGTGGCAATGCCGGCGTCGCGCAGCCGACGCGCATAGTCCAGGGCCTCATCGCGCAGCGGATCGAGGTCCGAGCAGGTGATGAAAGCCGGTGCGAGCCCGGTCAGGTCGGTTACCCGGGCCGGCACCGCAGCCGGTATGTCCCGCCCACCCAGATAATGGCGCCACATCGCTGCGGCCGCGGGCCCGTCGAGACCCGGCGTGTCCGCGAACTCTTCCTTCGAGCCGGTCCACCGGTCGTCGAGCACCGGCTGGTGAAGTAGCTGAAACACGATCGGTGGTACTGATCCGGCGGCCGCATATTGCGCCAGCAACGCGGCGTACGCCCCGCCCGCACTGCTGCCGGCAACCGCGACTCGTCGGGCGTCGATATCCAGCTCGGCGGCCATCGCGGCCGCCCATTTCAGCACCGCCACCGCATCGTCGATCCCGGCGGGGTACGGATGTTCGGGGGCCAGCCGGTAGTCCATCGAGATCACGGTGCACCGGGCCCGCCGTGCCAGCTCCACGCACTGGATCTGATCGGTGTCGAGGTTGCCGAGCACGAAGGCACCGGAGTGGCAGTAGACGATCGCGGGCGCCGGTGACGGCCCGCCTCGATAGATGCGCACCGCGATGGTGCGCCGCCCGACGCTGATGCGCGCGCCGGCAATGGCGACGCCGGGGGCGTCGAGGGCCTTCGCCGCTTCCCGACGCCTACGGTCGATCGAGGCCTGGACGGCGCCGAGCACCTCGGGCGACAAGTCGGTGCGCGCTTCGGCCAGTGGAGCCAACGCGGGATCGAGCCGGCCCATCCAGTGCACGGGTTTACCGCTCACGGGCCACAACACGCGCCGGTGCCGCGGGCCTGGTGGCCTCCGGCGGCTCGAAGTGATAATCGGCGGCCCGGAATCTGCGCGTCATCGACCAGAACGCCCGTGCGCTGCGCGGCCATTGGGTGACCACGCGCCCGCTCGGCGCCCGGAAGTAGCTGCTGCAGCGGGTGAGCCACACCGTGCCCTGCATCCACGTGTCGATGTCGGCCAGAAAATCGGCCATCGCATCGGCGGTCACCGCGACGTAGGATTTCCGCTTGCGCCGCAGATGCTTCAGCGCCCGCACCACATAACGGGCCTGGGCCTCCAGCATGAAGATGACGCTGTTGGAGCCGACGTTGGTGTTGGGCCCGTACAGCATGAAGAAGTTCGGGAAGCCGGGCACCGCCATGCCGAGGTAGGCGAAAGCGCCGTCGCGCCAGACGTCTCGAAGTGCACGCCCGCCTTCACCGGTCACCTCGATCTGACCCAGGTAGTCCGCCGCGGCGTATCCGGTCGCACACACCACCACGTCCACGCCGAGCTCGGTGCCGTCCTCGGTGATCAGAGACCGCGACCGAAGTGCGCGGGCCGGGCTCGACACCACCTCGACGTCGGGCCGGGTCAGGGCCGGAATGAAATCGGAGGAGAACACCAGTCGCTTGCAGCCCAACGGATGGTCCGGGGTCAGCTCGGCACGCAGCTCGGCGTCGGCGACCGTGGATTCGAGCATCGCAAGCGCAATGCCCTTGAACTGCTGCGTTTTATCGCTTCCATTCTCGATCACCGAGATGTTCGACTCGCTGCGCAGCCACAGCCGGGCGCGGTAGAGCTTCCTGGCGAGCGGCACATGGCTGAACAACCAGCGTTCACGGTCGGTGTAGGGCCGGTCGGGCTTCGGCAGGATCCAGGTCGGTGACCGCTGCACCGAATAGACCTTTTCGGCGACCGCGGCCAGTTCGGGCACCACTTGCGAAGCGGTCGAACCGGTCCCGAGCACCGCCACTCGGGCGCCCTCCAACGGCACCGAGTGATCCCAGCGGGCCGTGTGCATCACGGTGCCGGTGAACGGTTCTTCCTCGACGAGATCCGGCGTGACCGGTTGGGTGAACAGGCCGACCGCGGACACCACGATGTCGAATCGATGCTCATCTCCGGTGCTGGTGGTCAGCTGCCAGGTGCCGGATCCAGAATCCCAATGCGCGCTGGTGATCTCGGTGTTCAACCGTAGATGCGGTGCGAGCTGATACCGCTGCGCGCAGCGTTCGAAGTAGGCCAGGATCTCCGGCTGGGGCGACCACAACCGGGACCAGTCGGCGTTCAGATCGAACGAGTACGAATACAGGTGGGACTTCACGTCACACGCCAGGCCCGGATACGTGTTGATCCGCCAGGTTCCGCCGACCCCGTCTTCCCGGTCGAAGATGGTGAAATCACGGAACCCTGCCTTGCGCAGGAAGATTCCGAGCGCCAAACCACCCGGACCGGCGCCGATGACACCCACCGACAGCGTCGACGATGAGGACTTCGACATCCCTATCCGATCTGCAGACATTGCCCGCCGTCCACGATGAGCTCGGAGCCGGTGATGAACGATGCGTGTCGCGACACCAGAAATGCGACGGCGTCGGCGATCTCGGCGGGCCTGCCCAGCCTGCCGCTGACCGAGGTCTCGGCCAGCCTGCGCTGTGTCAACGGGTCGAGCATCGGTGTCTCGACGGGCCCGGGAAACACCGCATTGACCCGGATCCCAGCTGACGCAAGTTCGGCGGCAGCGACCTGGGTGAGGCCGCGCAACGCCCACTTCGAGGACCCGTACGCCGCGTGATTCGGGAAAGCGCGTATCGCACCGGTGCTGCAGGTGTTGACCACGGATGCGTCGTCCGCGCGGCGTAGGTGGGCCAGCGTGGCCTGGACCCCCAGGAACGGGCCAAGGCAGTTGACGCGCCAACTGTCTTCGAACCCGTCCGGGGTCTCTTCGTCCAGCGACGCCCGGTGCAACACACCGGCGTTGTTGATCAGTGTGCTGACCGCGCCGAACCGCCGCACCGCGGTGTCGACCGCGGCCTGCCACTGTTCTGCCGAGGTGACGTCCAGTCCGATCGCGACGACCTCATCGCCGAAGTCTGCGACACCGGCGTGCAATTCATCGATCAGCAGATCCACGGCGGCCACGCGGAACCCGTCCTCGACCAACCGTGCCACGATGGCCGCGCCCTGGCCGCGGGCGGCGCCGGTCACCAGCGCGACCCGGTCGGTTGCACTCACTGGTATCCCCCTTGCGCGATTCTGCCTCGGATCCGGCCTGTTGCATCGTCGAGATGCAGCGCTGCGCCGCGCCGCAGTGCCTGCGATTCCGAGGCCAGAGTGATCATGCGGAAACCCCAGCCCGCCGCCGCCTTCCCCAGCGCCCCGGTCCCGGCGTGAATTCCGGTGGCCAGTCCCGCCGATGCGGCGGTCTGCTGCACTCGGGTGATTGCCGCCCGGACATCCGGATGTGTCCATGCGTCGGCGACCGGGTGCCCCATCGAGATGGCCAGATCGGCAGGCCCGACATACACACCGGTCAACCCCGATACCGCGCAGATCTCCTCGAGCGCCGAAAGTCCCTGTGCAGTCTCGATCATGGTGAACACACTCGCCCGGGCTTCGAGCGCGGCGGTGTCAAGGCCGAGGCTCGCCCGCAGCGGACCGAAACTGCGGACTCCGGTCGGCGCGTAGCGGGTGGCGGCCACCGCCGTGGCAGCCTGGTCGGCTGATTCCACCATCGCGATGATGACCGCGTCAGCGCCCGCGTCGAGCACCCGGCCGATCGGTGCGGGGTCAGCTGACGGCAACCGCACCGCGGTGGCGATCGGCACGTGCTCCAGACGGCGCAGCAACAGCGCCACGTCAGCGTCGTCGAGATAGCCGTGCTGGACATCGAATCCGACGTAGTCGTAACCCGCCGCGGCGAACTCCTCGGGGCCGCAGAAGGTGGGACCGACAATCCATCCGCCCCAGATGTGATCGTTGACCGAGAGCGCCTCCTGCAGCCTGCTGGTGCTCATCGGGCGATCGCGATCTTGACGCGGCCGGGCTCAGGGCGCAGCGCCAACTCGAACGCGGCCTGCACATCGTCGACACCGAACGTGTGGGTCACGTAGGCGGGCAGCAGGTCCGGATGTTCGGCCGCGAAATCGTCGGCCCGCCGCAACACCCGTCTGCGGTCCAATGTCACCCCGGATTTCAACGTCAGGTTGTTGCGCAGCATGGTCCGCATGCTGATCGGGTAGCTGTCGTCATCGGGCACCCCGAAGTAGAACACCGTGCCGCCGAACGCTGCCGCCGCCAACGCGTGGTTCAACGTCGCGACCTGATGACCGACCGCTTCGATCACCACGTCGGGTCGTTCCGCAGGCAGCAGGTGGCTGACCCAGCGGTCACTGGTGGCGCGAACCACGGTGTCGACCCCGAACGCAGGCCCGATCGAGGAGCGGTCCACCGGATCGACACCGGTGACCCGGGATGCACCCAAAGCCTTTGCCACATAGGAGAATAGCAGTCCAATCGAGCCCTGGCCGATCACCGCGACGTGGCGGCCGGCGAGGTCGGGCAGTTGTTCGGTCGCATACAGCACACACGCCAGCGCCTGCAACGCGACCGCCAGCCGCGGTGTCAGCTCGGGGTCATAGGACACCAGGCCGTCGCCATCGGCGGCCACAAGGCCCATCAGGCCGTCGAAGCCCGACGCCCAGCCCACCACCCGATCCCCCGGTTGATGGTCGGTATGACGGCTGGCGATGACCTCACCGACGATTTCGTGGATCGGGAAACCGTCGATCCCGGCCGCGCTCGTGCCGGTGTCCCCCGGCAGTTTGCCGCGGGTTCCGCGGAAGCCGGGCAGGTCACTACCGCAGATCCCGGCGGCCAGGAATTTCAGCAGCACCTGCCCGGTGGTCAACGAAACGGGCTGCCTGTCGGGCAATTCGGTGCGCTCGAATGTGTACGGCGCGATCAGGCGGTAACACCACACGGTTACACCTGCACCGGAATGTTGTTCCAGCCCCATTGGAAACTCGACGGTGGCCGCAAGGCTGCCTCAGCGAGGATCCGGTACTCGGGCACCCGTTTGAACCACTCCTGCATCATGATCGTGACCTCGAGGCGGGCGACGTGGACTCCGAGGCAGAAATGCTGTCCGTGCCCGAACGACAGCAGCCGCTCGATGGGCCGGTTCCAGACGAAGCGGTCGGGGTCCGGATACTCCCGCTCATCGCGCGCGGCTGACGCCAACAGGGTGATGACGCGCTGGCCGGGGTTGATGGTGGTGTCGTGAATCTTGTACGGTCGTCGGACGGTTCGGGCGAACCATTGAGCCGGAGCGGTATAGCGGATGATCTCCTCCCGGGCGACCGGAACATTGTTCTCCAGGTCTGCGCGTACGGCCGCCAGCTGCTCGGGGTGCTCGCTGAGCTGCCATATCCCGGTCGCGGTGATCTTGGGTACGGTCTCGGTCCCGCCGATGAACACGCCGAGCATCTGCACGGCGACCTCCATGTCACTGAACGCCGAGCCGTCGGGCAGTTCGAAGTTGATCAGGCTGTCCGCGATCGGGCAACTGCCGTCGACACCGGCTGTACCTGTTTTGCTCCCGGCGTGCGCAGCGCGCCGCTCTTGGACGATCGGCGCCAGGTACGACAGATAACCGGGCCGCGAGTTTCCGATCTCCACGCCCTCACCCGGCTGGGCGAGGCTGCCCGCGTTCACCGTGGCCAACACCTCCGGCGCCAGTTCGACGGGCAGACCCACGAACTCACACACCATCGAGGCGGCGACGATGCCGCCGTAATCCTGGGTCAGGTCGAAAGTGCCGCGCGGCAACAACTCGTCGAGCCGTTCGTTGGCCAGGGTGCGGATCCGCTCGGCCAGCTTGGCAGCCGACCGGGGCCGAAATTGTGCCGAGGTGCAGCGGCGCACGTTCTCGTAGATCGGCGAGTCGAAGTTGGCGTGGAACGGCATGGGGTGCAACGGCGGATCGGCGACCGGCCCATCGTTGTGCTGCGCCAGCACGGCGGCCGAGGGCAGCGTGCCTTCGGACGCGACGAATGTGCCGTCGGCGACACCGAGCACCTCCCAGATATCGGCGAACCGCGACACCGCGTAGGTATCCCACTTCGGCAGGTAGTAGACCGGATACGCATCGCGCAGCACCCGGTAGTACGGCAGCGGGTTCGCCATCACCGCCGGATCGAACGGATCATAGGAGAAATCCTGCATGACAGCGCTTTTCGACCCGGTCATCGCAACGGCGACGGAGGCAGGGCAGCCAGGATCGAATCCTCCCAACCGTCACGCAGCGCGGGCGCGACGCTCATCCAGGTGACGATCTCGGCGGGCGGACTGTCCTTCCACGACGGGTAGTGGTTTTCGAAGCAGTCCCAGTCGCCGTCCAGTGCCCAGTAGTGGATGACCTCATTGAACCGGAACGTGGTGATGAACGAACCGAGCCAGCGTTTACCGGTGGACTCCGACCATGGCACGTAGAGCCGTTCCAGCTCACGGATGTAATCGTCCTGCCGGCCGGGCTTGGTCTGCATGATCTCCTGGATCACCAACCCGGCTCCGAAGTTCGACGTCTGCAACTGCGCCAGCGTCCTGTTGTATCTTCCGGCGTACATGATCCGGCCCTCACCGCGCGCACCGATGTCGGCCAGATACGACGCCCACTGCACCGCGGGTTTCGCATGACTGCCACCGGGGGCCTGGGCCTTACCGATCCGGGCGTAGTCGGCGAACGTGTCGATCTCCCAGATGACGGTCACCTGCGGCCAGTGCCCGTTGTAGGGCGTGCTCTCCCAGAGTGCGAACAGCCTGGCTCCGAGTTCGGCCATCATCGGCTGGTAGATCTCGCTGAACGTGTGTGTGAAGTGATCGCTGCGCCCGGATCCCAGGTCGATCGTCTCGTGCAGATACAGCAACGTGTGGCCGTAGAACTTCTTCACAGCGATGCACCAGTGGTTGACAGTGACACCCTGCGAGCGTGACACTTGAGGCGTGTTTTGTAAAGGTGCGGCGCGATGACGACCGGAGTTGAGCTGGTGCGAACAACCGAATTGGCCAACGGGTTCTGTTTCGGCGAAGGCCCTCGCTGGTTCGAAGGCCTGTTGTGGTTCTCCGACATGCTGGGTGAGGCCGTGCACACGGTCAACCTCGGCGGGGCGATGACGACTCTGCCGCTGCCCGGACATGCCCCGTCCGGCTTGGGTTTTCGGCCCGACGGCACCTTGCTGATCGTGTCCGCCGAACGCAGGCAGGTGCTGTGTTACGACGGCGACACCGTCGAGCTGGTCGCCGACCTCGGCGACGTGGTGCCTGCGGCGTTGGGTGACATGGTCCTTGACGGGCAGGGGCGCGCGTATGTCGGATCGCAGGCCCGTGCCGGGGACGGGGTGATCGTGCGCATCGACCCCGACGACACCGTTCAGGTCGTCGCCGAGCACCTCGACTTCCCCAACGGCATGGCCGTCACCCCCGACGGCGCAACCCTGATCGTGGCAGAGTCGACCGGCAGGCGGCTCAGCGCCTTCACCCTCGACGGCGAAGGCGGGCTGTCTGATCGCCGCGTGTTCGCCGGGGGCCTGGATGGCCCGCCCGATGGCATCGCGATCGATGCCCAGGGTGGCGTCTGGACCGCGCTCACGTTGGCACACCGGTTCGAGCGCATCACCGAGGGCGGGACGGTCACCGATCGCGTCGACACCGGGGGCCGTGCCGCCATCGCCTGCGCGCTGGGCGGGCCCGAGGGCCGCACCCTGTTCCTGGTCACCACCACGGACGTCTACCCGCAGCGGTTGGTGGGCACCAAGTTGTCCCGGGTCGAGGCCCTGACCGTCGGTGTGCCCACACCGGGCGAGCACGCACACCACCACTGACGGGCCGAGAATGTCGGATTCCTATTACGAACTGGTCGCCAACGATCAGATCGACGAGAAGTGCTGTGAAAGATTTGCGGCCACCGACATGGTGCGCGGTACCTGGTCGGCGGCGATCCAGCACGCGGCTCCGGTGTCGGCGCTCCTGGTGCGGGCCCTGGAACGCTGTGAGTATCGCGAGGACACCCGCTGCAGCCGCGTCGTCATCGACCTGATGGGCGGCGTGCCCTCCGAAGGCGACCTGTGGGTCACTGCGCGGGTGGAACGGCCGGGCAGGCAGATCGAGTTGGTCAGCGCCGAAATGCTCGCCCCAGGCCCCGGCGGCACACCCAGGACCGTCGCACGCGCCAGCGGTTGGCGGATGCTGCAACTGGACACCACGCCGCTGGCATATGCTGCAGCCCCGCCGCTTTCACCGCTGGACCAGGCCCGCAGCCGCGATATGGCCAGGAACTGGGAACCCAACTATGTGCACAGCATCGACTGGCGCTGGCTGACGGTGCCGCAGGCCGACGGCCCCGGCGAATCCTGGCTCAGACCGACCGTCGACCTCGTCAAGGGCGAGACGATGACGCCACTGCAGCGGTTGTTCGCGGTGGCCGACGACGCCAACGGCATCGGCTCCAAGATCGACATCCGCAAGTGGACGTTCCTCAACACCGATCTGGTGGTGCATGTGCACCGGGTGCCCGACGGCGAATGGATCGGGATTCGGGCCGAGACCAACTATGGCCACGACGGCATCGGTACCACGGTGGGCACGCTGTTCGACCGGACCGGGCCGGTGGGCGCCATCCAGCAGTCGGTGTTGGTGCGTCCGCGCTGACATTCCGCGGCGCGCTTTCTCCCCGCGAGCAGACAGTTCGGTACCCAAAAGTGGGCAATTTCCGGTACCGAACTGTCTGCTCGCGCTGAGGACTTGCGCCCTACCGAACGTGGGCGGGCACCCGTTTGATGCCGTGCACGAAGCTGCTGTACAGCAGTTCCGGCTCACCGAATTCGATACTTTTCAGCCGGGTCAGTAACTCGCGGAAGATGTTTCGCAGTTCGCTCTTGGCCAGTTGGTTCCCCAGGCAGAAGTGCGGCCCGCCACCACCGAAGCCGATCTGCGGATTCGGTGAGCGGCTCAGATCGAAGAGCTGCGGGGCGGTGAACGCGCTCTCGTCGCGGTTGGCCGAACAGTAGAACAACCCGACCTTGTCGCCGGCATCGATCTGCTGGCCTGCGATCTCGACGTCCTGCGTGGCGAACCGGGCGAACTGCAGGACCGGCGTCGACCACCGCACGAATTCCTCGACGGCCAGGCCGATCCGATTGTCGAAATCCGCCGTCAGCCAATCCTGTTGGGCCGGATTGGCGGCGAGCGCCATCATCGCGTGCGTGGTGGCCTGCTTGGTGGTGTCATTGCCCGCCGAGGCCAACAGGATGAGGAACGCCCCGATCTCCTCGTCGGTGAGCCGGTGACCATCGACCTCGGCGTTGACGATGCTGGTCATGAGATCGTCACCGGGGTTGGCCCGGCGGAACTTGGCAAGCTCGACGCCGGTACTCGACAGCAGCATGATCTCGTTGATCGTGTCCATGGCACGCTCTTCGATGCTCGAGTACTCGTCGTCGCTCATGCTGAACAGCTTCTCGGCGGCCTTGGCCAGCGCGGGCTGATCGGCGCTCGGCACGCCGAGCATGTCCAGAATGGTCAGCATCGGCAGGCGCGCCGAGCAGGCTTCGACGAATTCGACGTCTCCGGCCCCGATCAGATCGTCGACGATCGCGACGGCGTTGTCATGGATCTGCTCTTCGATCCTGCGCACGTTGCGCGGGGTGAATGCCGAGCTGATCAGCCGGCGGTACACGGTGTGCTCGGGCGGATCCATCGTGAGAAAGAACGACGCGAACCGCTGCACGTCGGCCGGCATCGGGTCCAACGCGACGCCTTGGGTCGAAGTGAACAGTTCGGGGTGCTGGCTGGCGAACTGTATGTCGGCGCGGCGGGTCAACGCCCAGAATCCGGGCTCACAGATGTCGAACATCGTCGGCAGCGGTGGGTGCCAGCTCAGGCCTTCGCGCGCCCGCAGTTGCGCGAAGGTTTCGTCGCGCGCCGCGAACGGCCTGCTCCAGAAATCGTGTGACGTGATGTCGAACGGGCTGTATTCGCGTGCCTGTGGCGAGCGGGCAACGGTCACGTGCGGTCCCTTCTGCGCGGCGTGCGACACCGGTGTCGCGCCAAATTCAAGCGTGACAGTTCGTCGATACTTTGTAAAGCTGTGCTGATGCCGGAGCCGGTGTCGTCCGAAGACGAGAGCACCACTCGTGAGCGAATACTCGCCGCGACCGCAGAGGTGCTCGGCGACAACGGGATGGCCAAGCTGAGCCTGTCCGACGTGGCGTTGCGGGCCGGGGTGTCACGGCCCACGCTCTACCGCTGGTTCGCCTCCAAACAGGAACTGCTCGACGCGTTCGTGGAGTGGGAACGCAACTTCTACGAGCACGCGGTCGCCGCGGCCGCCGCCGACCTGCCCGCCGATGAGCGCCTGGACGCCGCGCTACGGATCATCGTCGAGTACCAGCAGTCGTACCCGGGCCTGCGCATGGTCGACATCGAGCCGGCGCATGTCATCAAGAGGCTGGCGGCGATCATTCCGCTCATGCGCACGCGGCTGGAAAGGTTTTCCACCGGACCCGAAGCGGCCGAGGCCGCGGCCACCGCGGTGCGGGTCGCGGTATCGCACTATCTGGTGCGCAGCGACGACGCCGACGACTTTCTGGCGCAGTTACGTCATGCTGCCCGGGTGAGGCACCCCCGCAGCTACCCTCGGTAAGGGTGAGCGACTACAGCACTCTCATCGCCGGACTCAGCGTTGCCCAGCAGGCCGCGCTGGGCAGCGGCGCCAGCTTCTGGACCACCAAGGCGATCGGGACGATTCCGGCGATTCTGCTCACCGACGGCCCACACGGTGTACGGCGGCAATCCGGTGCAGCAGGAGACCATTTGGGCATCGGCGCCAGCGAGCCCGCCACCTGCTTTCCACCCGCGGCCGGGCTGAGCCAGACCTGGGACCCGGAATTGGTGCAGCGGATCGGCGTGGCGTTGGGCGAGGAATCCGTGGCGCTCGGCGTGCAGGTGCTACTCGGCCCCGGCGTCAACATCAAGCGGGATCCGCGGTGCGGACGCAACTTCGAGTACTACTCCGAAGATCCGCTGCTTACCGCGTTGCTCGGCGCAGCCTGGGTTCACGGGGTACAGAGTCGCGGTGTCGGAGCGTCGGTGAAGCATTTCGCGGTCAACAACGCCGAGCACGACCGTATGCGGGCAAGTTCGGATGTGGACGACCGGACCCTGCGCGAAATCTACCTACGGGCATTCGAATACGTGGTCCGCGAAGCCCAGCCATGGACGGTGATGTGCTCGTACAACCGCATCAACGGGGTGTACGCCGCCGAGAATCGTTGGCTGCTCACCACGGTGCTGCGTGACGAGTGGGGCTTCGACGGCGTGGTGGTCAGCGACTGGGGTGCGGTGCGCGACCGCTCCGCGGCGGTGGCCGCCGGGCTGGATCTGGAGATGCCCGCGACCGGCGGCGTCACCGACGCGGACGTGGTGGCCGCGGTGACCGAGAGAGGATTGGACCCCGCTGTGGTCGCCCGCGCCGCCACACGTGTCGCACGGTTGGCGACCAGGGCCAACGAAACAGACGCGACCGCAAGGTCATTCGATGCCGACGCGCATCACCGACTGGCCCGCGAGGCGGCGGGGCGCGCGGTGGTGCTGCTCAAGAACGAGAACGATCTGCTACCACTGGCCCCGTCGGCGCTCGCGGTGATCGGCCCGTTCGCGCAGGCTCCGCGCTATCAGGGCGGCGGCAGTTCGCATGTGAAGCCGACCCGGGTGGACATCCCGTTCGAGGAGATCCGGTCTCTGGCAGCCGGTCACCAGGTCACCTACTCCCCCGGCCTGGCCACCGACAGCGCCGATGACGCCGAAGCCTTGCGGGCAGACGCGGTTCGAGCCGCCGCGGAAGCCGAGACCGCGGTCGTGTTCCTCGGGCTCACCGCCGAGCAGGAATCTGAAGGTTACGACCGCGAGCACATCGAATTACCCACCGATCACATCGATCTGTTGCGCGCAGTGGTGGCCGTGCAGCCGCGCACGGTCGTGGTGCTCGCGCACGGAGGTGTGGTCCGACTCGCACCCGTCGCGGACCTGGCGCCCGCCATCCTGGACGGTGCACTGCTCGGGCAGGCCGGCGGAGGCGCTGTCGCCGACGTGCTGTTCGGTGTGGTCAACCCGTCCGGGCGGCTCGCCGAAACCGTGCCCGTACGCCTCGAAGACACCGCCGCGTTCCTGAACTTCCCGTCCGAGAACGGCCATACCAGCTACGGCGAGCGGATCTTCGTCGGCTACCGGTGGTTTGACGCGCGCGATCTCCCGGTGACATTCCCGTTCGGGCACGGCTTGTCCTATACACGGTTCGACTACTCCGATCTCGAGTTGGTCGAGGGGCCCGAGGGTGTGACCACGCGCCTGGTGGTGACCAACGCAGGCACGCGGGCCGGCCGCGAGGTCGTCCAGGCCTACGCCGCACTGCCCGGCTCCCGGGTGAGCCGGCCGCCGCGCTGGTTGGTCGGCTTCGCCATCGCGACGCTGCAGCCCGGCGAGCGCTACACCGTGGAAATCCCGGTTCGCCGAAAGGATCTCGCGTATTGGGACGTTCGTCAGGACCGCTGGGTCGTCGAATCCGGCGAGTACGCGGTGTCGGTCGGCGCGTCGAGCAGGGATCTGCGCGTGGACGCCACCGTGATGGTGGGTGGCGACGATACGGCGGTGCCGTTCACCGGGGAATCGACGCTGGGCGAGGTGATGGCCGACCCAGTCGCGGCCGAGGTGGCGACGGCCGTGCTCGCCGCGGCCGGACCAGCCGGTGTCAGCGGGACGGCACTGGGCGTGGATCTGCTGCGGATGGTGGCGTCGATTCCGCTCGAGCGCATGGTCGGCTTCTCCGGCGGCCGGATCACCCGCGCCCAACTCGACGAGTTACTTGCGGCGGTCAACGCGGCCCGCTCGTGACCGGATAGCCCCGATCAGAGGCCTCAGCGCACGACCATCGCAAGACTGTTTTACAATCTTCTAGATTGTCAATCAATCATGAGGACGGAGACACGATGGCCGCAGCGCAACCGGCGGGCGTGCTCCCCGAGACGATCTACGAGAGCCTGCGGTCGAGCATCGTCACGCAGGATGTCGCGCCCGGCTCGGCGGTGACCGAGTCCACCGTCGCCGCGCGGTTCGGCGTTGCTCGCCAGACTGCCAAGGTGGCGATCGAACGCCTGGTCGCCGAGGGGCTGCTCCGCCGTGAGACGCACAAGGCGGCACGGGTGCCCCAGCTCACCGCCGCCGAGATCGCCGATCTCTACGAGAGTCGCGCGGTCGTCGAGTCCGCCGCGGTCGCACGACTCGGCGGTATCCCTGCCGCCGCGCTCTCGGCCCATCGCGCTTTGATCGAGGCAGGCACCGACTTCGCCCGCCACGACATCGCATTCCACCGCGCGCTCGTCGCCGGCCAATCCAATTCGCGGCTGGCCCGCATGCATTCGCTGATCATGGGCGAGGTCGAGCTCTGCATCGGCCAGGTGCAGGCGGCAAACCTCCTCAACGTCGAGGCTGTCGCGGAGCAGCACCAGGGCATCCTCGACGCCATTCTCGCCAGCGATTCCGATCGCGCAGCCCGCCTCACGTCCGAGCACATCGAGATCAGTCGCGACCGCCTGCTCGCGCACGCCGACTCCTGAACCCCACTGAAAGGCGCACCATGGTGACCCGTCAGGTTCCCAATCCAAGGGAACTGCTCGAGCTGATGAAGTTCAAGAAGCCGGAGTTCAACGGCAAGAAGCGCCGGCTGGATGCCGCACTCACGATCAGCGACCTCCGCACCATCGCGAAGCGTCGCACCCCCAAGGCCGCGTTCGATTACACGGATGGCTCCGCGGAAGACGAGATCTCACTGGGCCGTGCCCGCCAGGCGTTCCTCGACGTCGAGTTCAGCCCGTCGATCCTGCGGGGCCTGCCGGACACGGTCGACATGTCGACGCAGATCTTCGGCGGACCGTCGGCCCTGCCGTTCGCGATCGCGCCGACCGGCTTCACCAGGCTGATGCACACCGAGGGCGAGACCGCAGGCGCATCCGCCGCGGCCGCCGCAGGCATCCCGTTCACCCTCTCGACGCTCGGTACGACGTCGATCGAGAAAGTCAAGGAGGCCAACCCGAACGGCCGCAACTGGTTTCAGCTCTACGTCATGCGTGACCGGGAGATCTCGTACGACCTCACCAAGCGTGCCGACCAGGCCGGCTTCGACACACTGTTTTTCACCGTCGACACCCCCGTCGCCGGCGCACGCCTGCGCGACAAGCGCAACGGCTTCTCGATCCCGCCGCAGCTGACCCCCGGCACGATCGCCAACGCGATACCGCGGCCCTGGTGGTGGTGGGACTTCCTGACCACACCCAAGCTTGAGTTCGCATCGCTGAGCTCAACCGGTGGCACCGTCGGCGAACTGCTCAACGCCGCCATGGACCCGACGATCTCGTTCGACGACCTCGCGGTCATCCGCGACATGTTCGGAGGCAAGATCGTCATCAAGGGTGTGCAGAATCTCGCCGACTCGAAGAAGCTCGTCGACCTCGGCGTGGACGGCATCGTGCTGTCCAATCACGGTGGCCGCCAACTCGACCGCGCGCCGGTCCCGTTCCACCTGCTGCCGGACGTGGTGCGCGAAGTGGGCAAGGACACCGAGATCGCGATCGACACCGGCATCATGTCGGGCGCGGACATCGTCGCCTCACTCGCCCTCGGTGCGAAGTTCACGCTCGTGGGCCGCGCCTACCTCTACGGACTCATGGCCGGCGGCCGCGAGGGTGTCGACCGGATGATCGACATCCTGCGCGACCAGATCGAGCGCACGATGAAGCTGCTCGGCGTCGTGACCGTCGAGGAACTCGGGCCCAGGCACGTCACGCAGCTGCAGAGGTTGATCCCACGGGCGTAGGCCTAGTGTCCTGAGTCATTAATTACGGCTCAGTTGTTAAACTAGGCCGTGCCCAGTCCTCAGGCTGCCGTGATCGTGT
>NZ_JAMQTH010000004.1:0-469618 GCF_032883035.1 Mycobacterium appelbergii
TTTCATCGTCCCTTCTCGCCCGACATCGGGCTACAGGACTCTAAAACTGGTGGGACTCATTCACCGGGAACACGCCAGTGGGTCATTGACGGGTAGCGCCGTGTGTGGATCCCCCAGCTTCAGCTGAACTTTCGCAGCGAACTCTTTCGGCGGGTCGCCGTCCCCGTCCCAGTGGTCCCAGTCAACGGCGTCGAAAGCGTAGACGCGGCCGGGGACAACGGGGACGAACCCCGAGGCCATGACACGACGGACCGGGTCGGCCCACGCTTGGCAATCCTCCCGGGGAAGATAGCCGACTGTGCGGCCGTCGGCACGGACCGAAATCGCCCAAGGATCGTTCGAATTGTCCGGTTCTGGAATCAGCTCGAAGTCACGCCGAACCTCGGTTCCGGTCGGTGACCAGTCGGGAGGCAGCAGCCGATGGATGTTTGCGCCATAGGATTTTTCGCCGACCACATCGTAGTCACACCATGTGCTGCGCTGTTGGTTCCACAGCTCGTAGGTTTGCATTTCGATCCGCTTCGCCGTCCAATAATTCAGGCCAGAACATGTAAGCACGCACCATCGGGCGGCCGAGGCCGTTCCGCTCTGTTTGGTGCTACAGATGGCGGACATCCAACTACCGAGTACCGGCACTGCTCGTCGTACCTATATGCCATGATCTCGCGTACGCGATCAGTCCTCGAGATGGAACATCTCAAACTGCTGAAGAAAGGGGAAGGCAAGATGGCAGATCTCGATGTGTTTGTTCCCGCTCATTTGCGCGAACAGCTCAGCTGGGACGCCCTCGATACCGCCCAGCAAGCCACACTCGGTGAGTTTGGGTACTACATGTACAGAGCCGGCAAACATGTCGTCGAGGACATCGACAAAATCAAGTACGACGGCCAACTAGTCATCCTCGACGACGGAAGCCGATGGGAAGTCGACTCTACAGATGCATACACCGTCGACTCATGGAGCCCAGGCACCAAAGTCGCGGTCATCGATGACGTCATGTACAACCTCGACGATGCTGAACACGTTGACGTCTCCGAGGAGGATTAGTACCTACTCGTCAGCTGTCTCGTCTTCGTCGTCGTCTTCGCTGCCCGCGACCTCGTCGATCTCGTCTTCGTCGATGTCGGTGGCCGTTTGGTCGACATACTCCTGCAGCACTTCGGCGATGGCCCTTTTGTTTGTGGGGCTCATGTTGAAGAACCACCAACCGTTCTCGCTTTTCCCAGAGATCGCGCGTGCCGCAGCAGACAAGCTGTCGAAAGCCTTTCCATCGACGTCGATCCGACCGTCCGGCAGGACTGTCGCTGTTCGCCCCACCAGCGTTTTGCGGCGTGCGTATATGGTCGCACCGGGCTCGACGAGACCGGCACCAATGAGATCATCCAGACCTACACGCCGTTTCTGACGAGCCTCAGTTCGCCCGAAGCCTGACTTGTGGCCTTCGGGCACAGGCCAGATGTCCACGACCGCCGCAGCCATTTCCTGACCTCGTGCACGAATCTTTTCGTCGGTCCATGCCTCTCCCGCAGACCCCACAAGGGCCCCATTGACCTTGAGCACATCGTGTTCAATTAGGGCTCCTCTCTTGACTGTCCATGCCGCATTCGACACTTTGGAATTCAGTTTCGACGTGAGAAGTGTCAGGTTTCCCAACGTGTGGACCAGCTTGTCTCTTTCAGACTCGGAGTCGCGACCTCGGTCGATAGGCCAGTGCGTCTGCCACTTTCGAGGCATGATGTGTTCGATGTGAAACTTGCCGCGGGCAACGCGCTCTCCACCGAGGCCTTCGGCAGCGCCCTTCCATCCCCGACGATGGTCTTCGATCGCCTCGAGAACCATGCGCAGCCGGCCACGACGTAGCCGCTGGTACGCCAACAGCTCCTCCAGTTCATTGGCGACTTCCGCATCGTCTGGCCAGTAACGGCTGCCGACCGACTGGCCAGCGAAGAAGCCCTCGACCATATCGCCGGCCACGCGTCTCTCACCCTTGCGCAGCTGCGTGACCAATTCTGCCGCAATCTGGGTGTAGGAGTTGGTGGATGCTCGGACCAACATCCGGCGCACCATCCAACTCTCAAGCACTTCGAGTGCTTTCATCACCTGATCGGACGGAATCGGCTCCAACTCGGGATCGTACAGCCACAGAACAATCGGTTTGAAAACCTCGCTCTCCAGGGTGTTCGTGCGGTAAGCGAAAAGCTGCAGACGGTCAATAGGGTTGTTCGCGGAGACACCTTCGATGAACCGTTGGTAGACGGCGCTGGCCCGGGCTATCTGCTCCACCAGATCCGACATCGAGACGCCAGCTTCGAAGTCAGCGTAATGCTTGAAGCGAGTGAACACCTCGCGTGCGACAATCTCCTCACCGGTGCGAGCGATCAGCCAGTGATTGAGAAAGATCGATGACCGCGAATACCGAAGGCGGCCAAAGCTCACTTCGACTTCCCAGAAGCCGGTTTCGAATTCCTTCCAATGCTGTTCGTATGCCGCTTCTACGTCGACACCTTGTTCCATTAAACGCTGGAACACAAAGTTTTTGATCAGGTCGGCAGCCGTCAAGCCAGCCCCGCGCGCGTTGAGAGTTTCGAAGATCTCTTGAGCATTTTCATCGGCGGTGAGATCGATGACCACCAGCTGAAGTAGTTCCCGCACGGTGTGTTCGATCTTCTCGGCGCGCTTAGCGACGCCGTCTGCACCATCAAGCTGCAGCCACTCTCGGGCTTGCTCGGCGAAGTACCGGTGTGCCTCGACCAACCGCTCACCCGAATACTGCAGTGCTCCATATGAAATAGGTGGCTCTGCTGACATCACGCTGTTGAAGGCGGCGCGATCGCGGTTCGTCGGCCACACCTTAAACTGATCTTCACGTTGCTCGCAGAACGGCGCCGGATTCTTCACCAACGCTTCGAGCCTCAGCGCTGGTTGGGCTGCTCCAACAGCAAGCAACTCGGCGTGCAGCGCGTCCAACAACAGCTGCAGAGTGGTCAACCGCTGCTGGCCATCGATAACCGTTCGGGCCTGCAACGAACCGACCGGATTCTGCAGCTGCTGCACGACGACAGCTCCAAGAAAGTGCGACTGATGCTTCGCCGTGGGCTCTGCGAGAAGTCGGTTGGTGAGCCTCTCCACATCGCGCCACAGCGGCGCCCACTGGTTCTCCAGGTTCCATACGTACGGGCGCTGAAACAATGGAACGATAAGGCGCTGCGGCTGCATGAACACCAGTTGCGGTGTCCGAACCTGGGTTTCCATCACGCTCCTCCGATAACTAGGGATCGACGCTCAGCCAGCCGAGCCCAGCAGCTGGGACCGCTTCCCACTCCACGTGACCACCAACGCATCCCGCGCGCGACTACTGGCGACGTAGAGCAGCGAACGTTCCCGCAGCAGCGCTTCCGCGCGTTCTTCGTCGGGCACGTTGCGCAGCGTCGCCGGTGACGGCACGTGCTTCTCGTCGGCGCCCACGAGGACAACCCGCGAGAACTCCATCCCCTTCGCCCGGTGCATGGTCATCACCAGTGGTTGACCTGGCGTCGCCGCGTTCTTGTCGACGGCACGCGCGGTGACACCGCGCTCGCCGAGCCCGCGAACGAAGCGGTCGCGTTCGTCCTGGCTGCGGGTGAGCACGGCAATGCTCTCGGGCTCCACACCGTCTTCCGCCAACCACGCTTTGACCTTCGTCGCCACCGCCTCCAATTCGGCACCCACATCAGAGCATGGAATCAGCTCCGGTACAGGGCCATTCCGCGCGGAGCGGTAATCACTGGTCGACTCCTCCCCCTGTTCGAGATCGCGGTACTCCGCGCCGGAGAGCACGCTCACGGCGAAGTGGAGGTTCTGCGCCGTGGTCCGGTAGTTCAGCGTCAGTCGGCGGGACCGGCCGACGATCTTTATCCCGAAGCGGCTCAACACGATCGGACTTCCGTAGATCCGTTGGTGCGAATCCTCGGCGATGAACAGATCATTGGGTCTTTCGGCCACCAATGCCCGCAACAATGCCCAATGTGTGGCGTGCAAATCCTGTGCCTCATCGACGATGACATGGTCGGCCAGGTAGGTCCCATCGCGTTCAGCACGCACGCGCAGCGCCTCTGCAGCGAGGGCGAGGACTTCCGGAAAGCTGATGGTTTCGTCCATCTGACTTTGCCGACGAAACGCCTCGACCAGCTTCCAGACGCCGATGCGCTGCGGACGGCTGAGTCGTACTCCCCGACCAGGCCGCGCGACCTTGGCATACTCTTCCAGCGTGGTCATGCGATTGGCCAGAACCACCGCCACGTACTCGCTGTCCAGGAAAGTGGGGCCGGCCAGTTTGGCGTCGAGGCCCGAGTCGACGGACTGGGCGACTTCTCGCCAAACCGCATCGGATGCGGTTCGCTTGGAACCGAATTCGATGCCATGCCCGAACAAGCGCTCGCAGGCTGGCGCGACGGCAGGTCCGGCTCGATGCAGCACACCACTACCGAGCGCATCGATGCCACCGACGTAGACGCCGGGGTCCCCGGGCTTGTCGGCGATCCGTAAACCGGGGTCCAGTGCCTTGAGGTCTGCCTTTAGTCCTTCGGCGAGAGCCTTGTTATAGGTGGTCAGGATGATCCTGGCATCCGGGTTGTCACTGGCGAGGCGACGGGCCCGGTGGATCGCGACGACGGTCTTACCTGTTCCGGCGCCACCTGAAAGACGGAATGCACCAGAGAAATCCGACTCGACGTACTTACGTTGTTCGGGATGCAAGAACGTCCGCCACGCGGCAAAGTCGCCGCCTTCGATGACCCGGCGCAGTTCGTCGTTGTCTTCGATGAAGGCGAACTGCATCTTCGAGGCCGGGTGCTCCAGCGCAGCGATGATCTGCTGGTTCTCGTCGAGGTTCTTGTCCACCGGCTCTTTGGTAAACCCGTGGTTCTCCCTGATCGTCTCGATCGCGATGCCGGTGGCCAGTTCGAGTAGCGCGCTTCCCTCCCATTCGATACCGGTCGCCGCGGCCTCCAGCAGTGCGGACTCGTCCGGTGCTTCCATCGCCTTCGCAGCGAGCACCGAATTGATGCCCAACCCCTCGGTGAGGTCGGCGAACGTGTAGCCCACCCCGGCAAGGTAGGACAGTGCCAGCTTCGAAACCGGTGGCGCGACAGGCGTCGTCTGTTCAGCCTCGACGGGTGCGGACTCTCCGATCAACCCTTCAAGGGTGCCGTTGATGGGGTTGACCCGCAGAGTCGCCCGCTCGGCCAGTTTGATCGCATCGTCGTGTCCCCAGGTGCCCATGTAGATGTACGTCGGGCCGGTCGACTTGTCGTCCACCCGGAACAACACCGCACGATAGTGCAGATCGACACGGCCCGTTCGCACCCGAGGATCGATGGCCACATGCAGCGGCTCGATGTGCAGAGAGGGCTGAGTGTCGTCGGCGGTGAGCTTCTCGAAGAAGTCGTACACCTTGTTCTTGATCGAACCGTCCAGCTTGGACATGCCCTTGCTGTTCGACGCGATAACCAGATTCGCCACCTACACCACTCCGTTCAGTTTCAACGCCTCAACGATCTCGTCGACATCAGGCGAGCACACTGACCAACCGTCCACCGGTTCGCCTTCGTCGAACACCACAGCCACCCGACCACCTGCCCAGGCCATATCCAAGACCTCGCCATCCGCCGTTTCATAACCCAGTTCGGGTGCGGCGGCTCCTGCCGCAGCCAAGGCCCGGATGAGGTCGCGCTCGGCGTCCGACACCGCCTCATCCAACAACGACTGCCATTCCGCCGGCAGTTCGGCCTCTTCGGTCGCCGCGGGCCCCGGCACCGGGGCGGACTCCAAGAGGGTGCGGGTGGTGACGCGACCGGGGTCGCTGATCCCCAGCCAGTTCGACAACCGCAGCCACTCTTTCCATGCCTTCCCGTCCAGGCTTTCCAGCCGCTCGTCTCGGTCATCGACGGCGAGCACGGCCCGTGGTGGATCGGACGTGGTACGCACACCGGCGGTCACGGCCACGCCTCCGTCGGCGTACGTCCAGCACATGTCGGGCCCGGCCGCGGCGAACGGCGTCGATCCCTCCTGCATCGCCAACGCCGCTGCGGTGACGTCGCCGGAATCAGACTTCACCCGGTTGTCGCTGCGGACGAACAAGTACGGCATCCACGTGCTGAAGTGTCGCCAAGCCTCGATGTCAGGCGTCACGACAAACTCCAAAAGCTGCGACACAGGATCTTTGGCCTGCAAGCGAACCAAACTGGGCTTAACGTGGAACTGACCCGTCATGAAGCTGGCTGCTTTCTGGTCGAACCAGGCAGGCTCGACCGAGTCACCTGATTTGAAGCGCTGCAGATCCTCATGACCGAACGACCACACCAGATAGCCCGCGGCCCGCAACCCGGCCCGTTTGTCCGCATCGTCGGCGACGCGGTTGCGATCTCCGGTTCCCGCGTGAAAGGCGCGCCCGTCGGCGAAGATCGCGATTCGCGGGATGTCCGGGTCGGCCGTCTGCAATACAAAGTCCGGCTTCACGAAGTCCAACGAAACCTGCGGTCGCAGTGACCATTTGCGTGCCTTGCTGCCTTGCATCGTGATGGTCGCCGATGGGCCATAGGTACCCGGCTTCTCCACCACGGCCGCACCCATCAACTTGAGCCGCTCGATGAACGAGCAGTAGAAGTCGCGTTCCAGGAACGACTCGTCACTGAGCGGCGTGCTGGGCGGCGCCTGCTCGGCCACTTCGGCGGTCCAAGTTTCCAGGTCGGGCGTGCCGTGAGTACCGACATCGAGGATGCCGTCGAGCAATTTCAACGCAGTCAGCCGAGACACCTTGTCCATCTCATAGGGCGCGGCGAACGGTAGCAGGCAGCGGTGACAGGCCAGCCGCTCCTCGTCCCGGCACGGGCACTCCCTCAAAATCTGCCGGGCCGACGCGAGCACCGCGAAAACCTTGGTGTGATCGGCGAATTCGGCGAGGTAGCCGGTGCCGCCGGGAACGGTGTCGTGAATCAGCAACGCGCGCCGGTCCGGCGCCCATAACGCGTCGCTGATGGTGGCGACGTCGAGATGTTCGGGCGACCCACCGATCACCTCGCGCAGCCCCAGCAGGATTGCGGCGGCCAGGCTGGGATGGGCGAAGTTGTCGTACTCCATCTGCGGCGGCAGGTGCAGCAGCACGCCCTGAGTCCGCAGCCGCCGCGCCAGGGCGATGTCGCGGACGTCCTCGACGGTTGAGCCCCGCTGACGACACCAGGTGCGGTGCTCGTATCGACTGTTGCGGCCGGCATCCCGGTCGAGTTGTCCACAGGACGCGCAGACCCGGAACAGACCGCTGGTCGATTCCTGCCCGGCGATCATCCGAGTCTTGCCCTTGGAGGCGCGTCCGCCGAGGTTGATCCAGCGAATATCCAGGCGCCGCAGGTATTCCGCACCGAACGCCGAGCTGGAGCGGAACCAGGTGCGGCCCACCTGGGTGGGGTCGACGTCAGCGGCGGTCACCACCGTGAACGGTTCACGCTTGCGGTCATCTCGGGTCTCGTTGATGGTGGCCTCGTCGCGGCGCACTTCCGCTGACACCCGAGTCATCTCGACGACGGGTAGATGCTGGCTCACGTCGGCGATGCCAGTGCTGTGGCAGCGTCGGCACGAGGACACCGGGTCAGGCGTCGCGGCAGACGCGCTGCTGTGTACCCACCCGCACTGCGGGCAGACCTGCCACGCGTGGATGTTGGATTCCCCGGCACCCAAGTCGACCGCGTCGATGGTGACCGCGAGCCCTTGGGCGTAGAAGGTGGCGCCGGGCGCGAGTTCGGTGAGCGCAACCCGGGAGCCGCGCTGATAGCTGAGCTGCTCCCCCATGTAGTCGTTGCTATCGGGGTCGATCCAGGTGACGCCGACGTCCAGGGTCACCGCATCATCGAGCAATGTGTAGTTGGGCAGCACCCCGTAGCGTTCGAGCACCGAGATCCAGTAGTCACGGGTCAGCGAATTTATCTGGGCCCCAAGCAGCTTGCGTGACCCCTTGGCGATCTTGAAGGCGCGCCGGTCATCGTCGGTGGCGGCCGGTGAAGTGGCCCGGCGTTCGAACTCCGGCAGGTCAGCCTCGACGGTCGCCAACCGTTCGGTGAGTTCCTTGAGATCGAGTTGCCATTGGTGAGCAGCAGCCATCAGACGTTGGGTGAGGCCGCTGGGCCCGCCGTTCTGTGGTGCGCTTGCCCAGGCTCGCAAAGCGTCGACAGCGTCGGGACTGAGGTGGTCACCGAACTGGGCCAGGAAGCGGTCCAGCAGCGTGTCGGCGTCGGAAGCGGCGGTGTCCATCAGCCGAGCCAGCCAGCCGTCCTCGCCGGTGTCCCCGAGCACCGACCGCGCATCCTTGGGCACCACCAGCTGTGGATCACGGGCGAACTGGTCGGCGATGTGCGCGATGTACTGACGTTGCAGAATCTCCTCGGCGCTGAGGAATGTCGCCGGCGGGCGCACATCCCCCTGGATCACCGATAGCGGCTCGAACAGTTTGGGCAGATGCTCACCGCGGCCGCGAACGTAGGCTAGTACCAACGAGTTTCCGGTGAGCCGGCCAGCGCGTCCGACGCGCTGTAGATAGGACGACACCGACCGAGGCAGCGATCCGAGCATCACCGTGGACAGGTCACCGATGTCGATGCCCATCTCCAGGGTCGGGGTCGCGACGAGCACGTTGGGCGCCTGTGGGTCGGAGCCTCCGCGTTTGAAGGCGGTCTCGTACTCAAGCCGGGTCTTGGTCGGCAACAGGCCGGTGTGCTCCCGCGCGACGACGCGTTTCATCTCCGTGGAGTTGTAGAGCCGACGGTAGAAGTTGTCGGTCTTTGCGCTGCGGTGCAGGTGCCCCGGGCAGCGGATCAACGCGCAGGGCGCCCCGTCGAGTTCGTCGACAGTGGTGGCACTGCCCGGCGCCGAAGTTTGGCAGATGTCACAGGCCAGAAGGTGGCGCCCGCTTTCGAGCGCGTCCAGCGTCGGAGCGCTGACCTGGACGGTGGCCGGCGACAATCCATAGACGGTGGAACCGGTCTCTGTGGTCACGGTCGACAGGAGCATCTGCTCGGCAAGTTCGGCGAACAGTGCCTTGGCCAGGAAGGTGCCGTCGTGGGGGCTGACGTCCAGGCATCGCGATGTCCATTGCGCATACCAGGAGGACGCTGCGGTGATCGGGTCGAAACCTTCCGGCAGGGCACCGGTTCCGGATTTGAGGGCCGGGAAGGCCGGGGCCGGGCGCCCTTTCGGGAAGGCGGGCATGCCCTGGCCACGCGGTCGCCCACCCCAGACGTGGTAGCGGTTGGCGTTCTTCTCCAGGTAGGGCCGCAGCCAGTCGTGGTGGATGCCGCCACGGGTACGTATCCGTTCGACCGTCCCCCGCACCCACTGGGCCAGCGCCGCATCGGGCATCCCTGTTAACGGGAGCTGGGCGGAGTCGGCCTTGTCGAGGGCACGCCGCCCGATGATCGGCGCCTTGTGCGCCGCCCCGAGATAAACCTCGGCCACGACGCTGCCGGTGAGCTCCAGGGTGCGGCCGGTGCGGGACTGCAGGCCGAATTCGAGGTCGACGTCGAACCGCAGCCGCCGCTTGGCCTTGTTCTCGGCGGCCCGCCGCGAGTTCGGATGTACGTCGGGCTTCCAGAACGCTACGAACTCGTCGCGGTCCACGATGTCCGGCGGCAGCAGCTGGTACCGCAGCATTGGATCGTTGCCGGCGCGGTCGATGACGGCCCGGGCGAGTTCGTCCAGGTCGAGTTCGGCGTCGCCCAGCGCCCCGCGCAGTGCCGTGCGCAGACTGAGGCTGTGCGACCGCGCCTGCACGAAACCGGCGCGGTGCGCGGCGTCCTGCACACTGTCGGTGAACATCAACGCCTTCTTCTCGGCGGCGTCAAGATGCATGTCGCCGAACAGGTTCGACAGGGTCACCGACAACTGCGTGGCCACCGCGCTGCCGAGGAACCGGATCCCGTCGGCGGCCCCGCAGGCCGGGCACACATCGTTCTTGGATTGCTCGTCGGCGTCGGGCCCGATCAGGGTGAGTACTGGCAGCACCCGGCCGTCGACGACATCAGGGCTCTGCAGGTCCGGCGTGGTGTCGAGGAGTTCGCGGTGGTCCAGGTGGAACCACCGCAGGCCGTGCACGCCACCGGCGACCTGAGCCTCGGCGGGCGCCGAGATCAGGGCTCGGAACCGGGAGGCGCCGGCCGCGTGGTCGGCGCGGATCGCCTCGTCGGTGACGTCGAGGGCGCTGCCGGTCGGCGCCAGCCGCGCGCCCCAACCCGAACGTCCGCAGTGGCGGCAGTACACCGCGGGCAGATACAGCTCCTCGTCGACGGAGGTGCCGTCGTCGGCCCAGCGGTATTCGGTCGCGGCCCGCACGGCACGGTCGACGCGGCTGAGTTCCCGGATCCACAGGTGCACGTCAACGCTGAGCGCGGCGCGCCCGGTCTCGGCACGCACATGCGAGAGCATCGCAATGACGAACTCCAGGAACCGGATCCGGGTGTCGCGGGTGCGGGCGGCGTCACGGTCGACGGGCACCGCCGGAAATACCTGCTCGGCCAGGTCGGGTAGGGAGACCGCGTCGACGGAGTTCTCCAGCACGGCCTGGATGAACCGATGCCGCTTGAGCTGGTCGAGCATCTCTTCGGCGTCCAGGTCCGACGCGGTGGCGGGATCACCTGCATGTCCTGACTTCTCAAAGAGGTCAGATTGGACGGGCTGCTCGAAAAGTTCAGACTGGGTGGGCTTCGCAAAGCGATCAGATTGGAACATCGTCTCGAAGAGCTCGGCGAATACCGCAGTGGCCACGGCATGGTTGTCGCCGTCGCCTCGATCGAGGGCGGTGATCCGGTCGAGCGCGTCGGGCAGCGCCGGTTCGGTCGGCTTCCAGGCATGGTCGTGGCTGCCCAACCGGGCTTTGCGCCATCCGCCGGGGCTCAGCCGGGTTTCCTCGATGATCGCGTCGGCACCGAACGGTTCCCCGAACACGGTATAGGCGAAGTCGAGCATGGCGGTCGGGACGGCGCGCGAACCGAGGGTCGCCGATGTCGCGACCGGGGTGACCTTGCCGAGCGGGCGGGAGCGGTCGTCGTCGGTGACCCGTGACGTGGCGGTCCAGTGGGCTTTGAGGGTGAGGCCGAGCCGACGCAGCAGCATGGCGACGTCGGTGCCCTGTGCGCCGTCGTAAGTGTGGAATTCGTCGAGCACCAAATACTGCAACGATTCGGCGGACAACCGCCACATGTCAGCGCGGCCGGGGTGCAGCAGCATGTGGTCGAGCATCTTGTAGTTGGTGAGCAAGATGTCGGGCGGCGAATCGTGCATGAGGGCTCGGTCGGTGATCAGCCCGTCCGCCGAGACCCGGGTGCGCCCGCCGCCACCCTGTTCACCGGTGTAGAGGCCGGCGGTGACCGCGGCCAGAGCCGGATCGCCGGAGGTCAGCTTGGCGAGCCGCTCGGCCTGGTCGTTGGCGAGCGCGTTCATCGGGTAGAGGATCAGCGCCTTCATCCCGGTGACGCCGGACTTCTTGGCCCGCAACACATGATCGAGGATCGGGTACAGGAATGCCTCGGTCTTGCCTGACCCGGTGCCCGTGGTAACCAGCGTGGGCTGCGGCCGATCTTGGTGGTGTGTCGACAGCCGCTCGAACGCCCGCGCCTGATGGCCATACGGGATGAAATCGCCTGGCCACCAATCCAGATGGTCACGCCAGCCATCACCGGCCGGAGCGAACGGCAGCCTCAACCGCACATACGGCCCCTTGAACATGCCGTTCTCGGGATCACCAATAAAGTCGGTGAGTACCGCCTGTGCGTCGGGGTCGGTCAGCGCGAATGTCGTTGCCAAGTAATCGGTCAAGCCTTCCCTCAGGTGTGTGGCCTGCAGAGTGGGAAGTAGCGCCCCCATGCGTCAGTCCCCCGACCCAGACTCCGCGAGCTGACTGAAGTGCTTGTGCGCCAGCTCCATGTCGCGCTCCCGACCTACCCGGACGAACGGTTCCGCGTAGGTGACGCCGTCGACCGTTAGGTCGTCGGGTTTCAGCGTGCCCTTCTTGCGATACTCGGAAGCCAACTTGCCGGGGAGCTGTCGGCCATTCGCGTCGTAGAGCGCCTCACGCTCATACTTTTGAAGCACCGGGAACTGAGTGCGATACATCGTCAGCATCTCCTGGGATGTGATTCCAAGCATGATCGCGACGATTGCATCGATCTCGACCAATGCTTGGCGGCGCTCGGCGGCGCGGCGAAGCGGAGTCGCCCATTCCCAGTTCCGTCCGATATGACCGAGCGGCTCGCGCCCGGGGTAGTCAACGCCAATATGCGGCACCCACGAATCGCGCTGCCAAGACTGGTCGTAAACCTCCTCCCATAGCGTTGCATAAGGGCGGGTGAGACAATTCAACCGAAGAGTCCGAAGTTTCAGTTGCGATTCGAGAACGTGCCCGCGGATATGCGGAAGACGTCCCATTGCACCGACATTTATGTGGCCTGAAGTCGAAATCTTCATCATGAAGTCTGCAATAAGGGAGGCGGCCACGCCGGCTGCAATCGCGACATCGTCAAGTGGTATCCCCCCGATAGAGTGCATTGTAAGAACGTGAGTAGGACCCGGAGGTAGAATCGTTGCGTGAAGGGTTCGCACAGTGGCCGAGTCACACATTTCACGCCATGTCAGGCGATAGAATTCGTTCGCAAACTTTCCATCCCATTTAGTATATGTTGAGATGTACTTGTCATATTCCTCACATCGCTCATAGTTTGTGCGCGGAATAAAATTGATATCAATCTTTTCAAGATCGATTTCCTCATTGTCAATCTTCTTGAGACTGTCGCGACGAGGCTGTTTGAAAATTGGCGCGGCAACGCTGATATGAGGACCTTGTAAGATAACATCGGTGAGTCCACGGGGCACGGCTTCCTTGTAGCGAATGTTCATCCGCTTTTTCTCGGCAGCTTCGTCCCAACCGTAGGACCAGCGGTACCCGGTTATTCCAAGTCTAGGAGATTGCGCAATCTTGTTGACGATCGTCGACGTAGGCACGTTAACCAAATAGAGCATTCTCGCCTCGATCGGTGGCGTGCCAACCTCGTCGATAACAGCACCCCAGGAAGCCAAAACTGACTCATCGACCATCACAAGGCGGTCGCGGTGAGGGCGCATATCCCAGTTGTCATTGTTGTCTCGCACACCAGGCACCTCGCCGGTTCCATCGTGTCGCATCGACAGGATTGCCGTCGCCGGATGGTAAAGCGACGACGCTTGAACGAATTTGACAATTCCTCGGTCGCGGCCATATACGAACACTCCGTATTGTCGGGTGTCCTTTACCTCTGCGAATAATTTGTGCTCGTTCCTAAATTGCCAGTGCCGCCTCAGCCGCCGGTATACCTCTTTTCGCAAACCTCTTGCCCGCAGTTCGGTGAAATGGCTTTCAGGGTGAATCAACGTGACTATTCCGCGCGAAGATGCCGATCGCCAAGTTCTCTCCATAAAACATCGATATAGATTTGGCCGCAGGCCAGTTAACGCGGGTCGGTCAATCGCGGACCCATAGTGCTCGATCATCCCCGCTTGGCCAGCACGTTCGTCGAGGTAGATTCCACAAACGTCCGGTCGGCTGAGAAGGTCTGTACGCCTTTGATGTTCACCGCCCCCCATTGACCGGGTCCCGATTTGCCACCAAGGATCGAACTCTGCCAGCACGCCCGCTTCATCCCAGTCGGGCCGGACCCAGGGCGGGTTTCCTACCTGTAGGTCGAAGCCGCCGGTGACGAATACTGACGCAAAGTCCAATTCCCAGTGGAAGAATCCCTGCACTTCGGCGATGCCAGCCGCGACAGTCAGCCACGGAAATCTGTCGAGCAAATTGTCAATGGGTAGAACTTGGGCGAAGGTGCGGTCGTTGTCCTCGGCAACGTCGAGATCCTGCCACGACAGGTCACCGGCAAGGCTGATCTGTCCGTGCTTTTCGAACTTGCCAGCCTTGGGCGGCACACCCAGGATCGCCTCCAACCCACCGACCCACCGGTCCCAGTCGGGCGGTTCGATATCAGTGGTCAGCGGCCAAGACCACAGCGCACACCAGGCATCCATCACCCGGCGCAGCCGGCGGTAGGCACCGTTCTCATCCTGGAGCACCGCCTCGATCTGTTCGCGGGTCACCGCTTCACTCGACCGGTCGTGCGAATGCAGACCCCATACGTCGATGTCGCGGCGGATCTCTGATTCGGCGATGGTCAGCCGACGAAGGGTCAACTCCCACAGGGTCTCTACCCGCTGCGCCAGCGCGGCCAGCCTCTTCTTGATCGCCGCGCTCGGGTTGGCCCGAATACCGTTGCGCCACAGCCGCAGTTCTTCGCGCATGTCTGGGGCATACGTCTTGGCCTCGGGGGTGCCAATGACTGCGCCCCAGCCCTCGGCCGGCAGCAGGAAATGGTGAATACCCGCACCGATCTCGTCTCCGAGCGGCACATCCTTGGGCACTTCTTTCAGCCACGCCTTCTTGGCCAACGACGTGGGCGCGTAGACGGCGCGTCGGGCACCGATCAGCGAGTTGCCTCTCCGCAGGTGTAGCCCAAACCAGGGGGCCTGCAACCCAGCGACCATAGTGTCGAGCCACAGCGAAATCTCGGCCAGCTCGACCGCCGTCGCATTCAGGTCGACGCCGTACACCTGGTGTAGCGCGAGATAGGCCTTCACCTTCTGCAACTCGACCTGGTACCGGTCGGCGTCGATGACCTCGCGGCGATCTTCCTGCTGGCGTTTGAGGTATTCGGCGGCCAGTTGGCGGACCGCCTCGATCGCGAATGCTCCCGATCCCAGCGCGGGCTCGCAGATGGTCAGCTGCAGGATCTGTTCCGGCGAGGTGCGCTCACCGTTCTGATCGAGCAGTTCTTCAAGAGCCTGAGAGACAACGAACTTCGTCAACACCTCAGGCGTGTAATACGAGGCCGACTGCTGCCGCTCACGGCCAGCGAGCCGGAACACGAAGGTGCCCCGTCGGTGAATCACCGGGACGCGTTCGCCGGTGGCCTCATCCTCCGTCGTCACGAAATCAGACTCCGATAGGTGATCGGCGCGGGTCATCGGGACCACCCACGACCCCTTCTCCGGGTCGCCGTTCTTGGCGACCTCGTAGAGGTCTTCCTCGGCGAAAAAGCCGGTGTAGGACATCAGGCCTTCATACACCGCGCCGAGCTGGTTGATGCCGAGCTCGGCGTACGAGATGAATCCGCGGTCAGAACCCTTGCGCCCCTTGGACTCCTTGGACAGCAGCAGGTGCTGAAGTACCTGCTGCGTTGCGTCGTTGCTCAGCCCGACTTGGTCGATGAGGGCCGTCGCTGCGGGCGCGAACAGGTCGGCACGCAGTGCGTTGAACTCCAACCCGGGGGCCGGATCGTCGGTGCCGTCACCAGCGACGGGTGTGCGCGGGTGATGACCGCGATCGACCAGCCGGAACAGCTTTGCCAGCGATCCGTACAGGTGTGTACCGGATTTCGCGGTGGGCGACACCAGTTCTGTCAGTGTCAGCTCCCGCAGCCGATCCAGACCGTACCCCTCACCGTACTCGGGTGCGCCCGACGGCAGCACCCGCATCTCCGGGGAGGCTTCGGCGTAGAGCAGGAACAAGATGCGGTACAGGAAGCGCAGCGAGTGTTTGGCAAGTTGCTGGGCGTCGATCTCATCCAGTGGCAAGCCGCGGTCGGCGCGGCGGCGAACCACGTCGTTGGCGATGATCTCAATGGACAGCCGGATGCCTTCACGCAGATCCTTGGACACCCCGACGGTGTGCTTGACCGAATCTTCGAGAATACCTGTCCACCAGATGTTTCCGTCTGCATCGGGCAACAGCGCCTGGCGTCCGAGGATCGCGGCGGCCCGGTCGAGTTCGCCGCCGCGCTTGTCGTCGCGGCGTTCGGTGACCACCAACAGATCGACCGCCAGATAGCGTCCTTCGGCCCACCGCTGCGCCTCCGCGAGCAGCACCCACTGCCCGACCTGCACCAGAATGAACGCGGGTGGATCGTCGGCGCGGAACGCGGCCGAGACCGCTTTGGTCACCGACACAATAGGTTTGTCATCCTCCTGCCCCGCCTCGAGCAGCAGCCCGGTTTCCGGATCGAGCAGATCATCGATCGATTCGACCGGGCGAGCCTGCAGCAACAACGTGCTCGTCACACCGGCCGGCCGGGCATTGGGCAGCCGCAGCTCGGCGCCGGCACGCTCGCCGGTGAAGTCGGTGAGCGTTTCGGGAAAACCGAGAACGGTCCGAATCATGGCGTGCGCCGCGGGCGCCCCATCCGGGTTCTCGGCCAAGGTCGACAACGCAGTCTGCAGTTCACCGGCCGCGCCGAGCAGGCGTCGTCGCACCGTGTCCCGACCCTCGGCCGTCTCGGCGTCCCACTGCTTGCGCAGCTCTAACACCTTGCCCTGGAAAGACTCTTTGGTGGAGTCGGTGGTGAAGTAGTGCTCGCTGATCCAGTCCTCGCCGACGACGATGGAATCGTAGGACGGCATGGCTCAGAGTTCCTTTCCGGCGACGGGGATGTCGGTGGGCACGATAACCAGCAGCGGGCGGACCAGTTGCTGGGTGGGGGCGAGCAGGTCGGCCAGGCGCTGCTCCTCGTTGATGCGCTGCGCGAGCTTGCCCACCTTTGAGCGCTGCGCCCCGAACAGTTCGAGTTGTTCGGCATCGGCGTGCCACCGCTGCGCCCGCTTACGCCACTGCGCCAGGCGTTCGGTGGTGACCTGTTCCTGAGCGTCGAGTATCCGACGCATCTCACGGCTGGCGTGCTCGACCGCGACCGGGATCAACGCCTGGTAACGCTCGGCTTCGGCGATCGGTCCCGGATTGGACGCGCCGGGTTTGAGCCCGGTTTGCGTGGTGAGAAAGGCGATGTCCTCGAGGGCTTCAACCATGCAGAAGTCGGGGTTGGCCGGTTTGGGGAACACCGCGGTGGAGAACACCCGCGAGATCAGTTGTCCGCGTTTGTTGCTCAGCGTGCCCATGAGCAACACCGTGGGGGCGTCGACGTCGCCCCGGATCGCAAACACCTGGTTGCGGCCCAGCGCGGTCAGGGCGCGGTCACTGGCCCAGTCCAGCACAGGGTGCAGCGGGCCGAGGTAGTGCGCCTCGGGCCAGGTGGTGTTGTTGATGCCCTTGCCTTCTCGCGCGATTCGCAGCTGGGCGGTGCCGACAGTCGGGTTGGTGGCGAGCTTGAGCCGCTCCAGCACCCGGCCATGGTGAAGATAGTTCTGTGGGAGCTGGGCGAACCGTTGCCGAAGATCGCGCGGCGGGGACAATTCGGCGATGCCGTGCGGCGCGCTGACCGTCCAGCCGATGCCACCCTGCTCGGGTTTGGCGTGCGGCTTGTCGTGAAATGCGGCGTGCAGTGCCTCGTCGAGGAAGGTCAGGTCGTCGGGATAGAGGCTTTGGCGTGCTGACACCGGCAGCGGCGTCGCAGTCGCCTCGACCGCGTCGAACTCGGCGAAGAACGCGTCGAGATCATCTCCGGCAGCGACGTCGTCGGCGGAACGAACAACATCGTCAACATCGGCGCGCTTCGCGAGCGCATCCCGGATCACGTTCTCTTCCTCGGTGACGCTGTGCTTGCCCATCAGCGAGGCAACATCACCGAGCGTCTCGTGGGCCTGGTTCTCCCGTTCCAGGAGCCGCGACAGCACCCGCAGGTCGCCGGAGAAATCGGGATCGGAGGGTTTGAGGATCAGCGAGGAGATCACCGGCGGGTGCTTCTGCCCGTAGCGGTCGATGCGGCCGTTGCGCTGCTCGATGCGGATGAGGCTCCACGGGATGTCGTAGTGGATCAGGTGATGGCACTGTGCGTGCAGGTTCACACCTTCGGATGCGACATCGCCGGTCACCAGCACCCGGATGGGTGAGGTCTCCAGCTTGAAGTTGTCGACGAGCTTTTGTTGATCCACGTCGGAGAGCCCGCCGTGCAGCATGGCGATGTTCTCGTCTTTCAGGCCGAGCGCTGTGGGCAGGTGGTTACGTAGCCAGGTCAGCGTGGCGATGCGCTCGGCGAACACCACGGCCCGCGTCTCGGAACCTTTGCCGACGCCAATGTGCTTGAGACGCTTGACCAATGCGGCGAACTTGCCAGCCTGGTCGCCCAGGGCTTCCTGGTTGAGCTCGTCGAGGGTGTTGAGAGCTTTGAGTTCTGCCCGCTGCGCCGGCACGTTCTGGTCGAGCTTGGCGCGGCGCTGCTTGATCGACTCGGCCAGCGCGGCCGGCGACGACAGGAACGCTTTGGCCAGTGTCCACGGGAACAGCGCCTTGGTGTCACCGGAGTAGGGCGAACTGCCGGACGCCGGGTGGAGCCAGGTCTGTGACAGCTCCGCCGCGACCGCGTCCTCGGCTGCGGACGGCTTGACGAGCAGGTGTACCGGCTCGGCGCGTTCGGCCCAGTCGCTGCCGACCTCGGCGGCCACATCTGGGCTGTGCCGGTGCCGACGGATCAGAAGCGACTCGACGTCCTCCTTGGTGAAGGTGCCGTCGGCGTGTACCACCGTCGGGTCCAGCAGGCGCAGCAGTTCGGCGAAGGATTCCTCCTTGCCGTTGTGCGGGGTGGCCGAGGCCAGGATCAGCGCCTCGGTGTTCGGGGCGAGAACGCGGGCGAGCTCGTTGTTCTGGGTGCCGGCGTTGGTGAGGTTGTGCGACTCGTCGATGACCACGGCGTCCCACTGCTGGCGTTCGAGATGGGCCTTGTAGCGGGGGCTCTTGAGCGTGTCGATGGAGATGATGGCCCGCTTGAAATAGGTGAACGGGTTGCGGGTGGCCGGCAGCTTCTGGCGGACCTTTTGGATGCCGGTCGAGTCGAGGCGGACGAACGGCAGCGCGAAGCGGCACCACAGCTCATGCTGCATCTGCTCCAGGACGTGCTTGGGCGTCACGATCAAGATTCGTTCACCACGGCCACGCCGCACCAGCTCGGACAGGATCATGCCGATCTCCAGCGTCTTGCCCAGACCGACAGCGTCGGCGATCAAGATGCGGGGCCGGATGTGCTGCGGGTCGAGTGCCTTGGTCACGGCCGCCCGTTGGTAAGCCAGGGCGTCGGCGAGCATGTGGGTCGACACGGTCAGGTTTTGATCGCCGTAAGGGACGGGGGTTTTTCTGATCAGAGCTTCCAGCCAGAGCCGGGAATCCCGGTAGCCGGACGACCCGTCGGGGACCACTCTCGCCTCTTTGGGATCCTGCACTTCGATCGTGTCGAGACTGGAGTAGAAGGCGGCGGTGGTCTCGGCCACCAACTCGGAGAGCCCACGCACCCGGACCAACCAGCCGTCCGCACCCTGCTCGGCCGAGGTGACCAGCCACTCCTCGTCGCGGATGACGACGATCGAGCCAGGGGCAACGTTGAGGTCGGCGGGGTTGGTCACAACGGCGGTGGTCACATCTTCTCCGGGCTTTGTTGCTGGGGACTTTGGGATTGTGGTGGGCGGTCTCGGCTTCGGTGTCGCGACCGCGGGCGGTTCAGGCCCGGGTGGCTCGGACTCGATTTCACCGCGGTCGATGAACGCCTGCAGGACCACGGCTCGCAGAGTCTTGGCATTCCTCAGCTCGCGCAGATACTCCATCTGGGCTTTGCGATTGGTGATCTGCCCATTCTCGTGGCGGACGGCCCGCATCGCCGTGACCACCCGGTCACGAGACTCCTTGTGGTGGTGCAGCCAACCTTCACGAAGCGTGTCCCAGGCCTCCGCGACGAAGTTCTCCTTCGGGCGGGCGCCGTAGGCGTCGTGCAACACCTCGGCCGGCTCGAATCCAGTGCAGTCGTCGAACAGGCTTTGGCAGAGCTCATCGACGAGTTCGCTGGGCAGGTTTGACCACCGAAACTTGTACCTAGGCAACGCCCACCCACCGATTTACCGTTTCGACCGCCCTCCGTGCTGGTCCCGCTTCGCATGACATTAGCCAGCGCATCTAGATCAATCTCCAGTACCTAGAAAATGGCCTGCTGCGCGGATACAGGGCTACCAGCCTGAAGGAGTTCAGCCAGCGGAAGCACGGTCCAACCCTCAGCCACCAGGCCTTCTCGATCCGCCGCCGCCAGGGCATCGTCCACGGCAATAAACCGGTCCGGCCAGGCAATTCCGATCGGAATTCCACCGACGCTCTCAAACCCGAGCTCGGGCCGTGCGATACCCGCCTCGGCAAGTGCAATCAGCATTTCTCGTTCTGATCCGAGGGCAACCGCGTAAAGCCGCTCCCAATCCGCTGGCAACAGGTACGACGCCGAGTTCGTTTGCGGACTGGACGTGGCGAGCAGCTGCAGCGCGGCACCACGCGATAGCTCTTCGTGGTGTCGTCCGTTCCGATACGACCGCAGACACCCGTAACACGACGTCTCCACGCCGCAGTCACAGTCAGTCACCCGTTTGACGGCCGAGTCCAACACTAGCCCGATATTCTCAGCTATCCGTTTCGCTGCCCCCGCCCCGCCCGGCACCGTGTCAAACAAGACGATGCTGCGCCGGTGGTCGGCGCTCCATGACAAGGCCCCGTCGATGTCGTCACGTGTGATCTCCAGCGCGTAGGAGGCACCTTCGAGAATCGCGTACAACGCCGACAGCCAGTTGGCTTCGTGGTCCTGGCTGTATGGCACACCGTCGAATGTGAATTCTGCGATGTCCGACTGATACCGGTGGCCAAGCGAAATCTTTTCCAACGGGCCGTCACAGTCGCGCCCATTTGTCGGCTTTTCGTGTTTACGACGCCGGCTTCCCCTTTCAGCCGTAGTCGCCCACCCACACCACTGACACAGCTGGAAACCTTCGCCGGAACCGTCGGATACGGCGGCCAACCAGGCGCGAACGCCCGAGCGGGCACTTACTTTGAGTCCGTTCGGCCCAGACCAGTGGTACTTGCCGATCTCGTCACCGTGTGATTCAACATAGCTGCCGCCGTGCCACCGACGGTCCGGCGGAGCGCTGCCGACGTCTCGGGCATCGTTAGCAGCAATGAACCCGAACTCAGGAATGATAAGGGTCCTTATAGATTTGAATGCGTCTCCACAGCTAGGGCACGGTGCAGCCGCGTCGAGATCATTGCCGCGCTCAAATCGACGACACGTGTTACATATTCGGTACTTGTGGCGGACCAGCTCCTTGTCTGGGCGCCTCTTCAGGCCCGCTGAGGTCCACAGTTTGCCACCGGCCACGACTTGGTTTCCTGGCGCGTAGTCGTAGATCGCCAGCGACAAGTCACGGTCGAGCTCTAGGCGCCGACCGACCGGATCTGCCGCATTGATGGTGCTGAGTCCGACGGTGTCTACCGGGAAGCCATACTTGGGCAGTATGTTTCGGTTGCCGAGAAAACCAAGCAGATCTCGACCGGTAATCGTTCGCTTCGTCTGGACAAGCTGGTCACTCAGTCGAAATTTGCGTTCTTTGGATGACTCTTCGATGCGGGCTTCGATGTCGCTGACATCCTGGATCAGCTCTGCCTGGACCCGTCCGAGAAGATCGACGAGCGGGCCGACCCAGCTCCCGTCGTGAACGCCGATTTCGGCCTGCACACTCGCTGGAAGAGCCTCGGTCAGCGCATCGCGGACTATTGCGGGAACCGGCGTCAGATAGTCGCGAACTCCATCAGCCGGCGACGGTCCACCAGTTTCGGCCGGGGAGAAAAACGGGCCGACAGTCTTCCACTTCTCATTGCGTGTGTCGTAGCAGTGCCGGAAGTAGGCTGCGAGCGCAACGGAGTGGGCGTGACGGCGCGCGATGCGGGCATTGTCGATCGGTACCCAGGGGATCCGCATGTTGCCGGCGATCATCTTGGTTGGCTCTTGATACTGCGCGAGATCGTGGGCGGACCGCTTAGCGTAGGTCACGACTAGCGCGGCAGAGGCCGCCCGACGGCCGGCACGTCCGGCGCGCTGGACATAGTTGGCCGTCTTTGGCGGCATGTTGCGCATCACCACCGACTGCAGATCCCCGACATCAACGCCGAGTTCGAATGTTGTCGAGCAGGACAGCACATTGACCGCGCCGCTGATGAACTCGCGCTGAATCTCAGCCGCTTCATCCGCAGTCCATTGAGCGGTGTGTTCACGAGCGGTCAGTGGCGCGGTGTTCATGGTCTGATACACAGTGCGGTAATGGTTAGCGTCCTCCGCTGCATCCGGTATCTCGAATGGTTTGAGCCTTCCGGTGCAGCGGCTGTTGGGACAGATGCCTCGGACGGAGAATGCGGTCAGCAGCCGGCAGACGTCGCATTGGTACCACTGGTAGTCGGCACCATTGGACACGCTCAGCTGGTTGTGGTCGAGCTGATAGACGTACCCGCTCGCTCCGCGCTCCACCTCGACTGCCAGCAGCTTGCTCTCCTCCAGCAGCTTCCAACAGCGTTCAAGAATGCGTTCGGCAGGTGTGTCATTGGCCAGGTCAGCGAGGACTTTACGGAGGAAGGTGATGCGACTGTTCGTGGCGCTCGCCCCGCTGGGACTCCAGCTGATGATTTGCTTGGCGCGGTCTGATCCGATCGACTTCATCCGCACCCGCGTGTTCCGCGGCGCGAATCGCTCGTCCTTCACATCAACCCGGTCAAGTACCGTCACGGCTCCCTGGAGGCGGACAGTCTTGGCGAGCTCGTTAAGCAACGCCCAGGACTCATCTTCTGTCAGTCCCAACGACGTAAACCCCCGCATCGGAATAGACGTCGTTGGCCTGAGGGCGACGCGCATGAGTCCGAGCCCTTCAAGTGACTGTCGGGTCTCCAGCGTCATCAGCTCGCCCGAGATCCACTGATTCACCGCTTGGCTAATCTCGATCTTGCCCATGGCACGCGGGAAGTGTCCTGCCGCATCCGCCCTTTCACGGGTCAACAGGGCCAGATCGTTGACCGTAAGGTCGCCAGTGGCAGCCGGATCGCGCAATGCCTGCGTAATGTAGCGGCGCTCCAGCATCCTGGTGTACGTACGGTCAAGATAGGGCGCCGCGAACGCGGCAGCCTGGCGAGAGTCGGAGAACATCAAGAGTTTTCGCCCTCCACCAACCTGGTCAGCCGATTCACCTATCGCTTCGGGGAGCTGCTGGTACAACGCCGTCGTAACGACCGCGGGAGCGGCGTTGACGTCGGTGCGGAGCCGTCGAGCACCCTGACGAGATTGCGTGCCGCATTCCGTGCAGCGGCTCATCACCCGGGTTGCGTGGAGGTGTTCTCGAACCAGCAGCAGCTGTCCCTCACCGCAGTTTGTCTCCGGGCACGCGGTGGCCACGCCGTCGACAAGGAGTCCGCAGCCTGTGCACAGTCGTCGAGTGGTGGGATCGGTCTTCAGCTTGTCGTCTTCTGCCAGCGTCAGCTCATCCTCGTCGCGGACGATTTCACCCTGCTCGTCGGCCAGCACGAGCCAGGTCACTTTCCGATCCGCGGCCTTGGACGGGACGAAATACTCGCGCTTGCCACGATGCTCAACGTCGCCGGCCAAGTGAACGGCTCCGCACCGCGTGCAGGTGCCGAACTCGAAGACAGCACGCCCGGTCTCGGGGTCGACCTCGTGGCGACCCAGAAAGATGTGCGGTCCATTTTCGTTGAAGCTCACGTAAGCACCCTCGGTCGCCCGTACGAACAGGTGGTAACGGGCCGATAAGACAGGGTGGCCACTATCGTCTTGGACGCCACTGCCCAGCTCCACCAGTGCGTCCAGTTTCTCTGCGGAACCCTCGTCGTTGGGCCACAGTCGTTCCCGCAGGGCATGGACGTCGACCGGCCCCGCTGCGAGTGCATCCTTGAGATCGATCATGGACCCTTCGCTGGCCAGCGCCTCCGCGGCACTCGTCCCCGGCGGGATGACGTCTGTGGGGCGAAGCGCTCCGGCGCGCAGGCCCAGGAGTTGATCGCCCGTCAGCGTCCAGGTAGGCATCGGTGTGTGTTTCTTGCGCACCGATTCGACGAGGTCCTGCTTGGTCGTGTCGCCATCAGCGTATTCGAACGTCGCGTCGAACAGGTTGGTGGCGAATTCCATTGCCTCGCCTCGCGGATCGTTGCGCACGGATCCGTTGAGCGAAGCGGATGTCGCGATGCACTGCGGGCTTGCTCCTGGCGCGACCCGTTGCTTGAGTCGGCGGATCAGCAACGCCACTTCGGAGCCCTGCGCACCGTCGTAGACATGCGCTTCATCCATCACGATGAACCGCCACGTTCCGACGTGCGGGCCGTCGAACAAATCCATGTCGACGGGGCGCAGCAGCAAATACTCCAGCATCGCGTAGTTGGTCAACAGCAAATGCGGAGGAGTGCTTCGCATTTCGTCGCGGCTCAGCAGCTCATTCGGCAAGCGCCGCTCACCTGGATTTCCCTGCGCAAACTTAGCTTCCGCGTCGCGGGCGTGTTCGGCGGTCTCCCCGGTGTAGCGGCCGAACGTGATCTCTGGGAGGGCGGCGAGAACGGTACGCAGCCGCTTCAGCTGATCGTTGGCCAGGGCGTTCATCGGGTAGAGCAGAAGGGCTCGTACCCCGGGGCCCAGCGTTCCGCGGGCGGATTCCTCGATCAACGCGTTGATGATCGGGATGAGGAAGCTTTCCGTCTTTCCCGACCCGGTGCCGGTGCTGACAACCAGGTTGCGTCCCGCACTGAATTTGCGGACCGCTGTTTCCTGGTGCACATACAGCGGCCGGTCGATGCGGAATGTCTCGCTATCAATGCGGGCGAAGTCAGGATGCAGAACGCCTTGGTCGATGAGTTCACGACACGTCGCACCCGTCTCGTAGGGCGGTGTCATCTCCAGGATCGGGCCCCGGGTCAGTTCGGTGCTGCTGTCGATCTTGGCGTCGAACGCGGCGGCGAGTTGCTCATTGCGCGGGGCCAAGAGCGTTTTGAGATAGCGCTTGTAGCTCCCTTCGATCTGCTTGGCGGCTTCAAGTGGGTCAAGCCGATCGATCACTTGTCTTCTCCGATCAGGTCGCCGCGCCGGTCATACAGCACGGCAGCTTCCGCAATGAGCAGGTCGTTGGCCACCAGTGTCGGGCACAGCTGCGCCATCCGGGACCAATCCCGCAGCAGGCCAGAGTTCAAGTAACGGCCCTCAATTCGTCCATATGCCTCGAGCCTCGCCAGGAACGACAGAGTCAGTGATTGCGCCGACATGAGCATCCATGGGTGCGCGGCGGTATCAATCCCCTTCAGCCTGTCAACGCGCATTGTGATGGTTTCGTGGGCCAGCATCGAGGCCCGCCGCATGGGGTTCAGCACTAGCGACGCCTGCTTCTCGAAGTTGGGCGACCACCCGGAGGTCACCCACTCCGTACGGCGGCACAGCGCTTCGTAAATCCCGGCCCGCAGGTTGTCGTGGTGCAGTTGGGCACGAGGTATCTGCTGGATCTCGTGCAGTTTCGATTCGACCCGGTTGCGAGGCACAAAACTCATTTCCAGAACCGTTGAGTCAAAGCAGGTGTTGTGGAATCGTCTGGTCTTGCCCGTCCGCAGCAGTTCGGTCAGTGGTTCCCCGCCGCGATCGCCCAAGTAGGCCAAGGTTTCTGCGCGTTCAGCTGAAACCTCATGGCGACGGTTGTACAGCGACGGCAGATCGGCGAGCTCGACCATGCATCCGAACCAAGGGTGCGAATGCAGCTCGTTCAACGTCTCTTCGGCGGTGAAATTGTGGTTGACCAGTTCGCTGCGAATCAGCATCGCCATCTTGTCGCTGGCGGAGATAGTGCTGTCGCCGAGACATTCCAGGGCTCGTCTTGGATCGTCAGCCAACAACTCGATCAGGCCAGCGAAACGGTCTGTCTTGCCGTCAGTGTGGAGCCTCGCCAGCGCGGTCCACACCTCCGGTCTAGCACCCACATCTCGCGGTGCTCGGCACTGCGTACCGGCATAACGTGCGAGCTTCACCTGAGCAGGCGTGCCGTCATCGCACCAGCCCAGCTGATCGACTCGGAATGCCGATTCGGGTGGAACAGCTGGCGGGTCGATGAACACCCACGGGTCGTCGACGAAGAGCTGGCACCGCAGCTCTCCCCTGTCGATGAACGCCTCGGGCAGCACGGCCCGTCCGCCCACGACGGACAGCGATTCGGCAGCGCGCCAAGGCGCGGTCGCATTCCAGACATAAGTCGCCAAATCCTCCACGTCCGCAACGTCATCAAACTCCAGCGCGCCCTCCACCATGCGCACGCCGGTGGCCAACAGACGGGGATGCGCGGACAGCACCGTGACCTCGATAGGGCCGTCCTCGGTGTGCAGCGTCGCCACGATCCGGCCGGCGGAGTGATGTCGTACCGTGTCCGCGAATTGTTGGGTGCGCGTTTCAAACACGTCGCCCTGCCGCTGTCGCGGACGGGAGTCGATCTGAAGCATGTCGCCAAAATCAGAGACGTAGCCGAACTCGACATGGCTTACTCCTGGTGCGCGGACCGCAACGAGGCGGTCTTGTGAGAAATCCTCGGGGTCACACACGTCGGGCGTCATCCGCCAGGCAAGTGGGACCCCGGTTTCGCCGCTGCGGATCTCCACGTGCGGTGGGCGCAGTAGCAGCGTGGCCTCCATGTCCTCGCTGTGGACATCCAGCAGTCGCTCAAGGTCACGATGTCCAAAGGTGATCGGATCGCCGGATGCGATGGAAACCCCGTCGCTCTCAACCACTCCGACACACCCTGTCAGTCCGCCGGCCACAGGTACACGAATCGAGGGTGCGAAACTGGCGTGCAGCCCTTCGGCCAGGAACACCGCGCACCGTGCGTCCGATCCCAGCGGGCCAGTCACCAGCACCTCGAAGTAGCCGAGTTGCCTTTCCTCGGCGTCATCGAACGGGTCGACACAGACCTCTCCGTCCTCGCCGAGCCATTCCTCGTCGACGAGCCAGTCGGAGTCGCCGACCCGCCGTACCCGTACGGTCCAACGCGGGGGTTCCTCAGTTCTCTTCGCAGGCAACATCACCCACGGTCGGGTGTTGTAGACGGTCCGGCCCTCGGGCGTGACCACACCAGTCGCAATCTCACCGAGCTCGAATCGCGGCCGCGCGTCCTTGCGGACCCATCGCGGCGTTCCCACGAGCGCGTCGTCACGCTGCAGTTGGAGCGCATCGACGTCATCGAGCTCGATGAACGCGCTGCGCCACCGATGCCAGCCCGCCGGACACCCTGTATCACGGATCTCAACCGGCTTCATGGTATGCGGGTCGACCAGTTGATGATCATCGGGAAAGACCGCCCACACGCAGTCCTTCAGCCCGTCGCGCCGGGGAATCCAGCGGCCCTTCTCATCAAAGGTGAGCAATGGATCCGCCTGCACGACCAGTGGAAGCGATGATGGGGCTGCGACTCCGGGATGGGACACGATCGCTTCGCGAATCGGCCCGGGCACCGCCGCACGGGCCACGGCAGTTTGGTCGGTTGCACCCCATCGTCGGGCGGCGTGAACTTCACGGACTTCACCGTCGAGAGATACCCGCCATGGCAGGTCCGACCCGCCGGCCGGTGTCGGCATCTCCAGCACGATTTCGTCATCATCGATCAGGTAGGTGACCATGGGGCGGGCCGTCGAGGTTCCAATCAGTCGCTTCCGCTCGAATTGCAGCGGGGCTTCTTTCAGCTGCAATATCAATTCCTCGAGCAGCACGCATGGCAGACCTGTCGTAGAGGCATTGAGATCTCGGTCGAATACCGTCGGGTCGATTGTCGCTTCCTCGATGAACTCAATGATCCGGTCGAGGATGTCTGCGGCGAACTCAGCGCCATTGAGCAGAAAGTTGCGGACAGGTACGTCCAGCGCCGACGCTCGGTACTCCTTGCCCGGTTCCTGAAGCCACTCCATCAGCGACGCACCCGTAGAGGGTCGGCCCTGCAGGATGTGATCGTTGATAACGGTCAGCAGATCCGGCAAACAGTGGATGGGAATGCCGGCGTGAAGGGCGAGCATCATGACGTACCTGCGGTTGCTCTGGCGCTCTATGTCCGGAAATCGCGCCAGGGAGAACTTGTCGAGAAGGTCTACGAGGCTTCTCCGGATCTCGTTTTCGAAGTCAGCGTCACGCGGCATACCGAGCTCATCCCAGAAGCTCTCCCAGTACGCGCCGTGGTCATAAGCAAGCGATGCGTGTCCGGCAAGAATCATCAGAATCAGAGCCGGATAACGCTTGATGATCTTGTTGTACGGCTCGTCTTGCTTCAACAGGTGCCGCGCTGCGGCACCAAACTGTCGCTGGGCCACACGGACCTCCTCGGCCGAAAAATCAGCCTCGACGACGAGGCTGACCGGCCGCAGTCGCGTGCGCCATTCATGATCAGTGTCGCTCATCCAATCGGTGAGCGTTCGACGGTCCGACACGATGCCTCCATCTGCTACTTCGGAGGCACTGTAAGCCACTTCACCGACATTTCGGCGGGTTATTCGGGAGCGTCTACAGCAAATATTGACGTACTACATAGTTTGCGCAGGTCAGCGCCAGTGGTCAATGGCGCTGACCTGCGAACCTGATCACGCCACCGCAGCCCGCGCACCCAAGTAGACCTCCGTCGGCATCGCCCGCCGCAGTTGCCAGGTGATCGCCATCGGGCGCTCTCCTTCGTGGGAGACGTAGTCGGCTGGCCCCAGAAAGATGTACGGCGAGGCACCAAGCGCGTTGGTCTTCGCTTCCCGCACGAACAGCAGAATGTGGGAGCCATCGCGGCGGTGGTTGATGTAGCGCTGCCCGGTCTTCGATGCGGCTGATGTGGTCGACTGCGATTCCCAGTGGAACAGCTCGGGGCTGAGCGCAAAGTCGCGATACATGGTCGTCGGCGAATAATCGTTGTCCGACTTCTTCAGCGTGATGAGGAATGCGTCGGCATTGATCGACTCACACCAGGCCACCCCTTCGCGCATGGTGGCCGGGGCTCGCTTCTCGGATACCCACCCAAGCGCCGCGAGGATCTCTTCACGTGAGTATGTGGCGTGCAGCGCAAGCGGCACCTCAGACAACTCCGGGACCATATCTCCGAGCACGTAGGTGCTGCGGTGTGCAGCATCAAAGGCAATGTCGATGACCTGACGCATTTCGTCGGCCACCGCTTCGCCCCGCAGCACACCAAGTCCCGCTGCGGCACTATCAAATCCGCCAGCGTTGGGAAACAACGAATAGAACAGCATCGCCGCCAGCCTCTTCTCGGCGACGCTCGCCCCAAAGCTGCCTGCCAGCAGACCCCGATAGGCCTCCCAACGTCGCCGATCATCCACATGCGCCAACGCCTTCACCCGCTTGACCAATTCGGCCTCCCGCGGTCCGGGCTGCTCCCCCAACTTCCCGGCATCGCGACACAGCGTCGTCCACGACCGATCGGTCCGCAGAATGTCTTCGATACCGCGCCCGGACTCCTCCAGATACGAAGCCAGCCGGTCATTGGGATGAGCCCGAACCTCCGACACCAGCGCCGCCTTCTTCGGCGATACCTGCTGCCGCACGTTCTCTAGCACCAGCTTTTGCGCGACCGCGTCGAGCACGATCTGGCTTCCTGAAGGCAGAAACGGAAACCCTTGCTCGATCTGCCGTTCCAACTGTTTGCGCCCCAGGCCGGTCAATGCCCGGAACCGTTGGTCGAACCGGAACTCGCGTCGTTGATGTCCGACGAAGTCCAGGGCCGTTAACACGGTCTTGTCCTTGGTGAGCCGCAGCCCGCGGCCCAGTTGCTGCAGGAACACCGTCGCGCTCTCGGTAGGTCGTAGGAACAGCACGGTGTCGACCTGTGGAATGTCGAGGCCCTCGTTAAACAGGTCGACAGCGAACAGCACATTGATCTCTCGGCTGCGCAGCGCGGCCAGGGCAGCGTGTCGGTCGAACGTCGAGGTCTCTGCCGACACCGCTCGGGCGGGGATCCCCGCGGCCACAAATCGTTCCGTCATGTAGCGAGCGTGGTCGACGCTCACGCAGAATCCCAGCGCCCGCATCGCGGCGACATCGGCCACCTTGTCACGCAACTGATCCAGCACGATCCGGGTACAGGCGTCGTTGCCGGTGTAGACCTCGCTCAGCTGGGCCAGATCGTAGCCGCCGCGCTTCCACTGCAACGTTTCCAGGTCGGTGCCGTCGTGAATGCCGAAGTAATGAAAGGGACACAGCAGGTTCTGCTCCAGCGCATCCCACAGCCGCAGTTCTGCGGCGACCCGTCCGCCGAAAAACTCTCGGACATCGATACCGTCGCCGCGTTCTGGCGTTGCGGTGAGCCCGAGCAGTTCCAACGGGGCAATGTGGTCAAGCAGTCGGCGGTAGGACGCTGCTTGTGCGTGGTGGAATTCGTCGATCACCACGATGTCGAAATGCGAGGGTTCGATGCCGGAAAGCCGGTCCGCGGTGAGGGATTGAATGCTCGCGAAAACGTGACGCCAGCGGGTGGGCTGTTCGCCGTCAACGAGTAGTTCACCGAACACCGGGTCGGTGAGTACTTCTTGATACATCCGTCGTGCCTGTTGCAGGATCTCCTTGCGGTGCGCGACGAACAGCAGCGTGAGATCGCGGCCGTGTACCTCGCGGACCAGCCGGCGGTAGTCCAGCGCGGCGATGACGGTCTTGCCTGTCCCGGTGGCGGCGACGATGAGGTTCCGGTGTCGGTCATGCAGGACCCGTTCGGCGTCGAGCTGTTCGAGCAGCTCGGCCTGATAGGGCTTGGCCGTCACCTCCAGCCCCGACAGGGTGATCGCGAGCGGGTCACGTTGTTTCTTTCCGGACGCGATCTCCAGGGCGCCCCGCAGCCTTTCGCCGTCCTCTTCGGGCCGGTATATCTCGAATTCGCGGTTCTCCCAATATGAGTCGAAGGTGGCGCGGAACTTCTCTAACAGGTGCGGGGTAGAGATCGCCGAGAGTCGCACATTCCATTCCAGACCGTCGACCAACGCGGCGTGCGACAGGTTGGACGATCCGACATAGGCGGTGTGAAAGCCGGTGTTGCGGCGCAGCAGCCATGCCTTGGCGTGCAGCCGGGTGCGGTCGGTTTCGTAGTTGATCCGCACCTCGGCGCCGAACTCGTTGACGAGCGCATCGAGGGCTCGTGCGTCGGTGGCGCCCAAGTAGGTTGTGGTGATGACCCGCAGCGGCACCCCGCGGTGACGCAGTTCGGTGAGTTCGCGCTCCAGCAGCCGCAAGCCCTGCCATTTGACGAACGCGCACAGCAGGTCGACATGGTCGGCGCTGGCGAGTTCGGTCCGAAGTTCAGCCGCCAGCGTCGGCTCATTCCGTGCATTGGTCATCAAGGCCGCATCGGACAACGGTGTGGCCGGTCGTGGAGGCGCCAGAGCACCAAGGCTTTTCGTGCCGACCGAGTCGACGCGTCGGATCTTGGCTGGGTCGTCCTGGTGCAGACTCTCGGTGAGCGCATCAGCATCGCCGAGCACCGCAAGGATGCTGCGCAGCAGCTGGGCGCGTTCCTTGGCGCTACGTGCGGCACGCAACTGGCGCTCGATGAGCGGCGTGAGATGCCGGGCGATCGTGCCTGCCTGCTCAGCCTCGTCGACCGTGCTGAGATCAGCCCGCAGATCGGGCCGCTGACTCAGGGCAGTGTTGAGCCGCTCAGTGAGCAGCGATTCGTACAGTCCGACATCCACGCGCGCAGGGTAGCGCGGCGGCCGCTCGCGGGACGTGGATTGATCACTCACACACCCAGCGGTGTTGTGCAGCTCGTTTCCGCGGTCACTACCCATGCTCAGTACAGCCCCGTACCCAGGTTCTGCACCGGCGCCCCCGCCGGCCCGAGGTAGCCCGGCTCGTCGGGCAGCACGGTCTCGGGCCGCACCGGGTACTGCTCCGAGCTGACCACCGAATCGTCGACGAAGTAGCCGCCCGAGCAAGAACTGCTGTAACTGCTGTAGGTACAGCGGAACGGCACCTGATGTGCGGGGACCCAGACCACCCTCGCCCGCATCCAGCTTCCATCGGCCAGCATCGGCCCATCACACAGCGTGCGTACCTGGCTACCCAGGAATCCCCACGGCACGGATTCGCATCCTGGCGCTGCGCTCGCTGAAGGCGCGAACACCATCGTCGCGGCGACGGTTACGGCGGCCGCAGTCAATGCCAAAGACCTGATCATGATTCTCTCCTGGTTCGAAGCAACCGGAGATAGTGGCACCAGGCACCGACAAATCAAGTTGGCGCTCGTTTGTCGCGCAGACTCGGGCACCGGGAGTTCCAGCCCGGGTGTGTCCCTTGGGACGGCCGGTTACTCCCCGACCGAATAGATCCGCGCGTCCCAGCCCAGAAGGTCGAGTGACGCCGACGCGGCCGGAGTGCCGGGCAGGTTACCGAGCAACAGCTCGGCTGAGATCCAGTCCGGGCCGATGTCGACCGTGCGCGGATCGCGGCTGCAATTGGCGATCACCAGCAGCCTGCTATCCGCTGTAGCTCTGGTGTAAGCCCAGATCTGTGGGTCGTCCTCCGTCAGCGGCGTAAAGTCACCTTCGGCGAAGACGGCCAACTCGTGGCGCAGCCGAATAAGAGCTCGATAGTGCGCGAGGACCGAATCCGCTGCGCCTGTTTGCGTCTCGGCGTTCAGCCAGCTGTGGTTCGGGTTGACCGGCAACCACGGCTCACCGGTGCTGAATCCGGTGCCCGGTCCCCCGTCCCATTGCATGGGGGTGCGGGCGTTGTCACGGCTCATCTTCGCCAGCCCGGCCAGCGCCGCGGCCGTATCGCCGCCCAGGTCGACCACGTCGTTGTAGTAGTTGACGGCCTCAAGGTCTTTGTGGTCCTGGAGATTTCGGAACGGATAGTTCGTCATGCCGAGTTCTTCGCCTTGATAGACGAACGGGGTGCCGCGCATGCCGTGCAGCACGGTGGCAAGCGCCTTGGCCGAGGCGGCCCAGTACGCGGGGTCGTCTTCGCCGAACCGGGACGCCACGCGGGGCTGATCGTGATTGTTCCAGTACAGGCTGTTCCACCCGGTTTCGGCCAACGCGGCCTGCCAACGGTGCAGCGCGTTCTTCAGGACGATCAGGTCGAGTTCGCGATGATCGAATTTGCCGGCGGGGCCCTGATCGACGGTCACGTGCTCGAACTGAAAGACCATGTCCAGCTCACCGCGCGCCGGATCGGTGTAGAGCCGGGCCTGCTCGGGCGTCACGCCCGGCATCTCACCGACGGTGAGGAATTCGCCGTCACGGTCACCAAAGACGTTGCGCGTCATCTCGGCAAGGTAGGCATGCACGTGCGGTCCGTCGACGAATCCGTCGAAGGCGATGACATATCGCTGCAGCGGATCAGCGGGTGAGTCGGGGAGCCCGTCGGCCTTGGAGATGAAATTGATGACGTCCATGCGGAAGCCGTCCACACCGCGGTCCAACCACCACACCATGATGTCCTGGACGGCTTTTCGGACCTGGGCGTTCTCCCAATTCAGGTCGGCTTGCTTCCGGTCGAACAGGTGCAGGTAGTACTGCCCGGTGGCCGGATCCCATGTCCACGCCGGTCCACTGAAGAACGAGCCCCAGTTGTTCGGTTCGGCACCGTCGCGGGCGTCGCGCCAGATATACCAATCCCGCTTCGGATTGTCCCGCGCTGAGCGCGACTCGACGAACCACGGGTGCTCGTCCGAGGTGTGATTGACCACCAGATCCATCACGAGCTTCATCCCCCGGGCATGCACCTGGGCGATCAGCTCGTCGAAATCAGCCAACGTCCCGAACAGCGGGTCGATATCGCGGTAGTCACTGATGTCGTAGCCGTTGTCGGCGTGTGGGGAACGGTAGATCGGAGACAACCAGATCACGTCGACACCGAGCTCGGCCAGATAGTCGAGCCGCCCGAGGATCCCGCCCAGATCGCCGATCCCGTCGCCGTTCGAGTCGGCGAAGCTGCGTGGATAGATCTGATAGACGACAGCCGATTTCCACCACTCCGCGGCGGTCACGTCCCGATCACCTCGCGGTACACAGCCACGTACTTGTCGACCATCGCCCCGACCGTAAAGCGGCCCGCAGCGAGCGCGGCGATCGTGGGACGATCGAGCGTGCCGGCCGCACCGACCGCGGCCACCGCCGCGTCGGTGCCATCGACCAGGTAGCCGGTGACGCCGTGCTCGATCAGCTCACCCATCGAGCCCCGGTTGTTGGCGACAACCGGTGTGCCACAGGCCATTGCCTCGACCACGCTGTAGCCGAACGGCTCGTCGAAGTCGATCAGGTGCAGCAGGGCGTGCGCGCCACCGAGCGCCTCGGCGCGCGCCGACGCATCGACGGCACCGAGGTAGCGCACCTGGTGGCCGTCGATGAACGGCTCCACCGCGTCGCGAAAGTATGCCTCGTCCTGAATGATCCCGGCGATGTCGAGTCGGCGCCCACACCGGCGGGCGACCTCGATCGCCTGGGCGGTGCCCTTGTCCGGATGGATCCGGCCGAAGAACAGCAGATGCTCGCCAGGGTCCGGATGAACCGCGAACCCGTCGACATCGATGCCGTGATGAATCGTGGCGGCGTAATGCAGGTCCGGATGGCGGTCCGCGTCACTGATCGACACGTAGGCGCCTGTGCCGTTGTAGCGCTGGTAGACGGGAACGATCCTGCTCGACGAGAAACCGTGGATCGTGGTCACCACCGGGGTGCTGACCAGATCGCTGTAGGTGAGCGGCAGGAAATCAAATCCGTTGTGGATCACGTCGAACTCGTCGGCACGCTCGAACACCGAGGCGATGTGCAGACACTCCGCGACCTTGGCGTCGATCGACTCGTCCTCAGACCAGCCGCAGGCGGCTGTCGAGTGCAGGCGCGCCGTGGTGATCGAGTCGGCGGTGGCGAACAGGGTGACGTGGTGCCCGGAGGCCACCAACCCCTCGGTGAGTAACGAGGCGAACTGCTCCCACGGCCCGTAGTGACGGGGCGGTGTCCGCCACGCGATCGGCGCGAGCACGGCTACGCGGATGGGGTCGCGGGCCTGAACTCGCTCGGGAATATCGATCTGTTCAGCCTACGCAGGCGACCTCGGCGCACGGGTGACGAGCGGCAATCACGCGCGGGGTGTCGGTGATGCGCGATATGTTTGCCTGTTGGCCCTTTCCAGGAGACTCAAGATGGTTGCAAACAACTCGCGCGTAGGCAGCAGGTTCGGTAGATACCGGCTCACCGCGCTACTCGGCAGCGGTGGAATGGGCGAGGTGTACGAGGCTGAGGACAGCGACAAGGGCAGGACCGTCGCCCTGAAGATCCTCCCCGACCAGTACGCGCACGATGAACGGTTCCGGGCCCGGTTCCTGCGCGAGTCGCATGCCGCCGCGAGTTTGCAGGAACCTCACGTCGTGCCGATTCACGATTGGGGTGAAATCGACGGGAACCTCTACATCGACATGCGCCTGGTCCGTGGGCAGACGTTGCACGACCTCATTAGAACGGGTCCGCTCGAACCGCACCGCGCGGTGTCGATCGTCGAGCAGATCGCCGCCGCGCTTGATGCCGCCCATGCTCAAGGGCTGATCCATCGTGACGTCAAGCCGCAGAACATCATCGTCACCCCGGCGGACTTCGCTTACCTGCTGGACTTCGGCATCGCCCAGGCGCAGGGCGATGCGGGTCTCACGCAGACGGGCATGCAGATCGGTTCGTTCGGCTATATCGCCCCGGAGCGGTTCGGCGATGCGCCGTGTTCGCCTGCCGCCGACATCTATTCGCTGGCCTGCGTGCTGTATGAGGCGCTGACCGGAGATGCACCCTTTCAAAGCAATAGCTACGAGCAGCTGATTGCGGCTCACCTGTCGGCCCCGCCGCCACGGCCGAGTACGGTCCGCTCCGGCATTCCCACATCCCTGGATGCGGTCATCGCACGGGGCATGGCGAAGGAACCCGACGACCGCTACGGCAGTGCCGGCGCCTTGGGCCGCGCCGCCCAACGGGCACTGCACACCAGCCCGGAAGAAGCCCGCGCGGCAAGTGCGGAAACCATGGCGGGGCCGTACGTTTCACCGCCCTTGCACACCGCAACACCGGCTCTCGCACAGTTCGCGCACACGCCGCCTGAGACGCGCTCCCGGCAAGCGCTGGTGCCGCTGGCGGTCGTCGGACTTGTGTCAGCGCTACTGCTGGGCGCGGTGGGCCTGGTCATCGGTCTTCTCATTTCGAAGAACTCTGCGCAGACCGTCAACTCCGCACCGGTGGGGGCGTCGACGGTCGCCCCGCCGCCACCGAGCGTGACCGTCGCCGGGCCGACGGTGTACAAGACGGCGCCACCGACACCGGCGCAGTTGCCGACGCCGTCCTACACGCCGACTGCGGTCCGCGATCCCGAGTCCACGAGCTTTCAGCAGCTACGCCAGATCGCCGACGAGGACCACACCGTCGTGAGCACCGAAGGATCCGGACGGTGGTTTCCGCAGTTGAGTTCCAAACGCCCAGGGGTCGTCGATGAGGGTGTGGTGTGGGACAACATTCTGACCTTGCAGGAGCATCTGCAACTGCGCCAGCGCTATGGGGCCAAGCTGCTGTGGTCGGGCGACTGGTCGACATTCGACGCACCCAACTTCTGGGTCACCATCGCGCCGATCTACTTCCCAGACTCACGCGGGGCGCTGGCCTGGTGCACCGACCATGGCTTCGACTCCGACCATTGCTACGCGAAACTCATCAGCAAGACCCACGCCGTGGCCGGCAGCACCGCCTTCAATTGAGCGGACCCAGACCTCGCGCAAGGGTGCCGCGATGCACACCTCTGGCCACGATGACTGCATCCATATAAAATGACTGCACTGACTGCAACACGAGGTGATGACTCATGGCAACTTTGACAGTACGCAACGTGTCCGATGAGGTCCATCGCGCTCTTCGCGTGCGCGCAGCGCGTCACGGCCGCAGTACCGAGGCCGAAGTGCGCGCCATCTTGGAGGAGGCCGTCAAGCCCGAGGGACGCGTCAAACTCGGATCTCTGCTTGCGGACATCGGCCACCAAGCCAAACTCACCGATGAAGATTTCGCGGTCTTCGATCAGCGCGATCAAGCTCCGGCCCGACCCATCGACTTCGAATGATCGTCGTCGACACCAACGTCATATCGGAGCCTCTACGTAAGGCCCCGGACACACGCGTCATCGAATGGATCGATGCGCAGCCGCTTGAAATCCTCTACCTGTCGGCTATCACCGTCGCCGAACTGCGCTTCGGTGCGGCCTCGTTACCAGTCGGCAAACGTCATGACCGACTTCGCCACAGCTTGGAAACCGAAGTGCTTCCCCTGTTCACCGGCCGCGTACTCGCATTCGATCTGCCGGCCTCGCGGAGTTACGCCGACCTGATGTCCAAAGCCCGTAAAGCCGGATTGTCTGTCGCTACCGCCGACGGTTATATCGCCGCGACGGCGGCCGCCAACGGAATGACGGTAGCCAGCCGCGATACGGCCGCGTTCGAAGCGACCGGCGTCGCCGTCATCAATCCCTGGCACCGCACCTAGTCATAGATGACTGCCAACCCTTGCCTGCGAAGGTCCGCCAACCCGTCCCGCATGGCTTGCAGTTGTTCGGGTGAATGCCCCACCCAGTCGGTGATCTCCCCGACGATTCTCACCGGCTCCCGGGTCCGGTAGGACCGGGTCGGATTCCCAGGCAGCTTCTTGTCGGTCACGTTCGGGTCGTCTTCCAACTCACCTTCGGGTTCGACGATGTAGATCCGGCCCCGGCCCTCTCCGACCGCGAACTCCGCTCCCCACACCGCGGCATCTAATGTCTGCGTCACGTAGACGTGGTTCATGATGCGTCCCGCTTCGTAATTCGACTCGCGTCCGGGCACCAGGCGATCCCCCACCGCCAGGTCGGCCTTGGTGCCGTGCAGGAACGCACCGGACTCGTGCACTTCAAACGGTGTCGGCGTACTCGCCACAAACTCTCCCCCATCTCTTCACGGTCGGACGATTGTGCAGCACGCACAGGGCCTTGCCGCAAACGTCGGCTCATTGCGGACATTCGTCGTCAGCGCGGCGTCCGACAGCGGTGCCGCCGGACGTGCAAGCTGCACCGTGCCGACAGTTGTCGGGCTCGCCGCGTCCAGCCGGCGGATCTTCGCCGGATAATACTGATGCAGAACTTTCTGCTGCACCTCAGCGTGACTAAGCACCTCAAGTATGCGGCGAAGCAGCTGCGCCCGGGATTCCGCGTTACTCAGCAGCCTTCAGTTGTCGCTGACAATGATCCCTAGTGCGGTGCCCATCTCTGATGGTCCGCCTCTCGCAGTTCGATAGGCCCTCGCTGCATCGCCGGGACCTCCAAACACCAGGACCTGAGGCAGCCCTCGACATTCTCGTGACGAGCGACTAATAGCCCAGCGGTAATCTGGAGCGAACACTGCTATTGAGGGGGAGCAATGGCGGAGTCCTCGAGAGTTGATCCCACACACCTGTTCATGTCGGCCGATCACCTCGACATGCGCGAGGCGGAACATACCGAAGCCCACCGCGTGGCAAACGCCGACATTGAGGCGGCAACATCTGGTTGGATCGGAACCTCCGCGACTGGTCTACAGGATTTGCACCCGACCCGTTCGTCACCCACACGACGAAATTGGACGACCCTTTTGACGGGTCGTTCCCCAAGGTGAGCGAAGGCCGCTGATGATCAAATTCGTCAAACCCAGCGTGCGACGGGCTCTCGTGTGCGCCGCGATAGTGATGGTGTTCGTGTGCGTGGTCGTGGGGATCGCTATGTCCACCGCGATGATCGTCGGCAGTAGTGACCCCACCCCCGTCCCAACGGGGGAATACGTTCGTCTTTTCATCGTGAACATCACCATGTGGGGCCCCATCATGGTGATTACCGCCTGGTTTATTTCGGTCCCCGTCATCGTGGCACTCGCCATCCTCGTGGCATGCATCCAGGTCGTTGACCGGCCGAACGAGGAGGAGGACGCCGAAGCCGAAACGGAAGTGCCGCGGAGGCAGGCAACGCATGACGATCGTGGCGATCAGGCCAGGTGACTGCCATAGCCGATGCTGGGCAACGACAGTATATGTCGACTTGTTTGCCGGGTAACGGTTTTCGGTTCCGCATCCGTTCGCACTAGGGATTAGTCCAAACACCCACACACCGGCTCGTCGGCATCACACCCGCTCCCAATCCCCCTAACGCTCAGCCAATTCCAGCGATCCGCTGATAACACCCCCATGCCGTGGATACGCTCCGAAGAGTCCTGACCGCCCGTCGAGAGGACTCCATGGCCGGGCTCGCGCAAGCGCTTGTCGCTGGGATTCTCATCGGCGGTCTCTATGTCGCGATCAGCATCGGCTTCTCGATGTCCTTCGGTGTCCTCGATGTCGTCGACCTCGCCGTCGGGATGTGGGTGGTCATCGGCGCGTATGCGGCCGTCGTGGCCAGCGAGGCGCTGAAGGTCGACGCGTTCGCCCTGCTCCCGGCGGTGTTCGTGGTGTTCGGGGTCGTCGGCTGGCTCATCGCGCCGCTGATCTATCGGGTCCGGACCAGTAGATACGCCCTGCCGGCACTGATGGGGCTGGCGTTCACCTTCGGGCTCGCCACCCTGATCCGCGGCGGCCTGCTCACGGCGTTCGGCTACAACCCGCGCACCGTGCACACCGACCTGTTCCCCGGCAACGTCGAACTGCTGGGCATCACCGCCCCCACGATCCGGGTGGCCGGCTTCGCCTTCGCCGTGATCGCCACCGGCCTGTTCCTGGCGTTCCTGTTCTACACCCGCACCGGCCTCGCGATCCGGGCCACCGCGCAGAGCAAAGAGAACGCCGGGCTGATGGGCATCGACGTCAAGCGGATCAGCAGCCTGGTGTACGCCATCTACACCGGCCTGACCGCGATGGCCGGCGCGCTGCTCGGCGCCATCTACGCGATGACGCCGGAAGTCGGCCTGCGCTACACGCTGTTCGCGTTCTTCGTGGTGGTGCTGGCCGGGCTCGGCTCGGTGGTCGGGGTGCTGGCCGCCGGGCTGTTCCTCGGCATCTTGCAGTCGGTGGTCACCACCTATGTCGGAGCCAACTACACCCTGCTGGTGGTCTTCGCGGTGTTGTTCCTGGCGCTGTTGCTGTTCCCGCAGGGCATCTCGCGGCGGGGACTCGCATGAGGGGCAGGCCCGCGTCCGGGGGCAATCCGTTCCTCAATCTCGGGGTGCTCGTCCTCGTCGTCGCCGTCATGTGCCTGCTGCCGATGATGACCTCGCCGTACTACATCCGGGTCGCCACTGGCGTCGCGTTGTGGGCCGGAATCGCCCTGTCCTGGAACGTGATCTGCGGGTACGCCGGCTACATCAGCTTCGGCCACGTCGCCTTCTTCGGCATCGGCGCCTACACCACAGCGATTCTGATGCAGCCCCAGCACGATTGGAACTTCTGGGCGACCCTTCCGGTCGCGGCCGTTATCGCCGGCGGCGTTGCGGCCCTGGTCGGCTGGCCCGCGCTGCGACTCAAAGGCGCCTACTTCGCCATCGCGACCTGGGCGCTGGCCGAGGCGGTCCGCGAGCTCACTACCATCCTCGACTTCACCGGCGGCTCGGGAGGTCTCAGCACACCCATCCGCGCCGACGACAACTTCTTCTTCTACACCATGCTCGGCGCCGCGGCGATCGCCTATGCGATGTGCTATCTGCTGCTGGAACGGTCCCGGTTCGGTTTCCGGGTGAAGGCGGTGCGCGACAACGAAATCGCCGCCCGCGCGCAGGGCATCAACTCCACCCTGGTCAAGATCGAGGCCTTCGTGCTGAGCGCGATGATCCCGGCCGTGCTGGGCGGCATCAACGCCTACTGGATCACGTTCATCAACCCGCAGAGCGTGCTGAACACCCTGATCACCGACCAGCTGGTGGTGATGGTGCTTGTCGGCGGGCTTGGGCACGCGTGGGGTCCGGCGCTGGGCGCGACTGCGTTGTACCTGCTGCAGGAGCAGCTGCGCGTCAGCTACGGCGAGACCACCGCGTACATCATCGTCGTCGGCGCCCTGGTGATGGCGGTCGTGCTGTTCCTGCCCGACGGGCTGGTCAGCCTCGCGCGTCGGGCCAGACGAATGCGCCTGGTACGTCAGCTCCTTGGCCGTGCCCGCGACGACGTCGTGCCCCGGCGCACCGACGACGCTGCCGAGGAGGCCCGACAATGACGGTGCTGGCGGTTGACGGTCTGTTCCGCGCGTTCGGCGGTATCCGCGCCGTGGACGGGGTCACGTTCGACGTCGAGCAGGCCGAGATCGTCGGCATCATCGGCCCGAACGGCAGTGGGAAGAGCACCCTGTTCAACCTGCTCACCGGCACTCTCAAGCCCGACGCCGGCACCATCTCGCTGTTCGGGAAAAACATCACCCGGCTGGCTCCCCACAAGATCGCCCGCGCCGGCCTCGGGCGCACCTTTCAGATCCCGGCGCTGTTCGTGAACATGACGGTGCGGGAAAACCTCTGGACCGCCGCGGTGCAGTTCGACTGGGACAACGCCCGGGCCGACGCGGACGCGGTGCTGGAACGGCTCGAGCTCACCCATGTCGCCGAGGATCTCGCCAGCAGCTTGTCCGGCGGTCAGCAGCGGCTGCTCGAGATGGGCCGGGTGCTGATGCGCAAACCCAAGGTCGCGCTGCTCGACGAGGTGGCCGCCGGCGTGCACCCACGGCTGCGCCAGATCATGCTCGACGCCATCCGGACCCTGCGGGACGCGGGCACGACGTTCCTGGTCATCGAACACGACATGGAACTCGCGCAGGACATCTGCGACCGGATCATCGTGATGGACGCCGGAAAGATCGTGGCGCAGGGCAGCTTTGAGGAGATCTCTCACGATCCGCACGTGATGGAGGCGTATCTGGGGGTGCCGACGAGTGAGTGAGATTACCGTCGAAGACCTCGACGCCGGGTATGGCCGCGTGCAGATCCTGCACCAGGTGTCGATGACGGCCCGCACCGGCGAGGTCACCTGCATCTTCGGGCCGAACGGCTGCGGCAAGAGCACGCTGCTGAAGGCGATGGTCGGGATGATCGACCCGTGGGCGGGCCGCGTCGCGATCGACGACGACGACCTCACCCACCTGCCGTCGCACCGCACGCTCGGGCGGGGGATCGCGATGATGCCGCAGGGCGGCGGGGTGTTCCCCCACCTCTCGGTGCGCGACAACCTCCGCATCGGCGGCTACACGATCCGCTCCCGCAAGCAGCTGGACGAGCGGATCGAGGAGCTGCTGGCCGACTTTCCGCGACTGCGCGAGCGGTACGCCGTGCCGGCCGGTCAACTCTCCGGCGGCGAGCAGATGATCCTGTCGATCGCCCGGGCACTCATCTTGAACCCACGGTTCCTGCTGTTCGATGAGCCGTCAGCGGGCCTGTCCCCCAAGCTCGTCGGAGATGTCCTGGCCCGCGCGGCCGAGCTGTCCCGGCGCGGCGTGGGCGTGATCATGATCGAGCAGAACATCCGCGAGGCGATGCGGGTGGCCGACCGGATGTACGTCCTGGTGGCGGGACGGAACCGGTTCGACGGCACCCCCGCCGACGTCGCCGACGACCGCGAACTCATGCACCTCTATCTGGGGGGCCGCTGAACCGAGAGGAATGTTTATGTCCAACAACATCAACCGACGGCTCTTTCTCACCCGAGCCAGCATTCTCGCGGGTGGTGTGGTGGCGGGCCCGAGCCTGCTCGCCGCATGCGGCGGCGACACCGGCGGCGGCGGGACGACCGACACGTTCAAGGTCGGCGCCGTCCTCGAGCTCTCCGGTGAATCCGCGACCGGTGGGCAGATCGCCCAGCGCGGCTACCAGCTCTGGGCCGACACGGTGAACAAGGCCGGTGGGCTGGCCATCGGCGACAAGAAGTACAACGTCGACCTGGTGGTGCAGGACTGCAAGAGTGACCCCGCCACCGGCGCCGACGCGGCGTCCCGGCTGGTCACCGAGGACGGCGTGAACGCCATCTTCGGCGCGTACACCAGCGGCGTGCAGCTCGCGATGGACCCGATCTGCGCCAAATACAAGGTGCCGTGCATCGCCGGGTCGGCGGAGTCGCCCAACGTTTGGCGCAAGCAGCCCGCGTTCACCTACGGCGTCATCCCCGCCGTCGACCTGACGGCGGCCCGCTCCATCCAGTCGATCGTGGACACCGCCAATCCCAAGCCGGTCACCGCCGCGGTCGTCGGCGCCAACGAGCCGTTCTCCGACGACACTGCCCAGGGGTTCCGCTCGGGCGCCGAGGCCGCGAAGCTAAATGTGGTGCATTTCTCGCTGTTTCCGCCGAATGCCGACCTGGCACCGGTCGCCCAAGTGGTCGCGGCGCAACGGCCCGACATCGTCGCGGTCGGCGGCCACGACATCCTGCTGGTCGATTTCGTGAAGGCGATGGCCGCAACCGGCTACACCCCCAAGGCGATCATCGAGCACTACGGGATCACCGATGCGTCCTTCGCGAAAGCGCTTGGCCCCCAATCCGACGGCGTGCTGGGCATCTCGGTGTGGCTGCCGACCGCGAAGTTCACCGACGACCTGTTCGGCTCTGCCGCCGACTATGCGAAGGCCTTCCAGGATGCCTACGGCTCACCGCCGGACTACACCGCCGCCGGGTGCAGCGCTGCCGGGCGGGTGCTGCAGGCCGCGGTCGAGAAGCTGGGCGAGACACCGTCACTGTCCGAGGATGCCCGCACCAAGCTCAACGACCTGATCGCCGCCACCGACCTGCAAACCTTCTACGGGCCGATCAAGTTCGCAACCGAGGGCGACCACTTCCACAACAACACCGCACTCGACCCGATGCTGGTCCAGATCCAGGGCGGGCAGATCAAGGCGATCGCACCGCCAGACTCGGCCCAGGCACCGATCATCTACCCGCTGCCGCCGTTGACCTGAGTGCTGCCGGCTAGGCCGGTCCGCATCTCAGGAGCGCCACGACCAAGCCAAGGACAGCGGGCGCGAAGGCCATGGCTCCCATCATGTCGCCCTACTGAGATTCCCCAGACCCCGGCTCCACTGCCGCCATACCCGCCGGCAGGGGGCTAAGTCGTTGAACTGCTCGCGGGCGCAACCCAAAACCCAGAATTCGACAAGGGGACCCATGAAGACGCGGATCAGCCGGGGGATCATCGCCTTGCTCGCATGTATCGCGATCGCCGGTTGTGGCGTTGTCAAAAGCGACGACCCGCTGGAGTCCAAACTGTCCGAACTGAAGGCGAACGGACAGTCCGCGCCGCTGAGTGAACTGACCGACTTCAGCTGGGACGAGGTACACCTGTTCAACGAACACACCCGGCGCGAGGCAATCGAGAAGATCGTGGGATCCCCGGTCATCTCCGCCGGTACGCACCAATCAGGCAGCCTGCTGGTGTTCGAAGATCGCGGTGCCGTCGTCAAGACTGTCACGGTCGGTGGCGACTACCTGCGTGCCGACGGCTACACCTTCGGATCCGACGTGCTCATCGAGCCGTGGGGGAACGGTGCCATGCGTCTGACGCCCCCAGCCGCCGATTCCAAGCCCTGATTCGGCTCGGCCGCCGACTATGCGAAGGCCTTCCAGGATGCCTACGGGTCACCGCCGGACTCGGCCCAGGCACCGATCATCTACCCGCTGCCGCCGCTGACCTGAGTGCTGCGCTACATCCGGCTCACATCGACGACGGCGGCGGTGAATTCGGCGGGAGCTTCCTGCGGCACGTTGTGCCCGATGCCGTCGAGGACCCGGTGCTCGTAAGGACCGGTGTAGCTGTCCCGGTAGCCCGCACCATCTTTGGCGGCGCCGTCGAAATCGCTTCCGATGGTGATGGTCGGCACGGTGATCGCAGGTTTGTCGGCCAGGCGACGTTCGTGGGCATCGTAGCGAGCTTCCCCGGGCGCCAAGCTCAGCCGCCACCGGTAGTTGTGCAGCACGATGTCGGCGTGGTCGGGATTGTCGAAGGCCGCGGCGGACAGGTCGTAGGTGGAGTCATCGAAATGCCAAAGCGGCGAAGCGTTCTGCCAGATGAGCCGGTTGAACTCCTTGGTGTTCTGCCGATAGCCGAGTTCGCCTCGCGGCGTGGCGAAGTAGTACTGATACCACCAGCCCTGTTCGGCCTTCGGCGGCAACGGTTGGGCGTTGGCGGCCAGGTTGACGACGATGTATCCGCTCACCGCGACCAAGCCGGAAACCCGCTGGGGCCACAGCGCCGCCACGACATTGGCCGTGCGGCCGCCCCAGTCGAATCCGCCGAGAATGGCACTGGGAATCTTCAGTGCGTCCATCAGATCGATCACGTCGTGGGCCAGGGCGGCCTGCTGCCCGTTGCGGGTGGTGTCGCCGGACAGGAAGCGGGTGGGGCCGAACCCGCGGGTGAACGGCACGATCACCCGGAAGCCCTGCTCGGCAAGGTCGGCCGTGACGTCGGCATAACTGTTGATGTCGTACGGCCAGCCGTGCAGCAGGATCACGGGCTGGCCGTCTCCCGGGCCGGCTTCGACGTAGCCCGTGCTGAGCGGCCCGGTGTCGATCTGTTTGACCGGTCCCAGCGTGTGCCGGGGAGCCGCGGGCGCGGCGGTTTTCGCCGCCGCATCCTCCGGCTTCGGCGCGCACGCGGCCAGTGTCAGCGCTCCGGCGGCCGCCGTGGTGATGCGGGCGAAATTCCTTCGGGAGATGCCGTTCACAGTCGCGGTTCCATTCTGAGGAGGTCGGCGGCGTATCGCATGACGCAATCAGACCCCAGAAACGGTCATCTCGTCCAACGATTCCTTTTCATAGCCGTCATCATCGAGATTGATGATTGTGGCGAGCGCGGGTCTGGGTGCGGATGCCTCTGGAAAAGTGGTACCGCCGGCGGTACCACTTTTCGCGGCGATGTGTCGCCGCCTTTTTCTCTCAGCGCGGGAGTTGGTCGAGCCAGTTCGACGCCCCGTCGACTGGCTGGCCATCGATCACGACGAGCGGGACAGAAGGCTTGGGAAACCGGTGCAGGGCGGTGTAGTTGTTGGACGCGACGGCACGCGCGTCGTAGCCGATCGGGAGGCCGAACCTGATGAGATCCTGGGCCGTCTGCGGTGCGCCCACGTGGTGTGCGAGTCCGGCCAGCTGATCGTTGCTGAGATCGGTGGGTCCATGCTCTTTCGGCTGTTGCTCGGCCGAGAAGATCCGCTGGACGAAGCGCCACGTGATGTCGCTTGACTGGGACATACCGGCCACCGCGTAGGTGGCGTAGATCGCCCGATTGTCGTACGAGCCGCTGGCCGAGTATTTGTCCAGGAAGTCCACGAACCGAAGGTTGACGTGCAGCTTGCCGGCCTCGATGCGCTGACCGATCTCCCCGCCCTTGGACTGGATCATTTTCCCGCTGAACGGGCACAGGGGGTCCACGTAGAGATCGATCTGCCCGGGCGCGGCCGGGTCGCCGATCGAGATGGCATCCCCCGCCGGCGCGGCGACGTCCGCTTGGGCCACCCCGGCGATCGGTCCGCACATCAACAGCGCCACGACCAGCGCAAGGACCGCCCCGAGGGCACGTATCGGCCGGTTCACCCTTGTTCCGTCCATGACTCCATCATGTCGTGTCGCCCGAGGGAAGTGATTAGGGCGGTCTCATCCACAACCGCCGGGTCAGCCCCAAACTGGTCAGAGTTGGTCCAGGAGCCGATCGATACGCCGGTTCAACCGCGCGAAATGAGACCCCGGCCAATAAATCTGGCCGCAGCCTGTGCAGCGGCTGAATTCGTCGTAATGGCGACGGGTCAACGGCTCCAGGCGGTGCAAGACCTCGTCCTTCGTCACCGTCGACAGCCTGCCGTTGCATCGCACGCAGCGGGTGAACGGTGCGATCCGTCGCCGCAGATCCAGCCGTCGCAGCACCTCCAGCGCCTGAGCCTCCGCCTGCTGGGAGTGCACGAACAGGCCGTGCGTGATCGCACGACGCTTCAACAGGCCACGATCGCGGGTGAGCAGGATCCGCTGCTCGTCCAGGCTGATGGCGGCCAACGTCGTGTCGTCGGCGTCACTCGACCACCACACGTCGAACCCGAGCACGCGAAACAGCCGGGCCAGCCGGCCGAGGTTGACGTCGACCACGAACCGCGGATCACGCAGCGGCACCGGCCGCAGCCGGGCCATCGGCGCGACGTCGAGCGCCTCGAACATCGGATACACCGCGATCCGGTCGTCAATTGCAGGCCGATGTTCGAAGCCCACCGGCTCCCCATTCACCAGGATCAGGTCGATCTCGGTGTGCGGAATGCCCATCGCCTCGAGGACGTCCTTGACCGTCTGATGGCTCTGGCAGGGCCGCCGCACGGTCCGGCCGCGCGACTCGGGGCCGAGGAAGTCATTGAGCTCGGCATATGCCCGGACGCTCACGCAGCCAGCCATACCGCCATGGTCGCGCGCCGGTTCGCAGGCCGCAACGGTGTCGCGGCCCGTGACCACCTGGGCAATCCCCGACAACCGGCCTACCGTGAGCCCATGACAGAACCGTCACCCGCGGTCACCGTGGCTCATCCGCCGCACTTGATGCTGCGGACCGTCAACCCGATCCTGCGGTTCCTGCTGCGCACCCCGATCCCGGGCTCCGCGCGCAAGCACTTCATGGTGGTGACGGTCCCCGGCCGAAAGACCGGACGGCAGTACGCGATTCCCTTGACCGCGCACCGCATCGACAACAACCTCTATGCCATGACCGACGCGGTGTGGAAACACAACTTCCGCGGCGGCGCCACCGCCGAGGTCCTCCACGACGGGCAGACGACGACCATGCGCGGCGAGCTCATCGAAGACCCCGCTGCGGTCGCCGATCTGTTCCGCCGCTGCGCCGAGTCCTACGGCGCCAGATCCGCACAGCGGTTGATGGGATTGAAATTCCGCGAGCAGCGGATACCGACGCTCGCGGAATTCACCGAGGCGGTCGGCCGAGAGCATCTCGCCGCCATCCGGTTGACACCCGCAACCCCCTCTTAGGGACACTCCTCCGAATCGATCCGCACCACCCCGAAGTCGATATCGGTGGTGGCCGTGAAACTCGCACAGCCAACTTGTCGGTGCCGGGTTGTACGTTCGCCTGTTCGCCTGGCATGGGTGCCCGGCGCAGGACAAGAAGGAACGATCACGATGAGCACTCCCTATCAACACCCCGGAGATCCCAGTCAACCTGGCCCGCAGGGGTTTCCCGGCCAGTATCCTCCGCCGCCACCACCCGCCAAGAAGAAGCGCAAGTGGCCGGCGATCATCGGCGGTGTGGTCGCATTCGTGGTCGCGGTGTCGGTCTTTTCCGACGGGGACAAAAAGGAGGACGCCAACTTCTCGGATACCGCCGCGGTCGCCGCGAAGGCTCCCGCCGCGCAGGCTCCCGCCGAAGCCCCGACCGAACCCGCAACCACCGCGACGATGAACACCCCGGTGCGGGACGGAAAGTTCGAGTTCGTGGTGACGTCGGTGCAGCCCGGACTGGCCGAGGTCGGTGACAACCCGTTCCTGAACCAGAAGGCGCAGGGCCAGTTTGTCATCGTCACGCTGAGCGTCGAGAACATCGGCGATCAGGCGCAGGGGTTCAGCCCGTCGAATCAGAAGTTGTTCGACGCCCAGGGCCGCAGTTTCGAGAGCGACGCCGGAGCGCAGATCGCGTTGGGCGACTCCGACATTCCCGTGTGGGACGACATCAATCCCGGCAATGCGGTCGACGTGTCACTGGTCTACGACATGCCGGTCGCCGCGGTTCCGGCCAGCATCGAATTGCATGACTCGATGTTCTCCGGCGGGGTCACGGTGAATCTGACGCCGTAGGCGCGTACGTGCAGGCAGCCCCGTGGTGCGGCGGTCCGAGTCCTCGTCGACCTGGTCAGCGCCGCACCCCGGGGTGCAGACCGTCGGCGGACCAGATGCCGGCCACCCGAGGATTGCCGGTCGAAATTCCAGCGACGCCCGCGGTCTGCGCGCGGGTGACGAAAGCCTGGACGCGGAAAGCGAATACGACGCTCGCACCGGCGGCCGGGATGGGCCCGTCGGCGTGCAGTTGGCCGTAGTAATCAATAGCCGACGGTGGCGGCACCGTGGCAGGTACGTGGCGTAGCCCGTCCGGGTCGGTGCCGACCATGGCGTGCAGTTGGTAATCGGGGAAGACCGGATCGATGTACATTCCCCCGCCGAAGCAGTAGGCGCGCCCGCCGTAGGAATGGCTGACCTCGGTCAGGTAGCACACCGCCGGCACCTCCGGCAGGTCGCTGCGCACCGCGTGCAGCGGCGTGGTCCCCGTCAACGCGTGGCCGGGCTCGACCTGCGTGACACCGGCCGCGGCGAGCTGCGCCAGGGCCACCGCTGACGTGGTTCCGGGTCCGTTGATCTGAATCTTCCGCCCGCGTCCAGCTAGCACTGCGGCTGCCTGTTCGAGTGTGCGCAGGTTGTGGGTGTCGCGCAGCGTGCCGCTTTGGGCGTCGAACAGCAGGGCTGGAAATGTCGTGATACCAGCGAACTCAGCGCCCGGCAACGCGTCGAGCCGGTCGGCGACCCGCAGGATGTCGGCGGCGTCGAAGCCGCCCTCGTGTCCGGGATAGAACTCGTCGCCGGGCGCGTAGATCCGGGCAAGCAGTGCCTGTCGGCGATCCCGTCGTGCCGCGGCTGCGCCGGCCTCTGCGGCCTTGTGCTCGGAGAAGACGGTCCAGTGCGCCGGACGCATGTCTGCAACGTTGTCGGCGTCAGCGCCGGCGATCTGAACCAGATGGCCGACGTGACCGAGCTCCATTCCGGCGGCCGTCGTGGCACGCGCACAGTCAACGTCGACCGCGACCGCGGCGGTGATCCCGCCGGCGACGATCGCCGCGCAGGCGTCAGGGTTGCGGCCGAGCTGTTTGGTCATCGCGTACACGGTCAGGCGATGCTTTGCAGCCTCGTCGGCAATCGCGGCCGCATTGGCAGTGATCGCATCAAGGTCGAGAACAAAGGTGTTGGGCGGGAGTTCGCCTGTCTGATGCAGCTGCACTGCAGCGGCGAGCAGGCCAGGGTTGCGACGGCGCAGCGGGTCGAGGAACATGACGGAGCCTTCGGGACAGGACCGGGTGGTCAGTGGGTCAGGGTCACTTTGCGCAGCCCCGCGGGCTGGTCGGGGTCCACGCCGGTCACCATCGACCAGTGGTATGCCAACTGCTGACCACGCACAGTCGCCAGGATGCACTCACCGGCGTGACCGAGCGCGGGCCAAGTGATGGAACTCGCGTGGCCCGCGCCGATCAGGATCGACCAGGCCCGACGGCCGCGCAGTTCATCGACGAGCGCTCGGGTGTCGTCGTCGGCGGCACCCGAGGATCCGGCGAACAGCACCGCGGCGGCGGTCGGTCCGCAGACTGCGATCGGGCCGTGCCGGAAGTCCGCTGAGGAGAAGCCGTGCGCCATCACCCCGACGGTTTCCTGCAGTTTCAGCGCGGTCTCCATCGCCGCGGGATAGCACCATTTACGCCCCACCACAGCGACGCGGTCGTAGGCCGCCAACTCAGCTGCGGTGGAGCGCACCGCATCCTCGTCGGCCAGCAGATGTCCGATGATGTCCGGGATCTCGGCCAGTTCGTCCGCGCCCGCTGCATAGCCGGGTTCGGCAAGCGCACCGGCCAGCAGCAAGCAGGCCAGCATCTGTGCGGTTACCGTCTTGGTGGCAGGTACGGCACGCTCGGGCCCTGCGCCCACGTCGATATGCACGTCGGCTGAACCCGCGAGTGCGGATGACGGGTCGTTGGTGATCGCGACGACCACGGCTCCGCTGCGCCGGAAATGTTCGGCCGCGGTGATGATCTCAGGGGTTCTACCCGACTGTGACAACGCGACGACCAGCCATCCCTCAAACCGGTGCGCCGGTGCGCCTGCGATGACACTGGGCGCAATCAGGCAGGTCGGCAGGCCCGTTCCCGCTTCCACCGCATACCTGCCGAGCAGGGCGGCACGATCCGATGAGCCGCGGGCGAGGAACGCCACGCCTTTGAAATCCGTTGGTACTTTGTTGAGTTCGCGTGACACCTGATTGCCGCGCGCGACCAGCCCGGCCAATACGCCAGGTTGTTCGGCGATCTCGCGTTTCATGAAGTCGCCAGGCATGGCGCCGGCTCCTTTCGCTCGGAAGTGGATGGTCTGAAGCGACTAGACCCGATCGGGCACGTCAGTTGCTGCCGGCGCCGTCTCGGCTGGTGCGTCGAAGACCCGGCCCATGGCGGCCACTCGGCCGGGATACCTGCGGTGCAGGTACACCAGATACGCGGCACCGAGGAACATCCACACCGGGATGAAGAACACGGCCAGATTGTTCGGATAGTCGGGCAATGGGTGCAGCTGACCGTAGATCGGCAACAGCATGACAACTGCACTGAGGACAGGGATGACACCGTGGCGCAGCACGGAGAACTCGTCGCGATGCTTGCGCAGATAGAACGGGATGACTGCGATGCTGACGGCGATATAGATGAGCACCATCGACAGCCCGAGCAGAGTGCCGCAGAACCCCCACACTCCGAAAGGCCCGTACCCGACGCCGATGAGGAGCACGAAGCCCAGCGCGAACGCCAGGTACGCGGCCAGTGCGATCTGCGGTACGCCGTTGCGACTGGTGCGGCCGAACGCGGCAGGCAGGATCGACTCCCGGCCCATCGAGAACAGAATGCGCACCGCGGAGTTCGAACCGGCGATACCGTTGGCCGCCGCGCTCGCGATGATGGTCAGCGTGAGCAAAGCGGTTCCGCCCCAGAACTTCTGAGCAAGTGTGGCCCACGGGTCCGTATCGGAGGCGAAGTCGCTGACACCGTCGATCCCGAAGCCGGTGGACGATCCATACGCGGCGAAGACGTAGAAGACACCGATCACCATGACCGCGGTAAAGAGAGCGGCGGGAATGGTGCGCCTCGACCCCTTGGCTTCCTCACCAAGTGTGGCGGCCGCCTCGAAACCGATGAACATCAAGATTCCCCAAAGCATTCCGGTGCCAAGACCGCCGATGCCGTGCAGCGACTCCGCGGGGTTGAAATTTTGCAGGCTCAACCCGTTCGCGCCACCCTTTGCGAGGATGGTGCAGGTGAGGGCGACGATGACGCCGACCTCAATCGCCAGGAACACGAATGCCACTCGGACCGACTCGGTGATGCCCGCGGCAAGCACTGCCCAGATGAACAGTGTGAAGACCGCGGAAAGCAACTGCCACGGCAGGTTGATGTGAAGCACTGATTCCAAGAACGTCGAGGCGAAGCCGCCGAAAGCGGCGATGATCATCGGGCCCACCATGCCGTAGGCGGTGAGCATTGCCCACCCCGACAGGAAGCCGGCGTGTGGGCCGAAGGCGTGGCTGTTGTAGGTGTAGGCGAAGCCGGCCGACGGCAGCTTCTTCGCGAATGCGGCGATGTTACTTGCGACCAACAGGCAAGCGATCAGTGCGAAAAGAATCGACACCGGCAGCGCGAAGCCCGCTCCTCCGGCGGCGGCCGGAGTGTTGTACGCGACGCTGATGGCCGGGCCCATGAAGGCCATACACATGAAAACGGCACTCAGCACACCCACCGAGTTGGCCTTGAGCGAATGGGATGGTGCCCGAGTCGTAGTGGTCATGAGCGGACCTCGATTCGTAGGGACAGAGGACCGGGCACGGCGAACGCAGCGCAACCGGCTCTTCTCGACATAGTAAAGAGTATTTACTCAACACTCTTTATTTGTCAACGACGCGCTGAACAGCCTCTAGAATTGCTAGGACTCTTTAGGAAGGATCCTGGTGGCGCGCAATCGCAACTCTGGACCGGCGCTGGCACCGTCGATAATGCGGCAGATGAATCAGCGCGTGCTGCTCGAGCGCTTGTTCTCCGACTCCTCCGCGACGCGTCCGGGCCTGGCGCAATCCACCGGGCTCTCACTGCCGACTGTCATTGCAGCGCTCAACGACCTGGAAGCGGTCGGCCTCGTGCGCCAGTCCGGCCTCAGCGAGGTGGCGCACGGCAGGCCCGCCGCCACCTATGAGCCGAACCCTGATGCCGGTGCAGTGGTCGGTGTCGACATCGGCCACGAGTGGCTGCGGCTGATCGTGACCGACCTGACCGGTGGACGTCTTGCAGCGACCGACATCCGCAACTCGGCCACGACCGCACTGGGTCTGGTCGACCTCACGGGCTCGGCCGTGGAGTCGATCAAGTCCGAAGCCGGCATCGCCGCAGGCGCGTTGGTACACACAGTCATTGGATCACCGGGTGTGTACGACGCCACCCGGCAGCGGATAAATTACGCGGCCAACCTGCCGGGATGGCAACGGCTCGGCATCGCAGAAGCGCTCAGTGCGCAGCTCGGGTCGGAGCTGACCATCGACAACGACGCAAACCTCGCGGCGATCGGCGAGCACTCCTACGGCGCCGTCCGCGACATCGACAACTTCGTCTACATCACGATCGGCACCGGCGTCGGGATCGGACTGTTCCTCAACGGATCTCTGTATCGCGGTGCCCGCGGCGCCGCGGGCGAAGCCGGATATCTGCCGTTGGGTCAGACGCTCGTGCCGGCGCCTGCAGACCGACCCCCCCGCGGCATGTTGGAGGAGGCGATCGCCGCCGACGCTGTCGTCGCGCAGGCACGCCATCTCGGTATGTCGGAGCCCCTCACCGCAGAGTCGGTGTTCAACGCGGCCAGAAATGGCGATTCGATCGCCCTGAAAGTCGTTGAGCGCGAGGCTGAACAACTGGCACAGCTGGTCGCGTCCGTCCTCGCCCTGTTCGATCCCGCGGTGGTTGTTTTCGGAGGCGGTATCGGCCAGAATTTTGATCTGATGGAATCGACGATCACGACCGCGCTGCGCGCGATCTCACCGATGACCGCACCGTTGACGCGTGGCGCCCTCGGGCAGCAGGCGATCGTTATGGGCGCCGTCGCCAGCGGCCTGGAGATCGCCCGACGCCACGCGTTCGACGTCCGTACGGCGCGCCAACCCGCCGCAGGCGAATAGCTACCCTCGGTCTCTGCGCTCAGGGTGCGGCCGTCGACGCCCGAGGAGACTCAGGTTCCTGCACCTGCCGCAGGCCACGCACACTGACCCTGGCACCGCGGTGCGGTACCAGGGTCACGTGCTTGACGCGTTGCCGTTCGTCGGCGGCGGTGGTGGTGAAAAATTCGACACGGCGCAGGATTTCGCGCAGCACCACCCGCATCTCAACCATCGCGAAGGTGGCGCCGAGGCAGCGTCGGTTGCCGCCGCCGAACGGGAACCAGGTTGTCGGCGAATGGGTCACGCCCAGCATCCGGTCGGGGTCGAACCGGTCGGGATCGGAGTACACGGAATCGCTGGCGTGCACGAGCCCGATGCCGGGCGTCACCATCACCCCGGCGGGCAGGCGGTAACCGGCCAGCTCGACCGGCTCGGTGAGGATGCGGCCGACATCGAACACCACCGGCCGGATCCGGAGGGTCTCCTTGGCTACCGCGTCGAGGTACTCGTCGTCGTCCTGCGCGGCGCGCACCGCCTTGTCGAGGGTCGCCGGGTGCCGAGTCAACCGCTCCAGCGCCCACGAGAGCCCGGTGGCCGTGGTCTCGTGACCGGCGACGAGAAGCGTCATCAACTGATCGCGCAGTTCGCGGTCGGTCATGGCGCGGCCGTCGTCATGGGCGGCGCGCACCAGCATCGCGAGCACATCGGTGCGGGTGGCCAACTGCGGGTCAGCACGACGGTCGGCGATCTCGGCGTACAGCAGCCGGTCGGCCTCCCCGATGTTGCGCCGCAGGGCCCGCCACGGACGTCGACGCTGCAGCCCGGGAGAGGCGACCGCTACCGATTCCCACGCACCCACGCTGAGCAGCTGCGGCATCACCGTGCGCAGCGCGGCCAGCCGGGCCGGATCGGACGCACCGATCACCGTCCGCAGGATCACCTCGAGGGTGATCTCGGCCATCTTCGGTGCCACGGCGAACGGGGTGCCCACGGGCCAGCCCGCGATGTTCGCCGCGGCGATCTCGGCCATGATCTCGCTCTGCCGGGCCACCGCGTCGCGGTGGAACGGCGGCAGCATCAGCCGTCGCCGATCCCGGTGCACCTCTTCATCGACCACAAGCACCGAGCTGTCGCCGAGCAGGCCACTGAGCATCGAATTCGCTTCGCCGGCATGGAAAACTCTCGGGTCACCGGCGAACACCACTTTGATGTCGGCGGGATCGGCCAGATACACCAGGGTGCCCAGCGTTGCGACCCGCAGCGTGAAGATGTCGCCGTAGCGGCGTCGGCAGGCAGACACGAACCGCGGCCAGTACCTCAGCATCAATGCGGCCTGCACGGCCCGGGGAAGTCGAGGCCCCGGCGGCAGCATCGCCGGCGTGGAAGCGCTCACACCACCAGCCTACGAGCCTCATCGGCCGAACAACACCAAAGAGCCCGGACGCCGTTTCGGCGTCAGGGCTTCGCGGCCGGCTTACTTGGCGTGGTTGCGCTGGTGATGGTGATGCTCGGCGGTGCCGGGCTTGGGGAAGTTGTGCTGGTGGGGGAAGGCGTCGTGGTGCGTGGCGGTCGGGCCGGTGTGGGTTGCGGCGGGTTCGGCCTGAGCGTTGGCGGCACCCAGGAAGATCAGGACGGGGGCGGCGGCGAGGGTGAAACCGGCGGCGGCGCGGCGGGCGATGGTGGTCATGTCGACTCCTTTGTCGGATAAGGCTTTTCGGTTCTTCATCCGGTGTGTTCCGGTGTTGAGATAAGAATGCCGCCGAACGCTGCCGCCAACCATCGACCGACCGGCCCCCGCACCGGGTGAACCCGGTGTCCCCCGATCGGTGGAACGACAAATTGGCGCCCGCCGGGCCGCCCGACCCGATCTAGGATCAGCACAGGAAGAAGGGCTGATGAGCGACACCAAGGCTTCGCCCGCGAAGCGGCGCACAGCGGCCGCCCTGGCACTAGCCGGCCTCGTCGCGCTCACCGGCTGCCAGACCGAAACCCGGCAGGACGACGGCCCGCAGGTCGACGTGCTGGGCAGCATGCTGGCCAGTGAATCCGAGCTCAACACCATGCTGGGCACCGATTCCCTGCGCCCCAAGACCGCGCTACGCGTCCCCGCGAAGGTCGACGGGGATGAACAGGCGTCCCGTCCGGAATGTGTGGTCGTCATCGGCAACGCCATGGACTGGCTCTACCGCGACAGCGATTACCACCAGTTCCGCGAAACACTGTTCACCGATGACACCGGTGACCTGGAGGTCGACCAGGCCGTCACGACCTTCGACAACCCGGCCGCGGCGCGCTCCGTCGTCACCCGCACGGTCGCGGTGTGGCGTCAATGCGCCAACGACACCCTGACCATCAGCGAAGCAGGCAATGACACCCCGGACGTGTTCCTCCTGGCGGCACCCGATGTGCTCGACGGCGTCGACGTGACGCACAACGACTCACCGGTCTACCCCGGATACGGCAGCCGACGCGCGATCCTGGCCGTCGACAACATGGTGGTCGACGTGCGGATCACCGGGCAGGACATCAGCGACGGCACAGCGGTGCAACTGGCCAAGACCATCGCCGGCCGCAACGCGCTCTGACGCGGCCACCCCGCGAACTATTCCACCCGGTGCGCCCGGCGGAACCGGTCCAGATAGGCCGGCCAGTCCCACGCGGTCAGGAATTCGGCAGCGGCCGCATATCCCTTGTCGTACAACGCTTCGGCCTCTGCGCGGGTGATGCCGAAGTCGAGCACCCCGACATCGGTCGAATCCACCTGGATCGCACGGGCTTTCACCCAGGGCAGGCTGAGGTGGGCCTGATCGTGGCCGACCAGCATGGTGCTGATCAGGCTTTCCAGCAGTGTAGTTTTGAACCAGTTCAGCGGTCCCAGCCCCGGAATGAGCTGATCGACCGTCGGGGCGGGCAGGTACGGCACCACGGTCACCCCGAATGTCGGCCACCGCGGCTCGCCGCCGTCGGGACGGTCGAAGGAGTCGATCGGAAAGTTCGACAGCACCCCGCCGTCGACCAGGGTGCAGGGTTGGCCCGTCGCGGTCCGCAACGTCACCGGCTGGTACAGAAACGGAATCGCCATCGAGGCGCGCACCGCGTCGGCCACGCATTGTTCGTCCGGGTCCAGCCCGTACACCCGCTGGTAGTCCCACGGCAGCCGTACCAGCTGCCCGGTCGTCAGATCGGCCACCGTGACCACCAGGCGGTAGCGCCGCTCCGGCAGCAGATTGTCGTCGTCGATGGCCAGGTCACCGAACGTGCGCACGCCGAGGTTCTTCAGCTCACTGCGCATCCAGTCGTGGGCGAAGTCGCCGCGGTACACCCCGGTCTCGCGCATCAGTCCCCAGGCCGGGCCGAGCAGCGGGATCCGCTCGATCGGCCCGGCGTCACCGAATTTGCGGTACGGCACACTCAACACCAAATCCCGCAGCTGATCGCCCGTCAGGCGGCCGTCCTGCGACGCCGCGGCCACCACCGCGCCGACCAGCGAGCCCGCCGAGGTGCCCGACACCCGCTGTACGTCATAGCCCGCATCCTTGAGCGCGACGACCGCCCCCACCAAGCCGATACCCTTCACCCCGCCACCGGAAAGCACGAGGTCCGCGCGACGCGGCTGGTTCCGTTTCGCACTCATGGACCCAGCCTGACACGCGAGGCTGGGAATCAGGCGGGAGAACCGCCGACTCTTGTGCTGGATACGGCTTTTCGGTTCGCGCACCTCGGACGAAGACACCGGACTGCGCGGACCTTCGACGAAAGCGCTTCCCCGCACAGTTTTGGAGGAGTAATCTCCGGTCACGGCGTATGAAAAAAGCGGTACGCCGGGTCCACTATCGAATCCGAGTCTCAATGGGGCGGATAGTGACAGATACTTCACGAGAACTGAAGACCGCGACCACCTTCATCGGCGCCCGCCCCGGCGAGCGACACGGATCGACGGCAGACGAAGTCCGGTCCCACTACGACCTGTCGAACGAATTCTTCCAACTCTGGCAGGATCCCACCCAGACCTACAGCTGCGCCTACTTCGAGCGCGACGACATGACGCTGGAGCAGGCCCAGATGGCGAAAGTCGATCTGGCGCTGGGCAAGCTCGGCCTGCAACCCGGGATGACGTTGCTGGATATCGGCTGCGGTTGGGGCTCCACGATCATGCGGGCGGTGGAGAAACACGACGTCAATGTCATCGGACTGACGCTGTCGCACAACCAACTCGAGCACATCGAACGGCGGTTCGCCGAATCCGAGAGCCCACGCAGCAAAGAGGTTCGGCTGCAGCCGTGGGAAGATTTCGACGAACCCGTGGACCGCATCGTGTCGATCGGTGCGTTCGAACACTTCGGCTTCGAGAAGTACCCCGACTACTTCAAGAAGACCTTTGAGCTGCTGCCGGATGACGGCGTGATGCTGTTGCACACCATCGTCTCCACCAGCAAGGAGGAAGTGGCCGAACTCGGGCTGCCGACGACGATGTCGCTGCTGCGGTTCTTCCGGTTCATCGTCACCGAGATTTACCCGGGTGGCCGGATACCGCTGATCGCGATGGTTGAAGATAACGCCACCGAGGCCGGCTTCACGGTCACCCGCAAACAGCGGCTGCGTCCGCACTATGCGCGCACCCTGGACACCTGGGCCGCCAATCTGAAAGCCCACAAGGACGAGGCCATCGCGATCACCTCCGACGTGGTCTACGAGCGGTACCTGAAGTACCTGACCGGTTGTGCGGACCTGTTCCGCGATGGCTACACCGACGTATGCCAGTTCACCTGCGAGAAGACGTAGCTCAGCCGAGAAAAATCCGTCCATCGAGGAGGTCGTCCGCATGGCTGTCACGACAGAAACAGCACCTATGCAACCTCATTTCGAGGAGGTGCAGGCTCACTACGATCTCTCCGATGATTTCTTCGCGCTGTTCCAGGATCCCTCACGGACCTACAGTTGCGCATTCTACGAGTACGACGACATGCCGCTGGAACAAGCACAATTCGCCAAGATCGATCTCGCGCTGGACAAGCTCGGCCTGCAACCCGGCATGACGCTGCTCGACGTCGGCTGCGGCTGGGGCGCGCTGATGAAACGCGCGGTCGAGAAATACGATGTCAACGTCATCGGCCTGACCCTCAGCAGAAACCAGTATGCCTACACCCGAGGCCTTTTGGAGAAGATCGAAACCGACCGCTCGCACCTGGTGCACCTGATGGGTTGGGAGCAGTTCGACGATCCTGTGGACCGGATCGTCAGCATCGAGGCCTTCGAAGCGTTCGGGAAGTCCCGGTATGCAGCATTTTTCGATACTGCCCATCGGGTGATGCCTCCGGATGGGCGCATGGTGGTGGAGACGATCTTCACCCATCCCATCGATTACTGGCGTGAGCATGGCATCCCGATCACGTTGAGCGACATGAAGTTCACGCGGTTTCTCGGCAAGGAGATCTTCCCGGGCGGACAGCTGCCGTCGGACGACGACATGCGCGAGTTCTCTTCCGGGTCCGGCTTTTCCACCGACGAGCCGCAGCTCATGAACGAGCACTACGTGCGGACCCTCGACACCTGGTCGGCGAGCCTGGCCGACCACCGCGACGAGGCGATCGCGATCACCTCAGCAGAGGTCTATGACCGCTATATGCATTATCTGACCGGCTGCGCCGATTTCTTCCGGCGCGGCCTCGCCGAGGTGGCCCAGTTCACCTTCACCAAGCGAGCTCAGTAGGCGCCGAAGGTCAACGCCACGTTCAGGCCACCGAAACCGAACGAGTTGCTGACCGCATAGCGGTAGTCGCCGCGGCGGGGCTGATCGGCCACCACGTCCAGATCGATCTCGGGATCGCAGTTCTTCAGGTTGAGGGTGGGCGGTATGACGCCGTCGCGCAGGGTCTGCACGGTCAGCACGGCCTCCACCGCCCCGGCCGAACCCAGCGTATGCCCCAGGGCCGCCTTCGACGCGTACACCGCGGGCACGTGGCGGCCCAGCGCGTGGTGGATGGCGCGGGCCTCAGCCAGGTCACCGTAGCTCGTGCCGGTGGCGTGGGCGTTGACGTGATCGATGTCGGCGGCGGTGAGACCGGCCAGTTCGATGGCACGGGAGATGGCCGCACCGGCCAGCTCCCCGTCGGGATTGGGTTCGACGAGGTCATAGCCATCAGAGGTCATGCCGACACCCATGAGGCGGGCCAGGACCGGGGCACCACGGGCCTTGGCGTGCTCCTCGGTTTCGATGAGCATCAACGCGCCGCCCTCGCTCAACACCATCCCGTCGCGGTCCTTGTCGAACGGCCGGCACGCGGCGGGCGGATCGTCGTTGTAGGTCGACATGATGCCCATCTGGCTGAATGCCGCGACAGGCACCGCCTCGATGCACGTCTCGACGGCACCGCAGATCGCGATGTCGGCGTCACCCAGGATGATGTGGCGCCACGCGTGCGCGATCGCCGAGGCCCCCGATGCGTCGGCCATCAACGGTGAGATGACGCCTGCCTTCGCCTGCCGTTCCAAAGCCACCGTGGCCGCCGGCGAATTGGGCATGTACTTCTGGATCGCGGTCGGCGGCACCGCGCGCAGGCCCTTCACCAGCCAGGTGTCGTACTGAAGGATCATTTCCTCGGTCGAGCCCAGGGCCAGCCCGATCGAGACGAGCAGCCCTCTGGTGTCGATGTCGGGTGACCCGGCGCTCTCCCAGAGCCTGCGACCGAGCACCTTGGACATCTGCTCCATGTACGAAAGGCGGCGCCGCTCAACACGGGTCAGGCTTTCTTCAAAACTCTCCGTCAGCTGCCCGCCGATGCGCACCGGAAAATCGAACTCGGTGACGAACGGCTTGTCGAGGGTGCGGATGCCACTTCGGCCCTCCAGCAACAGTTCCCAGGTCTCCTCGGCCTGGGCCGCAAGGGCAGTCGTCGACGCGACCGCGGTGACGACGACGTCGGCCAATCCGTCGCCGGTGGTCCTGGCACCCATGGGTGTGCTCTCGTTTCGTCGTTTGCGAGCCATTCTGTTGCGGTGACTGGTTCCACTCTAGGACGACCCGTCCCGAGTGAGGTCGGATTGGCCGGTCGAGGACAGCAACAGGTGCAGTGCGGCAGCGCCCGCCAGCAACTCCCGGGACCGCCGCGCCAAGTCGTCTTCGCGGGCAGATAACGTGGCGCCGACGTCATCCCAGTCCTGTCCGTCACGCAGCAGGGGCATCAGTGCCCGCAGCGGCGGGATGCGGTAGCCGGCCAGCCGCAACTGATGCACGATCCGAACGTCGCGCACATCCCGCGGTGCATACCTGCGGACCCGGCCGGCGGACCGGCCCGCAGTGATGAGTCCCTCCGCTTCCCAGTGCCGCAGTGCGGAAACCCGAACACCCAGCGCCCCTGCGAGTTCCGAGATCGTCATCGAGTCCGACGGCCGGGCGTCGTCGAGGGGTTCGTCGACGATCGTCGCGACCGCGCGCTGGGCGAGCCGCAGATCCCGACGCTGCGTGTGGATCTGCGCGTGCGCCTCGTCGACCAGCTCGAGCGCCTCCGATGCAGTGCCCTGCACGACGCGCATGATCCGCTTGGCATCGACCGGACCGACGGCCGCCGCAAATGCCCGGTAGGCGTCGACCGACCGCACATGGGCGTGGCTGTACACCCGATAGCCCGACGCCGTACGCGGCGCGGTGGGCAGCACGCCGGCGCGCTCGAGGTTGCGAATCTGCTGCACCGAGTAGCCGGTCCGCTGTGCGACATCGGCAGTTCGAAGGCCTGGGTTGAGACTTTTCATCTAAACCACCAGTACATTGTCGTCAAAGTCCACATAAGCACTTCAATGTGAGGCTTGAGTCTATGACGATCGAAGACATCATCGACCTGGTCCGTGCAATGGACGCCGTCGTGGTCCTGCAACCACAGCCCGGCGACGGCTCCCCCGAGGTCGCCTGGGGTGACGTGTTCTTCTACTACTCCCCCGACGGCGTCGTCCCCAAAACCCAACCGTTCGCCACCATCGTCACCAAGGACTATCCGGGGGACTCCGCATCCCGCCTCGACCGGCCCGGCGCCTTCCGGCTGAACATCGCGGCCGGACCGGCGCACACCGGCAGCACGTCACCGGAAGCCAGGGACGACACCGTCATCACCCACCCGGTGTACGGGCGACAAGGGTGGCTGGCCATCGCCAATCCCGGCCGGCACACCGCCGCTGTCGCGCAGGACCTGCTCCGCTCTGCGCACCGGCGCGCGCACGATCAGTTCACCCGTCGAAAGAAAAACCCGTAAGACGCAGTGCCGCAAGGCCTTCCAACCTGAGCGCCGTTTTCATTGACACGGTCACGTAATCGGCGTGTACTGGAGTTTCAGGGCACGCCGCCCGCTGACCGACAGCTTCTCCCTGTTCGACTATTACGGCACAGGGACGACAGAAGTGACGTTCCTTTTCGGGATCCCGGTCAGCGTGGTGGCGTGGCTCCAGCTGAGTCAGCTGAGTGTTGTTGCCATTCCCGCCGCACCGAGCGCCAGCCGTCATCGGGCAGCGCAAGCCGGAAGATGGTCCGCATGACCTGGAAGTACTGGCTGGTCAGAGGTCCGCTGGTGTAAGGCACGTTGTACTTGTCGCACAGTGCACTCACCCGCTCGCTGATCTGCGGCAGCCGGTTGCTGGGCAGGTCGGGGAACAAGTGGTGCTCAATCTGGTAGCACAGGTTGCCGCTCGAGAACCCCAGCACCGGACCGGCTTTGAAATTCGCCGCACCCAGCATCTGCCGCAGATACCACTCGGCCCTGGATTCTTCCTTCAGAGCCTCCGGGGCGAATTTCTCGGCGCCGTCCGGAAAATGACCGCAGAAAATCACCAGGTACGCCCAGAAATTGCGTACCAGGTTCGCGGTGGCGTTGGCGGCCAGCGTGCGTCGCCACCGCCGCAGGCTCAACGCAGGCAGCAGGACATAGTCCTTCAACAACTGCCGGCCCGCCTTGGAGTGGAACGCCGCCTTGGCCGCCCGCTTACCGTCCTCGGTATCGGCGCGGTCGCGTTCGGAATAGAAATCGTGCAGGGCGATGCCCCATTCGAAGACTGCGGCCAACAACAGATTCCGCAGCGGCTGCACCAGATGCTGTGGCTCCCATTGCTGATCGCGGGTCACCCGCAGCACACCGAAACCCAGGTCGTCATCCACGCCGAGCACATTGCTGAACACGTGATGGCGGTAGTTGTGCGAATACCGCCACTGCGCCGACGGCCCCGCCATGTCCCACTCCCAGGTGGTGGAGTGGATCTCCGGATCGTTCATCCAGTCCCACTGGCCGTGCCCGACGTTGTGCCCGATCTCCATGTTCTCCACGGACTTCGCGTAGGCCAGCGCCGCCGTCCCCACCAGCCAGCCGGCCTTCGAACGGGTCCCCGCGATCGTCAGCCGGGCGGCCACGTCGAGGGTCCGCTGGAACAGGATGGTTCGCCGGATGTAGGCCGCGTCGCGCTCGCCGAGGGATTCCTCGATCTCCGTACGCAAGGCGTCCAGCTCGGTGCCGAATGCCTCGATGTCCGCGCGGCTCAACTGTGCGTATGCCGCGATGTCACTGATTGCCAAAATTTCCCGGTCCGTCGAAGTGCGGCAGAATGGTCCCGGGCCACCTGCGATGTTGCTGTCAGCCTAGGCGTGAATGCCGATCCGTGCCACCGCACCGATCGATGCCCGACACTGGAGGGCATGACCGAACCCGCCCCTACCCGAGTCGCGGTCTATCTGGACTTCGACAACATCGTGATTTCGCGGTATGACCAGGTCAACGGCCGTAACTCGTTTCAGCGGGACAAGGCCAAGGGCTTGGAATCCGACCGGTTGGCCCGCTCCACGGTCGATGTCGGCGCCGTCCTGGACTATGCGTCCTCCTTCGGGACGCTGGTCCTCACCCGGGCGTACGCCGATTGGTCAGCAGATGTTAATACCGGATACCGCCAACAGTTGGTGGGCCGCGCGGTCGACCTGGTGCAGCTGTTCCCGGCCGCGGCCTACGGCAAGAACGGCGCCGACATCAGGCTGGCCGTCGACGCCGTCGAAGACATGTTCCGGCTGCCCGACCTGACCCACGTGGTGATCGTTGCCGGCGACTCCGACTACATACCGCTCGCCCAGCGCTGCAAGCGGCTCGGCCGCTATGTGGTGGGCATCGGGGTGGCCGGTGCGTCGAGCCGGGCCCTGGCCGCCGCGTGCGATGAGTTCGTCGTCTACGACGCGCTGCCGGGCGTCCCGATGATCAAGCCCGAACCGTCCGCGGAGCCCGAGACCCCGAAACGCACCCGCCGCACCAAGAAGACCGAACCCGAGGAGCCGGAGGAACCCGACCCCCAGGCCGCGGCCACCGCGCTGCTGACCCGCGCACTGCAGATCGGCCTGGATAAGGACGACGCCGACTGGCTGCACAACTCGGTGCTGAAGGCACAGATGAAGCGCATGGATCCGTCGTTCAGCGAAAGATCTTTGGGTTTCCGGTCTTTCAGTGATTTTCTGCGATCCCGGTCGGATGTGGTGGAGCTGGACGAGACGACGACGACGCGGATGGTGCGGTTGCGCGAGTGACGGCAGTGCGCTGCGCCCCATGCAATTTCAAAGTGCGCGTAGGGTGTGTGAACCGGGACCGACACAGGCCCCCACATCAAAGGGGCCACGATGGCCGATAAGTCTCCGCGCCAGGGTATGGCGAAAAAGTCCGGGAAATCTCTGAAAGAGAAACGCGCGGACAAGCGCGCCAAGGGTGCGAGCGCCGCGTTGACCGAGGATGTGCTGCACCCCAAGAAGCGCTGACCAACCTCACAGTTTGCCCTCGCGGTGCGACGGGTATCCGAATTTTCAGGCGCGCAGCCCCTGCGCCGAAAAATTCCGATACCAGCACCGGGAGGAAACATGTCTCAGAAATCGTCCAGCGAGACCGACGTGGTGAGCTATCTCCAAGATCAACACCAGCTGATCAGGGACCTTTTCGTCGAAACACTCGACGCCTCTGACGCCGATACCCAGCGTGCGGCCTTCAATCGGCTGCGGACCCTGCTGGCTGTGCACGAGGCCGCCGAGGAGATGTTTGTGCACCCCCGCGCACGGCGCAAACTTGATGACGGCAATGCGGTCGCCGACGCGAGGTTGGCCGAGGAACACGACGCCAAGGTCGCGCTGCAAGAACTCGAGCAGATACCGCACGGTACTGCCGAATTCAGCAAGAAACTCATCCATCTGCAGAATGCGGTGCTCAAGCACGCCGAAGCCGAGGAGAAGGTCGAGTTCGCCTCGCTGCGTACGGACCTCGATGAAGACGAGCTGCGCAAGCTCGCCACCCTCGTCCAAGCCGCCGAACGGATCGCCCCCACACATCCGCATCCTGGCACCGAATCGTCGCTGGCCAACTTCGCGGCCGGTCCGTTCGCCTCACTGTTGGACCGCAGCCGGGATGCGCTGAAGGCCGCAATGTCCTGACCTACGGCTTAAGCATCATCTTGACCGCGCCATCCTGCTTCTTCTGGAAGATGTCGTAGGCATGCGGCGCTTCGGTGAGCGGCAGCACGTGGCTGGCGAAGCTGTCCACACCGAGCGGATCCGCATCGGTGAGCAGCGGCATGATGTCGTCGACCCACTTCTTCACATTGGCCTGCCCCATCCGCAGCTGGATCTGTTTGTCGAACAGCGTCAGCATCGGCAGCGGATCGGCCATGCCGCCGTAGACACCGATCAGTGAGATGGTGCCACCGCGACGGACGATGTCGATGGCCGAGTACAACGCGTCGAGCCGGTCCAGCCCGGCCGTCTGCATCATGGGTTTGGCCACCATGTCCGGCAGGGCCGCCGTCACGCGTTGCATCATCTTGGCGATCGGTGAGCCGTGTGCCTCCATGCCCACGGCGTCGATGACCGAGTCGGTCCCCCGTCCGTCGGTCTTGGACCGGATCACCTCACCCACCGAGCCGTCGACCGCGGTGAGATCGACGGTCTCGATGCCGCGGGTGTGGACGCGCGCGAGCCGCTCCGGGATGCGGTCAACCGCGATCACCCGATAGCCGAGATGGTGGGCGATGCGCGCGGCCATATCCCCGATCGGGCCCAGGCCGAGGACGGTCACCGAGCCACCTTCGGGGATGGCGGCGTAGGCGACGGCCTGCCAGGCCGTCGGCAGCACATCGGAGAGGTAGACGAACCGGGCATCCGGCGGGCCGTCGGGCACCTTGATGTGGGTGAACTGCGCCTGGGGCACCCGAAGGTACTGGGCCTGACCACCAGGCACCCGGCCGTAGAGCTCGGAGTAACCGAACAACGCCGCGCCCATGCCCTGATCGCGCACCTGCGTGGTCTCGCACTGGGTATAGAGCTGTTCATGGCACATGTAGCAGTGGCCGCAGGAGATCTGGAACGGCACCACCACCCGGTCGCCGACCGACAGTCCGTCGACCCCGCCGCCCACCTCGGCCACGGTGCCCATCGCCTCATGGCCGAGGATGTCGCCCTCGTGCATGAACGCGCCGAGCACTTCGTAGAGGTGCAGGTCCGAGCCGCAGATGTTGGTCGACGAGACCTCGATGATCGCGTCGCCGGGTTCCTCGATCACCGGATCCGGGACGGTGTCGACCCGGACATCGCGTCGGCCATGCCACGTCACCGCTTTCACAGCACTGTCCTGTTCATACCGCGTCGGCTACCCCCGCTGCGATGGGTCAAACACCTTCATACTGGGCAGGGTCAACCGGAAGCGAGGCCGCATGGGTGAAAGATCAGCTGCCGCGTTCGAGGAGTTCGTCGGCATCCTCGATTACCCGATGTTCATCGTCACCGCCAGTGTCGGCGACGAAAACGCGGGCTGCCTGGTGGGTTTCGCGACGCAGTCCAGCATCGACCCGCCGCGTTTCCTGGTCGGGCTGTCGCCGAACAACCACACCTACTCTGTGGCCCGGGCCGCGACCCATCTCGGGGTGCATTTGATCACGCGCGACGACGTCGAACTCGCGGAGCTGTTCGGCAGCGAAAGCGGCGATCAGCTCGACAAGTTCAGCCGGTGTGCCTGGCACCGCGGGCCCGCCGGCGTGCCGATCCTCGATGCCGCGTGCGCCTGGTTCGTCGGCTCGATCCTGGACCGCTTCGATCTCGGCGATCACGTCGGCCAGCTGTTGGAACCGGTCGCCGGGTATGCCACCGACACACATCCGACGTTCGTCAGCTTCGCCGATGTGAAAGACCTGGATCCAGGGCATCAGGCCTGAGCCGGGCTGATCACCGGAGCGCCCCGTTGATCACCGGCTGGGTGATCATGCCTTTCTCCACGCCCCACATGGTGGCGATGGTGCGGTATTCGCCCGTCGCCATCACGTGCTCCAATGCCTGCCGCAGTGATTCGGCCAGCCCCGAGCCTTTCGCCACCGGCCAACCGTAGGGCGCGGAGTCGAACACGTCGCCTGCCGGCTCGAGTGCCCCGCCGCTGAGCTTGATCGCGAACCCCGTCACCGGCGAATCCGCCGACATGGCGTCGACCTCACCGGCGATCAACGCGGCCGTCACCTCGTCCTGTTGGGTGTAGGCGACCTTGTCGACGGGCGGCAGTCCCGCGGCCACACACGCGTCACTCTTGGCCGGGATCTCCTCGGTGTCCTGAATCACGCTGAACTTCACACCAACTCGCATCCCGCAGGCAGCGTCGGGATCCACCGAGGACCCGGCACGCTGCGCCCAGAGCGTTCCGGACTGCAGGTAGGTGACGAAGTCTGCTTGTTGTTCCCGCTCGACGGTGTCGGTGACCGACGCCATCCCGACGTTGAACTTCCCGTCCTGCACCGACGGCAGGATCCCCTCGAACCCGGTCTCGCGGAAGTCCGGCACCAGCCCGAGCGTGCGTGCCACGGCCTTCATCAGGTCCACGTCGAAGCCGACGATCTCCCCGTCGGAATTCTTGAACTCGTTGGGCGCGTAGGGCACATTGACCCCGATCACCAGCCGGCCCGTCTCCTTGATCTCTGCGGGCACCGTCGCGGCGATCTCCGGGACGGCCCCCATCGGCGCCTTCACCGGACCCGTCGTCGACGCCGTATCGGCCAGGCTCGGCTCCGCGCCGTGGCCACGCAACTGCCAGACCCCGACCACGCACACCGCCGCCACGAGCACCGTCGCGGCCGCGATCAACGCCACACGACGCGGCACCCGCACCCGGGGCCGGGTCCGGACGCGTTGCGCGGAATGCCGGCCCGACCGGCCGGTCGTGCGGACCGGCACGCTCAGCGCCGCGCGCGCCGCGGCCGCCAGTTCTCCCGCACTCTGATACCGCTTGCCCGGCTTCTTGGCCATGCCCTTGGCGATGACCTCGTCAAAGGCGGCCAACCGGGAATCCGTGGCCGACGGTCGCGGCGGGGGCGACACCATATGCCCGGCGATCTGCTGTTCCAGGCTGTCGACGGGATACGGCCGCGCCCCGGTGAGACATTCGTAGAGCACGCACGCCAGCGCATAGATGTCCGAGCGTGGATTGACCTGACCGGCGTCGAAACGTTCCGGCGCCATGTAAGCCAACGTGCCCAGGGTGCTGCCCGCGGTGGTCATCCCCGCTTCGCCGGCGGTGCGGGCGAGGCCGAAATCGATCAGATAGACGAAGTCGTGATCGGTGATGAGAATGTTCGACGGCTTGACGTCGCGGTGGGTCAGGCCGGCCTGATGCGCGGCGTCCAGGGCGGTCGCGACCTGCTCGACCATATTCACCGCGAAGGCCGGTTCGAGTGGCCGTTCAGTTCTGGTCAGCATGGCCCCGAGGTTGCGGCCCGCGATCAACCGCATATCCAGATAGAGCCGGCCGTCGATCTCGCCGTAACCGTGGATCGGCACCACGTGCGGATCGTTGACGCCGGCCGCGGCGTGCGATTCCCGCCGGAAACGTTCCTGGAACGTGCTGTCCTGGGCCAGGTGCGGCGGCAGTACCTTGAGCGCGACGATCCGGTCGGTTTTGGTGTCGAAGGCCTGATATACCTCGCCCATGCCGCCGCGGCCGATCAGCTTTTGCAGCTGATAGTGCCCGAATGGTGTCGTATCCACTCGATTACTCCTCAGCAGCGGCCCCCCGGCGTCGTCGATCGAAACTACATCACCTGCCTGCAGATAGCGCCCGCTCACAACGACTCGGCAAACAATTCCGTCAGATGGCGACCAATGACCGACATCGCACAATCCTCCGGCTACGTTGGTCGGCGAGCCGCGAAAGGGGGGAACATGCGCGTTGACGGACGGGACATCACCGTCACCGGCAGGCTGCTACAACCCCTGACCCGACGCACCAATGACATCCTGCGCCTGGCGCTGGCCACCCTGTTCCTCGCCACGGTCATCACCAGCTCGCTGATCACCCGCTACGAATGGGTCTCGCTGGAGCGGTCGATCTCCGAGATCGTCGGCGTGCTGACCCCGACCCAGTCCAACCTGGTCTATCTGGCCTACGGCATCGCGATCCTCGCGCTGCCGTTCGTGATCCTGGTCAGCCTGGTCCTGTCGCGGCAGTGGAAGCTGCTCGGCGCCTACGCCGCGGCCGGGCTGATCGCCATCCTGTCGCTGTCGATCACCGGCAACGGCATCGCGGCGCCGAAGTGGCATTTCGACCTGAACGACCGCCTCGACAGCCAGCTGTCACAGTTCCTCGACGACCCCCGCTGGATCGCCATGCTGGCCGCGGTGCTCACAGTGTCCGGCCCGTGGCTGTCGCGTCGGCTCCGCCGGTACTGGTGGACGCTGCTGCTGGCGTTCGTGCCCATCCACCTCGTCGTCAGCGCCGTGGTGCCGGCCCGGTCGCTGCTGGGCCTGGCCGTGGGCTGGTTCGTCGGCGCCCTGGTGGTGCTGATCGTCGGCACCCCGGCCCTGGAGGTGCCGCTCGACGGCGCGGTACGGGCCATGGCGCAGCGCGGATTCGTGGTCTCCGCACTGACCGTGATCCGCCCCGCCGGGGCCGGGCCACTGCTGCTCGACGCCGCATCCCAAGATCCGGACGCCAACGCCGTGGTGGAGCTGTACGGCCCGAACCAGCGCAGCGGCGGTGCCATGCGCCAACTGTGGCGCAAACTGCGGTTCCGGACCGACGAAACCGCCCCGCTGCAAACCTCGATGCGCCGGGCCGTCGAGCACCAGGCGCTGATGGCCATCGCCATCGGCGATCTGGGCCTGGCCAGCACGTCGACAATGTCGGTGGCGGCCCTCGATCGCGGCTGGACGCTGTATGCGCACAACCGGAAACGCGGTATCCCGCTGGACAAGTGCTCCGACGATGCCACCGTCGGGCGGGTGTGGCGCGCGCTGCGGACCCTGCACGATCACCAGATTTCGCACGGCGACCTGCGCAGCAAAGAGATCACCGTCGAGGACGGGGCCGTGCTGTTCGGTGGGTTCGGCAATTCCGAATACGGCGCCACCGAGGCCCAACTGCAATCCGACATCGCGCAACTACTGGTCACCACCACCGCGCTGTACGACGCCCCGTCGGCGGTGAGCGCCGCCATCGAGGCGTTCGGCCGCGACACCGTGCTGACGGCTTCGCGCCGGCTCACCAAATCCGCGGTGCCTGCACCGGTGCGCGATGCCGTGCCCGACGCCAAGGCCGTCATCGCCACCGCCCGCGATGAGGTGATGCACCAGACCGGCGCCGATCAGATCCAGACCGAGACCATCACCCGCTTCACCCGCACCCAGGTGATCCAGCTGGTGTTGCTCGTCGCGCTGGTCTACGTGGCGTATCCGTTCATCAGCACCGTGCCCACGTTCTTCTCCGAACTGCGCACCGCGAACTGGTGGTGGGCCCTGATGGGTCTGACGGTCTCGGCGTTGACCTATGTCGGTGCGGCAGCCGCGCTGTGGGCCTGCGCCGACGGCGCGGTGAGCTTCCGCAACCTGTCGATCATGCAGGTGGCCAACACCTTTGCCGCGACCACCACCCCGGCCGGTGTCGGCGGACTGGCCTTGAGCACCCGGTTCCTGCAAAAGGGCGGGCTGAGCACGATGCGCGCCACCGCGGCGGTGGCCCTTCAGCAGTCGGTGCAGGTGATCGTGCACATCCTGCTGCTGATCTTTTTCACCACCGCCGCAGGCGCGGCAACCGACCTGTCGCATTTCGTGCCAGACGCCACCGTGCTGTACCTGGCCGGCGGCGTGGCCCTTGGACTCATCGGCGCGTTCCTCGCGGTTCCCAAGCTACGGCGCTGGTTGGCCAGCGAGATCCGGCCCAAACTCAAAGAAGTGTCCGACGACCTCATCGAGTTGGCCCGCGAACCGCAACGGCTCGGCCTGATCGTATTGGGCGCGGCGGGAACGACTCTCGGCGCCGCTCTGGCACTGTGGGCCAGCGTCGAGGCGTTCGGCGGGGACACCTCCTTCGTCACCGTCACCGTCGTCACCATGATCGGCGGCACCCTGGCGTCAGCCGCCCCCACCCCCGGCGGTGTCGGCGCCGTGGAGGCCGCACTGATCGGTGGTTTGGCCGCGTTCGGCGTGCCCGCTGCGGTTGGTGTGCCCGCGGTGCTGCTCTATCGGGTGCTCACCTGCTGGCTGCCGGTGTTCGTCGGCTGGCCCGTGATGCGGTGGCTGACCAAGAACGAGATGATCTGAGCGGGGCGACACGGGCCCCAGGTCAGTTGCCGGCGGTGTTCCCGGCGTGCACCGCGATGGGCTTGATCCGTTCGCGGATGTCGGCGAGTGGCGTCACGGGGTGATCGTGATCGTGCGCTGGTGTCGGGCAATCCTCCCGGACCCGCACATGATTGGACAATTCAATCGGCTGGCCGTGTGGTGTGCCCAGGTAGGCACGCCGCCATTGTTCGTGCCGTTCGTCCACGGTCGCTGACGACACGGAGGCGTGCCTGTCGACCATCCGCGTCACCGTCGCGAGCCACTGACGGTAATACGATTCGGTGACCGTCTCGTCGTCACGCCGCGGGTGGTGAAGGATCTCGGTCGAAAACTCCTCCACCCACTCGGTCCAGGTAAACATGCGCTGCCGCGTCAATGCCACGACAACGGCGAAAGCCTCTACGTGCCAAGGTTCTTCGAACGCAACCTCGGGATCTTCACGGCCAGTCACCAGCATGTTCACGATGCCGGCTCCGGGTCCAGATAGCTGTCCCACATGTCGACATACACCCAGGTGTTCGGCTCTCCCCGCTCGCCGAACAACTCACCGGCGCTGAACTTCACGCAATAGAGATGCTCAGGGTTATCGCCAAGCCCGTGCGCCATGGTGTCGGGGTAGACGAAGAAGCCGTGGTGCAGGTCGATGACACCGTTGTGGAGTTTGGCGTAACCGGGCAAGCGGGTGTGGCCGACCGGATTGTGGTTGCGTACGACAACCCGGTCCCCGACCGCGAATCGCGGTTCGACCGTAACCTCACGCGTGAACGAAGTGGGAGTGCGAATGGCGCCGAAGACCTGTGCAGGCGCTAACTTCTGCATGTCAGGACATCTCCCTTGCTGCAAGTTCGGCGACCCGTTGGGCGAGCTCTTCTTTCGTGAACAAGCCGTTCTGAAATCCGAGGTTCTCCGCCGCGCGCAACCAGTGCACGTAGTACGGGGTGCTCAAATACTCAGCGGGGTCCATGACTTCGATCGAATGGCGGAACTCGTCCAACGGGCACAACCCGCTGGCGAAGTACAGTCCGATGACCGAAAAGACATCGCGATCCCACTCACCATGGAAGACCGGCTCATTGTCTTCGGTCTGGACGGCACCCATACCGTCCTTGCCACCGACATCGTGAATACCGTTCATACCGTTGCCCCTTCGGCCGTCGCCGCCAGCTTCGTGCCGATCATCGCGTCGCGGCTGACCAGCTCGGCGAGCTGCTCGACGTTCATATCGTCGGTACCGGCAGGACGCTGTGGGATCACCACGTAGCGAACCTCCGCCGTACTGTCCCAGACTCGGATCTCGACGTCACCGGACACAGTGGTGCCGAACTCTTGCAGCACCGCCCGCGGCTCGTAGACCACCCGAGCGCGATACTGGGGTGCCTTGTACCAAGCGGGGGGCAGCCCCAGTACGGCCCACGGATAGCACGAACACAACGTGCACACGACGACGTTGTGCACCTCATCGGTGTTCTCGACGAAGATGACATGCGCGCCTTCGAAACCGGTCATGCCGAGTTCGGCCAGCGTGGCCGTACCGTCGTCGAGCAGCTTGGCTTTGAATTCCGGTTCCACCCAAGCCCGAGCGATGACGGCAGCACCGTCCTTGGGCCCGATCCGGTTCTCGTAGATGTCAACGATCTCGTCGAACGAGGCCGGATCGACAATGCCCTTGTCCACCAACAACGACTGGATCGCCTTGATCCGCAGCGCCGCATACGGTGGCGGGTCGGTGTATCCATCGCTCCGCTGGATTTCTTCCATGATGTGGTACTTCCCTTCTGCCGGTCCGCCACGGGCTCAGGTTGTGCGCTAGACCACATCTAACCGAGCATTCGCGCACCGCACAATCCGAATATCTGCAGCGGTAACTGCAACAATGCACCTGTGCAGGTGGGCGCCCGTTGCGCAGCACTAAGCCGAGAATCTCAGTCACCTACTGACCACAATCCTCGACACAAGCGCTTCGGAGCTCCCCTCCGTCCCGGGTTCTCTGGCGGCCTGCTGTGCCGAGCCTGCAGCCTTTTGCGATCACAGGCTGAAAAAGCATCAAGAAGCTACAGGTTCATCACAGCGTACGCCGCATTACCCACCAGCCGAGCCTAGATCGGCATCCGGTACCCGAAGAACTCGTGGTCTTCGTTGTAGCCGCCCTGCCCCCACCCGACATCTTTGATGTCGGCGACGAATTCAACGGCCTCAATCCATTTGACTTGTTTGAAGCCGAGCTCCAGTTCATTGCGCAGACGCAGGGGCGCACCGTGCAGATCGCCGAGCGGCTCGCCGTTCATCTCATAGGCCAGCAGGGCCATCGGCGCCCGCATGTGGGAGATCTTGTGGCACGCGTAGTACCGCCCGGTCCCGGGTTCGGGCCCGTCGCCGAGGGAGTAGAACACCACCCACCGTGCGGTGGGCAGCGGCCGCACGATGTCGATGAGGTCGCTCACCCGGATCCCGCCCCACTTGGCCACGCCCGACCAGCCCTGAATGCAGTAGTGCTGGGTGATCTGCTCGTGCTTCGGCAAAGCCCGTAATTCGTCGTAGGACAGCACGATCGGATTCTCCACCAGTCCTTGAACCTGCAGCGCGTACTCCGACCAGCCGGAGCGGCGCAGCCGCAGATAATGCTCGGAATCGGGAATCCGTCCGTTCGCCCAGTGGTACGGGGTGATGTCCTTCTCCTGATACGACGCCCGGGCCGGCATGCGCTCCATCAGTTCTTTCGCCCAGCCCACGACGAACCGGCCTGTCTGCTGCACCACCCGGGGATAGCGCAGCGTCAACGGCGACGCGATCAGCCACAACATGCCCACGACCGCCGCGGCGATCACGACGATCACCACCGCCCAATAGGAATGGGTGTCGGTGCCCAACGTGATGTGATTGAGGTTCCCCACCGCGCCGGTGAGCAGCACCATGGTGACGTGGCTGACGATGAAGACCAGCATCCAGGCCAGCACCGCGAAGTGGATGGTCCGGGCGACCTGCCGGTTCAACACGCCACGGCCCGTACCGAACCGTGCCGCGACCGCAGGCGCCTGCAACAGACCGGTGAGGAACGCCAACGGAGCGGCGATGAACACCGTGATGAAGTATGCCAGCACCTGCAGGCCGTTGTAGTTCGTAAAGCCCTGATCGACAGGGAAATTCAGTGAGGCGTACTGGATCGCGGTGGACAGCGCGTTGGGGAACACGGTCCACGACTGCGGCACGATGCGTTGCCACTGATCGGTGCTGAACAACAACACATAGAAGATCGCCCCGTTGATCAACCAGAACAGGTCGAAACTGAAGTGCCACCAGCGGGCCAGGCCGATCGAATGGCGAAAGCCCGGTATACCCAAGCTCTTCGGCAAGGCCACCGCATCGTCTTTGGACGTCCACACCCGCTGCGGATCATTCTTGTCCAGACGGTCGGCAGGTATTGGATCACGCATCCGCAGCCATTCGGTTCCCGGTTTGCACCCCGAATTGAAGTACAGCCGCGGGTGGTCAGCCAGAATCTGCAGCCCGGACCGGATGATGAACATCATGAAGATGATGTTGAAGAAGTGCTGCCACCGCAGCCACGCGGGAAATCCGGAGGTTACTGCAGGCGCGAAACTCGTTGCGGTGCCTGGATAGCGGGCGATGAAGCTCTGCACCCAGCCGTAGTGCCGCAGCTGCTGAGCCACCGCGATGAGCACGAGCAGCCCGACAGCGCCGATCACCACCAACCACACGCTGCTGACCCACCGCCGACCGATCCGAATCATCGGGATCCGCGCCCGCACTTGAGGAATCCCACCGCCGAAGGCGGCTACATCGATTCGCTCCTGAAGGGCGCCGTTGGGGTTGTGCTGATCGAGCAGCGCTCCCAACTGGCTGTCGGCGGTGAGTCGCTCAGCGCGCGGGTCATCGATAGTCATGCAATGACCTCCTGCGACGCGTCGCGGTCAATCAATCACAGAATCCACGGGAAATACCCGTACATCGGGAAGTTGTCCACAAACGGCGGAGCATCGTTGATCTGCGCGTTTCCCGGCGATATGCATTGGCTGCCCGCATTCGTCGTGGTGCACGACTGCGGAGCCGGCGCGATGTGCTGACTTGCGGGCTCGGCGGTCACGGTCGCTGCCTGCGCGATGGGCGCCAACCCGATCGACGCCGCGGCACATGCCATCAGAACACCTGCAACAGGGCGAATATTCATCGTCCGTACCTCCCGACCTCTCGTACGGTTGACTCCAATATGCGCCTGCACCATGAATATTGGCTGAGGACTCACTTAACGTTCGCCGCGTACCACCGCGTTGGCCTGCCGCATGTCGTCGGCGAGCTGCTCCATCAGATCACGCAAGGGCGAATCAGGCAGGCGGGCACTGGCTTCGAAGCTGCCACCCAGATCCAGCCCGGCCCGCGCGCATTCCATCAGCGTCCAGGGAATCCCACCCTCGTCGACCCCCAACTGGTCCCGGATCGTATGCACGGTGCGGTATTGCAGCTGTTCCATCCCGGCCAGCGCCGACATGACGCAGTGCTCGTGGCGGGCACGGGCCTTTTGGAGCTCGTCAGTGCGCACCTGCCCGGGCCCGAGTGCTATGCACCAGTCCTCCTGCACGACGAAACCGTCGGCGGTGGCACCGGCTTCGGCGTCGATCTTGGCTCGCTCCAGCGTCTGCATGCCGTCGATGCACGCCGTCAGCGCGGTCAGTGCCGCCAGCACCCGGTCGGAAAGCTCCTCGCGGCGCGGTTCGGCACGATCTCCGGCGGCGCGCTCATCCAGGCCCAGCTGCAGGCCGTGCTTGGCGTCTGCCGCGGCCCGCGACGTCGCCGTCGTCCCCAGAGCGGGAAAGCCCGCCGGTGGTGCGGAAACCTCAAGTAACCGGTCGAATTCTGCGAGCAGACCCTGCACCTGGCTGCGCGGCAGCAGCGGGTTGCGGGCCATCTGCCGGTACCGCTCCACGGTGGCGGGGTTGTGGGCCGAGGATGGCTCGTCCATGTCTCCACCGTAGCCCCGGTCCACTCGGCGCAGCCGTCGTGACGTTGAAGTGGGATGATGTGCAGTCATGGATCGCGCAGAACTCGCTGAGCTGGTCCGCCGCGCTGAAGCCGCCCTCGACGACATCGGCAAACTCCGCTCGGACATCGCCGCAGGCATCCGATCCAGTGCGGACGACGTTGTCGCCCAGACCCTGCAGGCCGCGCCCATCGACAGCCTGCGGCCCTACCTGGCCCGGGGCACCCGCATCGGTGGGCTGGCGAACTCCAAATTTCACACCGTCGCCGAGATCCACACCGTGCCTGCGCGGACGCTGACCCAGGTGCCCGGGGTCGACATCGCGACGGCACGCGCCGTCCAGACCGCAGCCCAGGCCAAAGCCGACCACATCCGGGCAGGCGTGCGACCGCGACTGAACGCCGAGAACGAGCGCGACACCGCGCTGCTGACCGACCTGCTCGTGTTGACCCGGGCGGACACCCCGGTCAAGCAGTTGCGACGGCTGCTTCCCCCGTTGCGTGCCCGGCTCGACATGCCCGACGAGGCGCAGCCGGTGGCAGACAAGGTCGCCGAGCTGCTCGACCGGATCACCGAAGCCCGCCGACCGGAGTCCGACCTCTGGGCCGCTTACCGCAGCGACCCCGCCGCCGTCGACACCCTGCTAGCTGAATTCGCTTCGGGAACAACCGGTGTGGATGCCGAACGAGGTTTCGTCGGCGCAGAGGCCGCGGCCGAGGCCGAAGAGGTCAACCTGGATCTGTCGCTGCTGCGCACCCAGCTGCGCGGCTATCAGCGCTTCGGCGCGCAGTACGCGCTTGCGGGGCAACGGGTGCTGCTGTGTGACGAACTCGGGCTCGGCAAAACCGTGCAGGCACTTGCCGTTGCGGCGCACCTCGCGGCGGTCGACAACATGCGCCATGTGCTGGTGATCTGCCCGTCACACCTGAGCATCCACTGGGTGGAGGAGACCCTCAAGCACACCGAGTTGAGGCCGATCGAGATCCGGGGTAGTCACCGCGAAGCCCGGCTGGCGGACTGGAAGGCCACGGGCGGCCTGGCGATCGTCACGTTCACCGGGCTGCAGCGGATCAAGCTGCCCGAACGGCCGGGCCTGGTCATCGTGGACGAGGCGCACCTGCTGCGCGACCCGAGCTCGGACCGGACCCGGGCGGTGCGCAATGTGCTCTCATCGGACAACCGCATCGTGTTCCTGGCCGGCATCTCGATGCACAACAGGATCGACGGCTTCCGCCACCTGGCCGACTTTCTGCAACCCGACGTCGCAGGCCGGGTCGCGCCCAACGCGGGAATGCGGGGGTCGATCGCATTCCGCCGGGCCGTCGACGGGGTGTATCTGCGCCGCGATTACCGCGATGTCGTCGACGAGTTACCGCTGCGCATCGCCACCGAGGAGTGGGTCAGGTTCACCCGCACCGACCGGGAGCGCTACCGGCGGGCCGTCGCCGGCGGCAACTTCACCGCGATCCGGCAGGGGGCGTGGCCGTCCGGCTCACCGGTGCCCGCGGCCAAGCTGGACCGCCTGATCGAACTCACCGCCGAGAGCCACATCAACGGGGCACGGGTGGTGGTGTTCTCACAGTTTCTGCCGGTGCTCGATGTCATCCGGAAAGCGTTGCCCGCCACCACCTTCGGCCCTGTCGATGAATCCGTGCCGGATCAGCAGGCGGTGATCGACGAATTCGCCACCCACCGCGGCCCGGCCACCCTGCTGGCGCGGACCGATGCGGGTGCGCTGGATCTGCGCAAGCTGGAGACACCGCTCGTCGTCATCGTCGCCGAACCGCACTGGCAGCCACGCGTCGAGCGGCAGGTGATCGGGCGGACCCAGCGCATCAGCGAGCTGCCCAATCTGCGGGTGCATCGGCTGCTGGCCCGGGGCAGTATCGACGAACCGTTGCGGCGGCTCGCGCGCAATCGCGACCAGGCGCCGCCGCATCAGGACGACCTGGTGCGGGCCGAGCAGGAGCGCCTGGGCGGGTAGCCCATAAGGTGCTTCTACATGAGGTACGTCTTGGTGCTGGTGACCACACTGGCCTTGCTCACCGGCTGCTCCTCCGCCATCGAGGGCCAACCGACGGCGGCCCCGGTCACCGACGAATGGCGTAATGCCGTCCTTGGCGCGGTCGCCCAGCTGGGCAACGCGATGGGCCCGATTGCCAGCGCGATGGCGCCCACCAACTACCCGGCGCTTCGCAAAAGCTGCGGTGACCTGCGCACCTCGCTCGACACGATGCAGCACCAAGTGCTGCCCGGCCCCGACAACAACGTCAACGAAGCACTCCGTGACGGCATCGAAGGCTTCCGCAGCATGGCCGACCAGTGCGTCGCATTGACGCCCGACAGCAGTCCGACCGCGCTGCTGAAATTGAGCACGACCATCGACCGCGCCGACAAGCGGATGAAGGACGCGCTGGCACTGCTGGGTGTGAAGATTCCACGACGGTGACGGCATTGCATGACACAGTCCGCTACCCGCTGCTCACCCGAAACCGAGCCCTCCCCCGAGACACCCGCGACGACCTCACCGGGCTGTGCGGCGTCGCGGTCGCGTTGGTGGTCATCTGTCACGTCTGGTTGGGACGGGTCTCGGGCGGCGTCGACGTCCTCCTGGTGCTGACGGGGTTCTTCGTCGGCGCGCGAGTGCTGCGCCGCATCGACGCCCTGTCCCTCCGCGCCGAAACTGGTTGGCTGGTGCGCCGGCTCGTTCCGCCACTCGTGCTGGTGCTCGCGGTGTGCGCGGTGTTGACGGTGCTCATCCAGCCGCAGACACGGTGGGAGGCGTTCGCCGAACAGACGCTGGCCAGCCTCGGGTACTACCTGAACTGGCAACTGATCACCACGGCCAGTGACTATGTGCAGGCCAGTGAGACGGTCACGCCGCTGCAGCACCTGTGGGTGATGTCGGTACAGGGCCAGTTCTTCGTCGCCTTCCTCGTGCTCGCCTGGCTGGTCACGAAGACGGTGCGAAGCAGTCGGCGCAACGTGCTGATCGGGGTAGCCGGTGTGGCGATGGTTGCGTCATTCGCCTACGCGGTGACGGCGCACGGCACCAACCAGACCGCCGCCTACTACAGCAGTGCGACGCGCGCGTGGGAGCTGTTGGCGGGCGTGCTGGCCGCGGCGGTCGTCACGCGGGTGCGCTGGCCCGGCCGGCTGCGCGCCGTCGCCGCGGCCGTCGGGCTCGCGGCGATCCTGTGGTGCGGCCTGGTGATCGACGGGGTCGCGGAGTATCCGGGGTGGTGGGCCTTGGTGCCGGTCGGTGCGACCGTGCTGCTCATCTTCGGCGGCGCCGGGCCGTGGACGGGCAGGCTGCTCGGCAGCCGCCCGTTGGTCGCCTTGGGCGCCATGGCGTATCCGCTGTATCTGTGGCACTGGCCGCTGCTGATCTTCTGGCTCGCCTACCTCAACGACGACGCCGTCGGCGCTCTCGACGGCGTCGCGGTCATCGCGGTGTCCGTGGCGGCGGCATACGTGACGACGTACGTGACCAGACGGTGGCGACCACGGCTCGGCTGGGGTCCGCCCGTCGCGCTGCTCGCGGTGGCCCTGGCCGTGGCGTCACTGACATGGCTCGGACAACTCGGCCCGGCCCGCGCCAAGGGCGCCGAACTGAGCACGTTGCTCGCACGGGACTACCCGGGCGCACAGGCCCTGGTCGAGAACTACAAGGCGCCCCGGGTGCCGGTGCGGCCCACCGTCCTGGAAGCTGCCGACGACGTACCGCCATCGACGGTCGACGGCTGTGCGACCGACTTCCCCGGCATGGAGGTCATCCGCTGTGTCTACGGCGACCCCACCGCGAACCGCACCATCGCATTGGCCGGCGGATCGCATTCGGAGCACTGGCTGACCGCACTGCACACGCTCGGCCGCCAACACGGGTTCAAGGTGACGACCTACCTGAAGATGGGCTGCCCGTTGACCACCAAGGAAGTGCCGATCATCGCGGGGGCATTCAACCCCTACCCGCAGTGCCGAACCTGGTCGGACCACGCGCTGGCGCAGATCATCGCCGACCGGCCGGACTACGTCTTCTTCACCACCACCCGGCCGATCCTCAACGGGCCGGGCGACTACGTGCCCGACTATTACCTCGGGATCTGGGACGAGCTGTCCGCCAACGGCATTCCGATGCTCGGCATCCGCGACACCCCGTGGATGCTGCGCGAAGGCATGTTCTTCGCCCCCGTCGACTGCCTGTCGGCCGGCGGCGACGCCGACACCTGCGGCCTACCGCGCGACGAAGCACTCGCCGCGCGCAACCCGACCCTGGAGCATCTGCCCGACTATCCGTTGATGAACGTGCTCGACCTGAGCGACGCGGTGTGCCGGCCGACCATCTGTCGCGCCGCCGAAGGCAACGTGCTGGTCTACCACGACGCCCACCACCTGTCGGCCACCTATGTGCGCACGCTCACCCGGGAACTCGCACGGCAGATGTCCGACGCGACCGCGTGGTGGTGACGTCACCCATCAGATGAGACCGGGATCCCTGCGCTGTGGATGCCGATCAGATATTCGTAGGCCGGCGCGTTGATGCCGTTGACTTCCATTTCTTCGTCGCTGAGTTCTCGGCGGACCTTCGCCGGAACGCCCGCCACAAATGATCTCGGCGGAACGGTCATCCCCTGGGGCACCACCGCTCCCGGCGCGATCAGCGAGCCGGCGCCGATCTTGGCTCCGTTGCCGATGATGGCGCCCATCCCGATCAGGCAGCGATCGTCGACCGTGCACCCGTGCACCACGGCGTTGTGGCCGATGGTGACGTGCGCACCGATCGTGACGGGGAAACCCGGGTCGGCGTGGACCGTGGCGCTGTCTTGAATGTTGGATCCCGGGCCGACACTGACCGGATCGAATTCCGCGCGAACCGTGGCGGAATACCAGACGCTGACCTTCTCGGCCAGAGTCACGTTGCCGATCACCGCCGCGTTCGGGGCAACCCAGCTTTCGGGATGCAATCGCGGGGTGTGTCCCTGTACGGCGAGGATGAGCGGTTGCGGCATGGGCACATTCTGCCGAGGCGCCCGCGGCAGATGAAATCGACCATGGCCGGGTCTGGCTGTTGCACACACTGCGAATTGCTATCTATGGTAGAACCACGCAGTGGTCCGACAGAGACGCTGGAGGTAGGACATGACAACTTCTGCACACGAGAAGGTCGGCGTCGTCGGCTGCGGCCTGATGGGTGCCGGTATCGCCGAAACCTGCGCCCGCGCAGGTCAATCCGTCATCGTCGTCGAAACGGATGCCACCGCGGTGGACGCCGGCCGGCGACGGCTGGAGACCTCGCTGGACAAGGCAGAGTCGCGCGGCAAGATCGACTCGGCAGCTGAGGTCCTCGATCGGATCGAGGTAGTCGAGGGCATCGAGGCGCTCAGCGACCGAAGCATCGTGATCGAGGCGATCATGGAGGACGAGGGCGTCAAAACCCGGCTCTTCGGCGACCTGGACCGCGTGGTGGCCGACCCCGCGGCGATCCTCGCGTCCAACACCTCCTCGATTCCCATCATCAAACTGGCCACGGCGACGAAGCGGCCCGAATACGTGATGGGCATCCACTTCTTCAACCCCGTCCCGGTGCTGACGTTGGTGGAGCTGGTGCCCAGCTTCCTGACGGCCGGCGCGACAACCGAACGCGCACGCACGTTCGTTCAGGATGTGTTGGGCAAGCACGCGATCGACTGCAAGGACCGCGCCGGCTTCGTGGTCAACGCGCTGCTCATCCCATTCCTGCTGTCCGCGATCCGGATGGTCGAGGCAGATGTCGCGACGGCAGCAGACATCGACGAGGGCTTCGTGCGCGGTTGCGCGCACCCGCAAGGCCCGCTGGCACTGTCCGACCTGATCGGGCTCGATACCGTACGAGCCATCGCCGATTCGCTCTACGACGAATACAAGGACCCGCACTACGCCTGCCCACCGCTGTTGGCCAGGATGGTCGAAGCGGGGTTGCTCGGCCGCAAGAGCGGTCGCGGGTTCTTCACCTACAGTTAGGCGCCGATGCGGGCAGATACGCTCTGGGTGCGCCACGGTGAGTCGACATGGAACCGGGCCGGCGTGATGCAGGGCCAAACACACTGGCCGGCACTGACATCCAGAGGTGGCCGCCAGGCGCGTGCCGTGGTCGACGAGCTCCTGGACTACCGACCCGTCCGCATCGTGAGCTCCGATTTGCGACGGGCAGCCGAGACCGCACACATCATCGGCGCCCGGCTGGCTCTGCCGGTCGAATTCACCGCGCTGCTTCGCGAACGCTGCTGGGGAGTGTTCGAGGGCAGGCCCGCAGCAGAAGGGCGGCTGGCAGAGTCAGCATTGAAGGCAGATCAACCTGTGCCGCACGGTGAATCACGCGACGACGTCGTCGCCCGCCTGCGCCGGCTGGCACCGGCGTTGACCACGGCCGACGGTCCGACGGTGGTGGTCACGCACGGCGACGTCATCCGCGCGGCACTCTCGATGTGGCAGGCGCACAGAGCCGATGACACCCCACCCGAGAACGGGTGCATCGTGCCGATCCCGGCCGAGCTGATGAACCCTCACAGCACGAGATCGAGGCAGGCGTAGGCCACCAGCCCGCACACGATGGTGAGCGCAAGGTTCTTCCAGCGCAACGAGATCAGCAGGGCGATGGCGCCGGCCAACGTGGCAGGCGAGATCGGCTCGAACCGGCCGCCGTCGTCGATGAACAGCGCGGGAGCCACCAGCGCCGCGAACGCTGCGGCGGGCACCATCCCGAGCACCAGACTCAGCCGCGGCGGAAGATGCCTCGGCAGCACCGGCACCAGAATGAAGGCGGCGCGCAAGGCGAATCCGCCGACGGCGATCGCGGCGATGACCAACCAGATGGTGGCGGTACTCATGCGGATTCCTCCCCGGCCGCGCTCCAGCCCATCGCCACACCGGTCCCGATCCCCGCCGCGGTCCCCAGCATCATGCCCAGGTTGGCGGGCAGACCCGCACAGGCGACCGCGACGATGGCGGCGACCAGCGCAGCGAAAACCTTTGGCCGTTCGGTGAATTGCGGTGCGAGCAGAGCCAGGAAGGAGATCGGCACGGCGAATGCGGCCACGCCGGTCTCGGGCAGCGATCCCAGGAACGACCCGATCAGCGAGCAGAGTTGCCAGGTCAGCCAGAACACCAGGCAGGCTCCGGTGTAGAACGCGACCGCGTCGCGCCGCGACATATCCTTCGTCCGCGTCGAGACGAGAGCGACAGCATGGTCCACCAGCAGGTAGGAGCCGGCGGCGCGCTCCTTGAAACCGGAATCGGCGAACATGGGCGCGAGCGCAGCCGAATACACGATGAAACGAAGATTGATGATCAGCGCCGTCACGATGACCACCGCGGCCCCGGCCCCACCACCGATCAGATCCAGTGCCGCCACTTGCGCCGCGCCGGCGTAGGCGAACAGCGAGAATGCCGCTGTCTCAACAATACTGAACCCGTTATGGGTACCGGCCAGGCCGGCGACTGCCGCGAACGGGGCAATGCCGATCATGATGGGAAGCATCGCAATGGCGCCGGTGCGCATCGCCCGGCGTCTCGGGCTCCCGCTGGAAACCCGCTCTTCGTCCTGTTCGGTCATAAGAGCTCCTGTAACGAATCCGATTGCCGGGCTCGAAAACAAGCCCGGCAGCCAGCCACGATTCGCGAAAGAACCGCCACCGACTTCGGACGGCTGACCTACTGGTCGTCGATGGACTTCGTGAACTTCTCCGCGGAATCCCTGATGTGTTTCCTGGCGCGTTGCTCGGCCAGGTCTGCATCGCCGTCCGCGAGCGCCTCGGCGATCTGCCGGTGCTCGCGCCACGCCAGATCGAACATGTCGGGAACGGTGCGCAGCATGCCGACCATCGCGCGCTCGACCACCGACCACATCGGCACCATCGCCCGGCTGAAGTACGGGTTGTCGGTCGCATCGAGGATGGTCCAGTGGAAGGCCCGATCCAGCTCCAGCAGGGTCTGGGTGTCGTTGACCCCGCCGAGCTCCTCATGCCGATCCAGGATCGCGAAGAGTTCCTTGAGCCCGGCCTCGGGACGCGCGGCAGCGACCTCCCGCACGGCCTGGGCCTCGAGTGCCTCGCGGACCTTGTACGCCGCCTCGACATCGCGCTTCGACAACGCCTTGACGGCCACTCCCCCGGTGGGCAACGGTTCCAGCAGTCCTTCGACGACCAGGTCCGCCGATGCCACGCGCACCGGCATGCGGCTGACTCCGAGCTGCTCGGCAACCTGGACCTGGTTCAGGCGCACACCCGCAGGCAACTCTTCGAGCACGATCGCCAGACGCAGGCGATCCCGCACGGACCTGGCCACGGCGCCGGCGTCGCGGGGCGGCAGCGCCGTCAGTGCCGAGAAGCTGGACGGATCCGGGCGCCCAAGGCCGGTGATGCCTTCAGAGCTGACGCTCACAACCGTCCTCCTTGTATCCGCTTGAGTCCCGCGGTGTCGCGTGGATCCACGAGCCATTATGACCCGCGAGCCTGCGTGCACCGTCACTGCCGCGCGTACCGCTCGAACTCCGCGGCGTTCCACGGGCCCACGGCCTGGCGCGGCGGCACCTCGGCCAGCCCGCTCAGATAATCGGCGGACTTGGCGCTCCGCGACACCAGGACGTCGACCACCGCGGGCGCGTTGTCCATGGCCCGCTTCAACGCGTCAGCCAGCTCACCGGCGTCCTCGACCCGCTCGCCGTGGGCGCCGAGGCTGCGCGCGAGCAGGTCGTAGCGGCAACCGGGGAGATCCACCCCGACGAGGTTGTTGTCGAAGCGGTCGACCTGGTCGTGGCGTTCAATATTCCACGCCTCGTTGTTGACGACGACGAACACCGCTTTCGCCCGGTGCCGCACGGCGGTGTCCACTTCCATCGCCGTGAAACCGAAACTGCCATCGCCGATCACGGCGACCACGGGCTCGTCGGGTCGCTGCAGCGCCGCGGCGATCGCGAACGGGACACCGACGCCGAGACAGCCCAGTGCCCCGCAGTCGAGATAGTCGACCGGCTTGAGGCCCACCCGGGCGAAGGACAGGATGTCACCGCCGTCGGCGACCGCCACCGAGCGGTCCGACAACAGGTCGTTCACCGCGCCGACGACGAAATTCGGAGACATCCGGCCATCCGCGTCAGGCTCCGGCGAGGAGAGTTTCTCGGCCAGTCGGCGCACGCGCTTGGCGTTGGACTCCTGCATGTCCCCGATCCAGGCGACATCCGGTGCGTCCGGTACCGCGCCTGCCCACGCCAACGCTGCCAGCGCCGATCCTGTGCTCGCATGCATCTCGACGTCGCCGCGACGGTTCTCGCCGAGTTCTTCGAAACAGGTACCGATGCGCAGGAAACGGGCATCGGGCGCGAACACCGCGGGCGATCCGTAGCCGAGTTGGAAGTCCAGTCGCCGACCGAGCGTGATCACGAGATCGGCCTCGCGCATGGCCCGTCCCCGGACCGCGGGCACGAAAGACGGCACGTCGTCGCGGATCACGCCGCGGCTCTCACCGGAGTCGAGATACAGCGCGTTGGCGTTGGTGAGGAAGCTCTTCAGTTCGGCGGACAGCGTGCGCACCGAGCGCCCGCCGATCACGACGATCCGCGACGAGCCACGGATCAGCTCGGCGGCCTGGTCGACGGCCGCGGCATCGGGGGCCAATTCCACGGCCAGGCGCGGCTCCAGCGCCAGGGCGGGAACGTCGGCCTCATGGACGGTCTCCTCGAGTAGGTCGGTGGGAAAGTCGATGTAGGCGGGGCCCGTCGCACCGGTCGCGCCGCCCAGCGTCGCCGCGATCACCTTGTCCAGCCTGGGGATCACGTGGTGGCGTTCGGACACCTGCTCCACCAGGCGGCAGATGGGCCGGACGATGTCCGCCTGGGCGATGTCCTGCATCGCGCCCATCCCGGTCTGCAGACGTGGCGGGCGCCCGGAGATGACGAGGACGGGGCTGCGGGAGACGAACGCGTTGGAGATCGCCGTCACCGCATTCGTGAGACCTGGGCCCGCGGTCACCATCGCCACACTCAACTCACCGGAAAGCTCCGCCGAGGCCTGGGCCATGTAGACGGCGGCCGCCTCGTGGCGAACATCGATGACCTCGATGCCCGCGCGCGCCACCGCGTCCCAGAGTGGCTGGATGTGCCCGCCACAGAGACCGAAGATGCGGCGTACGCCCTGACTTTTCAAGCGGTTCGCGATGAGCTGGGAGACGGTCGTATCGGTCATGTGACCACCAATCTGCGAGATGACGACGCTGACGTTGCGTGTATTGCAAATCCTGGATCCAGAGTCCATAGTAGCATGGGTCACAGTGGTCGAACCACATGTCGCCGCTCACACCGACAGCCAAAGGGGATCGAATGACCGTCTCAGATGCGCGGTCCAGCGCCAGCCAGCAAACCGACAATCCGGTCTTCGAGACCCTCTCCGGCATTCCGGTGCACGAGCGCTACGACGCGTCTCAGCTCGCCGACTGGAGTCCCAACGACAAGCTGGGAGCGCCCGGCGAGTATCCGTACACGCGCGGGCCCCACCCCACGATGTACCGGACCCGGCAGTGGACCCGCCGCCAGGTCGTCGGACTGGGCACCGCGCCGGAGACCAACGAACGCAACAAGTACGTGATCGAGCAGGGCCAGACCGGCCTGTCCAACGACTACGACGTGCCGACGCTGATCGGCCTCGATTCCGACGATCCCCGCGCCGTGGGCGAGGTGGGCCGGACCGGGGTGGCCATCGACACCCTGCCCGACATGTACGACCTGTTCGACGGCATCGACCTGGAGAACATCAGCGTCTCCATGACGATCAACCACCCGGCGTTCGTGCTGGTGGCCCAGTACATCGCCGCGGCCCAGATGCGCGGCTTCGATCTGCGCAAACTGGGCGGCACCGTGCAGAACGATCCGCTCAAGGACTTCTACGCCCAGAAGACCTACATCTTCCCACCGGCCCCCTCGGTGCGGCTGGCGTGCGACCTGATCGAGTACTGCGCGCAGCACATGCCGCGGTGGAACGGAATCAGCCTCAACGGCTACAACATTCGCGAGGCGGGCACCACCGCCGATCAGGAACTGGCGTTCACCTTCGCGCACGCGATCGCCTATATCGAAGACCTGCTGGGCCGCGGCCTGCCGATCGACAGCTTCATCGGCCGGTTCTCCTTCATCTTCAACGTGCACAACGACTTCCTGGAGGAGATCGCCAAACTGCGGGCCGCGCGCCGGGTTTGGGCACAGCTGGTGCACGACCGCTACGGCGCCGACCCGAAGAACGCCAAGCTGCGCACGCACGTCCAGACCGGCGGCAGCACCATGACGTATCAGCAGCCGGAGGTGAATCTGGTCCGCGGCGCCCTGCAGGCGATGGCCGGCGCACTCGGCGGCGTGCAGTCGATGGCGGTGTCCTGCTTCGACGAGGCGTTCTCGATTCCCTCGGAGTTCGCGCAGCGCATGTCGCTTCGCACCCAGCAGGTGGTGGCCTACGAGAGCGGTATCACCAACGTCGTCGACCCGCTGGCCGGCTCCTACTACATCGAGAGCCTCACCGACGAGATCGAGCGTCGTACCTGGGACTGGATGGCGCAGGTCGACGCCCAGGGCGGCGCCGTGCGCGGCGTGGAGACCGGCTGGCTGGAGCAGACCGTGTCCGACACTGCCCACACCCAGCAGCTCCAGATCATGAACGGGAGCCGAACGATCGTGGGCGTCAACGACTTCAAAGGCACGCAAGGTGAACGGCCCATCGAGACGTTCCGCGTCGACGAGCGCTCGGAAGAGGAACAGATCCGCCGGCTGAACAAGGTCCGCGCCGAACGCAACCCCGCCGCGGTCGAGCGCACCCTCGACGAACTGCAGACCGTGGTGGCCGAGGGCGGCAACGTCATGGACGCCGTCATCACCGCCAGCAAGGCGCACGCCTCCCAGGGCGAGATCGTCAAACGGGTCATCGCCGAGGTCGGCGAGTACATCGCTCCCCCGATTTACTGAGATTTCCTGAACAGGAAGGCAAGTCATGATTCGCGTACTCCTCGCCAAGCCCGGTATCGACGGTCACGATGTCGGCGTCAAGATCGTCGCGCGTGCGCTGCGCGACGCAGGCATGGAAGTGATCTACACCGGCCTGCGCACCACGATCCCCGATGTGGCGCGCGCCGCCGTCCAGGAGGACGTCGACGTCGTCGGCGTCTCCAATCTCTCGGCTCAGCATGTCCGCCTGATGAAGGAGCTCAAAGAGCGCCTGGACGCCGCGGGAGCCCACGACATCCTCATGGTCGCCGGCGGCAGCCTGCTGCCCGAGGACATCGAGGCGCTGGGCAAGATGGGCATCGACGGCTGCTTCCCACCCGGCACCGACACCGCCGACATCGTGTCCTTCATCGAGGAGCGCGTCACCGAACAGCGTGGCACGCAGCACCTTCAAGCATGAGCGCCCCGACCAGACCGGTCTCGCCCGCAGCCGTGGACCGACAGGGCTGGACCCTGCCCGCGGTATTGCGACGCACGGCCGCCAGCCACCCCGACAAACCGTGCGTCCGCACCATGTCAGGCGACAGCCTCAGCTACGCAGACCTGTTGGCGCTGACCGAACGGCGGGCCGCGGGCCTGGCCGCACTCGGGGTCGCCAAAGGTGACCGGGTGCTGCTGATCATGGACAACTCGATCGACATGATCGTCTCCTGGTTCGCCATCAACCTGCTCGGCGGTGTCGAGGTGCCGGTCAACACCGCCAACCGCGGGGCCAGCCTGGTGCACGTCGCCAACAATTCGGGCGCCAAGGTGGCCGTCATCGACGTGAAGTACGCCGAGGTGCTCGGTGAAGTGGCCGGCGAGGTCGCCAACCTGGCTACCGTCGTCGTCCGCGGCGGGCTGCCCGTATTGCCCTGGCAGACCACCGCTCTGGCCGATCTCGACACGTCCACCGCCGCGGTCCCCGAGGTCGAGGTCAGCTACCGTGATCCCGCCTCGATCATCTATACCTCCGGCACGACCGGGCCTGCCAAAGGCGTCGTCGTGCCGCACGGCCACATGTACGCCTTCTCGGCCCACGTCGTCGAGCAGCTGCGCATCGCCGAGAACGACGTGTACTACATCTGTCTGCCGATGTTCCACGCCAATGCCCAGTTCATGCAGGCCTATCCGTGCCTGATGACCGGAGCCACCGCGGTACTGGCCGATTCCTTCAGCGCAAGCCGCTGGCTGGACGATCTGCGCGGGTGTGGGGCGACGGTGACGAGCCTGCTCGGGATCATGGCACAGTACGTCTTCAACCGCCCGGAAACCCCGCGAGACTCCGAGCACGGCGTGCGGCGGATGATCACCATTCCGATCCCCGCCGTCATCGCCGAGGACTTCGAGCGGCGCTTCGACACCACCTGCGTCGAGGCCTACGGCATGACCGAGACCTGCCTGCCCATCTACCGGCCGATCGACGAGCCGTTGCGTCCTGGCAGTTGTGGCAAGGCGCTCGAGGAGTGGTTCGAGGTGGCCGTCGTCGACCCCGAAACCGACGAGCCGGTGCCGGACGGAGAGGTCGGTGAGATCGTGGTCCGCCCACGGATTCCGTTCACCACGTTCCTGCACTATCACGCGATGCCGGAGAGAACCGTTGGGGCGTGGCGCAATCTGTGGTTCCACACCGGTGACGCCGGACGGCGGGATGCCGACGGTTACTACTATTTCCTCGACCGCCTCAACGACCGGATCCGGCGTAAAGGCGAGAACGTCACCGCCTATGACATCGAGGTGGCGCTCACCGAGCTTCCCGACGTCGAGGACTGTGCTGTCGTCGCCAAGCCGGCCGCCGAGGGCGAGGACGACATCAAGGCGTTCCTGGTGCTCGCCGACGGCGTGACCGAACCCGACCCGCTCGCGGTGCTGGGCCACTGCGTCAAACGACTCCCCTACTTCGCGGTTCCCCGCTATCTGGAGTACATCGGCGAACTGCCGAAGACCCCGACCGGGAAAGTCCTCAAGCGCACGCTGCGGGCCATGCCCGACTCGCGCGCGGAATGGGACCGCGAACAGGCCGGCTGGACGGTCAAACGAGGCGTCGACCATCTTGTCGAGAAGGGCAGTGCCAGTTGACTGTTCACCTGCCCCCAGAGCGCCATGTCGCCCGCCTGATCAGCCAGGTCGAGCGCGGCGAGATCACCGACGTCGCGAGTGACATGACCCTCGCGGGTGATCGCGAGGCGCAGGTCATCGGCATCACCGGAAGCCCGGGCTCGGGGAAGAGCACGCTCGTCGATGTGCTGGCGAGCGAGATCCGGGCCGACGGCCGGACCGTCGCGATCCTGGCGATCGACCCGTCGAGCCACCTGACCGGCGGGGCGGTGCTCGGTGACCGGGTGCGAATGTCGTCGCACACGCAAGACCCCGGGATCTTCATCCGCAGCATGGGCACCCGCGGTTCCACGACCGGACTGGCCCGCGCGGCCCGCGACGCCGTCAAGGTCCTCTCAACTGCCGGCTACGACGTGGTGATCGTGGAGACCGTCGGCGTCGGCCAGGTGGAACTCGACGTGCTCACCGTCGCTGACACGGTGGCGGTGGTGCTGGTGCCCGGCCTCGGCGACACCATGCAGATGAACAAGGCCGGGATCATGGAGATCGGCGACCTGTTCGTGGTCAACATGGCCGACCGGCCGGAGACTCCGCGGTTCGTGCGAGATCTCAAGCAGGCCTTGGCCGTCGGAGCCCGCCAGGGTCACACGGAGATGCCGCCGGTGTGCTGCACGGTCGCCCTGTCAGGCGACAGTGTCGACGAACTGTGGAAGCAACTGCGCGCCGTCGAGGAGCGGGATCGAGCCTCCGGGCGGCGGCTGCGGCGACGCCAGGAACAGCAGAGCAGTGAGCTCACCCGCGCGATCGAGAGCCGGGTCGTGGCGATGCTGCGCGAGACGATGGCGGACTCGGCCACGCTCGCCGACCTGCGGCAGAGGGTGCTCGACGGGACGCTCACACCGCGGGATGCCGCCGACCAATGGCTGGGCACCGGACTGAGACTGCGCACAGGGTCCTGAAAGTCGAGATTCACGACCCTGTACGCAGTTTCGGCGACTGCGCGGCTCAGATCACGGGCGCGTCCGCATTGCTGGGCGTGGTCCGCTGACCCACGATGTCAGTGAATCTCTGCGAAATGTACTCGCCGGCCCGCACCGCCAAAGCTCCGATCGTCGAGGTCGGATTGACGGCGCCGCCGGTGGTGAGCGAACTTCCGTCAACGACGAACAGGTTGGGCACATCCCACGTCTGGTGCCATTTGTTCGTGACGGAGTCGTGAGGATTGTTGCCCATGCGGCACGTACCCATGAGATGCCAACCCGGCGGCGGGTGGAGCACTCCGGTATCGTTTGTCTCCACAGCACCCAGCGCCCTGGCCGCGTCGAAGATACGGTCAATACCAAAGTTTCCGAGCGCAATGTCGTTGGGGTGCGGTTCCCAATTCACATGTGCGGCAGGAAGTCCGCTGGAATCCTTGGCATCAGGATCGAGGGTCACACAGTTGGTCTCGACCGGTAGGTCTTCACCGAACATGAAGACCATCAGATGGTTGCCGAAGTGCTCGTTGAAGAACTTCCGGTGGTCAGCGCCCCAGGGGGCAACGTAGCCGGTATGGGCGCCCATGGCAGAAAACGCCGCCCCGAAGCTGCGAGCGACCTGCATGCCGAAACCGTTGACGAATCCCCGGTCGGTGTCGGTGCGGTAAAACTCGTGCGAGTACAACGGCGCACCGAACGCGCCTTTGTAACCTTCCATCGGCTTGTCGAACCATGCGTCGCAGAACGCGAAAATGTGGTGCATGAGGAACTTGCCGACGAGGCCGTTGCTGTTGGCCAGCCCGTCGGGGTGGCCCTTCTGAGCACTCATCAACAACAGACGGGGCGTGCCGATCCCACTAGCCGCGACAACCACGATCTTGGCCGTAACCTCGTGCCGCCTGCCGGTGCGGGTGTCGATGTAGGTCGCACCGGTCGCTTTACCGTTCTTCGCGTGGATCTGTTCGACTCGGGCGTGGGTCCGCAGATCTGCACCCAGCGCGATGGCGAACGGCCAGTGGGTGTGCGTCGGGGTGCTGAGCGAGCCGGTGGGGCTTCCCGAAAGCTCGTTGCCTGCCGCGACATCGGCGTCACGGTTCTCGCGCGGTCGGGTGATGATCGCATTGTCCGAGGGCCACCAGTGCCAACCCAAACCACCCAACGCCGTCGCGAAATTGCGGCCGAGTTTTCCTGGCAGGATCGGCGGGTCTCGGTCAACACCATCGCGTTGCGGGTACGAAGGGTCGCCCACCATGCCGGAAATACCGTAGATCGCGTCGTTCTCGTCGTAATACGGCGCGAGTTCCTCGTAGCTGATGGGCCAGTCGATGGTGCCTTCGAGGCCGTGCTCGGTGCCTTTTCGGAAGTCCACCGGTTTGTAGCGCGGCCAGTGCCCCACGTAGTGCATCGCACTGCCACCGACGTTGTTCATCAGGTACGGGGTGGTGAACCCGGTGATCGGATAATCTTCCGGCAAACCACGGACATTCGGGTCGTACGCCCAACCCCGCTGCTTCTCGATCTCCCACTCGCGGTGGTAGTGCGGGTGATCGCTCGGGGTGATCCAGGGGCCCTGCTCGAGGCAGGTCACCTTGTAGCCGGCCTGCACCAGTTTCAACGTCACCCCGGCACCTCCAGGGCCCGCGCCGATCACCAGGACATCGGTGTCATCGATCGTCGAACTCATTTCACATTCTCCTTGTCGTGCTGCGCCTGCAGGAACGGCAGTTTGCTGAGGTCCACGCGAACTACGCTCTCGGTCGGGACATAGCCGGCACCTTGTCCGGCGGTCGCCAGCAACCCCTCATCCCAGTCCTCAATGCAGTGCAGATAGCCGTAAGGCAGTGGCGGGCCGTGATAGTCGCGTCCCGCCGGAATCTCCCGTTGAATCGCCATAGTGACCTCGGCTGCGGAGTAGTAGCCGTAATAGACCAGGCTGCGGAGTTGGCTGAAAAGCTCCTCCCGCTCTTTCTCCAGTCCCTTGATCTCCTCGACCCGGCGGTCGGCATCGGCAGAGACGAACCCGGCGCCGAGCCGCGCCAGCAACTCTTTGAGTACGTCGGCCTCCAAGTACGGAAAATGCTTGGCTCGGTAGCCGGTTGGCGTGACATACCGGCCGAAGAAGTCGACTATTCCCACCGCGCTGGCGGCCGGGAAGCCACCGTCGGGTGGGATGAGTGTGTCGGCAATGGCTTCGAGAACCCGCGCCTCGGGTTCGGTGAATTCGACCGGTGTGGCCAATCCACCCAGTCGTGGCCGACCGGTTTCGAAATGCGGTTGGTCGGGACGGTCCGCGCCGAGCGCCGGGGCTCCAAAGGGAGCATTCGCCAACGATTCGTCTTGGCTCATTGTTTCTCCTTCGTGGGTGTGCTGCGCTTCGCGCGGAGCGCCGGGGAATCTGCGGTTCGACCGGTGGTCACAGCGGAGCACCGGCCCAGTCGGTGGCCTGTGCAGGCGACCTGTCCAGGTTGATCCCGATGTGCTTGATCTGGGTGTATCCGGGGACGGCCTCAAGGCCCTCCTCCCGTCCGACGCCGCTTTGCTTGTGGCCGCCGTGCGGCGTCATCGGAAGTTCACCGAACCAATCGTTGATCATCACCGAACCCACTTGGAGTCGTTTCGCCGTGTCCAGTGCTGCCGTGATGTCTTGGCACCACAAGACGGCGAAAAGGCCGTATTCGGAATCGTTGATTGTTTCGATCAGCTCGTCGGTGGTCGACCAACGCATGACAGCAGCGACGGGACCGAAGATTTCCTCGCGGGCGATCCGTGCATCTTTGGCGACATCTACGAAAACTGTTGGCTCGACGAAGTATCCGCTGTTGTCGACGTCTGGCGGAACCCCGCCACCGTAAAGGAGCGTTGCCTCCTGCTTCCCGATGTCGATGTACTCCCGCACGCGGTCGTAGTGTTTCTGTGACGCCAGCGGGCCGATCTTGGTGCGCTCGTCGAAGGGATCACCGACGGTGGCGGTGCGGAGTCGGGCAACGAGCTTTTCCAGAAATTCGTCGGCGATGTCCTCATGGAGAAAAAGTCTGCTGCCTGCCACACACACCTGACCCGCCCGTGAGCAGAATCCCTGCACTGCGACCTCAACGGCATCGTCGAGTGGAGCGTCCCGGAAGACCACCAGTGGGCTCTTGCCGCCGAGTTCCAGGTTGACCTGGGCGATGTGTTGGCCGCCGAGGCGCGCGATTTCCCGTCCGGTTTCCGTGGAGCCGGTGAAGGTGATGCCTCGGACCTCGGGGTGCGCGGCCAAGGCCGCTCCCGCCTCGGTTCCGTAGCCCGTGACGACATTGAATACCCCATCCGGAAAGCCGGCCGCATGCACCAACTCGGCAAACTTCAGAGCCGAAAGCGACGTATCCTCAGCAGGTTTAACCACGCATGTGTTCCCGAGGGCCAGTGCCGGGGCGACCGAGCGCACGAGAATCAGCAAGGGGTAATTCCACGGGACGATGTGCGCGGTGACACCGAGCGGTTCGAGCAAGGTGAGACTCAGTTTGTTACCCGGAACCTCGATGGTCCGGCCGCCTACTTTGTCGGCCGCGCCGGCCCAGTATTCGAGCCACATCGGGAGTGCGCCCACCAACTCACGCGCCTTCGCCAGATAGTGCCCGGAGTCGATAGCTTCGATCCGAGCCAACTCTTCGGCGTTCTCGGTCACCAGTACGGCAAGGCGGCGCAACAGCGTGGCTCGGGTGATGGCGTCGGTGAATTGCCATTCCACGGCGATGTCGGCCGCGGCCCTGACTGCGGCGTCTACATCGGTCCCATCTGCGCGAGGCACGTCTGCAATGCGGCGACCAGTGCTGGGGTCGAAGGTCGGGAAGCTGGCGCCGCTGCGTGCAGGCATCCATTGACCGTCGACGTACATCAGAGCCGACTCGGCCGTACGCGCTTCGAAGTCGGTCGCCATCGTCTGGGTCATCGAACTGCACCCTGGCGGAACTCGGGTGTGCCCGCCACACCGATTGAGGGATTGGACTCACATAAGTGCAACATGTGAATCAGCACACACGTCGCGGGAGGGGTCCGGCAATGGTTACATGAGGTTACCTGCATTTCGTGCGACGGTTTCGTACTTCGGGCGGGCTCGCATCGCGCGAATTGCCGGGGCCACCGATGCCGTGAGCAGGTCCGCACCGTCGTCAGGAAAAAGCACCTCGACGGATACTGAATCGGCGAAGCGATACGGCCTGGCCGCCACGATCCCGTCGAATTGCTTCCGTATTCGCGATATTTCGACGCGTACCGCGCCCACACGCGACGGATCTCCGTACAGATCCCCAGCCAACTCGTGGGCGGAACGGCCCGATTTCAGGGCGAGGATCAAGAAGATCTCAGCGTGCCGAAGTGAGATGTCATGGCGCCAATTTCCGAACTGTCCGACCATTCCGAGCAGCGGGGCTCCGCTGTCGCGCAGATCCACCGTCACCCGTGTCACTGCCTGCTCGAGGTCGTCCTCGATTAGGCGTATCAACCAGCCCCCGGGCAGCGGCTCGATATCACATAGGCCCAGCCCCGGCACCCACGTGTGTCCCGGTGCGATCTCAGGCGGAAGCAAGATCCGGTTGTGCACGGGTAATGCGTCAACGGCGGCCACCCAACCGTCTGCGTCGACAGCCAATGCCGGTGCATTGATGCGGGACAAGATCGGTGCGGCCACCATGCGCAACCGGTTCAACGTCAGATCGCGGTCCTCGCGCAGGTGTGACTCTGCCAATCTGGCCACAGCATCGATGAGAGCAATGGTGGTCGGATGCACTGTCGCAGCGGGCCCTGTTACGTCGACGACTCCGATCACCTTGCCAGTACGGGGGTTTCGAATCGGCGCACCGGCACAGGTCCAGGGATGCTGACTGCGGCTGTAGTGTTCGGCCGAGAAGGTTTGGACTGCGCGTTGGGAGACCAATGCGGTTCCCAAAGCGTTAGTGCCGACCGCAGTTTCCGCCCATTGCGCACCCTCGACGAATCCGAGCTTGTCCGCGTTGTGCAGCACCTTCGGCGCGCCCGACCGCCACAGCACGGTGCAGTCCGCGTCTGTCACAGCCAGAATGCTGTCTCCGTTGGCAATGAGCGGGTCCAAACCCCGAGTCAACTCGTCGATGACAGACATCAGCCCAGAAGCCTGCCGCAGTACGTCGACCTGCCCTTTCCCCACGGCCGGAGGAGGCCGCCGATCCGGGCGGATCCCCTTGCGCATCAATCGTTGCCACGATTCCCAGATGATCCGTCGAGGCCGAGCCGGCGCTGAATCGCCCGCCATCGTGGCATCGTAGACAGCCGACATCAGACGCGCATAGCTCCGCGGATCTTGGCCGACTGCGACCGATGGTTCGGGTAGAACAGAGCGAAATCTCATCGCCAGCTCTCCGTCGGTTAGGTGTGGAGCACTGCCGCCCATCCTAATTAATCGGTAGAACCCGCATCCGCAGACGCCTCTTCGAGCACGTTGTCTTTCGTCTCCGGCAGCGCCAACACGCACACCAGGCTGACCGCCGAAAGTGCCGCCAGCAGCACACCCACCCAGAAACTGCCGTGGCTGGCCACGATCTGAGCCGCCAGGATCGGCGGAATCGCGCCACCGATGATGCCGCCGAGGTTGTAGCTCAGCCCGGCACCGGTATAGCGGAACCGCGATTCGAACATCTCCGGCAGCAGCGCTCCTGCGGGCCCGTTGGCGACGCCGTATACCGACAGCGTGATGGTCACGGCGATCAGGAAGGCAATGGGCGAACCGGTGTCCAGCAGCGGGAACATCAACAGCGACCACACCACCGTGCCGGCGTAGGCCGCCGCGATGACCTTCTTGCGGCCCACCCTGTCCGAATAGATGGCGGCGGCGGCGGTGACGATGCCGAGCACCACCGCAGCGACCATGCCGCAGCCGAGGATCATCGTCCGGCTGAACTCCAGTGTGGATGTTCCGTAGCTGGTCATGAATGTCGCCCCGGTGTAGAACATCGAGAACACCGTCGACATCGCCAGACCGGAGATGACAATCTGGCGCCACTGCGACCGGATCGCGTCGGCGAACGGCAATTTCACCGGCGCGGCCTGACGATCCCGATTCCGTTGATGCTCCTGGAACACCGGAGTCTCCTGCACGGACAACCGAATCCACAGCCCGACGATGACCAGCAGAAGCGAGGCGATGAACGGGAAGCGCCACCCGTAGTTGATGAACGCCTTGCTGGCATCGCCGATGGTGATCGAGGTCAGGAAGAACGTTCCGCTGGCGAGGAAGAACGCGCACGCCGGTCCCAGCTGCGGGTACACCGCCATTCGGCCCCGCTGCTTCTTCGGGGCGTATTCGGCGGTCAGCAACGTCGCCCCGGCCCATTCCCCACCCAGCGCCAGGCCCTGCAGGAATCGCATCACCACCAGCAGCAGCGGGCCCCACAGCCCGATGCCGTTCTCGAACAGCCCGAACGTTCCGGAGTCATAGCCGGGAAGCAGGCCGATCAACACCGTCGACAGGCCCATGATCAACAGCGTCCACACCAGGGTGCGTTTGCGGCCGATGACGTCACCGAAATGGCCGAACAGAATGGAACCGACCGGCCGCGCGAAGAACGCCACACCGAACGTCGCGAACGACGCCATCGTGCCCATCGCGGGGCTGGCCTCCGGGAAGAAGATCGTGGGAAACACCAGGGCGGCAGCGGTGCCGTAGACGAAGAAGTCGTAGTACTCGATGGTCGTGCCGATCAGGCTCGCCGCACCGACTTTTCGAAGTTTCCGGCGTTCCGTTGGCGGTTCTTGACCGAGATTCAGAGCAGGGCTCTGCTGATGCATGGGCGTCTCCAATGCTGGGCGGATCTCACTATGGTCCTACCACAATTGTGGTACGCGCCACAAGCGATCGAGTCCAGTTGCTCGCAACACAGTCTGCTTCTTGACATGCTACGAAACACCCCGGTATGGTCCGACCACATATATGGTCGTCCGAGATGGAGGCCGTGAGTCAATTGATGAAGTGGAGTACGCCTTGGCCGCCGAGATGTTCTACGACGACGACGCTGATCTGTCCCTCATCCAGGGCAAACGGGTGGCGGTCCTCGGGTATGGCAGCCAGGGGCATGCCCAGGCCCTGTCGCTGCGCGACAGTGGCGTCGACGTCCGGATCGGCCTGCAGCCCGGGTCCAAAAGTCGCGCCAGTGCCGAAGAACAGGGCCTGCGCGTCCTCGACCCCGCCGAGGCGGCCAAAGAGGCAAACGTCATCGTGGTCCTGGTCCCCGATCAGCACCAGCGCACGCTGTACGCCGACGACATCGCACCGGGGTTGACCGCAGGCGACACCCTCGTGTTCAGCCACGGTTTCAACATCCGCTTCGGCTACATCACCCCGCCCGAGGATGTCGACGTGTTCATGGTCGCGCCAAAGGGCCCCGGTCACCTCGTGCGCCGCGAGTACGAGAACGGCCGTGGTGTGCCCGTGCTCGTCGCGGTGGAACAGGACCATTCCGGTCAAACGTGGCCGCTGGCGCTGTCGTATGCCAAGGCGATCGGGGGCCTGCGTGCAGGCGGTATCAAGACGACCTTCGCCGAAGAAACCGAGACAGACCTGTTCGGCGAGCAGTCCGTGCTGTGCGGCGGTGCGTCGCAACTGGTGATGTACGGATTCGAGACGCTGATCGAGGCCGGCTATCAACCCGAGGTCGCCTACTTCGAGTGCCTCCACGAGCTCAAACTGATCGTCGACCTGATGTACGAGGGCGGCATCGCCAAACAGCGCTGGTCATGCTCGGACACCGCGGAGTTCGGCGACTACGTCTCCGGGCCCCGGGTGATCACCCCGGACGTCAAGGACAACATGAAGGCGGTGCTCGCCGACATCGTCGACGGAACCTTCGCCAAGCGATTCATCGACGATCAGGACAGCGGAGCTGCCGAGTTCCGGAAGTTGCGCGAAAACGGCGAGCAGCACCCGATCGAGAGCACCGGCCGCGACCTCCGCAAGCTGATGAGCTGGATCCAGCAGGACGCCGACTACACGGGTACCGCAGCCCGGGTCTGATGACCATGGCCTGGAAACTGATCGTCGCGGCCGAGGCCCCGTGGACCGGCGAGCTCTATCTCACCCGCCCCGGTCACCAGCGGCTCCCGTTCAACACGGTGGAAACGTTCTGCAGTGCGGTGCTGGCGGTCACCGCGTGGCCGCTTCACGCAGCTTCGGCTGCCGGCGCGGGCCAACCGCCGCAGAATGCGCGGCCGCGGGTCGGTCGCTGCCGCGAAAAGCCATCGACCAAGCGGAAATTCATCGTCGCCGCCGATGAGCCGTGGGCCGGGCACCTGTACCGGACGCGGCCCGGCCTCGGACACCTGCCATTCGCGACATTCGAACAGTTCCTGCGCGCAGTCCTGGACATCACGGGGTGGGCGCTCGACCACAACGCCGCCGGGAGCCGCGAGTACGCACTGGCAGGGCCAGGCCTCAGCCGGCCCATTTCAGCCCGTTAGGGGTCTCGTCGAGTGCCGTTGCCTCAGTGTGTGTTTGAACTTCCTGCAGCGCAGTGGTCAGCACCTCGGCCAGCGCATTGCCCGACGCCCGCGGCTCGAGCAACAGCTGAACCTCGACCAGGTCGTCCCGGCTGAAAGAGCCCGCCTGCAGGTGCATACGCAACACCATCGCCATCCCGGACACACTGTCGTTGACGATCACCGATCCGGCACCGGGCCCCGACCCGGTGCGGACTTCGATGACCCCGACGGCCTCGAGGATTCGCAATGCTTCCCGGACCGCACTGCGGCTCACGCCCAGGATCTCTGCGAATTGCCGCTCCGGGGGTAGCCGATCACCCGCCTTGAGCCGGCCCGTCATCAGACGGTTCTCGATTTCTGCGACGACATGCTCATGAGTGCGCATGCGTGCCAATGGTTTCCACTGCGCCGTGTATGCAGCTTCGGGCCTCGCCATGGTGACCTCCTGCAGGGATATCTGCGTCCCTGATCAATGGATGCGGCGCGAACCGTCAGGTCTGACTTCACCCCTGGCTGAGCAGGAATGTCACAGTAGCGCGACTGTGCTGGATTCACACCAGCTTCATCGGGCTCGCGCCTTCAATACTAGGGCATCACCCCTCTATTGCGCCGTTTTCGACACCAGGGCGGTGAAACCCGTGACGCAGCGACCGTAGTGTCGAAATCGGCGCGACGACGAGCCGCAGTTATCCACAACCCCGGCCTAGAAGCAGCCAACGGCGAGCCGAATTGTCGGCGCCTGCGCACAGCATCCCCACATGAGCGAGGCATTTCTGGGTACCGAGGCCATCGACGGCGGCACGCTTACCCGTGGACAGTTGCGATGGAGGTACGCCGCGGCTCAGCCGCGCGTCTACGTACCGAAGGGCGCCGCCCTGACCCTGGCCGACAACACAGTGGCCGCATGGCTGTGGACCGGTCGCCGCGCGATCATCGCCGGCCGGGCCGCCGCCGCACTTCACGGTGCGCAATACGTCGATGTCGACGCCCCGGTCGAATTGATCGCAAAGCATGGGCGCCGCAGACCCGGAATCGTGGTGCGCGACGAACGCATCGGGCGCGACGAAACCTGCCGACTCGGCGATCTGCGCGTCACCACCCCTCTTCGGACGGCGCTCGACCTCGCACGGTTCCTCCCACGCGATTCCGCAGTGGCCCACCTCGATGCGCTCGGCTGTGCCACCGGCATCGACGCCGGACAGGTTCTCGAACTGGCAACCCGATACCCGGGACTACGCGGAATCCGCAGTGCACGAACCGCCCTCGACCTGATGGACAGTGGCGCCCAATCGCCACAGGAAAGCCGAGTACGTCTCATCCTCATCGACGGCGGATTACCGCGACCGCGCACGCAGATCCGCGTGACTGACGGATTCAACAAGGCGTTCATCGACATGGGCTACGACGACCCGAAAATCGGTATCGACTATGACGGCAAGCACCACGCCACGGATCGACCTCGCTACCTGCACGACATCGGGCGTAACGAGCTCATCGACCGTCAGGGCTGGATCGACATCCACGTGGTCGCCGAACACAGCCGAGCATTCATCCTGCACCGGGTGCGAGAGGCATTCACACGTCGCGGCTATTCGCCGACTTCGACATGAGGGTCGCTGTGACGCCGATTTCGCAGCCCTGGTGTCGAAATCGGCGTCAAAGCAAATAGCCGGTAGTAAGCGACTGGAGTTTCAGGCCGGCGGTTGAAATCAACCGGCCCACTTCATATCGCTGAATCCGACGGCGCGGTAGAAGGCGCGGATGTGGCTGGTCACCAACTCGGCGGCGCGGTCTCCATCGCGGCCGGCGATGGCCTCGACGATCGCCGCGTGTTCATCGGTCAACGTCTTCATCGTCGACATCGGGTCTTCGAGGCTTTCGAACGCGGTGACCATGGCTTGGCGCAGTGCTTCCCGCAGCGCCGCCATGAGCACCGCCGCCAGGCTGTTGCCCGAAGCCCGCACGATGCCGACATGGAATGCCGAGTCAAGATCGTTGTAGGACGCCGTGGTGTGCGTGCCGCGCATCTCCTCGACGAATCCGCGGAGGCCGGCGATGTCGTCGTCGGTGGCGCTTTCGGCCGCCTTGCGGGCGGCCATACTCTCGATCAGCAAGCGGATTTCGACGAGGTCCTCCTGCGTGAAGGACGCGAGCTGCAGATGGATCCGCAGCACCATCGCCATCCCGGCGATGCTGTCCCGAACGATCATGGATCCCGACGTGGGGCCGGAGCCGGTGCCCGCTTCGACGACTCCGATCGCTTCGAGGATGCGCAGAGCCTCGCGCACCGCTCCCCGGCTGACGCCGAGCGCCTCGGCGAACTGCCGCTCGGGAGGCAACCGGTCCCCCGCCTTCAGCGTGCCCGCTACCAGGCGGTTCTCGATCTCGGCCACCACCTGCTCATGCGTACGCAGGCGCGGAAGCGGTTTCCATTGCGGCTGAGTTTCCTCGGACACGCGCGCACCTCTTACTTCATCGTGAAGTTCCCCTGGGAATCCGATCGTACCGACCACAAGTTGGTTTACCCGGTCAGTGGTCGGCACGTCGGAAACCGATCAGAACACCGGCGTTTCCTGATAGCTGCCGAACACGTCCCTGAGGGCACCGGTGATTTCGCCCATCGAGAGGTGCGCACGCACCGCCTCGATGGTGGCAGGCATCAGGTTGGCGTTCTCGTCGCGGGCGACCTCCAGGAGGTTGGCCAGCGCGGCCTGGGCCCGCTTCGGATCCCGGTCCGCACGGGTCTTCTTGAGCCGGGCGATCTGGCGCGCCTCGGACTCGGGATCGAGCTGGTGGACCTCGATCTTCTGGTCTTCCTGATCGTCGACGTACTTGTTGACGCCGATCACCGGACGGTCACCGGTGGCCTTGCGCTTGGCGTAGTCGTAGGCGCTGTCGGAGATCTCCTTCTGGAAGAAACCCTGTTCGATGGCGGGCACCACCCCACCCATCGCCTCGACCTTGTCCATGTATTCGCCGATGCCCTTTTCGATCTCGTCGGTCAGGGCTTCCACGTAGTACGAACCGCCGAGCGGATCGATCACGTTGGGGACATTGGTCTCGTCGGCGATGATCTGCTGCGTGCGCAGCGCCAACTTCATCGCCATCTCGCTCGGGATCGTGTACGCCTCGTCCAGCCCGTTGGTGTGGATGGACTGCGCGCCACCGAGCACGGCCGACAGCGCCTGCAGCGCGGTGCGGACGATGTTCACCATGGGCTGCGGTTTGGTCAGCGTCGCGGCCGCGGTCTGCGCGTGGAAACGCAGCCGCATCGAGTTCGCCTTCTTCGCACCGAAGTGCTCCTTCATCATCTTCGCGTAGTAGCGCCGGACCGCCCGGAACTTGGCGACCTCTTCGAACAGATCGGCCTGAGAGACGAAGAAGAACGACAGCCGCGAGGCGAAGGTGTCGACATCGATACCCGCCTTGACGACATCCTCGACGTAGGCCTTGGTGATCGCCATCGTGAAGGCGACCTCCTGCAACGCATTACCGCCGGCCTCGCTGATGTGATACCCGCTGATGTTGACCGGGTTGTAACGCGCCATGTTCTCGGCGCCATAGGCGATGCAGTCCCGCACGATGCGCATGCTCGGGCGGACCGGGAAGACCCATTCCTTCTGCGCGACATATTCTTTCAGGATGTCGTTCTGAATCGTGCCGGACAGCTTGTTGAGGTCCATGCCGCGGTCTTCGGCGACGGCGACGTACATCGCCAGCAGGATCCACGCCGACGGATTGATGGTCATCGACACCGAGATGTTCTCCAGGTCGATGCCGTCGAACAGCGCTGCCATATCGGGCAGGACGTCGATCGCCACACCCTCGCGGCCGACCTCGCCGAGGCTCATCTCGTCGTCGCTGTCCAGCCCCATGAGCGTGGGCATGTCGAAGTCGACGGACAGACCGGTCTGCCCCTGGGCGATCAGGTACTGGAACCGCTTGTTGGTCTCCTCGGCCTGGCCGAAACCGGCGATCTGCCGCATGGTCCACTTACGGCCCCGGTACATCGTGGGGTAGGGACCCCGCGTGTACGGATACTGACCGGGCAGGCCGATCTCTTCGAGGCTTTCGGGCAGATCCTGCGGGCCGTAGACGCGCTTGACCGGCATCCCGGCGCCGGTGAGGTAGTTCTCCCGCGACTCGGGGGCGCGCTTGAGGAATTCGGCGAGTTCGTCGCTTTCCCATTCCTCGAGTTCGGCCTGGGCGCGTTTGCGCAGCGCATCGGTGGCCAGACGCAGTTCCTCAGACGTCGACGTCTCGACGGTGTTCTCAGCGGTCATCGTCTTCCTTCTCCTGTTGGTTCTACGGCCATGGCGGTCAACAGCCGTGCTGCGGCTTGTCGCGGTTCTTCCTCACGGGCGATCAGTCTGTCCACGGCGTTGTCGAAATCCCGATGACCGGTCCGAAGCCGGTTGGCCATGAGAGCTTCTGCTGCCCAACGGATCCGGGTCGCGGCATTACGCCGTTCGATCTCCTGCAGGGCACCGTGTTCGCTGATCCAGGCCCGGTGCTTGGCGGTTTCGTCGAGGAGTTCCGCGACACCTTCACCGGTGGCCGCGGTGACCTTCTTGATCGGGACGTCCCATTTACTGGCCAGGTTGTGCGCCAGCCGAAGTGATTCCCGCAGTTGTTTGACGGTGAGGTCGGCGCCAGGGCGGTCCGCCTTGTTGACCACGTGGATGTCGGCGATCTCGATCAGTCCTGCCTTGATCGCCTGAATGTCGTCGCCGAGCCCGGGAACACTGACCACGAGGACGGAATGCGCCACGCTGATCACGTCGACCTCGGCCTGGCCCACCCCCACGGTTTCGAGGATCACGACGTCGAAGCCGGCGGCATCGAGCACGACGATCCCGTCGAGGACGGCGCGGGACAGGCCTCCGGTGGCGCCCCGTGAGGCCATGGAACGGATGTAGACGTCTTTCTGACCCGAGAGTTCGGTCATCCGGATGCGATCGCCCAGGATGGCGCCACCCGAGTACGCGCTCGAGGGATCGACGGCCAGGATCGCCACCCGCATCCCCCTGGCGACGTACTCCTGCGCCATCCGGAGCACAAGCGTGCTCTTGCCGCTGCCCGCCGGTCCCGTGATGCCCACGACGTGGGCACGGCCGCTGTCTTTCCAGAGTTCGGCCAGCAGTTCCGTCGCCGCGTCCGACCGGCTCTCGACGAGAGTCAGTCCCCGCGCCAGCGACACCTGCGATCCGGCGCGGATCCGGTCGGCCATGGCCTCAACCGGACGCGCGGTGGTGGCCTGACTCATGATGACCTCCTATCGAGCGAATCGAACAGGTTGCGGTCGTCGATGACCCGGCGCGCCTTGAAATCGGTGCGCTCGAAGGTCGCCGGCGTCACCGTCACGACTTTCGCTCCGACACCCAGGACGGTGCGCAGGTCCTCCCCGACCCGCTTGACCCAGACGTCCTCGCTCATCGTGGTCAGGGCCGGGTCGAACTCCACCTGGACCAGCAACTCGTCCATCGCCGCTTCGCGGGAGATGATGATGCGGTGCTCGCCGCCGTACCCTTCGGCGCTCATCACCACTTCGTCGATGGCGTTGGGTTGTACGTTCTCCCCGCGGATCTGGAACATGTCGTCGAGCCGCCCGTAGATGCCCTTCGGCAGGAACGGATACGTTCGCCCGCGCGATGCATCGGGGGCCTCCCACCGCGTGAGGTCGTTGGACAGCAGCCGGATCATGGGTTGAGACGTGCGCTCCAGCGTCGTGTAGACCGGAGTGCCTTCGCTCCCGTAGGGCACCCGCTTCATCGTCGCCGGATCACACACCTCGGTGTAAACCAGGTCCTGCCAAGCAAATACGCCCGGTTCGTTCCTGCTCGCTCCGAGATGCATCCAGGGCGCGACCTCGCCCATGCTGCCGGAGTCGTAGACCTCGACATCGAAGGCGTCGATGATGCGCTGACGGATGGCGGGCACGCTCGCCCCCGGCTCACCGGAGAAGAACATCTTGCGCAGGCCGAGGCCGCGCGGATCGATACCGTTCTCCACGGCCACCTCGGCGAGGCGCAGCGCATAGGACGGCGTGCCGTAGAACACCGTCGCCGACATCTGCCGCATCCACTGCAACGTCCGCAGGCTCTGCCCGGAGAACCCGGCGCCGAACGGAAATACCGCAGCCCCAAGGCGTTCCGCGCCGCTGTACGCGCCCCAGGAACCCCAGTACTGGGTCAGCGGGGATCCGATCAGAACGACGTCATCGCGCCGGATCCCCATGCCCCACATGACCCTGGCATGCGCATTGGCGACCGCGAGCCAGTCGTTCTGGCTGATCCCGAAGGCGGTGGGGCGACCGGTGGTACCCGAGGTGCCCTTGATGTGGGTGACATCGAGAGGATCGATGCACAGATAGCTTCCGTAGGGCTCGTTCTCGGCCTGGTCCGCGCGCAACTCGTCCTTGTAGATGACCGGGACCTGTTCGAAATCTTCCAGTGAGGCAATGTCTCCCGGCTCCAGGCCCGCCTCAGACCACTTGCGCCGGTAGAAGGGCGCACGCTCCCACGCGTATGCCATCAACTGCTGGATACGTTCGAGGATCGCCGCATCGCGCTGCTCGGGATCCATCGTCTCGCGCACCGGAAACCAGTGCTGCTGATCGGGCGGCGGCCGGTAGTCGGCGTCGTAGCGCGGAGGCCAGCTCCACGACTCCATCTGCGGCATCAGGAGTTCGCCTCCACAGGGGCCGCCGCCTTGATGGTCTCGACGATTTTCTCCGGCGTGGTGTCCTGGCCGAGAACTGCCGCGACGCCCATCTTCTGCAGTTCGATCTCGTCTTCGTCCGGCATGACGCCGCCGGCGACGATCGAGAAGCGCGGCCGCTCCTCCATCTGATCGAGAAGCTCGAAAATCTTGGTGAAGATCGGCATGTGCGCCCCGGAGAGCAGGCTGACGCCGAGGACGTCGACGTCCTCCTGGGTCGCCGCCTCGATGACCTGGGCCGGGCTGCGGTGCAGGCCGGTGTAGATCACCTCCATGCCCGCGTCTCGCAGGGTCCGGGCGACGACCTTCACGCCACGGTCATGTCCGTCGAGTCCGATCTTGGCCAGCATCACGCGGATGGGCAGCGCCGACGGTTCATTCATGGATTTGCCTCTTCTGTGGGACGACCAAACTGTGGTTCTACCATAGAACAGGTAGCGTGATACGCGCAACAGTCGCCGGCGGATGAACCCCGCGACACAGTGGGTGGAAAGGACAGGGATGACCTCAGAAACAGCCGCAGGCCTTTCGTTGGATGTCGCGGATCGGCTCGCCACGATCACGCTGTGCAAGCCGGCGACGATCAATGCGATCGGCCCGGAGGAGATCGACTCCATCACCGGGCTACTCCGAGACGCGGTGGCCGATCCGACGGTGGGCACCATCCTGATCCGCGGCGAAGGGCAGCGCGGATTCTGCGCCGGAGGCGACATCAAACAGGTCCACACCATGATCGTTTCGGGCGAATTGGACCGCCTCGCCGCCTTCTGGGCCGCCGAGTACCGCCTCGACCATCTGATCGCCACCTGTCCCAAACCCGTGGTGTCGATTGCCCACGGCCTGACGCTCGGAGGTGGCATGGGACTGGCGTCGCACGCCTCCCACCGGGTCGTGACCGATTCGACGCGGATGGGTATGCCCGAGGTGCTGATCGGGCTCTCCCCCGATATCGGCGGGCTGTGGCTGTACTCGCGGGCACCCGGCCACACCGGGACGTTCGCCGCGCTCACCGCCGCACATCTGCACGCCGGCGACGCGCTGCACATGGGCCTGGCCGATCATTACGTGCCCGATGACCGCATCGAAGAACTGACCGAGCGCCTGCGAAACCTCCCGGCCGCAACGGTATTCGGCGAATTCACCGATCGGCCGCCGTCGTGGATCGCCGACCACCGCGCAGCCATCGACCGGATGTTCGGTGGTGATTCGGTGGCCGGGATCATCGAGTCGGCCCACGCGACAACGGACACGGCCGTCGCAGAGGCCGCCCTCTCCGCGCTGACGAGCGCCTCACCCACCGCGCTGTGTGTCACCCACGAAGCGTTGCGCCGAGCCGCGCGCATGCGCGATCTCGCGGAATGCCTGGAACAGGACCTGCGGGTCGGCCAGCATTGTTCGCGGCATCCCGATCTCACCGAAGGCATCCGGGCACGGGTCGTGGACAAGGATCGTCGACCGAAGTGGAGTCCGCCGACGGTGGCCGAGGTCTCCGCGACCGAGGTCAGTTCATTCTTCGAACCGATCGGACCTCGGCTGCAGTTCGGTACCTGGTGACACCGGAGACGTCAGTCAGCGCACAGCAACCGAGGACCGGGATGCGCTGAGCCCGGCCAACTCCGGGACCGCCGGGTCGAAATCGGCGACGCTGCCGATGACGGTGATGGCCGGTGGCTTGATGCCTGCGGCCAGCACTGCCGGGGCGATACCCGCCAGCGTGCCCCGCACGGTCCGCTGCTGCGCCAGCGTGCCGTCGGCGATGGTGACGGCCGCCGTGCCCGCCGCCATGCCGTGCCGTAACAGCGCTTCAGTGATGGCAGGCAACGTGTTCACCGCCATCAGGAACACCAGCGTGGTGCCGGATCTGGCGAGGGCGGCGTAGTCGACGGTCGATGCCGGGTCCTCGGGTGGCACGTGGCCCGAGACGACAGTGACGCCCTGCGTCACGCCCCGGTGGGTCACGGGGATCCCCGCACAGGCCGGGACCGCGAACGCCGATGTGACACCGGGTATCACGGACACCGGTACCCCTGCCGCGGCACATGCGATCAGTTCTTCGCCCCCGCGGCCGAACAGGAAGCTGTCACCGCCTTTGAGCCGCACAACCGCGTTGCCTGCCCGGGCGTGGTCGATGAGGATCTGGTTGATCTCATCCTGGGGCGTGGCCTTCCCGAACGGGATCTTGCCGACGTCGATCACCTTGACGGCCGGCCCGAGCCCGGCGAGCACCGAAACCGGGGCCAGCCGGTCGGTGACCACGACATCGGCGTTACGCAGGGCGTGCAGGCCCGCGACGGTCAACAGGTCGGGATCGCCGGGGCCGCCTCCCACCAGCGTTACCCGGCCCCGGCCGCTGGGACGGTTCTCACCGCCCGGCTCGCGAAGACACCAGAGGCGCCGGGCCTCGCACGCGAACGAAATGCGTTCATCGGCATCGGCATGCTCGGTCGCGGCGACGGCCAACCACATGTTCTCGAGGTCAGGGTCTTCGAAGTCGCGCCGATGCCACGTGAGCAGGCCCCGCCCAGCCAGATCTTCGATGGTCGCGTCAACGTCCGCGCTGACCACCGTCACCGACGCACCCGCCTGCAGCAAGGCCGCGACGTGGCGCACGGCTGTCCCGCGCCCGCCGAACACCACTGCCGCGCGGCCCCGGATATCGAGTGCGGCCGAATACTGCGAGTCGCGTTGCCCGGTCGTTTCGACAAGGACGCCTGCGCCACTCACAGTCGGGCGCCGCCGTCTCCGGTTCGCGGGTGGATCCGGGTGAGATTGACCATGTTCGTACCCTCCGCAGGATGGGAAGTCCGGCCTCAGGGATTTCACCCCGGTAGACCACAGCGTGGTTCTACCATACATAGCGTAAGGTGATCTGGGCTACACAGGGAGGATGTCAGCATGCAGATCACTCGGGCCGTCGGGGTGACCACGCGGCGCCGACGCCAGGATATGTGCCCGGGTGTACTCCGGCCGTGGGTGGCCGAGGACGGTCTCCTTGTCCGGCTACGCCTCGTCGGTGGACTCCTCCACGGCGGGTCGCTGGCCCGGTTGCTTCGGGTGAGCGCCGAGTTCGGCGACGGCAACATCCACCTCACGAGTCGCGCCAACCTCCAGCTCCGGGGGTTGCCCGACGACGGCGGTCAGCTGCCGCCGAGCGTGTTGGCCGCCATCGAGTCCACCGGGCTGGTGCCATCGCGCAAGCATGATCTGGTGCGGAACATCCTCGTGTCACCGCAGACCGGGCTGGCCGGTGGCCGGGTGAACCTGCGCCCGGTCGCGCAGTGCCTCGACGCGGCGTTGCGCGCCGATCCGCACTTGGCCCGGCTGCCGGGGCGCTTCCTGTTCACCCTCGATGACGGCCGTGGAGACCTGATCGACAGGCTGACCGGTGCCGGACGCCGCGGCACCGATCTGGGACTTGTGGCGCTCTCCGAGAGCGAAGTGCAGTTGCGGGTGGGCGACCATTGGGGTGAGGTCGTGCGGCTCGACGAGTCGGCCCTGCACCTGGTCGCGCTGGCCGCCGCCTTCCTGGACGTGCGGGGAACCGGTGATGACGCGGCCTGGCACCTGCGGGAGCTGCCGGCTCCGCTGCGCACGCCGCTGGCAGCGGACCCGCGGGTACCGGCACCCGCCCCGCCACTGCCCTACGGCCCCGTGCCCGGCGGCACCCACAGGCAGGTGCCCGACGGCCTGTTGCGCCCGGAGCCGGCGCGCTCACTACTCGAACACAGCGCTTCGGAGGACGCCGAATTCGTCGTGACGCCGTGGCACGGCATCCTGGTCCCACGAACACTGGAGGCAAACCCTTGACCAGCTCCCCCACCCGCGAAGTATCACGGCCCACCAAACGCTACGAGTACGTCGACGACGGTCCGGCGATCTACCTCGACTCGTTCGCCACGATCCGTCGCGAGGCCGACCTGTCCGCCGTCCCACCCGACGCCGAGAAACTGGCGGTGCGGATGATCCACGGCACCGGTCAACCGGATCTGGTGAGCGACTTGGTGATTCACCCCGAGATGGTACGGGCGAGCCAGGCGGCGTTGCGCCGGGGCGCGCCGATCCTGTGCGATGCGCGGATGGTGGCCACCGGAATCACCGCGAGCCGGTTGCCCGCGGACAACGACGTCCACTGTTTCCTGCACGACGCCCGGGTGCCTGCGTTGGCCCGGGAATGGAGCACGACCCGCACCGCTGCGGCGGTCTCGCTGTGGGCACCGGTGCTCGACGGCGCCGTCGTTGCGATCGGCAATGCTCCGACGGCGCTGTTCCACCTGCTGGAGATGCTCATCGAGGGCGCACCGCGCCCCGCCGCCATCGTCGGCTGTCCGGTCGGATTCATTGGGGCCAGGGAGTCCAAGGAGGCGCTGGTCAATTTCTCCCGCGACCACGGGATCGACATTCCCTACGTGACGATCCGGGGCCGCCGCGGCGGGTCCGCGATCACGTCGTCGGCCCTCAATGCGCTTGCATCGGAGGCGGAATGACCAGCAGCCAGGCGCCGGGCCGCCTCTACGGCGTGGGGCTCGGTCCCGGTGATCCCGAGCTCATCACCCTCAAGGCCGCGCGGATCATCGGCCAGGCAGATGTGGTGGCCTACCACGCCGGCGTCAACAAGCAGTCATACGCCCGCGGCATCGCCGCAGGCCTCATCCGCGACGGCGTGATCGAGGAGGAGCTGCGCTACCCCATCACCACCGGGAGCACCGATCATCCCGGCGGTTATGCGGGCGCGCTCGCCGACTTCTACGAGGAGTCCGCGGCGCGACTGGCCGCCCATCTCGAAGCCGGCCGGACAGTGGCGCTGCTGGCCGAAGGCGACCCGCTGTTCTACGGCTCCTACATGTACATGCACGACCGGCTGAAGGATCGCTTCCACACCGAAGTCGTCCCCGGCCTACCGTCATTCGTCGCGGCGACCGCCGCCACCTCCTCGCCGCTGGTGCGCCAGACCGACGTCCTCACCGTGCTGCCGGGAACACTTCCCGAAGCCGAACTGGCGCGCCGCCTGGCCGACACCGACGGCGCCATCATCATGAAGCTCGGCCGCACCTTTCCCGCGGTGCGCCGCGCCCTGGCGTCCGCGGGCCGCCTCGCACACGCCTTCTATGTCGAGAAGGCAAGTCACCCCCATCAGCGGTGGCTGCCCGTTGCCGACGTCGACGAGAGCACCGTGCCGTACCTGTCTCTGATCGTGGTCAACGGGGACTCGCTCAACGGACGACGGTCGCGGACGCCTGCAGGGCAGACCGCGGTCTCGGTGAGCGAGCCGGCCTGTGACGCCGCCGAACTGCTCGTCGTGGGTCTCGGCCCGGGACCCGAGGGCTGGCTCACACCCGAGGCGAACGCAGCACTGAGCGAGGTCGACCATGTGGTCGGGTACGGCCCGTACGTCGCACGTGTGCCGCAACGAGAAGGGTTGCAGCGTCACGCGTCCGGTAACACCGTCGAGGTCGACCGCGCCCGCTTCGCATTGGACCTCGCGCGCCGAGGTGAGAAAGTGGCGGTGGTGTCGGGCGGTGATGCCGGCGTATTCGGCATGGCTTCAGCAGTTTTCGAGGCCGCCGAGGAAGACCTGTTCACCGGGGTTCCGATCCGGGTGGTGCCCGGGGTGTCGGCAGTGCAGGCCGTCGCGGCCCGCGCCGGGGCTCCCATCGGCGCGGACTTCGCGGTGCTCAGCCTCTCCGACCGGCTCAAACCGTGGCCGGTGATCGAGGCCAGGCTCTCCGCGATCGCCGAAGCCGATCTGGTGCTCGCCATCTACAACCCCGCCTCCCGGTCCCGGCCGGATCAGATCGCCGTCGCCCGCAAGCTGCTGCTCGAACATCGCGCCGCCGACACGGTCGTGGTGGTGGGACGGGACATCGGCCGCGAGGACGAGTCGCTGGAGGTCACCACACTCGGTGACCTCGACACCGACGCCATCGACATGAAATGCCTTCTGCTGGTGGGTGCTTCCAGTACGCGCGTGACGCCTTCCGGTCGGGTGTGGACGCCGCGGTGGGTCCGATGACGGTCAATGAGGTCCAGTTCGTCGGCGCCGGGCCCGGCGCGGCGGATCTGCTCACGCTGCGCGCCGCCCGGATGCTCGCAGAGGCCGACGTGGTGCTCTACCCCGGCACCTACCTTGACCCCGCGGTCCTCGAAAACTGCTCTCCCGACGCAGAACTCGTCGATACCCAGGATCTGGACCTCGACGCCATCATCGCCCACGTGGTCTCGGCCCATCGCGAGGGCCTGCGGGTGGTGCGCCTGGTATCCGGTGATCCCACCCTCTACAGCGCGGTGTTCGAGCAGACGCGTCGACTCGACGCCGCGGGGGTGCGGTGGTCGGTAACCCCGGGTGTGCCTGCCTACGCCGCCGCGGCGGCCCGGGTGGGCCGCGAGCTGACCGTGCCGTTGGTCACGCAGTCGGTGGTGCTCACCCGGACCAGGCAACGCTCGACGGCGATGCCGGAGTCGGAGTCACTGGCGGCGTTCGCCGCGACCCGGGCGACACTGGTGCTGCATCTGGCCATCGCCCATACCCGCTCGCTGATGGACGAACTCGCGCCGGAGTACGGACCAGACTGCCCCGTCGTGGTCGTCTACCGCGCGACCCAGCCCGAAGAACTCGTCCTCCGCGGCACCGTGGCCGATATCGCCGACCAGGTCGAAGCCGCCGAATTACGCCAGGCGGCAGTGATTCTCGTCGGTCGCGCATTGGCCGAGCGGCCGGACGGCACCGACAGCTATCTCTACGACCCGCTGCGCGACCGCTCGGTGAAGCAGACGGGCGGTCGGGGATGAGTGAGATGAACACTGCCGCACCACCGTCACTCGGCGGTCTCTACGACGTGATCCACCGCAGGCGAGACACCCGCCGGGAGTTCACCGGCGCTCCAATCGCCGACGACGTGCTGATGCGGGTGCTCTCGGCCGCCCATGCTGCGCCGTCGGTCGGCATGTCACAGCCCTGGGACTTCGTCCTCGTGCGCGCGCCGGAGACGCTGGCGGCGTTTCGCGACCACGTCGCGCAGGAACGCGCGGTGTTCGCCGACACCCTGTCCGGCGAACGGGCCGAGGTGTTCGCCCGCATCAAGATCGAGGGCATCTGCGAGTCGGGCCTCGGAATCGTCGTCGGCTATGACCCCACCAGGGGCGGCCCACAGATCCTCGGGCGCCACGCGATCGACGATGCCGGGCTGTACTCGGTGATCTGCGCGATCCAGAACCTGTGGCTGGCCGCCACGGTGGAAGGGCTCGGCGTGGGTTGGGTGTCGTTCTACCGCGAGGAGTTCCTGCGGTCGCTGGTGGACATGCCAGACCACGTCCGCCCGGTCGCCTGGCTGTGCGTCGGCCAGGTGGCCGATCTCCCCGAGGTGCCCGACCTCGAACGTTACGGCTGGCGCAACCGTTGCCCGCTCGACACTGTGGTGCACGAGGAGCGCTACCGCCCACGCTGACAAGGGATGTGAATGCTCTCAGAGCTTGGTAAACGCCCACTGGGTGACGGCGCGGGCCGGTGTCCACCCGGTGAACGAACCCACCGGGGCGGCGCGCTCCGTGTGGATCCGGGTGAGCTCGCCGCCATGCTGCCGGTAACACTCGGCGAGCAGCGCCTCGGTCTCGACGGTCACGCCGTGCACCACGAGTCGCCCACCGGTCCGCAGCGCCGTCAGGCATGCGTCCAGCACGCCGGGACGCGTGCCGCCGCCGCCGATGAAGACGGCGTCGGGCGCGGGCAGGCCGGCCAGTGCCTCCGGCGCGCTGCCGTGCACGACCTCGAGTGCAGGCACCCCGAGAGTGCTTGCGTTGCGGCCGATTCGCGCGGCGCGGGTGTCGTCCGCCTCGACCGCGACGGTGCGACAGGCCGGATGGGCGCGCATCCACTCGATGCCGACGGAGCCGGCGCCCGCGCCCACATCCCAGAGCAGCTGACCCGGCGCAGGCATCAGTCTGGCCAGCGCCGCAGCCCGCAGATCGCGCTTGGTGAGCTGCCCGTCGTTTTCGAAGACGTCGTCGGGCAATCCAGGTGCCCAGCCGGCCAGCAGCGGCCCCGCCAGTTCCAGCGCCACCACATTCAGCCGCGGCACCCGCGACTTCGGCACCGCGGCGCCGAAGTCCGCCGCCGCGGTCTCCACCCGGGTCTCGGAGTCGCTGCCCAGGTTCCCGAGCACCACGATCCTGCTGGCGCCATAGCCCCGATTCACGAGCAGGGTGGCCAGCTCCCCGGGCGTCGTCTCATCGGAGGACAGCACCAGCACGCGACGGGCAGGAGCCAACTCGCGCAGCACGGCATGTACGGCGCGTCCGACGACGCTGACCACGGCGGTCGATTCCGCCGACCAGCCGAGCCGGGCGCGGGCCAGCGCGGTCGACGACACGTGCGGCACCACGGTGACGTTCTCGGCACCGAGTACCTCGACAAGCGTCGTGCCGATACCGCTCACCATGGGATCACCGGAGGCCAACGCCACCACCCGCCGATCGGACCGGCTCTCGAGCAGCGCGGGCAGCCCGCTTCGGAGCGGGGTAGGCCACGGCACACGCTCCTGACCTGCCACCTCGGGCAGCAGTCCCAGCTGCCGCGGGGCTCCCAGGACCACCTCGGCGTCGCGGACCACCGCCTGGGCGGTCGCGCCGAGTCCGGCCCAGCCGTCCGCGCCGATACCCACCACGGTGAGACGCATGTGGGAGACCGGCACGGCGGCGATGCTAGCGTGACATGCGCAAGGTGCCCCGCGTGCCCCTGTGTCGGAAACGGCGCAGCAGGCGTCCGGGGAGAAGCCATTCAGAGCGAGGAACAGGCCCGCTGCGGTGATCCGAGCCGCTCCCGATCGACGGGGAGACGGACTCGGTCAGTCCGAAGACCGGCCTTGCGCACACCGATTTCGAATCATGAGCGGAGCCTCTGATGTTGCAGCTGTACCCGTTTACCGCCGTTCTGGGCGCCGACCCCGACGCGCCCGAAGGGCTCGACGACATGGCCCTGGCACTGGCGCTCAGCGTCATCTCCCCCGGCATCGGCGGCGTGCTGGTGCGCGGGGAAAAGGGCACGGCGAAGTCGACGCTCGTGCGGGCGCTGACCCAGGTGCTGCCGCCCATCGAGGTGATCGCCGGTGACCGCTTCGCCACCGACCCCGCCGAGCCACATCCGCTGTCGCCGGACGGCCCGTTCGCCGCGGACGCCGCCGTCGAAACCCGTCCGGTACGGCTCGTCGAACTACCTGTCGGCGCCACCGAGGATCGGGTTGCGGGTTCCATCCATCTCGAGCGCGCCCTGAGTGAAGGGGCCGTGCACTTCGAGCCGGGCCTGCTGGCCAAGGCCCACCGCGGCATCCTCTACGTCGACGAGGTGAACCTTCTGCACGACCACCTGGTCGACCTGCTGCTCGACGCCGCCGCGATGGGCCGGCTGACCGTCGAACGCGACGGGATATCGGTGACCCACGCGGCCAAATTCGTCATCGTGGGGACGATGAACCCCGAAGAGGGCGAACTGCGGCCCCAGCTCCTCGACCGGTTCGGGCTCACCGTGGATGTCGCCGCACCGCGAAATCCCGTGCAACGCGCCGAAGTTGTGCGTCGACGGCTGCAATTCGATGCCGACCCGGAGACGTTCCGTGCCCACTACGCCGACGCCGAAGAGCGCCTGCGCGTGCGGATCCGGGAAGCCCAGGCCCGCCTGCCGCACGTGCAGACGACGTCTGAGGTGCTGCTCAAAGTGGCGGAGGTCTGTTCGGCGTTCGGGGTCGACGGGATGCGTGCGGACATCGTCACCGCCCGCACCGCCGCCGCGCACGCCGCCTGGCAGGGTCGTGACGAGATCACCGCCGACGATCTGCGGGTGGCGGCCCGGTTGGCGCTGCCACACCGGCGTCGCCGCAACCCCTTCGACGCACCGGGGCTCGACGAGAACGAGCTCGACGACCTGCTGCCCCCGGAATCCGGCGACAGCGAGCACGATCCCGAACCTGATCCGGACGGGCCGGACGGGCCGGACGGGCCGGACGGCGGCGAGGCTCCGCCCGATGGCAGTGGTCCGCCGCCACCGAATTCCGGTGGCGCCGAGAGCTCCCCGGGGCAGCAACCGGCGCCGGTCGGCGCGGGCGAGCCGTACCGGACCCGGCTGTTCACCGTCACCGGCCTCGGTGAGGGTCAGGCCGGACGACGCAGCCGCGCCAGGACCACGACGGGGCGACGCACGGGCGCAACACCGTCGGCCGCGACGGGCACAGGCATCCATCTGGTCGAGACGGTCCGCACCGCGGCCCCACACCAGGCCGGCCGCGGACGCACCGGAGGTCGGCTGATACTCCAGGCGAGCGATCTGCGCCGGGCGGTGCGCGAGGGCCGCGAAGCCAATCTGGTCCTGTTCGTCGTGGACACCTCGGGTTCGATGGCCGCACGTGAGCGGATGCAGCAGGTGAAGACGGCGATCCTGTCGCTGCTGCTCGACGCCTACCGGCGACGGGACCGGGTCGGCCTGATCACGTTCCGGGACCGTGGAGCCGACGTCGCATTGCCTCCGACCCGCTCGGTCGACATCGCCGCCCGACGCCTCGAGGACCTGCCGGTGGGCGGCCGGACCCCGCTGGCCGAGGGGCTGTTGCAGGCCGCCGAGGTGGTGCGGCGCGAACGGCTCCGGGATCCGGGCAGGCGGCCACTGCTGATGGTGGTCACCGACGGCCGGGCCACCGCCGGACCCGACGCCGTGAGCCGATCGCTGTTGGCAGCGAACCACTTTGCCGCCGAGAACGTCAGCTGCGTCGTCGTCGACTGCGAAAGCGGGCGGATACGGATGGGTTTGGCGCGAACGCTCGCTGAGCACATGGCGGCCGAGCACGTCACGCTGTCCGACATCAACGCCCAGGCGCTCACCGACATCGTCCGTGACGCGACGCGGGATTCGGCGGGCCGGAGCACAGCGCCCCGGGGAAGCAGAGAAGGAGCGGCCTGATGCCACAGGGACAGCCATTGACAGTTCCCGACGACCACCTCACCACCCGGCAGCGGCGAAACCGGCCGCTGTTGATCGTGAACACCGGTGACGGCAAAGGGAAGTCGACCGCCGCGTTCGGGTTGGCGCTGCGCGGCTGGAATCAGGGCTTTTCCATCGGGGTGTTCCAGTTCGTGAAATCGGCGAAGTGGCGCATCGGTGAGCAGACGGTGCTGGAACGTCTCGGCGCCCTGCACACCGAGACCGGCGAAGGCGGGCCCGTCGAATGGCACAAGATGGGCTCCGGCTGGTCCTGGAGCCGCAAGGCGGGCAGTGAGGCCGATCATGCCGCGGCGGCCGTGGAGGGCTGGGCGGAGATCAAGCGCAGGCTCGCCGAGGAAACACACGACGTGTACGTGCTGGACGAATTCACCTATCCCATCAACTGGGGCTGGGTCGACATCGACGACGTCGTGACGACCCTCGGGAACCGCCCGGGCCGCCAGCACGTGATCGTCACCGGCCGCCGCGCGGACCCGAAACTGGTCGAGATCGCGGACCTGGTCACCGAGATGGGCAAGGTCAAGCATCCGATGGACGCCGGCCAGAAGGGGCAGCGAGGCATCGAGTGGTGAATACGCCCGCTGGGCGAGTGCTGCCGCGGATCGTCATCGCCGCTCCCGCATCGGGACACGGAAAGACCACCATCGCAACAGGTCTGATGGCGGCGCTGACGGCACGCGGTCTGGCGGTGTCCGGCCACAAGGTCGGTCCCGACTACATCGATCCCGGTTACCACGCGATGGCCACCGGGCGGCCCGGGCGCAACCTCGACCCGTTCATGGTGGGTGAACACCGCATCGTGCCGCTGTTGCGCCATGGCGCCGCCGCGGCCGACATCGCGGTCATCGAGGGCGTCATGGGCCTGTTCGACGGACGGCTCGGCACCGCAGGCGAGTCGTCGACCGCGCACGTCGCGGGGCTGACCTCGTCACCGGTGATCCTCGTCGTCGACATTTCACACGCGTCGAGAACCCATGCCGCCGTCGTTGCCGGCCTGGCCGCGTTCGACCCGTCGGTGCACATCGCCGGGGTGATCCTGAACAAGTCGGCGTCCGCACGTCATGCCGATGAAGTCCGCGACGCGTTGAGGCCCACCGGGATTCCGGTGCTCGGCGTGCTGCCGCGCGATGCCGGCGTCGAGATGCCCTCCCGGCACCTGGGCCTGGTACCCGCCGCGGAGCGGGCCGAATCGGCCGCCACCCTGGATCGGCTGACCCAGGTGATCAGCGAACACGTCGACCTGGACGCCGTCGTCGAAATCGCCGGGCAGGCATGTCCTCTCGACGGGGCGGCGTGGGACCCGGCCACCGAGGTCACCGCCTCCTCACCGCGGCGCCCGGTGGTCGCGATGGCCGGCGGCCGCGCGTTCACGTTCCGCTACGCCGAGATCGAAGAGCTGCTACACGCCGCGGGCTGCGATGTCGTGGATTTCGATCCGCTCACCGACCCGTTGCTACCACCGGGAACAGCGGGCATCTATCTGGGTGGCGGCTTCCCGGAGGTCCACGCCGCCGAATTGGCAAGCAACAGCTCACTGATGGCTGATCTGCGCACCGCGATCGAGTCGGGTGTGCCCACGGTCGCCGAATGCGCCGGCCTGGCGTATCTGTGCCGCACTGTCGATGACACACCCGCCGTCGGCGTCATCGACGCGACCGCCGCCATGACACCGCGGTTGACGCTCGGCTACCGGACCGCCACCTCACCGGTCGATTCACTCGTGGCCGGACGCGGCGAGCAGATCACCGGCCACGAGTTCCACCGCACCCGGGTGACTCCGGGCGCGGGCGAATCCGACGGTTACACCGCCGCATGGGATCTGCCCGCCGGGCCGGACGGGTACGCGAATCGCACCCTGCACGCGTCGTACCTCCATGTTCACTGGGCGGGCCACCCGCGGCTGGCCCAGCGCTTCGCGGACGCCGCGCACCGCCGCGCCCACTGCTCGGACTCCTGAGGAGAACTCATGGCAATTCCCCTGCCCTCCCCCACAGCCCGCGCCCAGGCGACCGAACGACTGGCGAATCTGGCCACCCCACCGGGGGCACTCGGCAGATTCGGCGACCTCGCGGTGTGGTTCGCCGCGACGCAGGGGCAGGTGCCGCCTCCCGCGCTCGACAACGTGCGGCTGGTGGTATTCGCCGGCGACCATGGCGTCGCGGCCCACGGGGTATCGGCCTTTCCGTCGGCGATCACCGGCGCCACGGTGCGGGCCGGTCTCAACGGGCAGCTCGGTGTCTGCGCGCTGGCCGCCGCGCACGGGGTGTCCGTGCGGGTACTCGATCTCGGTGTGGACGACGACTTCGACGATCTGCCACCGCACACCCGGACCGACCTGCAGGCGTACAAGATTCGCCGATCCAGCGGTGCCATCCATCTGCAGGACGCGCTGACCGGGCCGGAGGTGCACGCCGCGCTCGAAGCGGGTGCCACCGTCGCGCGCCAGGAGATCGCGGCCGGTGCCCAATTGCTCATCAGTGGCGACCTCGGGATCGGCAACACCACCAGCGCGGCGGCCCTCGTCGCCGCCGGCCTCGGGGTGCCCGCAAGCGACGTGGTCGGCCGCGGAAGCGGCATCGACGACGCTGCGCTGAGACACAAGACGGCGGTCATCGATGCGGCCCTGGCCCGGGCCGGGGAGCGCACCACCGACCCGGTCCAGAGCCTTGCCGCGCTCGGCAGCGCCGATCTGGCGGCGACGACGGGATACCTGCTGACCGCAGCCCGACTCGGCGTGCCCGCGCTGTTGGACGGCCTGATGTCGGTGGCCTGCGCGTTGACCGCTGACCGCATCGCACCCGGCGCGGCGGCCTGGTACGCCTCAGGGCACCGTTCCACCGAGCCCGCGCAAAGCCTGGCCCTGGACAAACTCGGCTTGGAACCGATCCTGGATCTCACCATGCGCCTCGGCGAAGGTTCGGGTGCGGTCGCGGCGGTGCCGGTATTGCGTGGCGCCGTGGCGGTCCTGGCCGACACCGCACTGCTGCGCGATCTCCTGCCGGGCTGACCGGGTGAACCCCACGCCATGAACGCGATGACCGCCCGCGCCGTCGGGCTGCTGCTCGGCCACGCCGCCGACCGCATGATCGGCGACCCGCGGCGCTACCACCCCGTCGCCGGATTCGGCCGGACCGCGGCGCAGCTGGAACGGCACATGTATGCCGACAGTCGTCTCCGTGGCGCCGCGTACGTGCTCATCCTCGTCGGTGGCGCAACGGCGACGGCCGCGGTGGCCGAGCGGGTCGCGCGCCATCCGGCAGCACACACGCTGCTGACTGCCGCGGTCACCTGGGCGGTGCTCGGCGGCCGCTCGCTGGAACGGGAAGCAGCGGCCGTCAACGGTTTCCTGGCCGCGGGCGACCTCGACGGGGCCAGGCGTCGGCTGCGCAACCTGGTGGGCCGCGACACCGCCACCCTGACGCCTGACGAGATCGCGCGCGCCGTGATCGAATCGGTCGCCGAGAACACCAGCGACGCTGTCGTCACCTCGCATGTGTGGGCCGCGGTGGCGGGCGTACCGGGCCTGGTCGGCCACCGCACCGCCAACACCCTGGACGCGATGGTCGGCCATCACAATGCCCGCTACGAACGGTTCGGCTGGGCGGCAGCACGGCTCGACGACCTGATCGGCCTGCCCGGATCCCGGCTGAGCGGTGTGCTGACACTCGTCGTCGGACCGAATCGGCGCGCCGCGCTGACGGCCTGGCGTCGTGACGCGCGGCGCCACCCGAGCCCCAACGCCGGTGTGATCGAGGCGAGCTTCGCCGGTGCCCTCGGAATCCGCCTGGGGGGCACCAACGTCTATTACGGAAACCGGCGCGAAGACCGGGCGTTGATGGGTGCCGGGCGTCCACCGGCGCCCGTCGACATCACGCCGACGATCCGGCTCGCCCGACGCGTCGGGTTCGGCTCCGCGATCACCGCGGCCGCCATCAGCCTGATGCGCGGCCGGGGATCGGCCGCCCGAATCTGACGTGAGGGCAGCCGTTTTCCAGCACGACGGTCGCTTCCACCTCGTACACCTCCGCGATGACCGCCGGCGTCAACACTGCGGCGGGCGGGCCTGCGGTGTGTACCAGACCGTGGTGCAGGATGACGAGCTCCTGGCAGTACGCGGCCGCCAGGTTGAGGTCGTGCAGCGCCATCACCGTGGTGGTGTCGGTCGCGGCCACCAGTTCCAGCAGTTCGAGTTGGTGGCGGATGTCGAGGTGGTTGGTCGGTTCGTCGAGCAGCAGTTCGGTGGGTTCCTGAGCCAGCGCCCTGGCGATCTGCACGCGCTGGCGTTCACCGCCGGACAACGTGGAGTAGCGCCGGCCGAGTAGGTCGGCGACTCCGGTTGTGACGGCCGCGGATTCGACGATCGCGCGGTCGGCCGCCGATATCGGCGACCACGCCGGGCGGTGCGGTAGCCGCCCGAGTTCCACCACGTCGCGCACCGTCGGCTCCTGGTCGGTGCTGGCCTCCTGGTCCACCACCGCGAGCCGGCGGGCGAGGGCGCGACGGCTCATGGCGGCCACGTCGGCGTCGTCGAGACGCACCACCCCCGACGACGTGGTGCGCAGCCCCGCCAACAGCCGCAGTAGCGACGACTTGCCGGAGCCGTTCGGGCCCAGGAGACCGACGGTGCTGCCCGTGGCGACGTTGATGTCCACACCGTCGACGATCAGTTTGTCGCGGATCCTCCAGGTGATCCGGTCGGCGGTCAGGCTCATACGCTCCTCCTGCGCCGCAGCAGGATCATCACGAACGCGGGAACACCGACGATTGCGGTGGCCACGCCGACGGGCAGCTCCTGAGGGGCGATCACGACGCGTGCGGCGGTGTCCACCCACACCAGGAACACGGCCCCGAAGATCGTGGCTGTCGGCACCAGCACCCGGTGCCGGGTGCCGACCAGCGCACGCGCCGCGTGCGGCAGTACCAGCCCGACGAATCCGATGGCCCCTGACATCGACACGATCACCGCGGTGACCAGAGCGGTCACCACCAGCAGCACCATCCGGGTGCGTGCCACCGAAACCCCGAGCGTTGCCGCGGCGTCCTGCCCGAACAGGAAGGCGTCGAGCGTGCCCGCACCCGCCCAGCAGACCACCACACCGACTGCGACCACGAATCCGCAGATCGCCACATCGCGCCACGACGCACCGCCGAGTGAGCCCAGCAACCAGAACAGCACGCCCCGCGTCTGTTCCGCGTCAGCCGAGGTGAACACGATGAACGACGTGAGCGCACTGAACAACTGGGTGGCTGCTACTCCCGCCAGGATCATCCGGTCCATGCCGCTGCCGGACGCCACCGCGAGCAGCAACACCAGGCCGAACGCCACGACCGCTCCGACGAACGCGCCTGCCGCCAATCCGATTACCCCGGAGCCGATCCCGAGCACCACGATCGCGACCGCACCCGTCGATGCGCCGGAGGCCACGCCGAGGATGAACGGGTCGGCCAACGGATTGCGCAGCAGCGACTGCAGCAGCACGCCGCACAGCGCCAGGCCGGCCCCGCAGGCGGCGGCCAGCAGGGCGCGCGGCAACCGCAGTTCCCAGATGATGCCCTGCTGCAACAGCGACAGCTGCGACGACGGGCCGCCGAGCCGTTCCAATACCACGACGAACGCGTCGCGCGGGCCGAGATCTGAGGGTCCGATCGTGGTCGCCACGGCGATCGAGACGAGCAGCAGCGCAAACCCGGCAGGCCACAGCAGCACCGGGGATGAGCGGACGGATGTCGCCGTCATCGTCAGACGGTGAGGCCGTGTTCGCGCAGTCCCTCGGCCACCTTCTCGATGGCGGTTACGATGCGGATCGACGGATTGAGTTCGGCCCCGGCCAGACTGATGTACCGCTTGTGCTTCACCGCCGTCATCTCGCGGGTCACCGGGTTGGATTCCAGGAAGGCGATCTTGGCGGCGGCGGACTCGGCGGTCTGGCTCTTGCGGGTGAGGTCGCCGAGGATCAGCACATCGGGATCGCGCTGCGCCACGGTCTCCCAGCTGATCTGGGGCCAGTCCGCGCGGGAGTCGTCGAATACGTTGGTCAGCCCCAATTCCCTGGTGATGATGCCCGGTCCGCCGCAACAGCCGGCCAGGTACGGCGACTCGGAATTGGCGAACCAGTAGAGCACCGACGTCCCTTCGGCCGGCGTGTTCGCCGTCACCGCTCCCAGCCGGTGCTGCAGGTCCGCGATGATGGCCTCGCCCTCCTGCCTGCGGTCGACGAGGGTTGCCAGATCATGTATTTCAGTGAAGACGGCGTCCATCTCCAGGGTGCGGGTGCGCGGGCCGTCGGAGTTGCCGACCTCTTTCGTGCATTCGATGGCCGACAGGTACGACGGCACGCCCAGTTGCTCGAGCTCCTCGGAGGTGGCGACCCCGCCCGGTCCCAAGGTGCCCTGCAGCGATGCGGTCACCAGATCGGGTTCCTTGTCCAGTACGGCCTCGAATGACGGAGCCTGTTCGGCAAGCCGTTCGACGGTGGCGTTGTCGGCTTCCAACGACGGCAGGATCGGATCGGTCCAGCCGGCCGCACCGACCATCCGGTCGCCCACCCCGAGCGACAGCAGCACTTCGGTGCTGCCCTGGTTGAGCGAGGCGATCCGCTCCGGACGCTGGTGGACGGTCACGTCCCGACCGCAGTTGGCGATGGTGACGGGGTAACCGGCTGCGGGCGCGGAAGCCTGCTCGGCGGGCGGCGCACAGGCGGCGACCACGAAGGCCAATACCGGAACGGCGAAAAGGACAGACGGGCGCATGGCGATCCTTCGCATCAGGGGTCCGATCGGCGAGACCCGATGAGCTGACCGCGGCGGGCGCCGCGGACGCCAGCAGGTATTCGGACTCGGGGGTCGTCCTCGGCGGGCCGCCTTCCCAGGAGCAACGCTCCCAGTGGCTCTCAGTTGCCTGAGAGGCCCGCCTCGTCATCCCCACACCGCTGCGCGTCAGTCCCGGATTCGCACCGGGTTCCCTTCTCCACACGGAGTTGACTGGCCCGCCCAGCGTAGCAATTCAGCGGGTACACACCCACGTCAGCGCATCGTCCACATCGTGGACCACCGGCAGGCTCCGCGCAGGCCGAGTTCGACCATCAGTCGCTCGACGGTTGCTTGAGTTCTCGATTCTCCGCCCGTAAGCGGCGGAAACCCTCAGCTAAGGCTGATCTGTATGGCCTCTCGGCGACGACAGATCAATACATTGACGGGTTCATCGGCACCGAGTGCGGCCGGTGGACACTCTGTCAGGAATATCCAGTGGTTAAGCGACAGATAGCCGTTCGATTCTCACGGTGTGTCTGGTCACACTTGCGCTATGTCAGCGGATCCACCGGCCGTGCAACCAACTCATTGATGCGAAGGCCCGTCGTGAACTTGGTATTGAGCAAGCAACTTGCCTGGGAGTTGGTGGATCAGCTCGGTCGACGCTTGAGCGAGGAGGAGCGCATGGACGTTTTCGTCGACCTGGGCAGCGGCGAGGACGTGGGAGCCATTGGCCGCCTACTCCACATCGCCGCCAAGCATGGCTATCCCTTGCCGGCCCGGATGGTCCAGAAACTCCATGTCTGGGCTTCCACCCATGGTGTGGAGGAGTGCTATGCGCCTGTTTTTGCGACGATTGAATCGGCTCGTGCGCCGTGGGCCGGTCGCGTTGACGCCTCGACCACGACTGCGGCTCCCCAGTCGTCGCCGACTGTCGTCCACCCGACACCGTGATCATGTTTCGAGTGCCGGACCTGACAACCTGTCACTAGGTGCCGGACGCCTCACGATCCAGGATGAATCAGACCGCCGGCCGGATGCCGATCGGCGCAGGTGCGGCGCGCCGCTGAGCAGATTCTCCAAGAAGGGATGCATTTCCCATGTCTGACCGAACTTCATCCTGCGAATCGTCCACGCCGAGCGGGACCCAACGTCTGAGAGGCTCGATGGGGGTGTGGGGAATCGTCTTCATCGTCGCCGCCTTCGCGGGTCCTCTCGGCGCCATGGGCGGTACGGTTCCGATTGGCATCAATGCGGGCAACGGGATCGGACTCCCCGCGACCTTCATCGTAAGCACCGTCATTTTACTGCTGTTCTCGGTCGCTTTCACAGCGCTGACCCCGTACGTGCCGAATGCGGGAGCCTTCTATTCCTACATCGGTACCGGGCTTGGTCGCCGGACTGGGTTCGGTACTGCCTTCCTGGCGCTGCTCGCCTACCTCGCTGTCCTGGTCGGCGTATACGGTCTTCTCGGCTCCGGCATCACGGCGCTACTCGCGTCGTGGGGTGTCAGCGCTCCGTGGTGGGTGGGCGCCTACGTGTGCATGGTCGCGGCCGCGTTCCTGGGTTACCGCAATATCGACCTATCCAAAAAGGTACTCGGCGTCCTGTTACTCGCCGAGGTCGGAATCGTACTCGCGCTCGACGCGGCCGTCTTCGTCAATGGTGGTGGGGAGGAGGGGATGTCGCGCGGCTTCACCGCACCGGAGGCTCTACTCTCGGGCGCACCCGGACTGGCATTGTTGTTCTGCTTCCTCAGCTTCTTGGGGTTCGAGGCTACGGCGGTCTTTCGTGATGAGTGCCGTGACCCGAACCGCACCATTCCGATTGCGACCTATCTCGCGGTGACCCTGGTCGGGGGTTTCTACGTGGTATCCACCTGGGCGCTGATCTCTGCGTGGGGTGACCAAGAGGCGGTCAGGATTGCCGCCGAGGATCCGGGTGCCATGCTTCCCGGTGCCGTGGCGAACTACCTGGGTGGCGCGGCGGAACATGTCGTCCAGGTGCTGTACGTGACGAGTCTGTTCGCGTGCTTGCTGTCCATCCAGAACGTTTCCTCCCGCTACGCGTTCAACATCGCTCATCGCGGTGCACTGCCTGCAGCACTGGGTACGCGCCACGATCGGCACGGGTCACCCTCCACCGCTTCCCACGTCGTCACCGTGATCTCAGCGGTCTTCGTCCTGCTAGCAATCGTGACCCGCCTAGATCCCGCGACAGAGCTCTACGCCTGGTTCGCCGGCGCCACCACCGTCGGATTCATCGTGATGCTGCTCGGCACCAGCCTGTCCGCGCTGGTCTTCTTCGGTCGGCGATTGCACTCTGGCACGCTCGATGAGTCGGTCGTCCGAGTCATCGTGGCTCCCGTGTTGGCCTTGGTCTGCCTTGCCGCAGTATTCGTTCTGATACTCCAGAATCTTCGAGATCTCGTCGGAGGGTCGCAACTGGTGGCATGGGCCGTACTGGGCTCACTGGCTGCGGCCTTCGCCTGGGGGTTCACCGTGTCCACCCGTCGCCCCGAGCTGTCCCTCGACAATTGAGGGTGGGGCTCAGTCACGCTAAACCCCTCGTTCCCCGCTCGCGTCGACTTCTAAAAATGCGCCACTGTTGACGGTCCGTCATGGCTCCGTCCCCCATGGTTTACACGAGGCCGATTGCACCGCGCACGCAATGTTCGAGAGATTGAGAGTTCTTCAATGAAGAGCACGATGTCGGCTCCCGCGACGGGAGTCCAACGCGGTGCCGGGCCGGGCCCGCGTGCCAGCCAATAGCCAACAGCCAGCGGAGGAACCACATGAAGGTCGTCGGATACGCGGACAAGTTGAGCGTCGAGCCTGGAGCATCGATCACCTTCATGGTGAGTTCCGAGCCCGGTCGCTTCTCGGCTCAACTGGTCCGCCTCATCCACGGCGATACCAACCCGGCGGGCCCGGGCTACAAGGACGCGGCTGTCCCCAGCACGCTGGACGGAGAGTACGACGGAGCCCTGCAGAAGCTGCGGACCGGCTCCTACATCCGGGCGACCGGCAGAGAAGAATTGGATGCCGCGCGCGACGTCACACTCCAGATGTGGATCTGTCCGACACTTCCCGAAAAGCCTGTACAGACGATCGTCGCCAAGGGCAACGGCGACGAGGACGGGTTCGCGCTTCGGCTCGAGGAGGGCCGCCTGACGCTGCGGATGGGGACCGCTGCGATATCGGTCGATCTGACCGTCCGCGCCGGCCAGTGGTACTTCGTCTCCGCGGTCTACGACTCCGCTTCGGGAGCCGCGCGTCTGGCGCTCGAGCCGAGCTGGGGCGTGACCTCCGGGCTCGAGGACCACGCATCCGCAACGATGCCCGCGGGCCGCGCGTGGGGCCCGGGAGACTTCCTGATCGCCGCGGAAACTACGGCCGACGGTGAGATCGGCAACTTCTACAACGGCAAGATCGACGCCCCCACGATCTTTTCGCGGGCGCTCAACGACGATGAGCTGGCGGCACTTCGCGACGATGACGCATCCGCCCCCACCGATGCCGCTGCGGCGTGGGACTTCGCGCAGAACATCAGCACCTGGTCGGCGGTCGACGCTTCCGGTAACGGCCAACACGGTGAGATCGTCAACAAGCCGACCCGCGGAGTCACCGGCCGAAACTGGTCGGGCCGTGAACTCGCCTGGAAGCACGCGCCCGGGGAGTACGGCGCCATCCACTTCCACGACGACGATCTCTCCGACGCCGGCTGGACCCCCTCGTTCGAGTGGACGGTTCCCTCCGATCTTCGTAGCGGGGTCTACGCGGTGCACCTCACGGCGGGCGACCACGAAGACTACGTGCCGTTTTCCGTCGTTCCCCCTTTGGGCCGGCCAACCGCGAAGATTGCGATCTTGCTCCCCGTCTTCAGCTACCTGGCATACGGAAACGAGCAGATGCTCGGCCCGACGGGCGCGTATTCTGGTGCGCTGCCGCAGTATCCGTGGCAGGCCCAGGACAAGTACGTCGTCGAGACGGGTTTGCGGAGCTTGTACGACAGGCATACCGACGGTAGCGGTGTCTGCTACTCGTCCTGGATGCGGCCGATCGTGAACATGCGGCCCAAGTACGACATGCCGTTCCTCGATCTCGGCAAAGGCTCGCCACATCAGTTCAACGCCGACCTCCACCTCATCGACTGGCTCGAGGAAAAGGGGATCGAATACGACATCATCACCGACCTCGAGCTGCATCACGAGGGCGTGTCACGGCTCAGGGATTACCGCCTGGTGTCGACGGCGAGCCACAACGAGTACTGGTCCGAAGCGATGCTCGACGCCGCCGAGGCGTACACGAACGGCGGCGGCCGATTCATGTATCTGTCGGGCAATGGCCTGTTTTGGGTTACCGCGCTCGACGAGGCGACCGGTACCGGTGTGGAGATTCGTCGCTGCGGACCCGCGCAACGCACCTGGAACGCCGCCCCGGGCGAATCGTCGCTCAGCAGTACCGGTGAGCCAGGGGGTCTGTGGCGCTTTCGGGGCCGCGCTCCCCAGAGGTTCCTTGGTATCGGGTCCATTGCCGAGGGAGGCAGCGTGGGGCGGCCATACGATCGGCAGCCCGCAAGCTTCGACCCGAAAGCGGCGTTCATCTTCAACGGCATCGGCGATGACGAACAGATCGGGGCGTTCGATTGCCTCGTAAACAGTTGGGGAGCTGCAGGCTTCGAGATATGCCAGACCAATGCTGCACTGGGAACACCCGAACACACAATGGTCCTGGCGAGCGCTAAGGACTTCGATACCGACGATTGGGCAGTTTTCAGCGAAGAGCTTCAGCTGTCCGCAATATGGGACGGAGAGATCCGAGCAGACATGGTGCTGGTCGAATATCCCAACGGCGGGGCTGTTTTCGGAGTGGGTTCCATCACCTGGTGCGCCTGCCTGTCGTACAACTCCTACGACAACAACGTCTCGAGGCTGACTGAGAACGTCTTCAGAGGATTCGTAGCAGAGCAGCTACCCACCTCTGGTTCTTGAGCTGCACACGGTGTGCTGTTGAGCGTCGCACCGCACACCCTTGCGCGTCAGCGCGGCCGGCCGCTCGCCCGACCAGGAACGAAACTGTCGCTCACAATGGCCTGCTCCTCGAACTCCTTCGCGGTGAGGTGAGGAGGTCGGTGCAGTGAACAGATGGATCCTGTTGGGGACGGCCATCGCCTTCGAACTCGTTGCGACGCTGGCACTACGCGCGTCCCAAGAACACAAGGGATGGCTGGTCTTGGCGGTCATCGGCTACGTCTGCGCGTTCGTGGGGCTGACGCTGGTTCTTCGGGCCGGACTCGCCATCGGGGTGGCGTACGGAATCTGGGGGGCAGTCGCCACCGCAGGTACCGCTGCCTTGGCGGCCATTCTTTTCGATGAACCACTGACTTGGCCCGTCATGGGTGGAATCGCACTGATCATCGTCGGGGTGATGTTCGTCGAACTGGGTTCGCACTCACCGAAGGAGCAGTCCACATGATGTGGTTTGTGTTGGGGGCAGCGATCGTCATCGAAGTGGGGGCAACACTGGCCCTGCGTGCTTCGGAGGGATTCCGCAGAAAGCGGTGGATTGTGCCAGTGCTATCCGGCTACGCCACATCACTTTATCTGCTGTGGGTGGCTCTGAGCTTGGGCATGCCGGTTGGTGTTGCGTATGGCGTCTGGACAGCATGCGGCGTAGCACTGGTCGCGATAGTGGCGCACTTGCTGTTCAATGACCCGCTGACCATGAAGATGGCAATCGGGATCACCTTCATCGTCTCTGGTGTGCTCGCGATCGAGCTCGCCGGTGTACCCGGCCTTGGAACTGCATGACGAGACGATCCGCATGGTGACTCTTCAACGCTGAGCTGTCGCCTTTTAGTTGTGTGTCGTGATTGAACGAACTGCCATGAGCCCGTGATCACTGATGCGGGGTGAGTCACGCAGCGGCGTGCGGTATCCCGTTGAGGCAATACCGCACGCCGCCGCCCTCGCTGCCCGGTCAGCGCTGCACGTTCAGCGCGGGCGAGTTCGGCTCCGCAACAGTCGCAGTCTCCTTGATGAAGAACGGGGCGATAACGCACAGCACGATGGTGGAGACGGTCAGTATCACGAATCCCTGGACAAAGCTGCCGGTGACATCCTTAACAGCCCCAACCAGGTAGGGATAGGCGAATCCGCTGACGATCCAAGGCGTTCCGACGACGATGCCGTTCACCACACCGGTATATTTCGGCAGGACTGAATCGATGGCTTCGGCCACCGTCAGCGATTCACACGCATAGACGCCAATTCCGATCAGCGGCACAAAGAGAGCAACCATGGCGTAGTTTCCAGTGGCCAGGAACAGTGTCATCGCTGCGACCGAACTCGCCGTCACGATCCCACCCACAACGATCAGCTTTTTCTTGCTGGCCAGCCGTTCGGCGATGATCGGTACTGACAACGCCGCCGCCGCGCCCGCGATGGAGAACAACGAGGTCAAGAACCCAGCCAGCGACTCCGACATACCCGCGTCTTCAACGAGGATTGCCGGCATCCAACTCGCGACCGCGGCGAACAGGCCGACGCCGCCAATCCAGAAGAGCAGCGCCATCAGGACATTTCGGTTCATCACGGAGCGGTACCGACGCGCAGTAGAGACGCCCGCCACCGGTTCTTCGGACAGCGCGTGCAACTCTTGTTCTTCGGGGACGGGCGCGTTCTTCGACACCAACAGCACCACAATGAGGACGGCACCCATGCAGACAGCCTGAATGGCCAGGCCCGTGCGCCAGCCGAATGCGGTGAGTACCGCCGAGAAGACGAAGAGGCTCAGTATGGCCCCCACTCCATCTCCCGACAACATGATGCCCATCGCACGTCCGGTCTTCTTGCTCTCTCGGAACCAGCTGGCCGCCATGGTGTAAGTAGCGACCCACAAGCACCCCACCGAAACGCCGGCGAGAGCCCTCGCGACGATGACAAGTTCGAATCCGTCGGCCATGGCGAAGGCCGCCTGTGCGAGCACGCCCGCGGCCAGACCTGCCACGATGACGTTCTTGCTTCCCCATCGGGAAGCAACGACACCGCCGATCAGGATCATCGCACCCGCGACCAAGCCGGTGATAGAGGAGATCCCGCCGGCCTGCGAGTAATTCAGACTCAGTTCCTCGCTGATGGCGCTGAGGCTGGGGCTCCACCCGACATAGGGCAAAAACGCACCCACCAGTGCCACGTACGCGACAAGTAGATTTGTCCACCTACTGCTTGACATAACGCTCCTCCGCGACTCGGGCTTTACAAAGTTCTTCTCGTGCAAAGACCGACCCTGGCTGAAAAGTCAACCCACACGAGCCGACCGTGCCCTTAAAGGTTGCAACGTGTGGCCGCTCACACCCATCGCCGAAGTGTCAAGGAGGATCTCCCCGTCATCGACACATCGTCAAGTACTGCACTTTCGTGAAGACACAGCGAAGACAACGCCATTACGATCGACGACCGCACGCAACCGCACCCCGGAGAGCAGGGAAACAATGAAGAAATTCGAAGCCCACTGGACCCCCTTCGCGCCTGTGGCGCCGGAGCGTGTGACGGAGGGAAATCCCGCAACGCGTCTTGCCGAAACTGTTGCGGGCGAGAGCTTCAAGTCCGGCCTGTGGGAGGTGACGCCGGGCCGGTTCACCACAGCACCACGCGGATTCGACGAAGTGATTCACATCATCAGTGGCAGCGGAGTTTTGCGTTCTGCAGATGGCACTGCCGTGGAACTGGCCCCTGGCGTCTCGTTCCTCATGGAGGACGGATTCGTGGGCGAGTGGGAAATCCGTGAACAGCTCCAGAAGTTCTACGCGAAGGTGCAGACCGCAACCGCCGGCTGAGGAATCGTGGAGCTATCGGTCACCCCGCTGCCGCTCACTGACCGGCCGCGGGGTGGCTTCTCCACCCTCCCGCTCCTCAGCCGACGCGATTCTGGATCCGTTCTCGAATCGGCGCGTGCACCAGCGGGAGCATGATTGACAGTCTGCCGCACGCCGCTTGAGATCATCTGACACTTTGATGGCGTGACGTTGACTACACCCTCCGTATTCTGAAATTTGCATGGGTAGTTGCTTCTGTGTAAACGGTCCAGCAATGACACCGAGCGGGTGGCCCTCGTAGTTCGGCCCCTCAACGTGTACACACGTCTCGCACCGCGAAAGTGCAGGAATGACAGACGAGAAACGCTCTAGCACAACTCAATTACTGGATGCCCCGAGCGATCCGCAGCCCACCGTTGCAGTGGTCGGAAGTGGGCCTTCCGGATGCTATGTCGCGACCTTTCTTGCGAAGAAGTGGCCGCAAGCCGAAATCACGGTCTTTGAGTCGATGCCGACGCCCTACGGTCTTGTTCGCTACGGAATAGCGGCTGACCATCAAGGCACCAAGAATGTGACACGTCAGTTCGACCGACTTTTCACGCGAGACGGTGTCCGGTTTGCCGGCAACGTTTGTGTCGGCACCGACATCGCGTTCGCAGAGCTTGCTCCTTGCTTCGATATCGTCGTGCTCGCGACGGGGCTTCCCCAAGATCGGTCGCTGGGCATCCCGCAACAAGCAGGGACTCGCGTGATCGGGGCTCGAACGCTACTTGGAGCGCTCAACGGCCATCCGGTACAGGTGTTTCCGCGTAACCCTGATGGGCGGTATACCGCCCTCGGACAGCAACTGGCCGTAGTCGGCATGGGTAATGTCGCCATCGATGTGGTTCGGCTGATGTCGAAAGACCCCCACGAGCTGGATGGTTCGGACATCGATGATGAGCTCTTCGAGCAACTCCGCCCCAGCAGGCCCAGCAGCATCGACGTCATCAGTCGGTCTGGGTTGTCTCTGGCGAAGTTCGACCTTGCCATGTTGCGAGAGCTCCTGTCCCTGCCTAATGTCGACGTCGCCGCAAGCGGCTTGACCGACGACGACAACGGACCCGCCGCAGAACTGTTGCGTCCGCGTATCAGCACCGTCAACGACTCATTCACACCGGAAGGGACGCGCACTCAGGTGCGCCTCCACTTCCAAGTCACTCCTGAATCCATAACATGCAGCGGTGGTCGGACCCTCCTGAGGGCGAGCACGCACCATGGGCCCAATGGTGGGACCGAAATAGTCGTCGACTCTGTGATCACAGCAATCGGATTCACCCAGGGTGCTCCAGAAGACCGGAGCTGTCCGACCGTGGAGTGGTCGGGGGACAATGTCTACCGCGTCGGTTGGCTCAGCCGCGGACCGCAAGGCGCCATCCCCGAAAACCGCAAGGACGCTCGCCGGGTGGTCGACACGATAACCGACGACGTGGAAAGCGGGCGGCTCAAAATCGGCAGAGCGGGCTTTACCGCGGTGGAGTCGTCACTGCGGAATGTGGTCACTTTCGCCGATTGGCAGCGGATCGAGGCCTTCGAACAGCGAGAAGCCCCGCCCGGCCGATGCCGGCGCAAGATCACCGATCGAAAGCACATGCTGTCGATCGCAAGCTCAGCACCTGACTCGGCCGATGCACTCCGCACAGCGCAGAGCGCCGGTCATACCCGAGCACAACAACAACCTCACAGGGAGTCGGATCAATGAACGCGGCCACCATCCTCTTCGGCACCGAAACCGGCAACGCCGAGATGGTCGCCGACGAATTAGTCACGGCGTTCGACTCTTTCGGCTTCACAGGTGATGTCCACAGTATGGCGGAGTACCCAGTGGAGAATCTCTGCGGGCAACAGATGGTCGTCCTCATCACCTCCACCTACGGAGAAGGTGACCTGCCCGATACCGCCATTCCATTCTTCGACGCACTGAAACAACGGAAGCCCGATCTCTCGTCCATGCGTTTCGCCGCCTTCGGCCTGGGCGACAGCAGTTATGACACCTACAACAACGGGATCACAACACTTATAGACGCGGTCGCCGATCTAGGTGCGACGCAGATCGGCGAGACCGGTCGCCACGATGCCGAGAGCGGCCTCGACCCCTGCGATACCGCGATGGCATGGCTCCACGAGATGTTTGCATCTGTCGAAGTGTGAGGCCACAGGCTCACCACCGCCACACGTGATACGAGGAGAAACTCAACCATGCCACGCACATCACCGCTGAGCGCAGCCATCATCCCCGATCCCCACTCGGTGGCACTCGATGACTGGGGTCCGCTGCCCGAGGGAACAGGGGCACCGATGGCCACTGAAGGCAAGAAGCTCTGGGCCGGCGACGGATTACTCGAAGTCGGCATATGGAAATGCGAGCCAGGTCCGTCACGCTGGAAGTTCGGAACCAACGAATCCTTCACGATATTCTCCGGCCGGATGACGGTGACCGAGGATGGCGGCCAACCGCTCGAACTCACCTCCGGTGACAGCGCGATATTCCCGGCGGGATGGAGCGGTGTATGGGAACTTCATGAAACGGTGCTGAAGGTGTACACCGTGTTCTGACTGTTCTTATGCGTACCGCTAGAGCCGAAGTCCTGCTGCGGTCTCACTATCTGCCATCTCCCACGGACCTCACGTCGAGTGTCCGTCGCCGGCGCCAACCGTCGGCCGACTCTTGCTTCCTGGCGAACCAACTGGGTGCACGCTGCAGGACGTCAGAACCAGAGCCGTAAGAGCAGGCGCGTCACCACAGATGAAACCAAAAGAAGAAATGGAGATGTCGTCAATGCCTCAGACAGTGCGCGGTGTGATTTCCCGGAGCAAAAAGCAACCCGTCGAATTGGTCGACATCGTCATTCCCGACCCGGGCCCGGGCGAGGTGGTGGTCGATGTGATCGCCTGCGGGGTATGCCATACCGACCTGACCTACCGCGAGGGCGGCATCAACGACGAGTATCCGTTCCTGCTGGGGCATGAGGCCGCAGGCACGGTGGAAGCTGTCGGTGACGGGGTCACCAACGTCGCACCCGGCGACTTCGTCATCCTCAACTGGCGCGCGGTCTGCGGACAGTGCCGGGCCTGCAAACGAGGCCGCCCGCAGCTGTGTTTCGACACATTCAACGCCACCCAGAAGATGACCCTGACCGACGGCACCGAACTGACCCCCGCCTTGGGCATCGGCGCGTTCGCGGACAAGACCCTCGTGCACGAGGGTCAGTGCACCAAGGTCGATCCCGACGCCGATCCGGCGGTCGCGGGCTTGTTGGGCTGCGGAGTGATGGCCGGTATCGGCGCGGCCGTCAACACCGGCAACGTGGACCGCAACGACACCGTGGCCGTGATCGGCTGCGGCGGTGTCGGTGATGCCGCGATCGCCGGTGCCGCCCTGGTGGGTGCGAAGAAGATCATCGCCGTGGACACCGACAACAAGAAACTGGACTGGGCCCGTGAATTCGGCGCCACCCACACCATCAACGCCCGCGAACTGGACCCGGTCACCACCATCCAGGACTTGACCGACGGTTTCGGCGCCGATGTGGTGATCGACGCGGTCGGACGCCCCGAAACCTGGAAACAGGCGTTCTACGCGCGCGACCTGGCCGGCACCGTGGTCCTGGTCGGGGTACCGACGCCGGAGATGACCCTGGAGATGCCACTGGTCGACTTCTTCTCCCGCGGCGGATCATTGAAGTCCTCCTGGTACGGCGACTGCCTGCCCGAACGCGACTTCCCCACCCTGATCAGCCTGTACCTGCAGGGCCGGTTGCCGCTGGAGAAGTTCGTCTCCGAACGCATCGGCCTGGACGGTATCGAGGAGGCCTTCAAGAAGATGCACGCCGGTGAAGTCCTGCGCTCGGTGGTGATCCTGTGACCGGGCCCGCGCAGATCCAGCGCGTCGTCACCCACGGCACCTTCGAACTCGACGGTGGCAGTTGGGAAGTCGACAACAACATCTGGGTCGTCGGTGACGATTCAGACGTGGTGGTGTTCGACGCCGCCCACACCGCCGCGCCGATCATCGACGCCGTGGCCGGCCGCAACGTGGTTGCGGTGGTATGCACCCACGGGCACAACGACCACATCACCGTCGCCCCCGAACTCGGCACCGCCCTCGACGCGCCGGTGCTGCTGCACCCCGCCGATGAGATGTTGTGGCAGATGACCCATCCCGACAAGGATTTCCGCAGCGTCACCGACGATTTCGTGCTGCGCGTCGGCGGCATCGAGCTGCACACCCTGCACACCCCAGGGCACTCCCCGGGCTCAGTCTGCTGGTCAGCTCCCGAACTCGGCGCGGTGTTCTCCGGAGACACCCTGTTCCAGGGCGGCCCCGGCGCCACCGGGCGGTCGTTCTCCGATTTCCCGACGATCCTGGACTCGATCTCCAAGCGGCTGGGCACCCTGCCCGGTGAAACCGTTGTCTACACCGGACACGGCGACACCACCACCATCGGCGACGAAATCGTCAACTACGACGACTGGGTCGCCCGCGGCCACTGACAAGCGTACGTGTGACTGCAACAGAGTGAATATGGTTGGCCTGAAACGACATCCTAGAAGCTGAGTTGCAGATTCATCGTCTTCCATTGGCGCGCGTGCTGAATGCTGTTGTACACGGGCTCGCCGGCGAGTTCGATTCGCGCGCAGCGCTCCGCCACCGCAGTCATGATTGTGTCGGCTGATTGGCGTGCCAAAATCTGCCCCATGCACGTATGCAAGCCAGCAGCAAAGGCAAGGTGCTGGCGTCCCTCGGTTGCGCGGGTGTAGTCGAACCGGTCAGGGTCTGCAAAGACCCGCTCGTCGCGGTTGGCCGATGCGAGGAGCACGTAGACCGTCGAGCCAGCCGGTAGGACAGTGCCGGACAACTCCACTTCCTCGAGCGTCAGACGCGTCACTCCAGTCTCCGGAGTGACGAACCGGAGTAGCTCGTTGATCACCTTCGACCGAACTGAGGGATCGTCTCGGAAAGCAGCGAAAAGCTCAGCGTCCCTGGCCATGCGTTCCAAGCCATGCGCGGCAAGCGTCACCGTCGAGAAGTGGCCGGTCGCCAGGAAGAGCATGATGTTGGCCGTGGTCTCCCGCCGGGTCATGTCGCCGCGCTCTTCAGCCTCGATATAGGCGGAGATGACGCCAGGTTGGGGATCTCGGCGTACCCGCTCTAACGCATCGTTGCAATAGTTCTCCAGCCATGCACTGCCCTCGGCGCCGGCACGCAGATCGCCCTCGCTCGCCACGACACCGAAGCCCCGGGCAAACTCATACGTGTAATGGCGTACCTCATCGGCATGTTCGGCACTCATGCCCAGCATGGAGCACATCGTTGCATGCGTTGGAACAAGGCACAATTCACGGACCGCCTCGATCTGCCCCGTCGCTTCCGCGGCAGACAGCGCGCGTTCCACGATCGCCGCCGTGGTGGACATCCAACTCCGTACCGATTTGGGCGTGAACAGCTTGTTGACGAGTCTTCTGTGCCAGGTGTGTTCAGGTGCATCGATTCCGATTACGGCTGAGTGGAAGATATCGAAAGCCCCGAAATCCAACTGCTGCACCGAACTTTTCGTGTGCCGCAACAGTGTGGAAACGTCGTCGTAGCGCGATACGACGTACCTGCCGTCCTCGAGCTGGAGGACGGGAAATTCGTCACGAAGCCGGCGGAAATGGGGGTACGGCTCCTCCAGGAACTCGTCGCGATAAAACGGCAAGAGCTCCGCCAGATCCGGCGCGGTGGGAGAGCCTGCGCTGGCGCGGCCGTCGTGTGACGGCGTTGTGGGGATCATGGAGAGATTCTCCAGCCCCTCGCGCGCGGACACACTAGACGAAATGCCGTGGCCCGACGAGATGTATCTGACGTCTTGTCATCATGCCTTGATCTCGAGACCCGCAGGCGCCGAAGTCACCTGCTCTCGTGAGGGCGAGAGATCGTCGCCAACACGCTTCTGATCTCGACGAGTACCGGGCGCGTCTCGGCTCCGGTTCGCACGGCGGTGTACACCTGGCGGACGGGCCGGCCCGGGAGATCGACGAGCTGGGCCTCGGCTCGGCGAGTTTTCCACACGAGGTCGGGCAGAACTGCAACAGCATGATCCGTCTCTGCCAGTCGCGCCTGCACCAACAGATCGGCCGACTCGTAGCGAACATCAGGCTCGAAACCTGCTGCTCGGCATGCTGATTCAGCCCACGCCCGAGCGGGCTTGCCGATCGGCTCCAGCACCCACGGCAGATCGGCGAAGTCGGCCAACTCGGCCCGTGTGGCGTTCGGTAGCAACTTCGGACCCACGTAGAGCCGTAACACGTCACTCAGCAGCGGCCGCCGCTCGATTCCCGCCGGTGGCGGTGACTCATGCCCGGGGTACTGCTCACCGAGCACCAGGTCGAACTCACGGGCCAGGAGGGCGGCCGCTCCGGCATCAGGCTGTATCTCCGACAGGTACACCGTCAGCCCAGGATGGCGTTCGCCCATGATACGCAGTAGATCTGGAATCAGCGAGATGGCCGCCGTCTGGAATGTGGCCACTTTGACGACGCCGACAATCTCCGAGCGTGTTGCCGCGAGCGCGGCCTCGGCGCGGTCGATCTGTTGGAGGATTCGCTCGGCATGTTCGACCAGGATATGGCCGGCTGCGGTCAATCGCACACCTCGCCCGACCGGCTCGATGAGTCGAACACCCGCCTCGGTCTCCAGCTGACTGAGCTGCTGGCTGATGGTCGAGGTGCTGAATGACAGGGCCTGCGCCACTTGTGCCAGTGTGCCGCGCCTACTGAGTTCCACCAGCAGACGCATGCGATGCAGGTTTAGCACTGCGACTCCTTTCAATTCGGTTTTCTCGAACAATATAAGGCGAAATCTATCGCTGGACCGATCATTAGCTTGATGCGAGAGTAGATGCAGTCGGGTTCGCCACCTTTCAGCGGCTCGAAATCCTCTGTCAACCAGCTCAATTGAGTTGGACGCCGCACATCGCAGGAGTACCGATGGGTGCACGCACCGATTTTCTGTTTCTGTCCGAACCGGACTGCATCGACGCAGGCGTTCTCGACGTCTCACGCTGCGTCGATGTCTGTGAGGAGGTGTTCGGACTTCTCGCTCGGGGCGACTACCTGATGGGAGGAACGAACCACAACAGCCACGGCATGGGAGTTGTCTTCCCGACGTCCAGCCCGTTCCCGAACATGCCGGTGGCCGGCCCAGACCGGCGTTTCGTCGCGATGCCGGGGTACCTCGGAGGCCGCTTCGATATCTGCGGCAACAAGTGGTACGGCTCCAACCACGCCAACACCGCGAAAGGGCTGCCGCGATCTGTCCTGACGTTGATGCTCAACGACAAAGAGACCGGGGAGCCGCTGTGTCTCATGTCGGCCAACCTGTTGAGCTCCGCCAGAACCGGGGCGGTGCCGGCGGTCGCGGCACGTCATCTGGCGAGCGCCACAGCACGTTCGGTGGCAGTGCTCGGTTGCGGGCCGATCAACCGGGCCTGCCTCAAGGCGATCGCCAGTCAGCTGCCGAACCTCAAGCGGGTGTATTGCTACGACATCTTCGAGGCGGCGGCCGAGAAGCTGGCTGACTGGGCGCGGCAGACTCTGGGAGTCGACGCCATCGTCGAGAGTGATCTGCAGACGGCATTGTCCGACGCCGAAGTCGTCACCGTCGCCGCTTCACGGGTGAAACCCCTGGTCATCCAGAATGACTGGCTCGCTCCCGAGGCAACCGTTCTCATCTCCGGACCGATCTCGGCAGATGACGCATTCTGGCTGGACAACCGCATCGTGCTCGATCACGTTGCCCTGCACGAGGCTTATGTGGAAGAGGCCGTCGCGTCTCCCGACAAACAGGCCGCATACAACGGTGTCATCGGTGGCCCGGTCTACCGCTTGATCGACGACGAGAGGCTGCCGCCGCTCAGAGATTTCACCGACCTCGGCACGGTGCTGCGGACACCCGCCGAACGTGATCACGGCGATGGCCGGCGCACGGTGTTCATCGCCTGCGGCATGTCGGTGTTCGACCTCGGCTGGGGATTCGAAACCTACAGCACGGCGCTCGCCAAAGGCATCGGGACGCCCCTGACGCTCTGGGACACACCGTTCGCGGAATGACCACCACTCACCCCATGGAGACACCGAAGTGAACAAAATCAAGAACTACGGCGATCTCGTTCGATTGGGAGACAGCGAATCACGGTCGATTGTCCTGGACATTGCCGACAGAGTTCTGACCCGATTGGACGCCTACCATCGAATCAAGGACATCACGAGTCTCGATGGCGACGTTCTCACCATCGGCACTCGCAGCTGGGACCTGTCGACCAAGAAGAACATTTATCTGGTCGGCGCAGGCAAGGCCTGTAACCACATGGCCATGGCGATCGATGAGATCCTCGGCGACCGTCTCACCCGCGGTATCGCGATCGTCAAGATCTCCGAGGACAGCGATCGGTTCCAGCGCACCGAAGTTCACATCGGGGGGCACCCGATTCCTGACGAAACCGGTCATAAAGCCGCGCTTGAGATCCTGGCGCTCGCCGATCAAGCCGGCCCTGATGACCTGTTCATCGCCGTCATCTCTGGTGGATCGTCAGCGCTGATGAGTTGTCCCATCGAGGGAATCACGTTGCAAGACGAGATGGACGCCACCGACGTCCTACTCAAGAGCGGCGCAGGGATCTACGAGATCAATGCCATTCGGCGACACATCTCACAGACCAACGGCGGTCGCCTCGCCCAGCGCATTGCCCAATCCGGTGCGGAACTGATCGGCTTCGGAATTTCCGACGCAGTGGGCAATCCACCGTCTGGTGATATCACCAGGCCTTACGCCAATTACGCGTCCACCCCTATTGGCCCGGACAGAACAACGCTCGCCGACGCGCGGGCCGCCATCGACAACTACGACCTCGCGGACCGGTTACCTCGGTCGATTGTCGACTATCTCAGGTCTGCCGGTGCGGAAGACGAGACGCCGAAGGCATTCCCGCACAACACATATTTCCTGCTGAACACACTCCCCGATTCCTGCCTGTACGCCAAGGAAATCGCCGAGCAGATGGGACTGCGGGCGCTGATCGTGAGCTCTTTCCTCGAAGGTGAGAGCAGCGATGCCGGAACATTTTTCGCCTCCATAGCTCGCGAGGTCCAAGCCAGCGGAAACCCGGTCGCACCGCCCTGCGTCCTTATCGCGGCCGGCGAGACCACCACCCATATTCCGGACAACAGCGTCATCGGTGGACATGGCGGGCCCGGTCATGAACTGGTGGCCGGATTCGCGCTTGCGTCTGCGAAAACGCTTGGTGCTGCCATGATCTCACTCGACTCGGAAGGCACCGACGGCACCACCACAGCTGCAGGCGGATTGTGTGACTCGACAAGTCTGGCCCGCGCCGAACAGGGCGGCGTGAACCTGCACGAAGCCCTACGTACTCACGCCACCCACGAAGCGTTGGCCGCCATCGGCGACGCAGTCTTCACCGGTAACACCGGGACCAACCTGTGCGACCTGAACATCCTCTACATCCCCGCGCGCCAAGCCTGACCCGCCCCGGATTCGAAAGACATCATGAAAATCACCTCAGTGACCGCACGCCAGCTCCTCGACTGCAAGACGCGACCTCTCGTTGAGGTCGAAATAGCCACGGACAGAGGTCATATCGGGCGAGGTGCCGCACCGACAGGCAGCTCCGTGGGCGCACATGAAGCGTTCATCCTCCGTGACGGAGACCCCACCGAGTACAACGGGCTCAGCGTTCACCGCGCCGTCGACGCAGTAAACCACGAGATCGCCCCAGCGCTGGTCGGCACGGAGCTCGACCTCGAAGCCAACGACAGACTCCTGATCGACCTCGATGGCACACCCAACAAGAGCCGTCTCGGCGGCAACGCCATCTACTCGACGTCCATCGCCCTGTTGCGCGCTACCGCCGCAGCCGCAGGCCTGCCCACCTACACGTGGATCGCCCAGCACTTCGGCCCCGGGCCGGTGACACAGGTTCCGGTGCCGAGCTTCAACATGATCAACGGCGGACGCTACGGCAGTGTCGTGCAGCCCTTCAATGAGTTCATCGTCATGCCGTACAACGCGTCCTCGGTTCAAGATGCCGTCGAGAAGAGCGTGAAACTGTTCGGTGTGCTCGAAGAAGTGCTCACCGAGTACCTGGGGCATAAGCCGCAGGTGGCGTCGTCGTACGGATTCGCCAGCCCGACCTCGGATCCGCGGGAAGTGCTGCGGCTGCTGATGACCGCGGTGGAGCGCGCCGGTGTTGCCGACACCATGGCCTTCGCTCTGGACTGTGCGTCCAGCGAGATGTACGACGCCGCGGACGGAACCTATGAGCTCAACGGGGAACGTGTCAGCTCCGATGATCTGATCGACTACACCCGCCGGCTCAGCGACGAGTTCCCATTCGTATTCATCGAGGATCTGCTCGACGAGGATGACTGGGCCGGATACAGCAAGGCGGTGGCGACAATCGACAAGTCGATCATCCTGGGTGACGATCTGGTGGTCACCAACCGCGATCGTCTGCAGCGCGCAGTGGAATCGTCCGCAGTCGGCGGATTCATCCTCAAACCCAACCAGGTCGGCACGATCACCGAGGCGCTCGACTGCTACCGCTACGCAGTCGATCACCACCTGCTGGCCATTCCGTCCGGCCGTTCCGGCGGCGTCATCGACGATGTCGTGATGGACCTATCGGTGGGTTTATCGGTGCCGTTCCAGAAGAACGGTGCACCGCGGTCGGGCGAACGCATCGAAAAACTCAACTTCCTACTGCGGGTTGCGGACACCACGCCCGGGTGTGTTCTCGCCGACGTGCCTGCCATCGTCAAGTTCTAGTTGCACCCACACAGTTTCGAATAGGAGCGCGACCATGACCGACCTCAAGATGACGGTGGCCGAACGAACTGAGTTCCTGGCCGACAGCCACGTCGCCATCATCGCCATCGAGCGGCAGGACAGACCGCCACTGACCGTCCCCATCTGGTACCGCGTCGACGAAACCGGTGGTATCGAGATCTGGACCGAACTCGGATCGTTGAAGGAACGATTCATCCGAGCCGCTGGTCGATTTTCCCTTGCAGTGCAACGGGAAACCACACCGTACCGCTACGTCTCCGTCGGTGGATCCGCATCGATCCGCACGGATATCCCCCGCGAGGGCGTACTGCCCATCGTCCGCCGCTACGTTTCCGACGCGGAGATGGACGAATATCTGGACGCGAACTACACCGACAAAGCGGTGTTGATCACCATGCGCCCCGAAGTCTGGAACTCAGCCGACTACGCCAAGGAGTCGGCTACACCGGCCTCCGACGCCGTCATCAGGTGATCATCACCCCTGGCTACGGCATGGCCATAACCAGGCCCAATACAGCGTGGCCAACCTGACCCGCAAGCTGCAGGAACGCGGCGTCAAATGTGCGCTTCGGCATCCACCCCGCCGCCGAAGATCCCGGCAGCCCCCGCGTCAGCGACATTCTCTCAGCACTGTGACGGTTGGGGTGTTCCGTTCGATTCGCATCGCTGACGGTCGAGGCGGGCGGACAGCCGTTAATTATCTTGTAGCACACCACAATATCCGTGCCGAGAGAATTTCGCACAGCGCCGCCTCACCCACTCCTGGTAGCCAGAAGATGGCTCGTACCCACGTAGAAAACACGGCCGACAAATCATCGACGCCTCTGTTAACCGACACGAACACGATGCGACCTGTGCGCGGATGCGCCGCTAGTCGTAGGTGATGACAATCGATTCCGACGAAGGCTTGGCCTGGCAGGCCAATCGGTAGCCGTCGGCGAGCTCGTCGGCGTCGAGCACGTCATTCTGCTCCATCTCAACGGCGCCCTCGATCAGCTGGAAACAGCACGCACCGCACTCGCCACTACGGCAGGAAAAGGGAGCATCAACGCCCTTGGACAGCAGGTACTGCAGCAGAGGTACATCAGACGGCCAATCGTCGAAATCGAAGCTCGCACCGTTACAGGAGCCCTTGACGCTGGAAAGGTCCGCTCCCGGCTCAGAAACCATCTCCTCAATCTCGAACGGGTTGCCGCTCAAGGACTGAAACACCTCGCGCTTCAGGCGGTCACCGGGAAACCCCTGCGAGCTCAACGCATCAGTGACCGCATTCATGAACGGCTCCGGCCCGCAGGCGTACGCGGAGTAGTTCGGGTACACCGATGCGAACCGCTGCAAATCAGCTGTGCCGGGAAGTGATTGCAGCTCCTCCAGCCAGTGCACAACATGCAGCCGCTCCGGGTGGTCTTTGGACATGACGCGAAGCTGTTCGGCGAAGATGACTGCCGCCGGGTCCCGGTTGGCGTAAAACAAGGCCACGTTTCTGTCGGTCTGCGTCAGAACATACTTCGCGATCGACATGACAGGCGTGATCCCGCTGCCGGCGGCGAACAGGAGAACATCGGCGTCCTGTGCCGGCGGGACGAAGTTACCAGACGGCGGCAGTGCGGTGAGGGTGTCCCCGGCCGCCACATGATCGCACATCCAATTCGACGCGTAGCCCTGCGGTGTGCGCTTGACGGTGATAGTGACGTCGTCCTCGTGAGGCGCACTCGACATCGAGTAGCACCGTGCCACCGTTCCACGATCGGATGGAATGCCGATGGTGAGGAATTGTCCCGGCTTGTAAGAGAGCGGTTCGGAAGCCTGCAGCCGAAAGGACTTGGCGTCGTTGGTTTCCGCTGTGACCGAGACGACTCGGAATTGGACTAGATGGGTCAAGGAAGGAGACTCCAACGATCAGTAGGTCTTGGCCAGGAGCCCATCGTCAACCACGAGTGAGGTCCCGTTGACGCCGGCCGCTTCGTCAGAGGCCAGGAAGACGGCGGCGTTGGCCACATCACCGGGCTTGAGGATGCGCTTGGTCGGGTACAACGCCTCGAAATCCTTTCGGGCGGTGTCGGGATCACTCTGAGTTGCGAGGAAGGCGTCGAACATCGGTGACTCGAAGTCGCCGGGACACACTGCATTACACCGAATTCCCGCTGCCGCATACGCAAGCGCCACCGACCGGGTGAGGCCCATGACACCAGATTTTGTTGCGACGTAGGCGGCGGTGTCGGCTGTGGCGGTGAAGGCTGCCACCGAAGCGGTGTTGATGATCGATCCACCGTGACCCTGCTCCCGCATTGCCAGCACTGCATGCTTACAGCCCCAAAAGACCGAACTCAGGTTGGTCCGTAGTGAACGATCCCAGTCTTCGTTGGTGGTCTGATGCAATTCCGCCGTCACGAAGAACGCGGCATTGTTGTGCATGATGTCCAGCGAGCCGAATTCGGTCCGGCAGACCTCGATTGCTCTGGCGATATCTGCCTCTATCGCTACGTCTGCGCGCACGAAGACCGCGGTGTCGCCGGCCGCCGCGATCGATTCCGCGATCTCATACCCGCGATCGGCGTTGCGTCCCACCAGCACCACTGCGGCGCCTTCGGCCGACATCGCTTGCGCCACTGCCAAGCCGAGGCCACTGGTGGCACCGGTGACAACAGCGGCCTTGCCGGCGAGACGGCCCGGACGTAAGTTCTGCGTACTCAGTTTGATTCTCCCATCATCTCCAGGTACTTGCGCAGTGCGGCGCGGATACCGGGTTCCTGCGACGGCGAGTTGGGGCCCGGAACGTAACGTTGCGAGGTCAGGCCGACTTGTTGGCGCTGCTGGATGTGCAGGTCCTGGATGTTCGTGACGTCCCAGAGCTTGACGAGTTCGTCGACGTCGTAGTCGACCCCTTCTTCGGCGTCTTCGTGCACGAACCACCAACACACCATCTTGGTTCGCGTCGCCGAAATCGGAAGGGTACTGGCGACCATGCCGTAGTCAGGGTGGAAACCTCCCCAACAGTAACCGGGTTGGGTCATGAATCCAGCGCCGAAGTCGTCCGGAACGGGCGCGCCACGGCCGAACTCACCGAGAAGCTTCTTGGAAACGTAGCGCCCGTCCATCGACAGCGTTTCCAGCTCGCGCTTGACCGGGATGACCAGACCTTGAACAAGATCGCCTACGTAGTCCTCTTCGTAGTAGTCCGACATCTCCTGGGAGTCCAGCGAGACGCAGAACTCCGGGTGCACCGTGGTGCAGTGATAGCACTCGACACCGTTTTCGAGCAGAAGCTTCCAGTTGGCGTCGGCGTAGTAGGTGATCTCGTGTGCCACCTTGAGCCGAGTGGGATCGAGGATCGCCATGTCGGCGTTGGCCTTCTCGTCAATCATCGACGCGACCGGAGCGGGGGCTACTTCCGCCAGGCTGATGAAGATGAACCCTTGCCACACCGACACGTGGATCGGAAACAGGCTGAAGTCCTTGTAATCGAAGAACTCCCCGTCGGCCTGGCGGGTGGCCTTGAGCAACTTCCCGTCGAGGCCATAGCTCCATGAGTGGTACGGGCAGACGATTCTGCGACCGACCCGGCCGCTGGGTTGATTGCACAGCTGCAGCCCGCGATGCCGGCAGACGTTGTGGACGGCATGGACGTCGTCGCCGTTGCGCACCACCAGGATGTTCTCGGTCCCGACCTCGAAGGTGAAGTAGTCACCGCTCTTGGGGATCTGGGAAACGTGCCCGGCGTAAATCCACTGCCGGCCCCAGACCCGGGCCAGCTCATCGGTGTACCGACCCTCGTCGAGGTAGTACTCGCGGGGCAAACTGGTGAAATAGTTCTCGTGATCGATCACAGACATGAACAGGCTCCTTAGGAAGACCCGGGCTGGTCAATGGAAGGGGTCCCTTCACAGAAGATTCTCGTCGCTGGTGTGAGCGCGGACACCCCTCGGACTGTCAGGCACCGGCCCCCGGACGTTCACACTTCGTCAATCGTTCGCCGCCCGTTTCGCCGAACGTTTGCTGAATTCAGTCATGGTTGACGCACGCCCGAAGCGGAAAGAACAACTGCGCGACCGTGCAGCCTCGTCCGTTCACCCAGCACGGGTTTCCGGTGAGACCGCACAGCCGCGCAGGTCGTCTGGCGGGTATTGAGGGGTCAGGCCTTCCAGACCGTCTTGAGGTTGCAGAACTCACGGATGCCCGCGGCCGCGAGTTCGCGGCCGTAGCCCGAGGCCTTGACGCCGCCGAACGGCAGCTCAGGGTAGGACGCTGTCATCCCGTTGACGAAAACTGCTCCGGCGTCCAGCTGATCGACAAACCAATCCTGCTCTGCCGCATCAGTGGTCCACACCGCGGAACTCAGCCCGAAGGTGGTTTGGTTGGCGATCTTGACGGCCTCGTCACGATCGGCAACTTCGTAGAGCGACGCGACGGGGCCGAAGGTCTCTTCCATGACCACGCGCATGTCGTCGGTCAGGCCTGCAAGGACGGTTGGCGGGTAGTACCAGCCTGCGGACTTCGGAACCGATCCGCCGACGAGCACTTGGGCGCCCTTAGCGACTGCGTCGTCCACCAACTCGGCCACTTCGTCGCGACCGGACTCGGTGGCCATCGGCCCGACATCCACAGCCTCGTCCATCGGGTCACCGACGGTCAGCGCAGCCATCTTCTCGGCGAACAGTTTCGCAAACGAATCGTATACGTCGGTGTGGATGATGAAACGCTTTGCCGACACGCATGATTGACCATTGTTGGAGACGCGCGCCTTGACGGCCGTGGCGGCCGCGGCCTCCAGATCGGCGCTAGGCATCACGATGAACGGATCGGACCCGCCGAGCTCCAGGACGGCCTTTTTGATCTGCCGTCCGGCCGTTGCGGCCACTGAGCGGCCCGCTGGCTCGGAACCAGTCAACGTCACGGCCTTGACACGGTGGTCCTCGAGGACGGCCGCAACCTCAGTGGACCCGATGAGCAGCGTACGGAACGCTCCGACCGGAAATCCGCCCTTCTCGAAGAGGGCGTCGAGATACAGGGCCGACTGCGGCACGTTCGATGCGTGTTTGAGTAGCCCGGTGTTACCCGCCATCAGCGCCGGCGCAGCGAACCGGACGACCTGCCACAGTGGAAAGTTCCACGGCATGACGGCCAGTACCACGCCCAGCGGCTGCCACATCGAGCCTGCCTCAGATGCGGCGACGGCCGAGGGATCCGCAAGGAGTTCGGCGGCCAGGAAGGATTCGGCGTGTTCGGCGTAGAAGCGCATGTTCTTGGCGCACTTGAGAACTTCCCCGCGCGACTGGGCGATGGGCTTGCCCATCTCGCGGGTGACCATCCGGGCAACCGACTCGACATCGGCCTCCAGGAGATCTGCTGCCGCCTTCATCCACTCGGCGCGTTGGGCGTACGTCGTATCGCGCAGCGCCTCAACGGCGTCGGCTGTTTCGGCTATGCGACGCTGCACCTCGGCGGCGTCGTGGGCAGCGAAGGTTTCGATCGTCTCACCGGTGGCCGGGTTGACGCTGGCGATGGGCATGTGTCATTTCCTCTATTTCGAACGGTCTGCGAACGCGTGCTCAAGTGTGTGTCTTTGCGGTCAAAAATCACCAGAGATGAATGCGTCCAGCACATTTCGGGTGATGCTGGACACGTTGTTGTCATATCCGTTGTAGGACAGGCAGCCAGCCCATGCGATGGAGCCGACCGAGAACACCGCTCCCCCGGCGGGATACCTCAAGAATGTCATATCGGCACGAACCAACGGGCTTTGCGTTCCGCCCTGACTGGAATCGGACAGCAGGACGTCATCGATGGCTCCCTGAGCGCCATCGTCGAACCCGTCGGCGGTGGCCAGGATGACGGTCTCGGCCGGGGTGCCGAGTGCCGGATCGGCACGGTCAAACTCGAATCCTGCTGCGCCGTACGAGTTGACCAGACACGGGAAATCACCGATCAGGTCACCCTCGACGCCGTCGAAGATGAACGCGACATCCTCGTCGTGGCTGTGTTCCGTGCGTCGGAAGGGCCGACCATGCCCCGCCGTCTCGGCCGTATAACCAGCGCCGATCCACGACTGTGGCCCGCGACCGCGGAACCGCCAGGTACCTCCGAGCTCACCGGTGCTGCTCAAATGCGCTTCCCCAGGTTCGGGTTCCCACATCCGGGTCGCCGGACCGCGCCGACGGATCTCGACGCTGGTCCCAGTCTCTGGATCGAGTTGGGTCACCCAGTACATTCCGTTGCCGCACAACGACAACAAATGGCCACCGTCCTGCAGATACCGCTGTGCAGCGTCCAACATCTCACCCGACCAGTACTCGTGATGGGAGCCGGTCAGCACCGCCTTGTACGGAGCCAACAAGGCGTGTCCCCCGCGATGCAGATCTTCGTCAGTGTAAATGTCTGCCTCATAGCCGTTTTCATACAGCCAGTCGACGATGTGCAGATCAGCGTTGAACTGGTGCGGTGAACCCTTCCCGCTGTCGAGCCAGGCCATGTTGCACTTCGGGCGCATGTTGACCACCGGCCGCAGCCGCGACGAATAGCACACGCCTGATCCGTCGCTGTGCCTGTCGTAAAGGCTCAACAAGCGGTTCTCGACGATGTAGCGATCCTGAATCTGCGACGGGTAGTCACCCTTGTCGAGGAGCAGCGGATTGTTGAGGAGCTGTTCGTTGGCATATGCCAGATAGCTGAACGTCGGGATGAGGAGCGCGATCTTGGCCGTCGGACCACCGCGACGAGGCCGGACAAAGATCGGGACATAGTCCTCGGCATCACCGGCAACGAGATGTGCCGCGTAGACAGCACTGGGTAAATCGTCGGGAACCGTCCACTGAAACGTTGTCTCCCAGCCCGCATCGGCGAGGTCATCATCGTGAAAGTGGATCGCGCCGTACTGCGCCGGCGCGTACGCCCACGACGTCTCCGAACCATCCCAGTTGTGCCCGGTGGCACCGCGCATCGGCTTGTTGATCGTGGTTCCGTGGAATCCACCAACGGGATCGGTCACCGTCCAGTTACTGATGTCGGTGGCAAAATCCCATGCCGCCAGCGGCGAACTCTCAGCCTCATTCGAGGTGTCCTGCCTGATCACCTCCAGCACGGCATCGTTGAGCGCCGTCGGGTAAATGCGGGGCGAGTCGATCTTGCCGTTGTAAAAGTTGCCGGTCAGCCCATCGCTGAGCTGTTCGGCACCGATGAGGACATCGGCCGCGCCGGGTTCCGGCATGCCGGTCGAACTGCACGCGCGGTCATGCTGCGGGCTCCGGTTGATCGCCCTCGGCACCACATCGAGTCGCACCTCCCCTGCCACGGCGTCGAACACCGCCGCAACCGAGTACCACCGCCGAGGCAGAATCGGGCAGGACGCGGTGACCACCTGATCACCGACCCGAGCGGCGATCCGGCCGGCCTCCAGGCACAAGGCGTAGCCGCCGGCGTCGACCATCCCTTGGGACAGCAGGGTCTGTCGGACACCTGTGGACGTATTGATCCACATCCACAGATGAATGGAGAAGCTGGCAGCGGGTGTCAGCCCGACGCGGTGCGGGACGCGGACGTAGGACCCCGCACGCAGCACCTGATGGTGGCCGGGATAGTCACCGTCGATGCTCGACGGGATGGGTTGTGCCTTGAAGCCCGGGCCCGTCGGATTGGCATCGCCGTGGATCAGGCGCACCATCGATGCGCTGAAGTCGGTCTCAGCACAGCTGATCTTGAAGTCGACCGTTTGCCCAGGCTCGACTGTGAGGCGATCCGTGTAACCGACGATCGGCATGCTCATGGACAAGCTCCCAACACAGTTCGGCGATCCTTCGCGAAATACTGCTGCATGTTTACGGGCCACCCAAGGAGCGCGGTGTCAAGCGTCTCGGGTGCGGGCGCCACGGAATGTCAGAAGCTTGGTCCGTTCAGCTGCGATATGCGTGGAGTCAGAGACAATCGGTAGGTGTCCGAAACCTTGACCGTCCGCGCGGCCTTGCAGCTGCCCGCTCTACGCGGGGGTGCCCCCGAAGTGGTCGCCGGTCGAGAGAATCTGGATCGCGCCATCCGGTGGGTGCACGTCGTCGAGGTTCGCGATATCGCGTCCGTACTACATGGCGGTGAGCTGGTGCTCACCGAGGGACGCATGTTTCACGGACCGGAAACCTCCGACCGACGACTCATCGTGGAGTTGGCCGAACGCGGAATCGCCGCCATGGTGCTCGAGCTCGGGGCCAACTTTCACAGCGTGCCCCGACACATCATCGACGAATGTCAGAAACGGCACCTGACGCTGGTGGCGTTGCATCTCCCGGCGGCGTTCATCGACATCACCGAGGCCATTCACACCCAGATCGTGAACCAGAAGATCACGCTGCTGGACCATGCGCAGGAACTTCAACGTCAGCTGACCGAGCTGGTACTCGAAGGCGGCGGGATCGCCGAGGTCCTCGACGCGCTGGCCGCAGTCCTGGGTCAGCCCGTCCTTTACGAGCGGGCCGGTGGCGGATTCGTATATCGAGCGCTCAACGGGTTCACCGAGCGCGACGTCACCGCCGGCTGGGAGTTGATCACCAGGTCGGTCGACAGCGCACCACCGTTCATCGAGAAGCATCTGACCATGGACGGCAAGCGCGACGGCCGCCTTGTCGCACTCGGTCTCGGCATTGCCGACGGCGGTGAGTTCGACGAGGCGGCCACCGTGGCATTGGAACGCGCCGCCCAGGTGGTGAGCCTGCTCATGATCGGCAACCGGCGACGCGACGCGGTGTTCGCCAATCACGGTCGGCATGGCGGTTTTCTGACCTCACTGCTGGCCGGCTCGACCGCACCGTATACAGCCGAAGCCCGCGCCGTTGCATTCGGATTCACCCCTCAGGTAATGATTCCGATCGGCATCCGGCGGGCACGCCATCATCGGGCAGCGACTGTCGCATCCGAAGATCATCAGTGGCGGTTGGTATGGCGCGATGTCCGTTCCGAACTGGAGAACATCGGCATACCCGCGCTGATCGACGAGGCCACTACAGCCAACGCGACGCTGATCATGATCGGTGTCGAAGATGTCGCCAATCGCAGCCGCATCGCCGATCGGGTCGCACAGGTCGTTGAAGACACCGCCAAGCGCCATCTCGCCGACTCGCAGGCGGCAGTGCTGTCGGTCGGTCCTGCGGTGCACACGTGGCAGGCAGCGATCGAGGGTCTGGCCGTCTCGGTGGATGCCTTGGACGGCGCGCTGCACAGCCCGCCACGCGCCTGGCATGACGCCACCGACCTCGATCTGGACAGGCTGATCTGGAGTCTGCGCGACAATCCCGATCTGGAAACTTTCGCCCGACTGCGGCTGGAACGTTTGGTCACCTACGACGCGCAGCGGCGCACTCAACTGGTCAAGACCCTGCAGGTCCTGCTAGAACAGCACGGCCAGAAGACCGAGACCGCCCGGGCTCTGCACCTGGAGCGGCAATCGCTCTACAACCGGGTGGAGCGCATTCAGTCGCTGCTCGGCGTCGATCTGGACGACTCGGACGTCCGGCTGGGGTTGCACCTCGCGCTGCGGGTACTCAGGCACATCCCCACTGGGCAACTCTGACACCAGGGCGGATCTGACGCCGGCCCCGAACGCCGGCTGCCGCCGCGGGCAGATGCCCACGGCGGCAGCCGGTTTCACGATGTCACAAGAGGTTGATGAAGGTTGTCTTCAGCTGGGTCCAGTTGTCGAAGGCGTGGTGCGAGTAGTCGCGGCCGATACCGGAGAGTTTGAAGCCGCCGTGCGGCAGCGTGACGTCGAAGAGTTCGTCACCGTTGACCAGGACCGCGCCCGAGCGCAGCTCACGGGCGAGACGGTGCGCCTTCTTCAGGTTGCCGGTCCACAGCTTGGCCGCCAACCCGTATGAGGTGTCGTTGGCGATGCGCAGACCCTCTTCCTCATCGGAGAACGTGATGACCGAGAGCACCGGTCCAAAGATCTCCTTGCGGGCGATGTCCATATCGTTGGTGACACCCCGGATGACGGTCGGCTCCACATAGAATCCGCCGGTATCCTGACGAACGCGGTTGCCGCCGTGGGCGATTGACGCACCACCGGGTCCGACACCCTCGATGAAACCCATGATCCGCTCCAGCTGGCGGGAATCGACGATGGCACCCATCGCGGTGGCATCGTCGAAGGGGTCCCCTGGCTGCCAATTGGCCGCTACTGCGCCCATCCGGGCGACCAGCTCATCGGCCAGCGACTCGTGCACGATCAGGCGCGAGCTCGAGTCGCACATCTGCCCTGCGTTGCCGAAGATCGATTCCGCGGTCTTGACCGCGATCAGGTCCAGCATGTCTGCGGCATCCTCGAGCACCAGGGCCGGGGATTTGCCGCCGAGCTCGAGCGAGACCTTCTTGAGGTTCGATTCGGCGGCAGCCTTCAGGATCATCCGGCCAACCGTCGTGGACCCCGTGAACCCGATCGCCTCGACATCGGGATGCTCAGACAGTGCCTTGCCGGCCGTTTCGCCAAGTCCGGGGACGACATTGAGCACGCCGGCGGGCACGCCGGCTTCCAGCGCCAGTTCGGCGATTCGCAACGCGATCGCCGGCGACTGCTCGGCCGGTTTGAGGACCATCGAGTTACCGGCGGCCAGTGCCGGAGCGATCTTCACCGCGGGCATCAGCACCGGGTTGTTCCACGGCGTGATCGCGGCGACGACACCCACGGGCACGCGAGTGATAGTGGCGTGCCCGACCTCACCGATGGGCGCGACCTCATCGTACAAGTGGTCGACAGCCTCGCCGAACCACTCCAGAACGGTGGCGCTGTAATCGACTTCCCAACGCCCGTCCTTGATCGGCTTGCCCATCTCAACGGTCTGCAGAGCGGCGAGTTCCTCGGTGTTGTTCCGGAGCGTGCGCGCAAACTGCTGCAGAACGACCTTGCGCTCCCGCGGCGAGCGCCGCCGCCAGTCACCGTTCTCGAAGCTGTCGCGTGCCGAGGCCACCGCAGCATCGACGTCGGCGGCATCACCGGAAGCGAGATCCGGCAACCGCTCGCCGTTGACGGGGCTGATGTTCTGGAAGGTCCCGGAGGAACGGGCGTCTACGTAGGCACCGTCGATGAACGGCCGCGTCAGACGCTCCAGACTGGGAACGCGTTCGGCGAGCGGGCTTTTGATGGTTTGCGTCATGGATCTTTCTTTTCGTTTCCTAGGGAACCTTGCTCGGGTCGGAAGATCAGTTGCCGGAGCCGGCCTGCGGCCGAGTGACCTCCAGCGCCGCCGCCATACGCCCCGTGATGGCGTCCACATCCTCGGTGCTCAGAGTTAACGAGGGCAACAACCCGATGGTCTGATTGGCGCGGTAGGTCCGCACAAAGACGCGCTGCTTGAGGAACTCGGCGTGTAGGGCCGCGCCGTACTCGGGGTCGACGCCGGCGGCGATGTCGACCGCGTGCATCATCCCGATTCCACGGACGCTGCTCTTGTCGAGCACCGGGTAGCTATCGGCGAGGGCATCCAGCCGCGTCGAAAGGTATTTCCCGGCGACGATGCTGTTCGCCAGGATGTTCTCGCGTTCGTAGATGTCCAGGGTGGCCAGGGCGGCGGCGCAGGCCGCCGGATGTCCGCCGGCGGTCACGCCGTGGACGAAAGCGTCGCTGCTGGCCGACAGCTTCTCGCGGAGTTCACCACTGATCGCCACCACCGCCAGCGGGAAGAACCCGGCGGTGATGGCCTTGGACATGGTCAGGATGTCGGGGCGCAGATTCCAGTTCTCCACCGCGAACATCGTTCCGCTGCGCCCGAATCCGGTCAGCACCTCATCGCTGATGAGCAGAATGTCGTAGCGATCGCAGATCTCGCGGATCTGGGGCCAGTAGTCGTCCGGCGGCACGACGATACCGTTCGGGGTCGAGATCGGCTCGGCCATGAATGCGGCGACCTTGTCGGCGCCGATGCGCAGGATCTCGTCTTCCAGCAGACGCGCGGCGCCGACGGAGTCGGTCTCCGGCTGGTCGATGTGAGAGAACCCTTCCAGCCTCGGCCCGATGTTGCGCCACATCGCACGATCGCCGGTCATGCTGGATCCGGCGTAGGTGACGCCGTGATAACTGTTCCACCGGCCGATGATGTGCATCTTCTCCGGGCGTCCCGCGGCGGCATTGGAAAACCGGGCAATCTTGATAGCGGTCTCCACCGCATCGGATCCGCCGAGCATGAATACGAACTGATCGAGTCCGGCCGGAGTGATCTCGGCCAGGCGTTCAGCCAGCATGGATATTCCCACGTGGCCCCGACGCTGGTAGAAGTGCGTGCCGAAGGTGAGCTCGCGTAGCGCGTCGGCGACCACATCGGCGATATCGGTACGGCCGTACCCGAGGGCGACGTTCGCCTGGCCGGCGCAGGCGTCGAGCCAGTCCAGGCCCTCCACGTCGGTCAGCGTGATCCCACGTCCCGACTTGAAGATCGGGCCGGGTGTTCGGTCACCGAATGGACTGAAGCCGTGGATGACGTGCCGCGAATCCGCAGCAGCAAGGTCCGCGGCATTCGGCGTGCTCGTGAGTACGGAAGTGACATCTCTCAGTGACGAACTCATGGCATAAGTGTCGTCAACCATGCTAGCGACGTCGAAGGGCGAAACGTCGGGAATGCCACCGCAGAGGTCGACATAGTGTCCACATCCTGGACGTGCCGGATCGGCCCGAAACAGCTCAATGCCCACAGGCGTCTGAACACCGGCCGGCATCGAGGATCGACGGATTCGTTCAGTAAAGGACGGGCAGCGCACGGCGCTGCAAGTGCCGACGCCATGCCCACGATGGAGAACAAGGAAGTGTGGAACCCGGCACGCGACTCCGAAAACCCCGCCCCTTCAATCAGCACTGCCGGCATCCAGCTGGCCAGTACAGAGAACAACCCGACGCCACCAGTCCAGAACACGATGGCTACCAGAACATTCCGGGTGCAAATGCTTCTCACCATCGACACTGAGCCCGCCGCATGCCCAGAAAGGATCTGCATTCGGTCGCCTAAATCACCGGGTGCGTCCACTGGAGTAGGTGGGTTCTTCGAGACGACCAGAACCACGATCAGTACCACGGACATGAGCACGGCCTGCGCCGTAAGACCCATTCGCCAACCCAAAGCGGCCAGGACAGCAGCGAAGGCGAACAGACTCAACAACGCGCCTATGCCGTCTCCGGAGGCCATAATCCCGAGCGCACGCCCGGTCTGTCGGCTGAGTCGGAACCAGTTGACCGCCATGGTGTACGTAGCGACCCAGAGAAATCCGACAGAAACCCCGGCAAGCAGGCGGCCGGTGAGCACGACTCCGAACTCGTCGGCCCCGGCGAAAATGAGTTGTCCGAGTATGCCGACCGCCAGCCCGACGAGAATGATCACCTTGCTGCCGTAGCGGGCTGACAGTACTCCGCCTGCCATGATCATCACGCCTGCCACGAGACCCGTGGCCGACGAAATAGTGCCGGCCTGCGCGTAACTCAAGCCCAACTCACCCGTGATCGCCGTGAGACCCGGCGCCCAGCCTACGAAGGGCAGGAACGCGCTGACCAACGCTACGTAGGCAATGGACAGATTGATCCACCTGCTATTCGACATACCGTTCCTTCGCGTGACGGACGGCGGTTGCCCTGCCTGTGGGACGTAGACGTCGTATCGGCGAAGTCCCGTGCTGCGTCGCCTTCGCCGAGAACCTGGGCAGCGCCGCATGGGCAAGCCCGCGCCGCTTCTACAGTGGCAGTGCTGCTGGGTATTTCTGCGCCGCCGTTGAAGCGGACTGAGACTGCCCGGTGAACGCGAAGCCGGGGTATCCCTCGCTGGCAATGCGGTTGGCGATATCGACGTAAGTTGACCAGCCCCCGGCGTACGGAATGAAAACGCGGGAGCCGTCATCGTTGACGTGCACCATGTAATTCTTCACCTGCTTGCGCAACAAACCGTCGGCCGCCTGCTGCGTCTGGATGTGCCACAGGTCCTGGGCCTCGCGAGTTGCCTGTACCGCGTCGTAACCGCGCTGCGCCATGAAGGAGATGAGGTCTGCCACGTAGTCGGCGTGAAAGACGTTGTGTACGTTGAAATTCACCAGCACCGACGGCGAGCCTGGACCGGTGAGGGTGTAGAGGTTGGGGAATCCGTGCACCATCAGGCCGAGGTAGGCGTGCGGGCCGCGCTCCCAGCCATCGGTCGGCTTCTGGCCGTCCGCATTACGGATATCGATGGCGTCCAGAGCACCGGTGAACGCATCGAAGCCCAGGGCCGAGATGATCACGTCGACCTCGACGAATCCGGCACTGGTTTCGATTCCGGTTGCGGTGACACGATTGATGGACTCGGTACGCAGGTCCACCAGATGGACGTTATCTTGGTTGAACGCCTCATAGTAACCATTGCAGACAACCAACCGTCGGGTTCCGATCGGATAATCACGCGGTTCGAGCTTGTCCGCCAACGCAGGATCTTTGATGGCAGCCCTGATCTTTGCACGCACGAAGTCAGACACCAGGTCGTTGGTGTTCCAGTCCGTCTTCTGATCAGGGAAGGCGAAGGTCATCGACAGTCCACCGAAGGACCACTGGTCTTCGAGGCGCTGTTGCTGCTGTTCAGCGGTCATCGCCGACGCCGGCACGTCGGTGTTGGGACCCAGGTAGGCCACCCCAGTGCGCATCACCTGGTCCCACAGCTCGCCAAGGTTCTCGCTGTACTGACGGTATCGATCCTGGTCCATCGGAGCGTTCTGCGACGGGACCACGTAGTTGGGGGTGCGTTGGAACACGTGCAGGCTTTCGACCTGTCCGGCGATCGCTGCAATTACCTGCGCACCTGAGGATCCCGTGCCGATCACCGCGACCCGCTTACCCGTCAGGTCGACCGGCTCGGCGGGCCAGTGCGACGTCTCCAACCACTGACCGGCGAAATCCTCGACACCGTCGAACGGCAGCTGACGCGATTTCGACAGCTGACCGGTAGCCATCACGACGTGGCGGGCGTACACCGTGGCACCGGTATCGGTGCGCACCCGCCACCGATTGGTTTGGGGCTGCCAGTGCAGCTCCTCCACCCGGGTGTTGAAGTGAAAGTACCGCCGCAACCCGTAGTGGTCTGCGTAGTGCTGCAAGTACGCCAACAGCTCCGCCTGAGGTGGATAGCGCTGCGTCCACTTCCATTGGCCGTAGATTTCCGGGTCGAAATAGCAGTAGTAGTACGCCTCGATATCGACCCGCGCCCCCGGATACCCGTTGTGTCGCCACACCCCACCGACGTCGGCGGCGCTGTCGAACCCGATGACACTCAGCCCGTCGGCAGCGAGCCGCCGCACGGCATAGAGACCACCGATGCCGGCGCCGATGACGACAGCGTCGACCTCGGTCGTTCCGTCGTGTGACACCTGCCCCAGGGAGGTCGGTTCCATTTGGCATACCCTTTCGATGGTCGAACGCCGGAAGTGGCTTACTTAAGCAATCCTGCGTCCGGACGGCATCCTGCCGCCAGACCCTGCCTGTCAGGGTTTCTGGTTTCTACCAAGGCATTTCGTCAAGCGCGCTGAACGGTCAACAGCGGCAACTCCCGCGCAATGGGACGCTCACGCAGGTAGGGCAACGGCATCGACGGATCTGCCGAGTCGATCTCGCGCGCCAGTCGGTGTCCGTCGAAGACCGACTCCGCCACGATCCGGGGCGCCACACAGTCCCCGATCCGGTACACCCCCGTAATGCCCTCTTCGGCAAGCTTTTCCGCGCCGAAGCCGTCGACAATGGTGCGGTAGAGCGTGGTGTCGGAGACTCGTTGGGTCACAAGGACGACTGCGTCTGCTTCGAAGAGTTTGGCGTCATGAGCTTCGGCGTAGGCGTAGTGCGCCCACACCCCCTCCGCGGTGATGCGGGTAGGTACCATCGAGGCGGCGATGCTGACTCCCTGCGCATAGAGCTTCTTCCGCAGATGGGTCGCCTCCAGCGTGTAGTGCGTGTAGGGCGCGAGCTCACCGAGGTGTGTCAGCACCGTCACCGACTTGCCTGCGGCCGAGAGCCGGTCGGCCAACGCCGCGCCGACGTGGTATCCCTCTGCTTCAATGATCACCACACGCTCACCGGGAACAGGCTTGTTCTCCGCCATGATCTGCTCGGGGGTGAGTACGTACGGCAACTGGGTGTCCGCACCGGGAATGCCGTTGCGGGTGACCGGTCCCAGTCCCTGGCCCGACCAGTGTGCTCCCGAGGCGATGACAACCAGGCTGGCGCCATAGTCGACGATATCCTGGGCGGTCATCCGGGTGTTCGTGATGACGGTGACATTGTCGAGCTTGTCGAACTGCGTCAACCGGTAGTCGATCACACGACTCCACTCACGAAGTCCCGGCAGATTGGCCATCCACTTCAGGTGTCCACCGAGTTCCGCATCCGCGTCGACCAGATGCACGTTGCGCATACCGCGCTCACCCAGCACCCGAGCACATTCCATGCCCGCGGGACCCGCACCGACGATCAGCACGTCATTCTCGGCGTTGGCGGCTTTGGAGAAGCGCTCGGGGTGCCAGCCGCGGCGGTATTCCTCGCCGGAAGTCGCATTCTGTGTGCACACGATCGGCGGCCCGCCGTGCTCGAAACGTGAGACACAGATGTTGCAGCCGATGCATTCACGGATGTCTTCGAGCCGGCCGGCCTTGATCTTCGCGGGCAGGAACGGGTCGGCGATCGACGGCCGCGCGGCACCGATGATGTCGAGCACACCTTCGTTGATGACACGGCACATCTCGTTCGGATCGGTGAAGCGTCCGACGGCCACGACCGGTTTGCGCGTCGTCTCCTTGACCGATTTCACCCATTCCATTGCTCGGGCACTCTTGAAAAACCGCGATGGTGTCGCGTCATCCCCCCAGTCGCTGCCGCCGATGTGCACATCCCACAGGTCCACCACGCCGTCACACATCTCGACGAAGGGCAGCACGTCTCGTTCGAGCAGAACGCCGTCTTCACCGCGCATGGTGTCGGCTGAGAGCCGCACGGAGATGGCGCAATCCGATCCGACGGCGGCGGAAATCCCCTCAACAACCTCGCGCCACATGCGCGCGCGGTTGGCCAACGAGCCGCCGTATCCGTCGGTGCGCTTGTTGTAGTGCGGCGAGAGGAACTGTTCGAGCAGGCCTTCGTGCCCGCCGTAGATGCAGATGATGTCGAAACCCGCGTCGCGTGAGCGCAACGCCGCATCAACGTAGAACCCCTGTACGGCTTTGATGTCGTCGAGATCCATCTCGCGGCAGGGTGACATGGGGACAAGATCGCTGGCGATCTGCGACGGCGCCCGCTGCACCGCCCTGGACTCCATGCTCAGTCCGTGGATTCCGCCGTACCACAACTCGATACCTGCCAGGGCGCCGTTCTCGCGGACGGCATCGCTCATGAGGGAGAGGTTGGCAGCGTCATCGTCATCCCAGAGGCGGGCCAGCACCATCGGCATTTGATCGGCCTCGGGATGGATCGAACATTCTTCGGTGCACACCGCACCCCATCCACCTTCGGCCTTCATTCCGCGGAAGCTCGCCTGCGCGCGCGGTCGGATGACACCGAAGCTGGTGCAATGCGGCACCTGATAGAAGCGGTTCGGCAGAACCTTTGGGCCGATCGTTATGGGTTCGAACAAGATCGCGTGCCGCGGATCCATCACCGTGATCACCATCCTCTGGGTTTCTTCGTATAGTGCCAACCCGACGCGTGCTGTTGTCCCTGGCTCCATCCTGCCCATCAGGCAGATTTCTGCAGGTAAACCCGTCGATCTGGTTACTTTCGGCGTCAGTTTTGCCGGGCCGGGCGTTCTGTCCACACGGCTCCGCGAGCCGAGATGAACAGGGTGAAACTGCCGTGGTGACAAACATTGCTAGATATCGCGTCGCCGGCACACACGCGAAGTGTCAAGTGCTCAGACACCCCCACCGACACTACGTAAAGTGCCTGGTCCACGCGCCTGAGTCGGGTCGTCGGGGCGGCAGACCCCGAGTACCCCAGCCCCCACCCGGTTGGTCGCAAATGCCACCACCACGGACAGCCCGTACTGGTGGCCGGCATCCGCGGTCGGCGCCACCATTCCACCGACTCCACCGAGTTCCGAGGCCGCTGGCGTAGCCCGCCGGTCAGATTGACTTGGGTTCAACCCCGATCTGCGACATCGCCACTGCGGGATTGTAATGGTCCCGAATCACTGCGACTTTGCCGTCGGCGACCTCACAGAACATCGCAAAGGGAAGTTCGACCTTTCGACCCGTGGCAGGAACGTCACCCCACGGTGTCGGCATCGGACCAGTGTGAATGCCGCGTAAGATGAAGTCTCCTGCCGCGTGGGTGGAATCCCCCACTATCGACAGTATCTCGACTGCGAAATCTGTGAATGCATTACGCCAATTCTGGTCGCCGCGTACAAAAGCGTCTGCACCCGTGCTGATTTCGCTGCCTGATGCGATATCCACAACGACAACGTCCTCGCTCACCATCTGTCGTAGTTTGGACCAGTCGCCGGCATTGAAAGCCAAGGCCAGTTCGCGTAAGACCGGTGCAGTGCTCAATCTATTCTCTCCTTGATTATCGGAAATGGTCACTACGGTTCTCTCCTGTTCCCGGTCCACGGCCACCATCGGTAAGCCGCCATCCAGGTCGTCCGGACGAGTCACTGTGGCACACGCATCCGGTCAGGCTGGCATCGTCGAATGCCCTACTCCCCAGACATATTCGCGCATCGGATATGCCCCCCTTGCAGGAGGAGCTTGAGCCGGTGCGTCATCGGGTCACAACTTCAGCACAGAACATTCACATCCAAGAACCGCTCAGGATCGAACCGTTGTGGTGAATTGCCCGCCCATTCCGCCGAAGTGGATGCCGTGGCTCGTCCGTGACCACGGTAGTTGCGGGTTCTGTCGAGCCGAAGCAACTTACTGTCACACGCTTGAGGCGAACTATCGACACTCCGCCGCTATCGGTCTGCTGCAGAGCGTGTTTGGCGGGCCTCCGCCCGCTGGCCGCATCTACGTGTCCGTGACAAGGCCCAGCGGTGACAAGACGTCAAGTTCATCCGGTCGGGCCATGCCATTTCGTCTAGTGCGTCCGCGCGCGGCGGATTGGAGACTTTCTACATGATCCCCATCACACCGCCGCACGAGGCGCGAACCAGCGCAGGCTCGCCCACCGTGCCGGATCTGGCGGAACTCTTACCGTTTTATCATGAGGAGTTCCTGGACGAGCCGTACCCCCATTTCCGCCGGCTCCGCGATGAATTTCCCGTCCTCCAACTCGAGGACGGCAGGTATGTGGTGTCGCGGTACGACGATGTTTCCAAACTGTTGCGGCACACGAAAAGTTCTGTGCAGCAGCTGGATTTCGGGGCCTTCGACATCCTCCACTCTTCCCTCGTTGGAATGGATGCGCCTGAGCACACCCGGCACAAGAGACTCGTCAACAACCTGTTCACGCCCAAGTCGGTGCGCAGTTGGATGGCAACCACGGCGTCGATCGTCGAACGCGCGCTGTCCGATGCGGAAACGACGGGGCAGATCGAGGCGGTCCGTGAACTGTGCCTTGTCCCGATCCATGCAACGGCGTGTTCCATCCTGGGTATACCTGCCGAGCATGCCGATGAGGTACGCCACTACACCTATCAGTTTGCTCGTGGGTTCGGCCTGGTAGCCAGTGAGGACGACCTGCGGGCCGGCACCGAGGGCAGTGCATGGCTGGAGAACTACTGTGCCGATGCGATAGAGCAGGTACGCCGAGAGCCCCAGCCAGGTATCATCGCCGGCTACATCGAGGCCGAACAGCGCGGCGACATGACGCGGCGTGAAATCACGGGCAACATGCTGCTTTTCCTAGCAGCCGGCCAGTTTTCGCCGACTAATCTCACAGCGCACGGCTTGGAGCGCATGGCCGCGGACCCTGAGCTTTTCGCCACTTTTCGAGACGATCCCGCAGCTCGACCCAAGGTGATCAACGAGCTGCTCCGATTCGTCACTCCGGAAGTCGGAGTGACGCGTCTGGTACTCGAGGACGTGGAGGCCGCGGGTACTATTCTGCCCGCTGGCTCCACGGTTTACGTGGTCCTCGCATCGGCCAACCGCGACGAGCGTGTCTTTGCAGACCCCGACCGCTTCGACTACACCCGCTCAACCGAAGGACGCCAGCATCTGGCCTTTGCTGCTGGGCTGCATACGTGCATTGGGCAGATCTTGGCGCGTCAGGAGGCCGAGACCATCCTGACTGCGGTGACGGAGCGCTGCGCGCGCATCGAGCCCATCGGCGGACCCGAATATTACAGCATTCAGCATGCGCGGCAATGGAAGACGATGAATCTCCGGCTGACCTTCTAGGCCGCTATGGCACTACAACTCACGGCGGTCAGCGCCGCTATGTTGGCCTCCTGCCCTGAGGCCGGGCATCAAGCGCTGTTTTTGGCCACCACGGCCGGTTCAAATTCCTTGATAAACAGTGGCGATACGGCGCACAGAACAAGGGTCGCGACGGTGACCGCCACGAACCCCCCCGTGAAGCTGCCGGTTGCGTCCTTCACCAAACCGAGGACGTACGGATAGGCGAACCCACTGACGATCCAGGGAACGCCGAGGACGATGCCGTTCACCACACCCGAATATTCTTCACGGACTGACTCAACCGCCTCTGCCAGAATCAGCGGCTCTCCCGCATATACGCCGAGCCCGAGCAACGGAATGCAGAGAGCGACCAAGAGGTAATTGTCCGTCGCAACGCACAGTGTCATGATTGCAACGGCGATTGTCGTCGCGGTCCCCCCCAGCAACACGACCCGCTTCTTGCTGCCGACACGTTCGGCGACGATCGGGCCTCCGAATGCGGCTGCCATACCGGCAATGGAGAACAGCGAAGTGACGAGACCGGCCATCGATTCCGAGAACCCGGCGTTCTCGACAAGAATGGCAGGCATCCAGCTGGCGATTGCCGAGAACAAGCCGACGCCGCCGATCCAAAAGACTGTGGCTGACAGAACATTTCGATTGAATACAGGCCGAGCGGGTGGCTCTGCAGCTCGCACTCCCCGCCGATCCGCAGTTGGGTCGTCGAGCCGATCCAGATCGTCACCTGCCGACGGTGCGTTCTTGGAGACGAAGAGAACAACGATGAGCACCGCACCCAGACACACAGCCTGCACGCCCAAACCCATTCGCCAGCCGAAGGCTGCCAGGATGGCGGAGAAAACGAAGAGACTCAGGACAGCGCCGACTCCGTCGCCCGACATCATGATGCCCACTGCTCGTCCGGTCTGTCTGCTGCCTCTGAACCATCCGACCGCCATGGTGTACGTCGCAACCCAGAGGAACCCCACCGCCAGTCCGGCGAAAACCCGGGCAATCACGACCATCTCGAATCCATCCGACATCGCGAATACCACTTGCGCGATGACACCTGCGGCCAGACCGGCGACAATCACGTTCTTGCTGCCCCAGCGAGAAGCAAGAACACCACCCACCAAGATCATCAAGCCCGCCACGAGACCGGTGACAGAAGAGATTCCTCCCGCTTGGGCATAGCTCAACCCAAGGTCTTCGCTGATGGCGCCCAGGCTTGGACTCCATCCGACGTACGGCAGGAACGCGCCGACAAGCGCCAGATACGCGGCGGAAAGCTGGGCCCACCTGTTGTTCGACATGTCCGTCCTCCGCGCCTCGGGCTCCGACTGACTTTTGCCGGTGACGCGTCGCTCGAACATCAACCTACGCGCACCGACTGAGCGGTTAAAGACTGCTACGTGAGGGTGTCGCCTCCATACCGTCGGATTGTCTGAGACATCGGCGCCGGCCGCGACACGACGTCAAGTTCGGCCGTCTCCGATGTCGTCCCGGGAGCGCAGCGGCCCGCGCCTCAAGCATCCTGGGTGAGAGCACGCAGTGCGCGCACGACTACCGTGAGGGCGTTGAGCTGAGGGCGTTCGTCGATGGACACAGTGGCAACTGTTCTTCGGGCGCGTACAGCGAGGTGTGTCGTGTTGGCCTGCCACTCCTCGAAAACCCCTCGTACGTCGCGGTCAGATGGTGTGCTGATCCACCCACTGGCCACGGTACGAGTGAGCTTCGACAGCACGGCATAGAGCTCATCCCGGAGCGCTGTGCGCGCCAGCCGGTCCCAGTATGTCCGACGCGGCAAAAGGCTGACCCTGGTGAGTAGGTAGTCGACTCCGAACTGATCGGAGACGTAGTGATACAGGTCCGCCACTTCTTCGGCCCCGATCTCAAGGTCGTCGGCGATTTCTATGACGTCGAGGAGGACATAGCTATCGAGATAGGAGCCCCCGAGCCGGGCCAGTTCCGTTGTAGCCCCGCGGGCTTCCAAGGCGCTGACATTCGTCTCGAATCGCCGTTTCTCTTGCCCCCACAGCCGCTCGGGCTCATCCGCCGACAGCGAGCTGATCCGTTGCGCCAGAGCTTCGACGACCTCTGCAATCCCGAAACCGCTGGGATGCCTTTCGATGAACCATCGCGCGGCGCGATCGAGCAGCCTTCGACCTTCGTATCGGATCTCAGCCACCGGGTCGAGGGGCAGTTGGGCTGCGGCAGCGTCCAGCTTATGGGTGACGCTCCTGTGGTCGAACACCTCGATGGCTGCGACATAAGCCTTTACTACCAGTTCCACGGAAGCGCCGGTATCGCCTGCCGCGCGACTGACCGCGGTTATTCCCGCCTGATTGACGACCTCGTTGACAACTTCGTTGATGATGATTTCGGCGCCCAGCGGGTGGGTGTCGATGGATTTGGGCACCACAGACTGAAGGCGCTTCGGGAAGAAGCCGCGGAGAATGTGAATGAACCATGGATCCTCTGCGACCGCCGTCCCTTGAAGCTCGTCCTTGATCGCATTCTTGGTGCTCGCCATCAGGACAGCCAACTCAGGGCACACCATTCCTTGGCCGGCGGCTTCCCGCACCGTCAGTTCCGACTCATCTGGCAGGCAGTCCCGGGGAGGGTCAAGGTGACCGGATTCGGTCAGTGCCCGCATCAGCAATCTCAGCGCGGGCAGGTTCTCGGCGGATTGACGCGTTTCCATTGCCAGAAGCACATTTTGATCATGGTTGTGTCGAAGGACCGTGTCAGCGATGTCGCCGGTCATCGATCTCAAGACTTCGATCCTGTCGTGTCCGCTGGACTCGAGTTCCTCTTGACCGCCCGCCAGCGCGATCTTGATATTCACTTCGTAGTCGCTGGTGTCCACGCCTGCTGAATTGTCGACGGCATCAGTGTTGAGCCTCACGCCTCGGCGTGCAGCTTCGACGCGGGCAGCCTGAGTCAGACCTAGATTGCCGCCCTCTCCAATCGCCTTGACGCGGAGGGCATCGGCATCGATACGCACGCCGTCGTTGGTGCGATCGTTGACCTGGGCATGACTCTCGGAGCTGGCTTTTACATAGGTGCCGATGCCGCCATTCCAGAGCAGGTCAGCTCGCATGGACAGAATCGCGCGGATCAATTCCGTTGGCGTGAGCCGATGAATAGTTGGCTCGAGGTCCAGCAGTTCGGCGACCACAGGGCCGACGACGACCGACTTCGCCGATCTGTCGACGATCATTCCCCCGTCGCTGAGAACTTTAGGGTCGTAATCGGCCCACGTCGATCGTGAAAGAGACGCCAGTCGGCGCCGCTCCGTCAGCGCGGCCGAAGCGATCGGACTGGGGTCGAGAAAGATGTTGCGATGATCGAATGCTGCAACCAAATGCGCGTTTTCGGCCAGCAGCATTCCGTTGCCGAAGACATCCCCACTCATATCGCCGATGCCGATCACTGTGAACGGGTCGCCTGTGGGATTGATGCCGGCCTCACGGAGATGACGTTCCACCGACACCCACGCGCCACGAGCGGTGATGCCCATCGCTTTGTGGTCGTAGCCTACTGACCCACCCGACGCGAAAGCGTCGCCGAGCCAGAATCCGTACTTTCGGGCAATCTCGTTGGCGTTGTCGGAGAAGGTAGCGGTGCCTTTGTCGGCGGCGACAACGAGGTAAGGGTCATCGTGATCGTGGCGCACTGTGCGAGCTGGAGCGACAATCGCCTCACCCACGCGGTTATCAGTGACGTCCAGGAGTGCGGCGACGAATTCACGGTACGACCTCAGACCGTCGGCTAGCCAGGCCTCGCGGTCCGAAGGGTCGGGCAACTGCTTCGGCAGGAAGGCGCCTTTGGCGCCAGTGGGCACGATGACAGCGTTCTTGGAGACCTGCGCCTTGGTCAACGCGAGGACCTCCATCCGGATATCCTCACGACGATCGCTCCAGCGGATGCCACCTCGCGCAACCTTGCCGAAGCGCATGTGCATGCCCTCGACTCTTGGGCTGTACACCCAGATTTCAGCCACGGGTGTGGGCCGCGGGATCGCAGGAATTCGTTGCGGACTGATCTTTAGACTGAGGGTCGGCGGCGCTTGCCCGTCGTCACTGCGTTGGAATGCGTTGGTGCGCTCGATCGCCTGGATGATGCCCAGAACGGACCGGAGGATCCGGTCTTCGTCGAGATTGGCAACCGAGTCGAGGCCGCGGGTGAACCGCTCGGCAACCTCAGCTTGGGCCGCAGCACGTTGATCGTCGTCGTCGTGGCGGTCCGGATCGAAACGTTCCTCGAAGAGTTGCACCGCGAGAGCGCCGAAAACAGGTTGTCCAGCAAGAGCTTCGCAGATGTACGGCAGCGAGAACGCAGCCTGCGTCTGGCGTAAATACGCTGCCACCGCTCGCAACCAGGTCACCTGAACCCACGTGAGTCCGGCGGTGAGCACCAAGCTGTTCAGCGGATCTGATTCACAGTGGCCGGCCCAAACGGCCCTCACTGCGTCAAGGAAGCGGTCCCGCTGCTCCGAGCGCCCCGCCGATGACTCATTCCACCAGAGTCCGGTGTGGGCGCGCAGACCCAGGTCGATCTCGTGCGAGGCAGCGCCGCCTTCTACCGGTGAACCGGTCCGCTCGTCGACTACTTCGAGTCCAAAGTCGGCGAATGGCGGTAGGAGCAGCGACAATGGCGGGAGTCGGTCGCACAGGATCCTGATGCGGACGTCGCTTGCAGTGCCACCGGTTTCGGGGTGTAACTGGAGATGGAGAAGCCGTCCCAACGCTTCGGTGTGAGCCATCATCGCAGTTCCTCGAATCCGAACATCACGATCGACGGACGTTGACGATCGTCCAGTGGGGTGCCGCATCGGCTCAAGGCAACAGGCGGGTTTCGAATCAGGTCGAAAATGGCGCGCACAATCACCAGCACCTCTCAGTCGTTCTGTCAGGCCAAAGATGCACTGACGCAGTAATTTTGTCGATCCCGAGCTCACTTCGGGCTCGTCTGCTTACAGCCTGGACGACTTCAAACGGCCGGTCCAGCGCAATTTGTCCGCCTTGATCGTTCGAATTTTTCGATGGTTTGGACTGGTCGATGAAATCTTCGGCGCCTACAGCGCGGCGACGGAGAAAACTCCGCTGGAAGTGTTCGGCGACGACGAGCGGCGGCAACCACCGATCCTGCAAGCGAAAATCGCAGCCTCAGTGGCGATCCGGATCTCGAAAGCCCCGGACCAGACTCACACCACAGAACCGCTTCGAAATCTAGTTGACGTATCTATATTTCGTCAGTAGTGAGAAGCTTCTCGCGATTCTGCGAATCGCGATCCTTCGCATCAGGCTTCTCCACACGGAGTTGACTGGCCCGCCCAGCTTAGCAATTCAGCGGGTACGCACCCACGTCAGCGCATCGTCCACATCGTGGACCACCGGCAGCTCACCGGGAACTGCCGGGCGGCGCACGATCACCACGGGTATCCCCTGCTGCTGGGCGGCAAGCATCTTGGGCCAGGTGTATTCACCACCGGAGTCCTTGGTGACCAGCACATCGGATCGATGCTCCGCCAGCAACGCCAGCTCGCCCGGCAGCGCGTAGGGTCCGCGGCTGCGGAGGATCCGCCAGCACGAAGGTAGTTGCAGCACAGGCTCGTCCACGACCCGCGCCAGCACCGAATGCTCGCGCAGCGCCGGTACGAATTCGGTCAGTTGTTGCCGGCCCACGGTGAGCAGCGGCCGCTGCCCCAGTCCGGCCGCGACGTCGGCGGCCTGCGCGTGGGTGTCCACCCAATGCCAGGACGGTTGCGACCGGTCGGCCCAACCCGGACGTTCCAACCTCAGCAGCGGACGAACGGTCGGACCGGTGGTGCAGGCGGCCACCGCGTTCGCCGAGATCGTCGCCGCGAACGGATGCGTGGCGTCGACCACGACGTCGTAGTCCGCCAACGCCGACCGCAGCCCTGCCACGCCACCGAACCCGCCGATGCGCACCGCTCCCACCGGCAGTTGCGGATCGGCGACCCGGCCTGCCAGCGAGCTGGTCACCTCGATACCGTCGGCGACCAGTCGCGCCGCCAGCGCCCTGGCCTCTGAGGTGCCACCCAACACCAGAACCCGAAGGGACATCAGGGTGCTCCAGGAGGAAGGAAGGGCAGATCTGCCGGGGCCCCGTTGTCGACGAGTTCCATGAGCGCCTCCACGTCGACATGCCGCTCGACCAACTCACCAAGCAGGTCGAGCCTGCGCTCGCGGGCCGCCGGGAAACTCACGTCGGAGGGTGGCAGACCGAGCGTCTCCCGAAGGAAGGCCGCGCGCAACGCATCTCCTTCCAGCGATCCGTGCCACATGGTGCCGAAGGTCTGCCCGCAGCGGGCGCCGCCGAGGAAATCGTCGACATCGGTGCCGCGCGTGATGCGCCCGTGGTGGATCTCGTATCCCGACGCGTCGGCGCCGAGCGCCGAACCCTGCGGCAGCCGCAACGTCTTCGACGCGGCGAAGGTGGTCTCGACGTCAAGCAGACCCAGCCCCTCGACCTGCGGCACCGAGCCCTCGACGCCGTCCGGGTCCCGGATCACCCGGCCGAGCATCTGGAAGCCCCCGCAGATGCCGAGCACCGGCTTTCCGGCCGAAACATGTGCCGCCAGTGCCTGATCCAGTCCGCGCGACCGCAGCCAGGCCAGATCGGCGATCGTCGCGCGGGTGCCGGGAAGCACCACCAGGTCGGCGTCGGCCAGCCCGCGCGGGTCGGAGACGAAGACCACGTCGAGCTCGGGTTCCAGGCCCAACGCGTCCACGTCGGTGAAATTGCTGATCCGGGGCAGCCGCACCACCGCGACACGGTGCGCAGCTGTCCCCGCCGACCGCCGGCCGTCGAGATCCAGGGCATCCTCGGAGTCCAGCCACAGGTCGGGATGCCACGGCAGGGTGCCGTACACCCGCCGTCCGGTGACCCGCTCGAGGTCGGCCAGTCCGGGATCCAGAAGTGATTGCTCGCCGCGGAACTTGTTCACCACGAAGCCCGCCATCAACGCCTGGTCTTCCGGTGACAACAATGCGACGGTGCCCAGGAACGCGGCGAACACCCCGCCCCGGTCGATGTCGCCGACCACCACAGTCGGCAGATTCGCCTGCCGGGCCAGCCCGAGATTGGTGTAATCGCCTGCCCGCAAGTTGATCTCGGCGGGGCTACCGGCGCCTTCGGCGACGACCACATCGAATCGCCCGGCCAGATCGGCGAATGCCTCATACGCGGCCGCCGCGAGCGCTCGCCGGCCGTGGAGCCAGTCCGAGGACGACACCTCACCCCACGGGCGGCCCATCAGCACCACGTGGCTGCGGCGGTCGCTGCCGGGTTTGAGCAGCACCGGGTTCATCGCGGCCTCCGGTGTCGCCCGCGCGGCCATCGCCTGCACCCACTGCGCCCGCCCGATCTCCGCCTCCGCGCCGTGGGCGTCGGTGCAGACCATCGAGTTGTTCGACATGTTCTGGGCTTTGAACGGTGCCACCTTGACACCACGCCGCCACAGCGCGCGGCACAGGCCGGTGGTCACCACGCTCTTGCCCGCGTCGCTCGTGGTACCGGCGATCAGGATGCCCGGCATCAGGCTCGTCCCTTCCGCACGAGAAAGAGATCCATCACCCAGCCGGCGTCGGCCTTGGCCGCGGCCCTTGCGTCGGCGACCTCGCCCATCACGTCACCGAGGCGGCCGGACACCAGCCGCTCGCCGGCCGCACCGAGGTTGGCGCCCCACCAGATGGTCCAGTCGTCGAGTCCGGTCAGATCCAACCGCTGCGGCGGCGGATTCAGCATCGACACGATGTTGTCCAACCCGGCCGTGACGGCCTCTTGCAGCCTGCGGCCGGTGGTCACCGTCACCGGCCGTCCCACGTCGTGCAACACGATGCGGTGCCGGGCGGCGAGCAGTTGCGGCGCGGCGATTCCCGGCAGGACGTCGTATTCGAGTTCGACGCCAAGGGCTTTCACCTTCTCGACGATGCGGATGGTCGAGTCGTACAGCGACGGATCGCCCCACACCAGGAACGCGGCGGTGCCGCCGCGTTCACGCATCACCGCCGCGTACGCCGCGGCGCGCGCGTCGTGCCAGTCGGACACGGCGGTCTCGTATCCCGCACCGGTCAAACCGGTCGAACGGTCGCGTTCGGGGTCACGCACCGACACGATCTCGACCGGCCCGGCGGGCCCGGCGTGCACGGTGACGATCTCGCGCCGTAGCGCGAGCAGGCCGTCATCCTCGCCGTTGCCGCCCTTGTCCGCGGCCAGCACGTAGTCCACCGACCGCAGCGCTTCGGCCACTTCGGGTGTGACGTGGTGGGGTCCCATCCCGACCCCGAGAATGCGGACTCTCACGGTACTCAATGGACGGCACCGCCGTCGCGACTCAATGGCCGGCACCGCCGTCGCGGTCCTCCAGGTTGCCCTCGACCTCGAGGTAGGCCTGTTGCAGGGCCGCCATGGTCTCCGGCGACGGTTCGGCCCACAGGCCCCGGTCGGCGGCCTCGTGCAACCTCTCCACGATGCCGTGCAGCGCCCACGGATTGGAGTTGTCCAGGAACTCGCGGGTTTCGGGATCCAGGACGTACTCCTGCGCCAGCTTCTCGTACATCCAGTCGTGCACCACACCGGCGGTCGCGTCGAACCCGAAGAGGTAGTCGACGGTCGCGGCGAGTTCGAAGGCACCCTTGTATCCGTGCCGGCGCATCGCGGAGATCCACCGGGGATTGACCACGCGGGCGCGGAAGACCCGCGCGGTTTCCTCCGACAGCGTCCTGGTGCGAATCGCATCCGGCGTGGTCGAGTCGCCGACGTAGGCCACCGGGTCCGACCCGGTCAACGCCCGTACCGTGGCGATCATGCCGCCGTGGTACTGGAAATAGTCGTCGCTGTCGGCGATGTCGTGCTCACGGGTGTCGATGTTCTTGGCGGCCACCTTGATTCGCGCGTAATTGGTGCGCATGTCATCGGCGGCGGCCACCCCGTCGAGGCCACGGCCGTAGGCGAACCCGCCCCACGCGGTGTAGACCTCGGCGAGATCCTTGTCATCGCGCCAGGTTCCGCTCTCCACGACCTGCAGGATGCCCGCGCCGTAAGAGCCCGGCTTGGAACCGAAGACGCGCGTGGTGGCCCGGCGGTGATCGCCGTGTGCTGCCAGGTCGGCGCGGGCATGGGCGGCGACGAAGTTCTGGTCATCGGGCTCGTCGAGGGTGGCCACGAGCTGTACCGCATCGTCGAGCATCGCCACCACGTGTGGGAAAGCGTCCCGGAAGAACCCGGAGATGCGCACCGTGACGTCGATGCGTGGGCGGCCGAGTTCCTCCAGCGAGATCAGCGCGAGCCGGCTGACCCGCCGCGACGCCTCATCCCACTCGGGCCGTACGCCGAGCAAGGCGAGCACCTCGGCCACGTCATCACCGGAGGTCCGCATGGCGCTGGTGCCCCACACGGACAGGCCGACCGACTCCGGGTAGCTTCCGGTGTCGTCCAGGTAGCGCTGCACCAGCGAATCGGCCATCGCCTGACCGGTCTGCCAGGCCAGCCGCGACGGCACTGCCCGCGGATCGACGGTGTAGAAGTTGCGGCCGGTCGGCAACACGTTCACCAGGCCGCGCAACGGCGAGCCGGACGGTCCCGGACGGATGAAACGGCCTGCCAGCGCGCGGATCAGGGCATCGAGCTCGTCTGCTGTCCCCGCCAGGCGCGGGACGACCTCCGTAGCGGCGAACCGCAGCACGTTCTGCACCCCGGGGTCGTGGTGCAGCGTGTCGACGACGCCGTCGTCCCAGCCCGCGGCCTCCATCGCCTCGACCAATGACCGTGCCTGTCTTTCGATTTCGTCGACAGCGGTGGTCTCGGCGCCCTCCTTCAGCCCGAGGGCCGCACGCAATCCGGGTACCGCGCGGTCGTGACCGCCCCAGACCTGTGCCGCGCGCAGGATCGCCAGCACCAGGTTGACGCGGGCGGGCCCCTCGGGTGCACCGCCGAGAACGTGCAGCCCGTCGCGGATCTGGGCGTCCTTGATCTCGCACAGCCAGCCGTCGACGTGGAGCAGGAAGTCGTCGAACTCCTCGTCGTCGGGCCGGTCTTCGAGACCGAGGTCGCGATGCATCTCCGCGGCACGCATCAGGCTCCAGATCTCGCCGCGGATGGCCGGCAGTTTCGCCGGGTCCATCGACGAGATATTGCCGTACTCGTCCAACAGTTGCTCAAGGCGGGCGATGTCGCCGTAGGTTTCGGCCCTGGCCATCGGCGGGATGAGGTGGTCGACGATGGTGGCGTGGGCACGTCGCTTGGCTTGCGCACCCTCCCCCGGATCGTTGACCAGGAACGGATAGATCAGCGGCAGGTTACCGATCGTCGCGTCCGTGGCGCACGCGGCCGACAGCGCGGCGTTCTTCCCCGGCAGCCATTCCATCGAGCCGTGCTTTCCCAGATGCACGACCGCATGCGCGCCGAAACCCTGCTCCAGCCACCGGTACGCCGCGAGGTAGTGGTGGCTGGGCGGCAGGTCCGGATCGTGGTAGATCGCGACCGGATTCTCGCCGAAGCCGCGAGGCGGCTGGATCATCAGCACGATGTTTCCGGATCGCAGTGCCGCAACCACGATCTCGCCTGCATCGTTGACGAACAGCCGGCCGGGCGCGGCCCCCCACGCTTCGGTCATCGAGTCACGAAGGCCCGCAGGCAGATCAGCTGTCCAGGTGGCGTACTGCTCGGTGGTGACCCGCACGTGGGCGTCGGTGAGCTGGGCCGTGGTCAGCCACTCCTCATCCTGTCCGCCTGCGGCGATGAGAGTGTGGATCAGCCGGTCGCCCGCTTCGGTCTCGTCGTCGATGCCGAGCACGCCGAATCCGTCGCCGACGTCGTACCCGTGGTCTGCGAGCCGCCGCAACAACCGCACCGCGGAGGCCGGCGTGTCCAGACCGACCGCGTTGCCGACCCGCGAGTGCTTGGTCGGGTACGCCGACAGCACCAGCGCCAACTTCTTCGTGCTGTTCGGGATGCCGCGCAGGCGTGCATGTTTCGCCGCGATGGTGGCGACACGGGCGCAGCGTTCGGGGTCGGCGACGTAGTGCGGTAGCCCGTCGGGATCGATTTCCTTGAACGAGAACGGCGCGGTGATGATCCGCCCGTCGAACTCCGGTATCGCGATCTGGGTGGCCGAGTCGAGCGGCGTCACGCCGTCGTCGCTGGCCTCCCAGTCCGCGCGTGACGACGTGAGGCACAAGCCCTGCAACACGGGAATGTCGAGGGCCGCGATGCGCTCGATGTCCCACGATCCGTCGTCCCCGCCTGCGCTGACTTCGGCCGGTTTGGAGCCACCCGCGGCGAGCACGGTGACCACGAGGGCGTCCAGGGCGCCCATCGCGTCGAACAACTCCTGCGGGGCGCTGCGCAGCGATGACGCGAAGATCGGTACGCCGGTCGCCTCGCCCGTCGCGTCGATCGCGTCGACGAGGGCATGCGCGAAATCGGCATTGCCGCTGATTTCGTGCGCGCGGTAATACAGCACGCCGACCTGCGCTTTATCCGGCGCCGAGACGGGACGGGCGTCCCGGCGGCCATAGCCCCACTCGGGGATGACCACGGGTTCATCGAACCCTTCACCGGCGAGAAGCACTGTGTCGCAGAGGAATGCGTGCAACTGGCCGAGGTTGGTCGGGCCGCCCTCGGCGAGATAGCGATGCGCTTGGGCGGCCAGGCCGATCGGAACGGTGGAACACTCCATCAGTTCCGCGCTCGGCTGACGCTCTCCGCCGAGCACGACCAGAGGCAGCCCACTGCCTCGCAGTTCGGCCAGCTCCGATTCGATCTCCGCGGAGGATCCGAGCACCCGCAGCACCACGACATCGGCACCGCGAATGACCGGCCCGAGGTCTTGGCGAGACGGATTGCCGAGCTGATAGGCCGCACCACTGGCGCGCGCGGACAGCAGGTCGGTGTCGGACGTGGACAGCAGCGCGATGCGGCGGGCTTCGGACGAAGCATGCGACATGGTCGGCTCCTACTCGGGGTTCTCGCCCCTTATCGTGGGATGTCTCGTGGCCAGTATCTGGCTCGAGGCCGTTGCCCATCCAGCGACCCTCACAGTGGCGGAACCGCCCCGGGATTGCACCGGGTTCCTACGCCACGAGACGTGATCCGGCCATCCTAATGCACCTCAGGTTCCGGCCTGCGGCCTGCTGCGTCAGGCCAGCGGAGCGACGGGTGCCGCTGACGGCGGGGCGGCAGGCCCGGGAAGCGGCGTCGGGCCCGGCGCGGTATCCGGCGTGGCGCCGATGTGCTGTACCGGCGGCGTGGCCGCGGGCCCGGACACCGGCGAGAATGTCGGCGGCGGCTGCGTCGGCTGTGGCTGCGTCGGCGGAGCGGGTCGATCGGGGTCCCGCTCCTCCGCCGCCCACCCGGCCTGCAGTTTCTGGGCCACGAACCCGGCGCCCTTGTCGACCATTCCGGCCTGTTCGTACTGATTGTGTACCGCGAAGCTTCTGCCCGTGGGGTCACAGACCAGGTCGTTGTCCACACACAGATCGATCGCTTTGGCCACGTAGTTCGGCCCGACCGTGACCGGTGGGTCGTTCAGCACCTTCATGAACCGGGGCGACGGTGTGCCGAACAGCGCAACCGCGGCCACATGGTCGGCAACTTCGGCGGGCATCGGCGCGGGCACATCCAGCGGGGAGACGCCGTCGGGCACCACACTCGAGGTGAGGAACCCGATCACCGCGGCGCCCTGGGAGAACCCGCCGAGCACCATTTTGGTGTCGGGGCAATTCGCGGCGGTGGTGATCACGCGTTCCCTGGCGTCGGCAATGCCCTGGACGGCTGTCGGGAAATCCGTTGTGGCCGGGTAATCGACGCCGTACACCTCCACCGATTTCGGGGCGACGTGGGACCGCAGCGAATCGACGAACGCCTGCCCCGTGGGGCCGACGCCTGGAAGTTCGGTGGTGCCACGGGCGAAGATCACCTCGGCATCCGCACACGGTGCCGCCTCGGCAGAAGGTGCGGTCACAGCAGGCATCACAGAAGCCGACGCTGCCAGCACAGCAACCACCCCGGCGATTCTGAATCTCCCCACCGAATCATGCTGACACAGCTTGGCATTGGCCGCTCATCGTAAGGAAGAGACATAGAGTTTCCACAAGAACCAAATAGAATTCTCATTATTTGCAGTGCCATTGGCGGCCCAGGTGCGCCGTGCCGCGACGCCCGATCACCCGTCCTGGTTGCCCGGTGGTCGCTGCGGGCGTCGCTGGATTCGCAGCGTGGTGGTGGGTACCTCGATGCCGGCGGTGGGCGGTGCGGGCAGCGCTGTCGTCGAATCCTCTTTGAGACGAACAATTTTGGGGACGGCCGCGGCGCGGGGACGCCGGACGATGGTCGGCGGCGCCGAGTCCTCCTCGCTGGGCGGCTGCGGTTGCGGTCGCGACGGCGGGGCGGTCACCGGCTTGGCTGCCCGGGCCTCACGGCGAACCAGATAGCCCGCCAGCGGACCGGTGAACAACAGGGCCGCCAGCACGGTGAGGCTCAGTGCGCACACCGCGACGTCGAAGGTGCTGGTGATCTGCTGGGCCAGGTTGTTGCCATAGATCGCCGCAGGTGCCGGGGCGGCGTACCGGGGCGCGAGGGCCACACCGATGGCCACATCGGCGACGGTGAACACGAACAGCACCGCGCTGAACGCGGCGGCGACGCTCGGTGCGGCCACCCCCTTGCCCAGCTGGCGGTGCAGCCACCCTGCGATGAACCCCGTGACCAGGCTGAACGCGGTCATCGCGGCACTGTCGTACAGCGCGCGGGGCAGGTCGAGCGACAGCGCGATCAGGTAGTCGGCCACCCGCAGAGCCGCCGACGCGAAGGCCCAGAAGGCGATCAGCGTCAAGCACTTCTGGGCGGCGCCGCGGTACGCGCCGATGGTCGGCGGCTTGATGAGAAACACCGCGTACAACGTCGTCGGCGCCACGATCGCGGCCGCGACCGCCCAGGCGAGATAGCCCTCATAACCGACCGCGGCCGTCGAGGTGTTCTGGGCGATGCCGTGGAAGGCGTCGATGTCCCGGCCGATGCCCGCGACCCACACCAGGGTCGCCGCGACCGCGCCCGAGACACCGAGCGCGGTCGTTGCCAGCCGGGCCGCCGCGGTCCGCTCGGTGAGCCAGCGCGAGGCGATGACCAGTGCGATCAGCGCTTCGGCGCCGTAGAGCAGGGTGGTGGCGATGACGGCGATGTCGTGACCGCCGAAGTCGACATCGGTGACGAACAGGTACCGCAGGCGCCAGTACAGGTTGAAGGCCACCGACAGCGTCGCCAGCGCGATCGACAGAAAGCCGACCACCCGGGCCACCGCATACCAGCGGCGAAACTTGTTGTCCTCGATCGTGATCGAGGTGATGGGTGGCTGCGCCGCCAACAGCGCCCCGGCGATGCCCAGAAGCAGGCCCGGTCCGACGCCGGGCGCCACCGCGCCGGTCCCGCCGTCACCGACGGTCTGCATCAGATGATGGCCCACGAATCCGATGACCACGACCGGATACGCCACGCACAGCAGGAGCCGGACCCGGGCGGTACGCCGGACGTCCGGGGCGGGGCCGCTGAGCCGCAGCGGACCGAGGTGCGGCGCCAGCGCGGCGATCACGGCCAGCAGTGTCACCACGGACAGCACGGCGAACAGCGATCCGCCGCTGCCCGGCACTCCCACACCGAATTCCAGGCTCCACGGGAGCAGCAACGCGAGGAGGAGCAGCACGATCGCGAACCCGTCGCGCAGTTTGTTTGTCCAGGCCGGCACGTATCCGACACCGGACCGCGCCACGGCGGGCGCGGCCGTCGTCGCCACCTGGGCGGTGGCCGACGTGTCGTAACGTTCGTCGCTCACGTACCGATCCTCTCTGAGAGTGACAATCCTGGCGAATGCACCAGGGTGCTCACTTTTGCTCTGACGCACAAGCAGCTCCGGCCGGGTTCGACGCCCAAGAGCACCCGAAGACTGTGCGGTAGCTTGGAATCGTCCGTCGGAGCCCGTGACCATGTGTGAGGCAAGGAGTTGAAACCGTGGACGTAGTCCTCGGGGTGGCGGTTACCGGGCAGGTGGCGCGCCTGGCCATGATCGGTGCGCCGGCAAGCGGCGGCCAGGTGCTGGACCAGTACGCGCTCGACCTGTCCGACGCCGCCATGACCGACCTGGCAGACACCATCGTCGGCACCTATCGCGCGGTCACCGAATCCGGCAACCGGGTCGCGGCGACCCGCCTGTGCCTGCCCGACGATGCGCAGGCCGACACCCTGCGCCAGACGGTGTCCAATGCGGGCGTACAGAACGTCGAAGTGGTCGCCGAAGCCGAGGCCGCCGCGGCGCTGGCCCGCAGCGTGGGCGCGGATGCGGCGCTGCTGCTCGCCGACGACGACACCGTGTCGCTGACCGTGGTCGGCGCCGATGAAGAATCGACCTCGACGTTGGCATCCGTGCCGATCGGTGCGGCCGGGGCGGCCGTCGCGTGTGCCGAGGTACTGCAGCGGGTGCCCAGCGGTGCCGCGCCGATGCACGTGATGCTGGTCGGGCAGCGCCTCGATCTTGAGTCTGTCGCGGCAGAGCTGCGTTCGACCGCACCGGTCCAGGTGCCGGCGGATGTGGGTTATGCGATCGCGCGGGGCACCGCTCAGACCGCTGACGAGTCGGGTTTCGCACCTGCCGGTGCGGCGACACAGCTCGCGCCCGTCGTCGACGTGCCACAGGATGCGACGCAGCTGGCGCCCGCATCGGAGGCCACGCAGCTCGCACCGGCCGCGGAGGCGACGCAACTGGCACCCGCCGCCGCCGACGCCACCCAGATGGCTCCGACGAACGCCGCCGCGGCGGACCTGGTGGGACCGGAATTGGCGTACTCCCAGGAACCCGAGGCGCAGCCGTGGTCCGAGGATGACATGCCGATGGACCCGCTCAGCGAGTTCGTCCCCGAACAGAACGACGATGCGGAATACACGACCGTCATCGCGCCCCCGCCGCCGCGGATGCTGCTGATGGGCAGTGCCCTGACGTTCCTGGTGGTCAGTCTCGCCACGCTGGCCGTCACGGTCGCAATCACGATCCGGCCCACGGCCGATGTGAGTGCGCAACCCGCCCCGGCCATCCAGTCGGACACGGTGCCGGGACGCTACCTTCCGCCCGTCCCGCACGAGCCGGATCCGGTGGCGCTGCCCGTCGCGGTGCTGACACCACCGCCGGCCGCTCCCGCCGCACCGAAGGTGCGCACCGGAAACCCGCCCGCCAACCCGGCGCCACCGGTCAATCTGCCGCCGCCCGCCGTGCCCCCGGCCGCGCCGCCTCCCCCGCCGATCCAGCCGCCGGTGCCGATCCCGGTTCCGGTTCCCGTGCCCCTGCCTGTGCCGATCCCGCCGGTGGTGTGGCCGACGCTGCCGTCGCCGTGGATCCCGACCCCGACCACGCCGACGACGACCCGACCGACCACCACCACGACGTCCCCGCCGCCGACCACCACGACCACGGTGCCGACCACGACGACGACCGTGCCGACAACCACAACTCCACCGCCGACCACCACAACGGCACCCCCGACCACCACGGCACCGCCGACAACGACGGTGCCCCCGACCACGACGGTGCCCCCGACCACGTCGACGACCGTCGCGCCGACCCGTACCTCCGCCGAGCAGACGGTGCCCCCGATTGAGCCGACCTACACCGAACCGGCTTACACACCGCCGGTCGAAGAGCCCGCATCCCAGGCACCGGTGACAACGCAGTACCCGTCCGGCGGGTCATCAGACAGCGACGGTGGGTCGTACGGCGGCGGGTCCTATGGCGGCGGCAGCTACGGGAGCGGTAGTTCTGACAGTGGTAGCTCCGGTAGCTCGGGTAGCTCGGGCGACTCACCGATGACGACGATGCCCGCCAGCCCCTAGGCCTTGAAACACCTCTGCCGTTGCCTGACCATGTTCGGCCAGGCAACGGCAGAGGTGACTTCACCCGCGGGTTCCCTACCCGGTGCGCGCCACGCTCGCGCTCTGCCCGGTGGTGGGATCGGTGACGTCGTTGCCGATGTTGTCGAGGTTGCGCTTCGAGGTTTCCGGGGCGAAGTAGGCCGCAAGCAGCGTCAACACCGAGGACGCCGAGATGTAGACCGCGACCGACGTCACGGAACCGGTCATGTCCAACAGCGACGACGCGATCAGCGGGGCGAACCCGCCGCCCACCACGCCGATGAGCATGTAGCCCAGGGAGACGCCGGTGTAGCGGTAACTGGTGTCGAACAGCTCGGCGATGAAGGCCGCGAGAACGCCGTACATCGCGCCCTGGAACACCATCGCGACCGACACCGACAGCGCCATGAGCGCAAAGTTGCCGGTAGCCATCAGCGGATACACCGCGAAGGCCCATACCGCCATCCCGATGGCGCCGATGAAGAACGGAATACGGCGTCCCACCCGGTCACTGAGGCGGCCGAAGTACAGAATCGACAGAAGTTGCACGACAGCGCCGACCGCGACGGCGTTGAGCACGGTCGCCTTCGAGATGTCGGTGTGCTGTGTCACGTAGGACAACGAGAACACGTTGATCACGAAGTACGCGACCTGTTGACCGAGCCCGAGCAGCACGACCAGCAGGATCATCTTCGGCGCGTGACGCAGCACCTGCAGGATCGGGGCCTTGACCTCTTTGTCCTTGAGCTGCTGCTGGTTTCGGACGAAAACGGTGGATTCGATGATCTTCACTCGAATCAGCAGGCCTACCAACACCAGTGGCGCACTGAGCAGGAAGGGTATGCGCCAGCCCCACGACATGAACTGTTCCTCGGTCATGAGCGCGCTCACCGCCGCCAGCGTGGCCGTGGCCAGGAGAAAGCCCATGGGTGAGGCGGACTGCATCCAGCTGCCTGCCCGTCCACGACTGTCTTCGGATTCGTCCTGCTCCACCACCATCAGCACGGCACCGCCCCATTCGCCGCCGAGGCCGATGCCCTGAATGAGGCGACACAACACCAGCAGGATGGGCGCCCAGATGCCGATGGAGTCGTAGGTCGGCAGCAGGCCGATGGCCACGGTGGCGACACCCATCATCATGATGGTCGCGATCAGGGCTGCCTTGCGCCCGACCCGGTCACCGATGTGCCCGAAGATGATTCCACCGACGGGACGGGCAGCGAACCCGACCCCGAATGTGGCCAGCGCCAAAAGGGTTCCGGCCGCCGGATCCACGTCGGGGAAGAAGATCTTCCCGAACGCCAGCGCGGCGACGGCTCCGTAGATGTTGAAGTCGTACCACTCGATCGTGGTGCCGACCATGCTCGCGACGATCGTGCGTCGACGACGCGATTTCGCGGCCGCAGTGTCAGTGGCTGCAGCAGGAACTGAAGGATTCATATAGTCCTCTGATAGTTGCAGGTAATAGCGAAAATGCTAGAGCGGCAAGGTGAGCGCACCCATAGTCTCGATGCAACGCGATACAGCTCACCCGGTGTGCGTCTGCACAATCACGACCGGAGCAGACACAGTTGCACCATGGCCTGCGCACGGGGTGTCCGGAGGCTGATGCCGGTGGCCTCTTCGAACTTGCGGATCCGATTGAGCACCGTGTTGCGGTGGCAGTACATGGTGGCGGCTGTCGTGGTGACCGACCCGCTGTCGGCGAATACCAGCAACGTTTCGACAAGGATGTCCCGATCGTTCATCGCGGCCAGCGGTGCGTCCACATAGCTACGCAGGTCCTCGATCACCGTGCACAGTTGCGAAATCGACAGTCGTGGCCAAGAACGGCGAAGAGTGACCGCCTCGGCGCCCAGTTGCGCAAGCGTCCGGACCGTCGCCGCCGCCCGGAAGACGTTCTGCAGCTGCACGGCTCGCGGTGCGACGGCACCCGTCACACCCGAGAGGAGGTCCGCCGCCAGTGCCTCGTCATCAGGCCAGCGGTGACCGGCAGACAGCAGGATCAGCGTGACTCCCTTACTCGCGTGATCCAAAGCCACCACATCGAGACCGGAAAGCCGTCGGGTCACCGCCTCGGTGGCTGCTTCCGATCCGAGCCCCACCACCCAGTAGGACGCAGACTCGTCGAGACCGAGCACCTCCGCCGCGCGGTGCACCAACGTCGGGCTCGGTTCGTCGGAGAACAGGTCGGACAGGCTCTGCTGTTGTTCGATGATGTCGGTGCGCGCCATCTGGAGCCGCTGGTCCAGATAGCCCCATTGGACCGCGCCGGCGAAGTCGTCGACGACTTTCCAGAGTTGGCCGACATGCATGGCGAGCACGGCCATGTCGGCCTCATCGGCCAGCCGTAACAGTGCCGACCATGCCACCAGAAAATCGTTTCGCACGGCCGCGCTCAGATTCTCCAGTGCGATGCCCTGGCGGGCCCGCAGCGCGCCGACCGCCGCCGGGAACGCGATGAGCTCGGCCGACAGTGGCCGTGTCCGCAGGCGGGCGAGTAGATAGCGGAATGCCTTGCGGGCGCTTTCTTTCAGATCACCTTCGTCGGGAACGCTGTCGTAGTAGCGCGCGCCGCCGTCGATCTGTTCGAGGTACTCTGCGGCGAGTTGGTCATCGATGCCGGCGAGTTCCTCGAGCAGGGCCTGCCACCGCCGGTGCTCTTCGTCAACGGCCGGCAATGGTCGCACTGCTCAACCCGGAGGCACCCGCCAGGTGACGTCCCCATCGCGGGTGCACCGGGTCGGCTCCCACGACCGCCAGGCACGCCGCGAGTGTGATTACCACCGAATCCAGGACCGGCACGCCCAGTTCGGTTTCGACGGCCTCCACGGCATCGGCGCCGAGCAGATTGGTGCACACGTAGGCGATGGCGTCGGGCTTGCTCTGTGCGACCTGCCTGCTGGGCGCCAGGAGGTCCTCTGGCCGAACCCTGGCGATATGGGTGGTTTCGGTGAGCCCGAAACCGTGGGCCGCCACCACGGTGATGTCCTCGTCGCGGTAGCACTGACCGATCCTGGCGTTCATATCGTCGGGGTACGGGGTGACGAGGCCGACGTTGCGCACGCCCAGCGCGCCGAACACCGCCAGGTAGGCCTGGGTGGTGGTCAGTGCAGGCACTCCGGTCGCCGCGGTGATGGCGTCGGTGATGGCGCGGTCGTGCGGGACGCCCAGCCACGACCCGGCCGTGCCGTTCCACGCGATCACGTCGACCCCTGCGGTGGCCAGCAGCGCTGCCGCCGCTTGCATTGCTGCCGTGTCGAATTGGGCGTCAGAGCTGTCATCGAGCCCCACCCGGCCCACCGGAATCCGGGTGAAGTGCACGCTCACGTCGGTCCGGTCGCCCAGCATCCGGTATGTCGTGGGCTCCAGGCACGTATTCGACGACGGCACGATCATCCCGATCCGCGGCGCCGAAGCGCGCGGATCGTCAGACGGCACGGGTGATTCCGCCGTCGTTGGTGATAGTCGTTCCGTTGAGGTACGCGGCCCGCGGCGAGGCCAGGAACACGATCGAGTAGGCGATATCGCGTGCGCTGGGAATGTAGGACAGTGGCAGGTTCTCCAGGTAACGCTCCTCGGCCTCTTCGGGGGTGCAGTCCCAGTCCTTGGCGTTGGTGGCGAACTGCTTGACCAGCCGGGCGGTCCGGACCGGGCCCGGACACACCGTGTTGATCATCACGCCCTGCGCGCCGACCTGCAGCGACAGCGACTTGCTGAAGTTCAGGATCGCGGCGTTGGCCGCGGCTCCCGGCATGTGGTACTCCAACGCCTGCTTACCGGAGTTCCCCGCGACATTGACGATCCGTCCGCTGCCGTTCTTGAGCAGATGCGGCAATGCCGCCCGCGTCATGCGGATGAAGCCGAACAACTTGAGGTTGATGTCGGCGACCCACTGTTCGTCGGTGAGGTCGTTGAAGCCGCCGAACGATGAGGCGCCGGCATTGTTGATCAGGATGTCCAGGCCACCGAGTTCGTCAACGGCACTGGTGATCACCGAATCGAACACGGTCTTGTCGCTGAGGTCTGCGGCTACGGGCACCGCTTTGACGCCGTTCTTGGCCGAGATCGCGGTGCAGGCCTCCTGCAAAGCGTCGGCGCGGCGCGCCACCAGAACCACATCGGCGCCCTCTTCGGCCAACAGTTCAGCGGTCGCCAGTCCGATGCCGTCGCTGGCACCGGAGATCAGTGCCCGAGTTCCTTGCAGTCCGAGGTCCATGTTGTCTCCTGTCGAGATACGAGTGTTGTTGAGGTTCAGTCGGTATCGGCCGGCTCAGGCGCCCGCGGTGGCCGAGTCGAGTGCGCCGTCGAGCATGCGTGCCAGGGTCTCGGTGAGCAGGTCCACACCGGTGCACAGGTCTTCGTCCGAGGTGTATTCGGCTTCGGCGTGCGAAATCCCTTCCACGCTGGGGACGAACAGCATCACCGATGGCACGATTTCCTTCATGTTGGTCGAGTCGTGACCGGCTCGGGTCTGCACGAGCATGCTCGACACCCCGAGGTCATCGGAAACGGTGCGCGCCAGCTCCACCCCTTGCGGCTGGTAATGGTGGCCGGGCCAGACGTGGGCCTTGCGGTGCTCGACCGTGACCTTGGCACGGATCTCGGCCTCGGCGATGCGCTTTCGCAGCGCGACGTCGGCGGCCGCGAGCAGCTCATCGTTGTCCGAACGCAGGTCCAGGTGCATGTGGACCTCACGCGGTACGACCACCGGCGAGTTGGGCAGCACGGTCATCTGCCCGCAACTGGTGTGCAGCTCCTCGCCGAACTCGTCGGCGATGTCGCGCAGCGCCACCACGATGAGCGACGCGCCCAGCAACGCATCCTGGCGGTCATCGATCGCCGTGGCACCGGTGTGGCCCTGGTATCCAACGACATTCAGTTCGTACTTGTTCGCCGCCCACGTGCGGTCCACCAACCCGATGGCGACGTTGTGCTTCTCCAGCTCGCGGCCCTGCTCGATGTGAATCTCGGCGTAGGCGGCCAGGCGCCGGGTGACATCGCCCTCGGGGAACACGTCTGTTGTCCCGATACTGTTGATGGCCCTCAGCGCCTCCCGGACCGTGATGCCGTCGTGGTCGGTGATGTTGAGGGTGTCCTCGAGATCTGCGGCGCCGGTGAACACCGCACTACCCATCAGCGATGGCTTGAACCGCGAGCCTTCCTCGTTGAACCAGTCCACCACGGCGATGTTGTACGCAGGCGTCTCACCGGATTCGGCTGCCTGACGGCGGATCCGGTCGGCGGCGACGGCACCGGCCAGCACGCCGTAGGCGCCGTCGAACCGACCTCCGCGAGGCTGGCTGTCGAGGTGTGAACCGACCAGCACGTACGGCGCGCCGGGATGGAACTCCAACAGCCCGAACAGGTTTCCGACCCGGTCGACCTCAACGGTGAACCCACGATCGCGCAACCACTGGGAGAACCACTCCCGCATCTGGCCGTCTTCGGCGGTCGCGGCTTGGCGCTCGACACCGCCGGCCGCAGTGGCACCGATGACCTCCAGTTCGGCCCACGAGTCCAGGAACTCACGGTCGCGGGCCGCGTTGAGGTTGATGCGCAGATTGGCCTTGTTCGCTTGTGCTGTCATGACTTTCCTCCAGGCATGATGAATGGCGGGTCGCCTCGATGCGCGACTCGTGGTCTTGTGCGGCTGGTCCGGACGCGGTCGATCCGGCTCAGACCAGGTATTGCGACAGCCCGCGCTTGAGGTAGGCGCCGTGGCCTTTTCGGCCGAGGTACTGGCCACGGTCGACGACGACCGTGCCGCGCGACAACACCGTCTGCACGCCGCCGTCGATCTCGAAGCCCTCCCAGGTGGAGTGGTCAAGGTTCGAATGGTGGGTCTTGTCGAGGCCGATCGATGTGTGCGCGTTCGGGTCATAGATCACCACGTCGGCGTCGGCCCCCGGCGAGATGATGCCCTTGCGCGGATAGAGCCCGAACATACGGGCGGGGGTGGTGGCGCATACGTCGACCCAGCGCTGCAGGCTGAGGTTGCCGTTGACCACACCCTGATACATCAGGTCGATGCGGTGTTCGACGCCGGCCATGCCGTTGGGGATCTTGGAGAAGTCGTCGAGACCCATCTCCTTCTGTCCCTTGAAACAGAACGGGCAGTGGTCGGTGGATACCGTCGCCACATCACCGGTGCGGATGTAGCGCCACAGCTCGTCCTGATGGCGCTCCTCGCGGGAGCGCAACGGCGTCGAACACACCCACTTGGCGCCTTCGAATCCCGCCGCGCCCAGTTGCTCCTCCAGCGACAGGTACAGGTACTGCGGACAGGTCTCGGCGAAGACGTTGGACCCCGCGCCGCGGGCCGTGGCGATCTGCTCCATCGCCTGCTTGGCGGACACGTGGACCACATACAGCGGGGCACCGGTGACCTTCGCCAGCATGATGGCGCGGTGGGTGGCCTCCTCTTCCAGCTCCCACGGCCGGGACACCCCGTGGTAATAAGGCGAGGTCTCGCCGCGTTCGATGTGCTGGGCCACCAGCTGGTCGATGGCGATGCCGTTCTCGGCGTGCATCATCGTCAACGCGCCGTTGCTCGCGCACTGCTGCATGGCCCGCAGGATCTGCCCGTCGTCGGAGTAGTACACCCCCGGATAGGCCATGAACAGCTTGAAGCTCGTCACGCCCTCGGCGACCAGTTCGTCCATCGCTTTGAGGGCGTCGGAGTCGACGCCGCCCAGGATCTGGTGAAAGCCGTAGTCGATCGCGCAGTTGCCCTGGGCCTTGGCGTGCCAGGTGGCCAAGGTGTCCTGGACGCGCTCGCCCTGCCGCTGGATCGCGAAGTCGATGATCGTGGTGGTGCCGCCGTGGGCGGCCGCGCGGGTGCCGGTCTCGAAGGTGTCCGCGGCGACGGTGCCACCGAACGGCATCTCCATATGGGTGTGCGCGTCGACGCCGCCGGGGATGACATAGCGGCCGGCGGCCTCCAATACCCGATCGAACGTCTGGTCAGGATCCCCGAAGGGAGCAAGTGTCGGATCGACCAGGGCCGCGATGCGCTCACCGTCGATGAGCACGTCGAGCTGCTGGCTACCGGTGGGCGAAACGACGGTGCCGCCGCGGATGTACGTCGTGGACATGGCAACAGATCGTATGGCTGACAACGTGATCGAGCCCATAGCCATGGTGCAACGCGTTGCCGCGCACACATTGTGCATGAGCACACCCACGGCCGGTATCCGAACCGATTTCGGGCCCCGAATTGGGCACCGGTAACCACACGCCACGCGTCGACCATTGCGATCAGTCACCCCGCAAACCCGTCTGGAGTGCAGTACCGTGCCGGGTGATGCTCAACCTGACGGCTCGCCGCGAAGACACCCGCCTTCGCTGGCGGTGGCTGCTGCAGGCGCTCGGGAACCTCGACGACGACCTCGCCGCCGAGTATCTGGTCCAGATCGACCGGGGTGCCCGGTTCTACGACAGCGTCCCGGACGAAGAAGATCTGCTCGACGCGGCACGGCTTGCGTTCCGCTATCTTCTGGCGACCCTGCTGGAGCGGCCGATGAGCGCCGAACTCGCGGAGTTTCCCGCCGCGGTCGGGGCCTTGCGCGCCACCCAGGGCATCGCGTTGGAGAACCTCACCGCTGCCGTGCGCACCGACTTCCTGGTGGCGTGGTCGGCCCTGCTGAAGCTGGCAGGCGACGACGACATGACCGTGCTGGCGCTGCACGTCGATGTGCTGTGGAAAGCCGTCGACGACTTCGCGATCCAGGTGCAACGCGGCTATCTGGACCAGCGGCTGTCGATGGCCAGGGCCAGCACGCTGGAACAACAACACAGCTTGTCCGAACTGTTCTCCGGGGAGCCTGGTCCGACCACCGTGCGGCGCGCCGCGCAGATCCTGGGTCTCGACGAGGCGGCCAGCTACTGGGTGATCGGAGTTTGCGGCGAGGAGGCCGGGCGCACCGTCACGCGGCGGCTGCTCGCCAAACACCTGACGGCGCTCGACTACGTCAACCGCGGGGTGGCACTCATCCTGGTGGCTGCCGACGGACGCTGGCCCGACGATGAGGCGGTGATGGCCGACCTGCTACCCGAGCTGCAGGGCGCCGTCGCACCCCGGGCGGTGCTGCTACCCGAGGTGCACCGGGCAGCCACCACGGTCCGGATGCTGGTCGATCTGGATGTCGAGGCCACCACCCTGCGCCGGTCCTGGGCGCAGCTGTCGATCACCCAGCTGTCGGAAGTGATCGAGGACCTCCGCGGGTACGTTCTCGGTCCGCTGCACGACGTGCACGACTGCGAGTTGATCGTCGAGACGATCCAAGAATTCGCCGACAGTGGCTCCGTCGCCGATACCGCGTCGGCGCTGTACTGCCACCGCAACACCGTGATGAACCGGATCCGCAGATTCGAAGAGGCCACCGGCATCAGCCTCCGCAGCCCGCGGGCGTTGGCGATGGTCCAGTTGTGCCTGCTGCCGGCCTGAGCGCGGCCCGGAAACCAAACAGGCCCCCTCGAAAGGGGGCCTGTCTTGGGTGGCAGATGCAGGATTCGAACCTGCGTAGGCGTAAGCCGACGGATTTACAGTCCGCTCCCATTGGCCGCTCGGGCAATCTGCCTGGTTGGTGCCCCGCCCCGTTTCCGGTTTGGTGCGACTAGCAGGGTACAACGAGGATGTACCTAAGTTCCAAACCGGCAGCACCACCGAGGGAAGAGGAGAAGCGTCCAATGGCGGATTCCAGCTTCGACGTCGTCAGCAAGGTCGATCGTCAGGAAGTCGACAACGCGCTCAACCAGGCCGCCAAGGAACTGGCCACCCGGTTCGACTTCCGGGGCACCGACACCAGCATTGCCTGGAAGGGCGACGAGGTGATCGAGCTCACCTCCACCACCGAGGAACGCGTCAAGGCCGCGATTGACGTGTTCAAGGAAAAACTTGTCCGTCGGGATATCTCTATGAAGGCGTTCGACGCAGGCGACCCGCAGGCCAGCGGCAAGACCTACAAGGTCAGCGGCACGCTCAAGCAGGGCATCGACAGCGACCAGGCCAAGAAGATCACCAAGCTCATCCGCGACGACGGCCCCAAGGGCGTCAAGGCGCAGATCCAAGGCGAGGAGATCAGGGTCAGCTCCAAGAAGCGGGACGATCTGCAGGCCGTTCAGGCGCTGCTGCGGGGTGCCGACCTGGATGTGGCGCTGCAGTTCGTCAACTACCGCTAGCGCCGAGCGTGAAGACGATCGCGAGATTCCTCGAAAATCTCGCGATCGTCTTCACGTTGGGCACCAAGCCCGTCAGCCGGCTTCCTGATTCACACCTGATACAACCGAATCCAGCAGACCCGGAATGACGGCGTCGACATCGTCGAAGCGCAGGCGCTGACTGGTGTGGCCGTCGGCGACGACGCGTTCGATCAGGCCGGCGTCACGCAGGATGTGGAAGTGATGGGTAGCCGTCGACTTGTTGATGCCGTCATACAGCGCGCCGCACCGCACGGGCTGACCGGCGTTGCGCAGTCGGCGGACCATCTCGAGGCGGACCGGGTCTTGCAGTGCGGCGAGCACCTGGTGCACCGATCCGACCGGGCGGGGCGCGTCGTCCGACATGATGTGCCCTCCATCACGGGCTAAATGGGTTTGATGTTGATCTAACCCCGCGTAGGGTCGACGAGGTTCGATGAACATCAAACCTAGCGCACAAGGAGTGTCGATGACACCGGCCGCGGCCGACCGCACGTTCGGCACCGAAGCGCAACGGTGGGCATACCCACTCCTGCTGATTCTCAGCGGCGTGGCGCTCGGCGTCTCTGGCGTGCCGGCCCCGCTGTACGGCATCTACGAATCGGTGTGGCACCTCACCCCGTTGTCCACCACGCTCGTGTTCGCCGTCTATGCCATTGCCGCCCTGGGCGCCGTGCTGATCTCCGGACGGATCTCCGATGTCGTCGGCCGCAAACCCGTACTGCTGGGTGCGCTGGTCGCAATGATCGTGGGACTGGGCGTCTTTCTGCTCGCCGACAACATGGCACTGCTGCTATTGGCCCGGACCATCCACGGCGCGGCGGTTGGCTCGATCGTGGTGGTGTCGGCCGCGGCGCTGCTGGACCTACGTCCGCACCACGGTGTCCGCTCCGGGCAACTCAGCGGCGTCAGCTTCAACATCGGCATGACCGTGGCGATCGTCGGCTCGGCTTTCCTTGCGCAGTACGCCCCGCATCCGTTGCGCACGCCCTACGCCGCGGTCGCGGTCATCTGCGTCATCATCGGGGTCGGCGTCGTGGCCCTGCGGGAAACGCACACCGAGCGGTCGACAGGGCCGATACGCATCTCGAAACCCGCTGTCGCCCCGGAGATCCGGTCAGACTTCTGGTTCGCCGCGCTGGGCGTGATGGCCTCGTGGTCGGTGCTCGGGGTGCTGCTGTCGCTCTACCCGTCGCTGGCCGCGCACCAGACCCACATCGACAACCTGCTGTTCGGTGGCGGGGTCGTCGGCATCACCGCATTCTCGGCCGCGTTGGTGCAGCTGGCCGCCACGCGAGTGCCGGCCCATCGTGCCGCGATCCTCGGCGATATCGGCATGGCGGTCACGCTCGTGCTGACCGTGCCGGTACTGCTGACCCACTCCTGGCCGCTGGTGTTCGTGGCCGCAGCCCTGCTCGGCGCCACCTTCGGGCTCGGGTTCGGCGGCTCGCTACGGCATCTGTCAAACGTGGTGCCTGCCGGCCAGCGGGGCGAAACCATGTCGGCGTTCTACCTGCTCGCCTATACCGCGATGGCCGTCCCGACCCTGGTGGCGGGCTGGGCCGCCACCCGCTGGCACCTGGCCACCGTCTTTCCGTGGTTCGCCGGCGCGGTGGCGCTGGCCTGCCTCGCCGCGGCCGCCGTCGGGGCCCGCAGCATGCGCATCGCCCAACGCGGCTGAGCCAGTTCAGCAACTTGCGGCCAACGGCGGCCTCCCGGCAATACTCTGATCGCCATGGCACCAGCGCAACGCGAACCCAACGTCGTCGTCCTCGGCGGAGGCTCCTGGGGCACCACCGTCGCCTCGATCTGCGCCCGGCGCGGCCCGACGCTGCAGTGGGTGCGGTCGGAGGAAACAGCCAAGGACATCAACGACAATCACCGCAACTCGCGCTACCTGGGCGACGAGGTCGCTCTGCCCGACGGACTGAAGGCCACCAACGACTTCTCCGAGGCGGCCAACTGCGCCGACGTCATCGTGATGGGCGTGCCCTCGCACGGCTTCCGCGGGGTGCTCACCGAACTGGCACGCGAACTGCGGCCGTGGGTCCCGGTGGTGTCACTGGTCAAGGGCCTGGAGCAGGGCACCAACATGCGGATGAGCCAGATCGTCGACGAAGTCCTGCCGGGCCATCCGGCGGGCATCCTGGCCGGCCCCAACATCGCCCGCGAGGTCGCCGAGGGTTACGCCGCGGCTGCCGTGCTCGCGATGCCCGACCAGCATCTGGCGGCGAATCTCGGACAGTTGTTCCGCACCAAACGATTCCGCACCTACACCACTGACGATGTGGTCGGCGTCGAGATGGCCGGGGCACTCAAGAACGTCTACGCGATCGCCGTCGGCATGGGCTACTCGCTGGGCATCGGAGAGAACACCCGCGCCATGGTGATGGCCCGCGCGGTCAGTGAGATGGCCAAGCTGGGTGTCGCGATGGGCGGGCACCGCGACACCTTCGCGGGGCTGGCCGGCATGGGCGACCTCATCGTCACCTGCACCAGCCAGCGCAGCCGCAACCGGCACGTCGGCGAACAGTTGGGGCAGGGCAAGAAGATCGACGAGATCATCGCCTCGATGAACCAGGTCGCCGAGGGCGTCAAGGCCGCCAGCGTGATCATGGAATTCGCCGATAAGTACGGGCTCAACATGCCGATCGCGCGTGAGGTGGACGGCGTGATCAACCACGGCTGCACGGTCGAGGACGCCTACCGTGGTTTGGCCGCCGAGAAGCCCGGCCATGAGGTGCACGGCTCGGGGTTCTGAGCTGCGCTAGTTGAAGTAGGGGTTGCGGCCCTCGCCGGTGTTGAGCAGCAGCGGATTGTTCGGGTCCAGGACATAGCTGCTTCCCGGACTGAGGACGAAACCCGCCCCGTCAAAGGAGTTGCTGCACATCGTCACCGTGCCGTCGGTCCCACACGTCACGTTGCGGAAGCTGATCCGCGATCCGGGCGGCAACCGGTTGGGCAGCCCGTCGAACACGAACAGCGGCCGGTTGTCGTTGACGAACGTGGGCAGCCCCTGCTGTGCACCGGTCACGGCGTTGGCGCCCTCCGGTGCTGCGGGCAGCGGGCCGCTGCATCCGTATCGGCCCGTCCCGCGGCTGATACCGCACGCAATATCTCCAGGGACCGCGAAGGCGTAGTACTGGCCGTCGGCCATCGCGAAGTCCGACGGCTTCACCGACGCAAGAGTATTGAGGTTCAGCGGCGGAGGAGGCGGAGGAGGTGGTGGCGGTGGATCCGCCGCGGCCACGCCCGGCACACCCAGGCCGGCACCGACCGCGATGCTCACCAGTGCCATCAACATTCTCCTGCGCATCACGTCACCCTAAGGTGTCACACCCTGGCATGCACTACTACCAGGCGTATTGCCATTCCCGCCCGCCCTCGCTGAGATCAACGGTATGGCTGCTCTCACACGCCGGCGTCGACCATTGCGTCGCTTTCGCGGGGTGATCGCGTGCGCTCAGCCGCCCCGGACCGCGGCACTGAAATCCTCGGCGCCGACCGGCGGCGCGATGGTCCAGAGCACCTCGGCCTCACCGGCGGTCGGGTTGTGCCAGTCGTGCAGCTGGGTTGCGCCGAAGGTCATGCTGTCCCCGGTCTGCAGTCTCGTCGCGTCGCCGTCGACGGTGATGGCCAGTTCCCCGCGCAGCACGTAGACGAAAACCGTTGCCGCATCAAGTCGGTACGCACCGCCCGATCCGCCGCCGGGCCGCATCACGGTGTGCATGACCTGCACATGACGCTCGGACTTCGGGGTGAGCAGTTCCTCGCGGACATCGACGCCACCCATCTGCAGCGGCGCCCCGGCACCGCTGCGGACGATCGGCGCGACCGGGTATTCGAAGAGGTCACCGATGCCGATCTCCAAGGCCGCACAGATGCGCATCAGCACGGGAACCGAGACGTTGGTCATGCCCCGCTCGGCCAGGCTGAGAAAGCCCTTGGTCACCTCGGCCTCGGCCGCCACCGCGCTCAGGCTCAGGCCGCGCTCGCGCCGGAATTCCCGCAACCGGGCACCGGCACGACCCATGCCGGTCTCGCCCCCGCTGTCCGTCACTGCTGTGCCTCCCGATGATGTTGACGGCCCGTCGTTTAGTGGTATAAAACACCCCAAGCGTTTTATGGCATTGAACCCTACATGCGGTGACGACCCACTTCGCGCACAGAAAGGCACAGCGATGCCCCCAACGGACAGCCCCATCCGGATTCAGGCTGCGGTCTTCGACGGCGCCGACACGATCAGCATCGAGAACGTCGACCTCGCCGCACCCGGACCCGGCGAGGTACGGGTCAAGGTCGCCGCGGCCGGCGTGTGCCACTCCGACCTGCACGTCACCACCCGCGCCTGGGACGTTCCCGCGCCGGTGGTGCTCGGACACGAAGGATCCGGTGTGGTCACCGCGGTGGGCCGGGGCGTCGACGAGCTGGAGATCGGTGACCACGTGGTGCTCAGCTGGGTGCCCGGCTGCGGCGAATGCCGTGCGTGCCGCGCCGAACGCCCGGCCCAGTGCTCACTGGTGGCATCGGTGGTCGCGCCGAACGGGACGCTGTACGACGGGACGAGCCGGCTGTCCAACGAACGTGGGCTCATCCACCACTACCTCGGAGTGTCGTCCTACGCCCAGGAGGTCGTGGTCCCCCGCAGCGGCGCGATCAAGGTCCGCAAGGACGCGCCCCTGGAAGACATCGCGATCGTCGGCTGCGCCATCGCGACCGGCGTCGGCGCGGTGCGCAATACCGCTGGAGTACAGCCTGATTCGACGGTCGCGGTGATCGGCTGCGGCGGCGTCGGCCTGGCTTGCGTGCAGGGCGCCCGACTGGCCGGCGCGTCACGCATCGTGGCGGTGGACGTCGTCACCGAAAAGCTCGACCTGGCACGCAAACTCGGCGCGACCGACACCGTCGACGCCGGAGCGGTCGACGACGTGGTGGCAGCGCTGCGCGACGTGGTGGCCGACGGTTACGACTACATCTTCGACGCCATCGGCAAGATCGCCACCACCGAGCAGGCCATCGCCGCACTCGGACTCGGCGGGGCCGCCGTCATCGTGGGCCTGCCCCCGCAGGGTGAACGCGCGAGCTTCGACCCCCTCGCGCTGGCCGAGGCCGACCAACGAATCCTCGGCTCCAACTACGGATCGGCGGTCCCCCAACGCGACATACCCCAACTGGTCGACGAGGTGATGGCGGGCAACCTCGACCTGGCCTCGATGATCTCCGGCCGCCGCCCGCTGGCCGAAGCCGCCCAGGCACTCGATGACCTCGCGGCCGGACACGCGTTACGCCAACTACTCATCCCGAACGCCTGAAAGAAACGAGAACGGTAGTGTCCGAGGACATTCAAACGGCCGAACCCGGCAGCGACGACGCCGGATTGCGGCGGGGCGTGATGGGCGGAGGCGAGCTGGCCGCCCAGGCGATCGCCAATATCGCTCCCAGCGCGGTCATCGCATTCACCGCCGCCGCGATCTACACCACGGCCAGCAGCGGCACCTGGATGTCGTTCGCACTGGCGACCGTGGTGATCCTCTCGGTGGGCTACTGCATCTCCCAGTTCGCCAAGCGACGCTCCAGCGCCGGATCGCTCTACAGTTACGCCGCAACAGCTTTGGGCCCGTTCGGCGCCTACCTGACCGGCATCAGCCTGCTGATCGGCTGCTTCGGCATCGCCGCCGGATCGCTCAGCGGCTCGGTGGCCTATGCCGCCACGCTGCTCAACCAACTCGGCATACCGGTGCACGGATTGGCCGCACAGGTGGTACTCGCCATCATCCTCGGCGCGCTGGCCACGCTGTTCACCATCCGTGGCATCCGGCTCTCGGCCCGCGTTTCGCTTGTGCTGGAGCTGGTTTCGGTGTCCATCATCACCCTGCTGCTGGTGGTGACGCTGGTCCACCTGGGCTCCGACGCGTTCGACGCCGACCAGTTCGACCTGAGCAACGCCAAGCCGTCGGGCATCGTGGTGGGAATGGTGCTCGCGATCCTCGGCTTCGTCGGCTTCTCCAGTGCCGACGCGTTGGCCCGTGAGGCGAAGGACCCCTACCGCGCCGTGCCGCGGGCGATCATGTGGAGCGCAGCCGGTGTCGGGGTGCTCTATGTGTTCGCCGCCTACACGCAGGTGGCCGCGCTGGGCCCGGATCTCGGGGAATCGGCACAACCGCTCGACGACATCGCGACGCTGGTCGGCATGCCGACGTGGTTCAACCCGATCCTCAACTTCGGTATCGCCGCATCGTTTTTCGCCGTGGTCGTCGCACCCATGAACGTCATCGGGCGCATCCTGTACGTGATGGGCAAGGAGGGCGTCGTGCCGTCGGCCATCGGCCGCACGCACCCGACGCATCTGACCCCGCACCGGGCCCTGCTCTCGGTGAGCCCGTTGGTGATCGCGGTGCCGGTGGTGATGTACTTCCGCGGCGTCGACCCGATGGACGTCGTCACCTGGGTGGACACCTACGGCACATACGGCTACATGGTGGCGTATGCGGCGGCCGCACTGGCCGCGGTGGTGTTCCTGCGCGGCATCAACGCCCGGGTGCCGCTGGTCTGGCCCGCCGCGGCCGTGGCCATCCTGTCGATGGGATATGTGTTCTACGCCAACGTGTATCCGGTCCCGGCCTATCCGTTGAACGTGATCCCGTGGCTGTTTTTGGCCACGGTGGCCGCCGCGCTGGTCTGGTACTGGGTGCTGAGCCGCCGGGCGCCGCACGTGATCGCCGGCATCGGCACCAGTGAGGTGGAAACGCTCGAAGGGATCGGCTGACGCCTCAGCCGATGGTGACGCTCGGCTTGATTTCGGAGGGCCGGTCGCCGATGGCGAAGCTGCCGGACGGGCTGATCACAAAGCCGGCCTGCGTGCGCCCGTCGATGCAGGAGGTCATCACACCGTCGGTACCGCAGCTGATGGTCTGGTAGCTGATCCGCGAGTTCGCCGGCAGCGGCTTGGCGTCGCTGACCACGGCGAACACCGGGGCCGGGCTGTTGGCGAACGACGGCGCGCCCGGCCCACCGCTGACGAGGTTCGCCCCGTTGGGGGCGGCCGGGATCGGGCCGCTGCAGCCGTAGCTGCCGGTGCGCTGCAATACGCACGTCAGCCCGTCCGGCGTGCTGAACGCGTACCAGTTGTTGTCCATCACCGCGTACTCCGACGTCTTCACCGGAGCGAAGGCGTTGATGTTCGGCAGCGGTGGCGGATCATCGGCCGCCGCGGTGCCCGGCACGCTCATCACTGCCGCTCCCGCGGCGCCCACCAGGCCAATCAGCATTCTGCTCAGCACGCCGTAACCCTAACCTGGCCGCTACGACCGGGCCACCTCTAGCCGCACTTCAGGTCGACGTAGACCGTGGTGTAGCGGACCCTTTCCTCGGTGTTGCCGCGCGGGGCCGCCGTCAACTCGGTGACCGCACGGCCCGGACGCACCGCGCTGACGCGGCAGTTGTCCAGCGACCCGCTGCCGACCCTGGTCTGGATGACCCGGTAACCCTCTGACTCCAGCTGCTTGATGGTCTGCTGGGCCGAACTCGGACCGCTCGGCGCCGCGGCGGCCGGACCGGCGAGTGCCAGTCCGGTGATCGCCAGGCCGGCGGTGACTGTGGCAATAAATGGCTTTCGCATGTGATAATTCCCTTTCTTATTTGGCTGATCTTTCTTTCAGCCTAAGTAGGGAATTCGCTTGAGTCCATGAACTCATATCGAACGCATACGGTTATTCGACAACATATTGAGGCCGAATTCATATCATTCAATGAACGGGCACCACAACGTCGGAAACCGGCTCGGAAACCGGCACCGACACCGGCATACGCACCGTGAACACCGTCACACCAGGCTGCGACGCAACGGTGACAGAACCGCCGTGCGCTTCCATGATCGAGGCCACAATGGCCAATCCCAGCCCGGTGCTACCCAATTCCCGCGATCGCGCCTTATCGGCCCGCACAAAACGTCCGAACAAGTTGGGCAACAATTCCGCTTCAATGCCGGGGCCGTTGTCGGATACGGTCAATTCCGCGTTCCCGCCGTCGACCGTCAACGTGATGGTGACCGTGACCCCGGGCGGGGTGTGCACCCTGGCATTGTTCAACAGATTGCTGACCACCTGATGCAGCCGGGCCAGGTCACCACGCACCCAGACCGGATCGTCGGGGAGCCGCGCCACCCACTGGTGGGTGGGCGCCGACACGGCCGCGTCGTTCACCGCGTCGACCACCAGATCATTGAGGTCGACGTCGTCGGTCTCCAGGTCCTGCCCCTCCCCGAGTCGCGACAGCAGCAGCAGGTCGCTGACGAGCACCGTCATCCGGCGCGCCTCGGCCTCGATGCGGGCGAGCGCGTACTCGGTGGTCGGCGGCAGGTTCGCGCTGTCCTGCCGGGTGAGTTCGGCGTAGCCCTGGATCGCGGCAAGTGGCGTGCGCAGTTCATGGCTGGCGTCGGTGAGGAACTGTCGGGTGCGCCGGTCGGAGGCCGCCAGCGCGGCCAACGCGCTGTCGACGTTGGCCAGCAGCTGGTTCAGCGTCTCCCCCACGATGCCGACTTCGTTGTCCGGGTCGGTGTCCTGGTCGCGTACCCGCGCGGTGATCCGGTGGGCACCCCCGTCGAGCCGCAATGTCGCGACCTTGGCCGCCGTCGCGGCCACCCGGCGCAACGGCCGCAGCGCGAACCGCACCACCAGGATCGTGCCCACCGCGGTCACGATCAGCGCGAGCACGATGATCACCGCCGTGGTCACCGACTTGCGGGCGATCAACAGGTTGGCGTTGTCCTGCGACACCCCGGAGACCAGCAGATGCCCGTCCCCGGCGGGCTGGCTGGCCAGCCGGTAGGAGCCGAGCACCGGCAGTTTGACGGTGCCGGATTCGCCGTCGTCCCACGACCGTTCGTCGAGCGCGCGGACCACCGCAGGCGGCGCCGGACGCGGCTCCCCGTCGGAGAAGACCGCCGATTGCACCACCTCACCGTCGTGCAGGACGGCGATCAGGTTGCCCGGCGCCTGCCCGACGAATGCCGTCAGCGCTTTGGCGTCGTTGGACAGGTCATCGACACCCGGCCCGTCGCGGTTGTCTCGCAGCTTTTCGAAGGAATGACTGAACGCGGCCAACGACCGCGACACCTCCAGCGACTCCATCGAGGACACGTAGGTGTGCAGGCTGTAGACCGAAACAGCGCCGACCGCGAGCAGCACCACCGTCACGATCGCGGTCACCCCGAGCACCAACTGCCTGCGCAATGAGCGGGGCCGCCACCACGGCCCGCCGCGCGTCACCGCGTCAATCTCCGGGCCGCAGCATGTATCCGACGCCCCGCACGGTGTTGATCATCGGGACGCGGCCGGCATCGATCTTCTTGCGCAGATACGAGATGTAAAGGTCGACGATGCTGGACTTGCCGCCGAACCCGTAGTTCCACACGCGGTCCAGGATCTCGGCGCGGCTCAGTGCGCGACGCGGGTTACGCATCAGGTACCGGAGCAACTCGAATTCCGTTGCGGTCAAGCCGATCGGCTCGCCGCCGCGGGTCACCTCACGACTGGCCCCATCGAGCACCATGTCGCCGACCTTGAGCACCTCGTCGGCCGGCGGGGTGGTGTGGCTTGACCGGCGCAGCAACCCACGCAGCCTGGCCACCAGTTCTTCCAGGCTGAACGGTTTGGTCATGTAGTCGTCGGCCCCGGCGGTCAGTCCGGAAACCCGGTCCAGCACCGAATCCCGCGCCGTCAGGAACAGAGTCGGCGTGTAGCCGTCGGCTTCCCTGACGCGCTGCAGGATCTGCAGCCCGTCGATGTCGGGAAGCATGATGTCGAGCACCACCACATCGGGTTCCAGTTCGTCGAACTTGGACACCGCATCGTGACCGTTGTGCGCGACGTCGACATCCCACCCCTCGTAGTGCAGAGCCATTTTGACGAGGTTGGTCAGCGCAGGCTCATCATCCACCAGCAACACCCGGATCGGTGAGCCGTCAGCGCGATGGATCCGCGGCAATTGACCCAGAATTGCCTGACGCGGTTGTTGCGTACGTGGAGAAATCGACATCGCCGTCATAAAACCATTGTGCGGAGCACACAGGGAGATGTCACGGAGTTCATAGCGAGTTCTAAGGCAAGCTTATTCCGCCGCTTCGACTATGACGCGCATCACGGTTGTAGCGCCACGTGACTCAGGCCAGAATTGTTGCAATACAGTCCTTTTCGAACACTCGCGTCAATTTATCAGGCGGGCTGCGTGATTGGTCTATACAACTGCGCCGCCAAAGATTTGGGTTCTCTATGCGTCGGCCAAACTTCCTTGACGCACTGACTCGGCGATAAATACGCTCGCCCATAGCAATTGGGTGATGGCCTGCAGCGCAGCTCCATAAGTCGACTTGTGACGCGCTGCCTTACAACACCTTTCACAGACAACGATGTCGACCAAATGACCGGGCGTGCGGTGCTGCGCGTCCGGAAATACCACCCGCTCCGGATGGGAGACCTTTCATGCAGCAAACAACTGAAGACAGAGTCAAGGCGGTGTTGCGCTATGACCTGCCGGCCTCGCTGGTGGTGTTCCTGGTCGCACTGCCGTTGTCCCTGGGCATCGCCGTCGCCTCCGGCGCCCCGGTATTGGCCGGGATCATCGCCGCCGTCGGCGGCGGTATCGTCGCCGGCGCGCTCGGCGGATCCCCGCTGCAGGTAAGCGGCCCCGCGGCGGGCCTGACGGTGGTGGTCGCGGGCTTGGTTTCCCAGTTCGGGTGGGCGGTGACGTGTGCGATCACGGTGTGCGCCGGCGTGCTGCAGGTGCTGTTCGGGCTGAGCCGGGTGGCGCGCGCCGCACTGGCCATCTCCCCCGTCGTCGTGCACGCGATGCTGGCCGGAATCGGCATCACCATCGCGCTGCAGCAAGTGCACGTGCTGTTGGGCGGCAGCTCGAACAGCTCGGCCTGGGCGAATGTCACCGAACTGCCCGCGCAGATCGCCTCGGTGCACGGCGCCGGACTGTTCCTCGGCGTCCTGGTCATCGCGATCCTGGTGGGATGGGGCCGGATGCCGGCTGCGGTCCGCAAGGTGCCCGGGCCGCTGGTCGCGATCGTCGGGGTGACGGCCCTGAGCGTGCTGGCGCCGTTCGACGTGACCCGCATCCAACTCAACGGTTCCCTGCTCGATGCGATCGCCCTGCCCGGCCTGCCCGACGGCAATTGGGGCGCCTTCGCCACCGGTGTGCTCACCGTGGCGCTGATCGCCAGCGTCGAGAGCCTGCTGTCGGCGGTGTCGGTGGACCGCATGCACACCGGGCCGCGAACGAACTTCGACCGCGAGATGATCGGTCAGGGTGCAGCCAACATGGCCTCGGGTGCGATCGGCGGCCTACCCGTCACCGGCGTCATCGTCCGCAGCTCCACCAATGTGGCTGCCGGTGCCAGGACCCGGGCCTCGGCGATCATGCACGGCGTGTGGATCCTGGTGTTCGCGCTGCCGTTCGCCGGTCTGGCCCAGCTGATCCCGACCGCGGCACTGGCCGGTCTGCTGATCGTCATCGGCTGCCAGCTCGTCAAGCGCGCACACATCAAAACCGCCCGTCTCACCGGCGATTTCGCGGTGTACGCGGTGACGGTGCTCGGCGTGGTCTTCCTCAACCTGCTCGAAGGTGTGCTGATCGGCCTGGCGCTGGCGGTCGCGATGACGGTGTGGCGGGTGGTGCGCACCAAGATCGTGGCCGAGTCCACCGGAGAGGACACCTGGCGCGTCGCCATCGAAGGCTCCTGCACATTTCTGTCGCTGCCCCGCCTGACCAGCGCCCTGGCGACCGTCCCCGAGGGCTCCCACGTCACCGTGGAACTGTCGGTCGACTTTCTCGACCACGCCGCGCACGAGAGCATCGAGGAATGGCAGCGCCAGCACGTGGCCACCGGCGGCACGGTCTCGGTCCATGACGTGGGTGCGGTGGAGATGGGCAGTGCGCTCGCCGGTCCGCCGATCCGTGGGTTCACCCCGTTCGACAAGCGCTCGGGCATCGTGCCGTGGAGTTCGTGGCAGCAGCAGCCCGCGCCGTCGGTGCTGAACGGCCTGGCCGCCTACCAGCGCCGCACCGCGCCGGTGCTGCGTCCGCACATGAAAGAACTCGAGCACGCACAACGTCCCGAGACGCTGTTCATCACGTGCACCGACTCGCGCATCGTGCCCAACGTCATCACCAGTAGCGGGCCCGGCGATCTGTTCACGGTGCGCAATGTCGGCAACATGATCCCGGCCGGCCAGACCGATGCGTCGATGGAGGCGGCGATCGCATTCGCCGTGGACCGGCTCGACGTCAGTTCGATTGTGGTGTGCGGTCATTCCAGCTGCGGCGCCATGAACGCATTGCTCGGCACGCTGGCGCCCCGCGGTCCAGGCGATGAGTATCTGAAAACCTGGTTGGCTGAAGGCAACCCGACGCTGGAGGCGTTCGACGAAGGCAGGCATCCGGTGGCACAATCGGCCGCGGCCGCCGGATTCGGCACTGTCGACCAGCTGTCCATGGTCAACATCGCCGTGCAGGTGCAAACCCTGACCGAACACCCACTTGTGCGTGGGGTCAACGTGATCGGGCTGTTCTACGACATTCCGAGCGCCGGTGTGCTGCGCGTGACGCCGACCTTCGTCGAGACCCTCGCCGACGCGGCTTAAGGCTGTTCAGTAATGGCCCGGGCCGCGGCCTGCCATGTCTTCCAGGCGGCGGATCCGGTCTTCGATCGGCGGGTGGGTCGAGAACAGCTTGCCGATGCGCTCACCGGCGCGGAACGGGCTGGCGATCATGAGGTGTGCCTGGTCGGCCAACTGGGGCTGTGGAGGCAGTGGGGCTGCCTCCACACCGCCGGAGATCTTGCGCAGCGCCGAGGCCAACGCCAGCGGATCACCGGTCAACTCGGCGCCCGACTGGTCGGCCTGGTACTCCCGCGACCGGGATACCGCCATCCGCACCACCGTGGCCGCAATCGGCCCGAGCAGCGAAACCAGCAGCATGGCAATGGGATTCGCGCCTCCGCGGTTGCCGCCGAACATGCCGGCGAACATCGCGATATTGGCCAGGGCCGTGATCACCGAGGCCATCGCGCCGGCCACACAGGAGATCAGGATGTCGCGGTTGTAGACGTGGGACAGCTCGTGACCCAACACCGCTCGCAGTTCCCGCTCATTGAGGAGCTGCAGGATGCCGGTGGTACAGCACACCGCGGCATTGCGCGGGTTGCGGCCGGTGGCGAACGCGTTCGGGTTGGCGGTGTCCGAGATGTAGAGGCGCGGCATCGGCTGATGGGCGGTGTTGGCCAGCTCCCGCACAATCCGGTACATCGCAGGCGCCTGCAGTTCGGTGACCGGCTGGGCGTGCATCGCGCGCAGCGCCATCTTGTCGCTGTTGAAGTACACATAGGCGTTCATGCCCAGGGCAAACACCACCGCCAGGAACATGATGTTGCGGCCGAACAGCGCCCCGACGAACACGATCAGCGCCGACATGCCCACCAGCAACAGGAATGTCTTGAGCCTGTTGGCGTGCGGATTCCACGTCATCGCAGCTTCCTCCTTCGGGAACTGAGAGAGTCTTCGCCGATTGAACGCTCAGCAACCCTCCAAGGTTCCGGTCAGCCGTCCCGGTTCACCGTGTAGTCCACCAGTGAGGCGAGCGCCTGACGACCCGGACCGTCCGGCAGGACAGCCAACTCCTCCCGCGCCTGAGCCGCGTAGGAAGCCACTGTCTCCTTGGCCCGTGCCATGCCGGACGATGCGCGCAGCAGGCCCAACGCCTCGGCCACATCCTCGTCCTTTTCCACCGGCCCGGCCAGCAGTTGCCGCAACCGGTCGGCCTCGGGACCCGTTTCGCGCAGCGCGTACAGCACCGGCAGGGTGTGCACGCCTTCGCGCAGGTCAGTGCCGGGAACCTTGCCCGATTCGTCGGGATCGGAGTCGATGTCGATGATGTCGTCGGAGATCTGGAACGCGGTACCGACGATCCCGCCGAGCCGCGAAAGCCGTTCGATCTGCTCGTCGTCGGCACCGGAGAACGTGGCACCGAACCGCCCCGACGCCGCGATCAGGCACGCCGTCTTCTCGTACACCACCTTGAGGTAGTGATCGACCGAATCCACATGATCGGCCGCACCACGGGTCTCCCGCATCTGGCCGGTCACCAGCTGGGCAAACGTGTCGGCAATCACGCGCACGGCGTCCGGCCCGAGCCGGGACACCAACCGCGACGCGGTCGCGAACAGGTAGTCACCGGCCAGGATCGCGATGTTGTTGCCCCACCTGGCGTTGGCGCTGGGCGCACCGCGACGCATCTGCGCCTCGTCCATCACATCGTCGTGGTACAGCGTCGCCAGATGCACCAGCTCGATGACCGAACCGGCCACGGTGACCTGCCACGCATCGGGATCCGGTCCGAGCTGCGCGGACAGCACCGTGAACAGCGGCCGAAAGCGTTTCCCACCGGCCTGGAACAGGTGCTGGACGGCTTCGGCCATCAACTCGTCCGCTTTGCCCAGTTCAGTCGACATCAGCTCTTCGATCCGGGCCACGCCGTCGCGGACGTCGGCGGCGAATCTTTCATCGCCGAAATCAACGCCCGCCACCACAGTCGCTGGTGTCCTCATTCGTCCAACATACTGGGACCGATGGACTCCAAGGCAGATGTGGTCGTTGTGGGCGCCGGCCCGGCGGGATCGGCCGCCGCCGCGTGGGCTGCGCGCAGCGGCCGCGACGTGCTGGTGATCGACGCCGCGCAGTTCCCGCGCGACAAGGCCTGCGGCGACGGTTTGACCCCGCGCGCGGTCGCCGAGCTCGAACGGCTGGGCATGGGACCGTGGCTGGACACCCGCATCCGGCACCGCGGTTTACGGATGTCGGGCTTCGGAGCCGACGTGGAAGTGCCGTGGCCCGGCCCGTCGTTCCCTGCCACCGGCAGCGCGGTACCGCGCACGGAGCTCGACGACCGGATCCGTTCGGTTGCCGCCGACGACGGCGCCAAAATGCTGCTTGGCGTCAAAGCCGTTGGGGTTCGCCATGGTTCAGACGGCCGGGTGGAATCGGTGCAGCTCGACAACGGCGGCACCATCGGCTGCAGGGAACTGATCGTGGCCGACGGCGCCCGCTCCACCCTGGGCCGGATCCTGGGCCGCAGCTGGCACAAGGAAACCGTCTACGGCGTGGCCATCCGCGGCTACATCGCCAGCCCGCGCGCCAACGAACCGTGGATCACCTCACACCTGGAACTGCGCTCCCCCGACGGCAAGGTCCTGCCCGGCTACGGCTGGATCTTCCCGCTGGGCAACGGTGAGGTGAACATCGGCGTCGGGGCCCTGGCCACCGCCAAACGTCCTGCCGACGCGGCGCTGCGACCGCTCATGTCGTATTACGCGGGCCTGCGGCGCGAGGAGTGGGGTTTCGTCGGTGAGCCGCGGTTGGCGTTGTCGGCGCTGCTGCCCATGGGCGGCGCGGTGTCCGGGGTGGCCGGGCCCAACTGGATGCTGATCGGTGACGCCGCGGCGTGCGTCAACCCGCTCAACGGCGAGGGCATCGACTACGGCCTGGAGACCGGCCGGCTGGCCGCCGAACTGCTCGGTTCCGGAGATCTCTCTCAAGCGTGGCCGACGCTGCTGACCGAGCATTACGCCCGCGGGTTCTCGGTGGCACGCCGGTTGGCACTGCTGTTGACGTTGCCGCGGTTCCTGCCGGTGACGGGTCCGGTGGCGATGCGGTCGACGACGCTGATGCAGATCGCGGTGCGGGTGATGGGCAACCTGGTGACCGACGAGGACGACGATTGGATCGCACGGGTGTGGCGCACCGCAGGGTTGGCGTCACGACGGGTGGATCAGCGCAAGCCGTTCAGCTGAGTCGGATGGTTCGAACGGCGGCTCAGGCCGCCACGTACACCACCTTCAGCTTGGTGAAGAAGTCCTGGGCAACATGTCCGATCGAGTACGCCCCGAGCCCGCTTGCCCGGACACCGCCGAACGGCACGTGGGGCTGACTGGCCGTGCCGTGGTTCACGTGGACCATGCCGGTGTCCAACTGTTCGGCAAAAGCCAACGCTGCGGCGAGGTCCTTGGTGAAAATGCAACCCGCAAGCCCATATTCGGATTCATTGGCCACCTTGATCGCGGTGGCGGCGTCAGGTACCCGGATGACCGACAGCACCGGCCCGAACACTTCCTCCCTGGCCACTGTCATCTCAGGTCGCACGTGGTCGAGCACCGTCGGCGCCAGATAGGGCCCGTCCGGGGTCTGCCTCCCGCTCGTGGCCGCGACGGCGCCCGCGGCGATCGCGCCTTCGACGTAATTCACCACTTTGTCGCGGGCGGATTCGGACACCAATGGCCCGACGTCCACCGAATCCGTTCCCGGACCGACGCTGAGGGCGTCGTACTCGGCCGCAATCCGCGCGGTCAGTTCGTCGGCGATCGATTCGTGTGCGACGACTCTGCTGATGGCGGTGCAGCGTTGCCCGGTCGCCTGGATCGACGCGCTGACAATCTCCGCAACCGCACGGTCGAGATCCGCATCGGCATCCACGTAAGCCGCGTTCTTCCCGCCGAGTTCGAGCTGCACCGGGATGAGGCGCTCTCCGGCGGACCGGGAGATGCGACGACCGATGGCGGTGGATCCGGTGAACGAGATTGCGTCGATTCCAGGGTGTGCGACGAGGACGTCGCCGATTTCGGCGCCACTGCCGCAGACGACGTTGACCACGCCCGCGGGCAGCCCGGCTTCCAGGAGCAGGTCGATGAGCAGCAACGCGCTCAACGGGGACTGCTCGGCCGGCTTGACCACCACCGCGTCACCGACGGCGAGGGCAGGGGCGATCTTGCGCACGGGTGACACGATCGGAAAATTCCACGGGGTGATCGCAGCAACAGTGCCGACCGGTACCCGCGTCGTGTAAACGAGTGTGCCCGAACGCGTGCTGGGGAACGTCTGCCCGTCTGCGCGCAGTGCCTCGCCGCCCATGAACCGAATCTCGGCGATCGCGCGGTCAACTTCACCAAGGCTTTCCTTGATCAATTTGCCCATCTCTGCTGTCGCAGTGGCAGCCAGGTCTTCACGGTTGTCGGCGAGCAGATCGGCCCACCGCGCCAAGATCTCGGCGCGCTGCTGCGGTGCCAGTGCGGCCCACCCGGGCTGCGCAGATCGTGCCGCCTGTACTGCAGCGTCGACATCGGCCGACTCCGACAGTGGCACTTCACCGATGCGCTCGCCGGTGGCCGGATTGATGACGGGCTGGGTACGCGTCGTCGTCACGGTGGTTCCCCCGATGCGATTACCGTGCACCGTGCCGGAGGAGATGTTGTCAACAGTCATAACGATGTGGGCGGCTCGGCCGCTTTCCTCTCTCGTGTCGGAGATTTGTGTCAGAGCGCTTCCTGCAACAGTGCAGCCAGGTCCTGCCTGCGGGCCTCACGCGGGTTGGCAAGGACGTTGTCGCTGCGGACTGCGAGGTCGATGATCCGATCGAAATCACCAGGCGCTACCCCGAATTGGGACAGCCGGGAGTCCATGTCGATATCGCGGTAGAGCGCGCTGAGTGCAGCGTTCAGATCGCCGGCCGTGGGGTCCAACGCCGCGGCCACACGTTGGTATCGTTGCGGCTCCACCTCCGCGTTGAACCGGCACATCGGTGGCAGCATCATGCCGACGGCAAGGCCGTGCGGCACGCCGTGGGTAGCGCCCATCGGAACCCCGAGCGCGTGCCCGAGTCCAAGCCGGGTGGTGTTGGCGGCGAGTTCGGCGATGCAACTGGCAGCGAGCATGCCGGCTCGAGCCTCCAGGTTTCCCGGAACGTGGTACGCCGACCGCAGATTGGCTCCGATGAGGCTGATCGCCTGCAGCGCCATACCTTCCGAGATCGGATTGTTCCATGCGCTGCCGTAGGACTCGATAGCATGGCAGAGGGCATCCAAGCCGGTGGCGAGGGTGAATTTCGGCGGCAGTCCCACCGTGAGCGCGGGATCGAGGATCGCCCATTTCGGCATGATCGCCATCGAGGCGATCGAAAGCTTCGCTCCCGCAGCATGGTCAGTCAGTACGGCGAACTTCGTGACCTCACTTCCGGGGCCGGCGGTGGTGGGAATCGCGATCACCGGCAAGGGTTCGACGCGCACCTTCTCGGGGCCGGTCAGTTCAGCCGCGCCGACGCCGTTGGTTGCGACAGCGGCAGCGGCTTTTGCCGCGTCCATCGCGCTGCCCCCGCCGAGGCCGATGACCCCGTCATGCGAGTTCTGCACGAGCAGCGTCCCGATTCTGTCGACGAGCTCGGTCGACGGATCGGATTCGACGTCCGTGAACTGCTCATAGCGGAATCCGGCCTCGCGGAGCGTGGCGGTGACGCGGTCGGGAATATCGGTGGCAGCCAACCCGCGATCGGTGACGATCAGTGGGTACCGGATACCGGTCTCGCGGGTGATGTCGGGCAATTGCGTGAGCACGTCACGGCCGAAGACGATGGTCGTCGGGAGACTGTATGTCACTGGACGGAGCGGGTCGCGGACTCGGGCGGTGGGGGTGGCGAGGTCGGTCATGGTTTGGGCATTCTCCTTCGCGCGGTGGTGATCAACGGCCGGGGTTCGCCTCGATCAGGGTCAGTGCCTGGTCGATCCACCGGCGATCCCAGGTACCTGAGGCGATGGCATCGTGTTCGGCGGTTTCCGCGGCACGTTTGCGTTCGGCCGCGGCAAGGATCTCTTCGCTTCTGTGGCGCGGAATTACCGCGATGCCGTCTTCGTCGCCGATGATCAGATCGCCGTCGCTGATCACTAAGCCGCCGACGGAAACCGATCCACGGATCTCACCGGGTCCGTCCTTGTACGGCCCCAGGTGTGAGAGTCCCCTGGCGAAGACCGGCGGTGCAGCCATCGCCAATTCGCTGCGGTCCCGAACCGCGCCGTCGACGACGATGCCTGCGACTCCGCGGGCAGCCGCGTACCTGCCCATGAGTCCACCGAGGATGGCCCGATCGGTCGCGCCGCCCGCGGCGACCACGAGGATCTCTCCGGGCCGGGCGATGTCGAGCGCTTTGTGGACGACGAGGTTGTCCCCCGGCCGGGTGTGCACGGTGAGCGCGGGCCCGACCATCGTGGTCCCGGCGGCCAATCCCGCGATGGGCAAGATGCCGGGCGCGCCCGCCCACCTCCCGAACACGTCGGAAACAAGTGAGGTGGCCAGGGCACTGAGCCGGGCCAGAGTCTCGTGGCCAGGCAGTTCGAGGCTGCGGTGGATACGGCATTCGACGGGCATCGGAATCCTTCCGAGTTCAGGGGTTGGTGCGTCTGAGCTGGTCGATCATCAGGTCTTCGCCGGTCTGCAGGTGTGTGATGAGCGCCCGCTCGGCCCCGGTGAAGTCGCCGGCGGCGATGGCATCGGCGATCGAAGTGTGTTCGGCGAGGGTGGCGTCGGCACGGCCCTCGGCCGAGGTGGTGAGGAAGTGGCGACCGCGATCGATCTGCTTCTCGAGCACGCCGTACATGTGCCGCAGCCGCTCGTTGCCACTGCACGCGACGATGCGCGAGTGAAATGCGTTGTCGCGCGCGAAGTACTCGCCGTACTGCTCGGCAGGTATCGGTTGTGAGTAGTCGTCGAAGAAGTGGGCGAGGTCAGCGGTCGCCTGCGGATCGGGGCTGCCTGCCAGCTCACGTAACGCCTCCGGCTCGAACAGCCTGCGTAGCTGAAACAGTTCACGCACGTCCCGTTCGGTGAATTGACTTACCTCCCAACCGCGTCCACGCGGCGACACCAGGCCGGTTGATTCAAGCCGATGCAGCGCTTCACGAACCGGGGTGCGACTGACGCCGAGTTGTTCGGAAAGAGTCGGCTCCCTGAGTGCCTGCCCCGGCTTGAGTTCACCGGAGATGATGGCGTTCTGAATCCGCTCGAGCGTGACATCGCTCAATACGACGGTGGGGATGGTACGGAGGGTCATACGCTTACATCTTTCCGTACCAGCCGGTCAGGCAGCCCCAGTTCGTCGGCGAGCGCTTCGAGATCGGCAATCACCGCTCCCGACAGCAGCAGTCCGTCACGGTCAGCCGCGATGCCGGCGATGTCCTCGCGCTCACCTGGCAGCATGACGCGACTCGACCCCTCGGCAGGGGGAAGTGCACCGACCTCGGTGACGAACCGTCGCACGTTGTCGTCAAACGCAGCACGACTCCCGAAGCTCTCCGGTGCCACGGCGATGAACACGTGACCGACGCGTTGCGGACGGTCCCACTGCTCATACATGTCACCGACTTGTGGCCCGGTGATGCCGGAAAGCATGGTGCCGCAGAGTAACTCGATACCCATCGCGAGCCCGGATCCCTTCGGCCCTGCGAACGGCAGGACGGCCCCTTCGAGCGCGGCGACCGGATCTGCGGTCGGCCGACCTTCGACGTCGACCGCCCACCCTTCCGGTACCTGGCCCTCCCCTGACCGCGCCATCGAGATGATCTTGCCGCGAGCGGCATTGCTGGTCGCCATGTCCAGAACGATCGGCGGCCCATCGGGGCGCGGTATCGCGTAGCCGAGCGGATTGGTGCCGACGGCACGGGTACGACCACCGAAGTAGGCCATCACGGCAGGCCCGTTGGTGGCGGCAAGCCCGACCAGCCCGGCATGGGCGATCCGCTCGAGAAAGTAGGCCAATGTCCCGCAGTGGTTACTGTTGACGACGCCCACCACACTGATTCCGTAGACGCCCGCGACCTCGATGGCGGTTCTGGTTGCGATGTCTGCGCCGACCTGGCCCGGCGCGTTGTGCGCGTCGACCATCCTGGCGGCCATCGGACCGCTGCATTCCGGCTGGGCATTCGGATCAACCATGCCCGCCCGCGCGCGACGACTGTAGATGCGCGTTCGGGTGACACCGTGACTCCCCACTCCGCGGCGATCGGCATGCACGAGCGAGTCCGCGACGAGATCGGCGCGATCGGCCGGATATCCGGAGCCCAGCAGAACGGCGGCCACCAACGTGCGCAGCGACTGCACGTCGACGTGACGGCTGGGACCCGCTACTGGCACGGCTTCAATGTCGTAGCTACTGGTCACCTGTTCAGCCGCCACAGGGTGCTCCTTTGCGAAACGAGGGTTGACAGACACCGGTATATGTATACATATACTGTAACGCGGATCTGATGCCGCATCAAATCGCCGAGACGCCCCGGCACCCCACATGCCCGAAGGAGATTGTGTTGAGTACCAATGCAGGTACATCCACGCCCGACATGGCCGGATTGACCGGCAACCCACACGGCACGCCGAACCGACTACGCGCGGCGTTCGGCAGCGCCGCGGGCACAACCGTCGAGAATTTCGACTTCGTCGCCTACGGCACAGCGGCTGCGCTCTACTTCGGGGACGTGTTCTTCCCGAACGAGGACCCCCTCGTCGGGACGCTGCTGTCGTTCAGCACCTTCGCGCTCGGCTTCGTCGTGCGTCCGCTCGGCGGACTACTCGGTGGATACTTTGCCGATCGCATCGGACGACGACCGGTTCTGATCGTCGCCCTCATCGTGATGGGTCTGGCCACAGCCGCGATCGGCCTGCTGCCGACCTATGCGTCCGTCGGCGCCCTGGCGCCCGTGCTGCTGACGGTCTGCCGGCTCATTCAGGGGCTCGCCTATGGCGCCGAGTGGGGCGGTGCAGTGCTGCTCACCTACGAGCACGCTCCGTGGAAACACCGCGGTTTGTACACCGCAATCCCCCAAGCGGGAGTCCCGTTCGGCAACATGGCCGCGAGCCTGGTGTTCCTGGCCACCGTCGCCCTGCCCGGCGACCTCGCCTGGCGCGTGCCATTCCTGTCCAGCATCGTGCTGGTCTCGGTCGGCCTGTTCCTTCGGATGCGGGTGCAGGAGTCACCGGCGTTCACCGAGGCCAAAGAAGCCGGATCCGTGGAACGCAACCCCGTCACGTCGATGCTGCGCCACAGCTGGCGGAACCTCATTCGAGCGTTGTTCCTCCGTGCCGCCGAGAACGCGGGATACGCGATCGGGATCACCTACATCAGCTCATATCTCGTCCAGCGCGACCTCGGCGAGCGCTCCACTGCCGTCATGGCCATCGCCATCGCGGCGGGCGTCGGGTGCGTCGCGGTCCTGCTGTGGGGCAATCTCGCGGACAAGATCGGCAGGCGCACCGTCTATCTCATCGTCTCAGCCGGTATGGCGGTGTTCGCCGTCCCGATCTTCATCATGCTCAACACCGGAATCGTCGGCGTCATCATCGTCGTCTTCCTGATCACGTTCTGCTTCGTGGAGAACGGTATGGCGGCAGTCCAAGCCCCGTGGTTCTCTGAGCTGTTCCCGGTGGCCACCCGGGCGTCCGGCATCTCGATGGCCTACCAGTTCGCGGCGGTCATCGGCGGCTTCACACCGCTGATCGCCGTCGCGCTGTACGGCGCGCTGGGATGGATCGGTCCTGCCCTGCTGTACGCCGCATTCGGACTTCTCGGGTTCTGTTCCGCCCTGGCCACCCCGGAGACCTGGGGCCGCGAACGTCGAGCCGAGGTCGCTGCCCTGGTGGCGGAGTTCGACGACCTATGCGATCCGATGGTGCCCGCGGCGAAATGACAAATGCCATGCGGCAGTCAGCGGTTCAGCATCCAGATGCGGGTCGAGAGCAGCGTCGCAAACGCACACCACAGTGGGTACGGCGCAAGCACCGCGCCTGACGGGCCCTGTGCCTGCACCGCGCGCCGGGTCAGGTCAGCACTGCTGACCGTCAATGCCGCGGCAGTCACCGCGGCCGTACCGAGGCGCCGCTGCGAGAAGAACACCCACGACCAGCCTGCGTTCATCACCAGGTTGGCGGCCAACGCCGCGGTGAACGCGCGCGCCTGATCGCTGCGGTTCTCGGCGTCCAGCTTGTCGAGCGTGGATGCCGACACCGCAGCGATATCGGCGTAGAGAATCGGCCAGACGATCCCGAAGGACTGCGGCGGCGGCTGGAATGACGGCTTACGCAAGGACGCGTACCAGGCGGATTGGCTGTGGCGGCTCGCCAGCCCGCCAACCAGGGCGGTGCTCAACGCTGCGGATGCGGTCTTGGCCAAGCTGATCGGTCGCATGGCCGACGGGTTACCCCGAATTCGCCGCGCGCACACCTGCCGGCGATCTAACGTGTGTCAACCCGTGGGCGGTCGGCACCGGCCGGCCCTGACGAAGGATCCGTCGATGGCAATGAGTCGTGATCTCCTGCTCGCGAACCGGAATCACTCCGGCAGCCGGTACATCGGCAGGGTCGGCGGGTTGGCCGTCGCGCTGGGCATCGGCATCGCCTTGGCGAACGGATCGGCGATCGCGTCGGCCGATGACGGGCCGTCGTCCACGTCGTCTACCTCGTCGTCTACTTCGTCGGCGGCGTCGAACGCCTCGACGAACGCCGGACCGGCGGCGAAGACAGCTGCGAAAACAACCAAAGCCAAGCATAGGAAACCAGTTCGGGAACGAACCGAACGGACGCCGAGACGGAGTTCGACCTCAGAACCCACCCGCCGTACGAAGGCGCGCCACACCGCACCCGAGAGCGCGCCCGAGAACGGTGGCGAGATCCGCACTGCGGCAACGACCGTGCCACGGTCCATCAAGCCTGCCGTGTCCAAAGCGCTGGCTGCGCTCAACGTTCCGCGCGCACGGAAACCGGCGACCCGGGCCGAACGCGATCCGGTCGCCCCCGCGCCGTCGCCGGCGGCATGGGCGATGTTGGGGTGGGCGCGCCGGGAGATCGGGCACGCCGACACCCCCGCTGCGATTGCGAAGTCAGCCCCGACAACAACCGTCCACGCTCAAACCGTCTCGGCCACAATGGACACCATGGCCGCGACCGACAGTCCGCTCGCAACTCCAGAGCAGCTCGCCGCCGAGAAGGTGGCCGCCCAAACTGTGAACACCCTGCCGGTCAAGCTGATGAAGGGTGTTCTCAAGGTGGGATTCCTCTTCGCCGCCCACCAGCAGTTCCCGGGCGGACCCAATGCCCAGAACCTTGCCGAGCTGGACAATGCCGTCGACGAATTCGCCTTGGCTGCAGCGTTTCAGCAGCAGATACTCAACCCGTTGACGCCGGCCTTCGTGACCCAGGTGGCGCCGCCCCACACCTGGTTCGGGCAGTCTGCCGGTGGCACCCGCATCCTCTACGACAACCCTGACACCATCTATCGCTTCACCGGGATCAGCGCCTCCTCGGAGTATGTGATCAGGGGCCAGTTCCACGACGTCGACGGAAACGGGCAGATCGACGAGAACGAGATGCCGGCCGACACCAGCTTCAGCGTGCTCGAAGGCATCGGCGGCACCACCACGCAGATCCTGACGGTGGACGACGATTTCGAGATCAACGAGGACGGCACGTTCGAAATCACCGTCAGTGCCGAACCGGCCGCACCCGGACAGAAGAACCACTTGCAGCTCACCCCCGGATCGACCCTCATCGCATCGCGAAACACCTTGGGTGACTGGAACGAAGAACAGCCGATGAGCCTGTCGATCGAGCGGGTCGCGGGCCCACCCAACAGCCTGTTCGCCCAGTTGGGCGGCTTCACCTTCCTCGGCCCGGTGGTGAACGGGAACAAGGCGTTGACCTCTCTCGTCTCGATCATCCCGCCGGTGCCCAACATGCCGCCGGTGGTCCGCGGCACGTTCACCGCGTTGATCCTGATCGTCAGGGGTGTCAACCAGCAGGCCAAGTACATGGGCCTGGCCACGGCCGGGGCGCCCAACGTGATCAGTCAGCCCGCGAGCAACGCCGAGTTCCTGGCGAACCAGAAGCAGAGCAACGGCCACTATGAGCTCGCGGACGACGAAGCCCTGGTCGTCACCATCGACCCGGGCGACGCGGGATACTTCATCGTTCCGACGTACAACGACTGGACGATCACCGACAACTACTGGGACCGGCCGACGAGCCTGAACAACGAACAGATGGCGGTGAGGAATGCCGACGGGACCTACACCGTGGTGATCTCCCCGACGGATCCCGGTGCGGCGAACTGGGTTTCAACGGGTGGATTGAACCAGGGACTGGTCTCCATCCGATTCCAGAACATCGGCGGCGACCCGGCGAACGCGCCCCGCATCGTCGACCAGCAGGTGATGACGCACGATGAACTACGCGAGTACCTGCCGGCAGAGGACTTCGTCACACCCGCGCAACGTCAGGCACAACTCGACGCGCGCAAAGCCGGCTTCGACAAACGTTGGGCGCCATACGTTCAGGTATGACCCAGCCCGAGGTGTCGCGTCAGCAGGTCCGCGGTCGCCTGCCGCAGCAGCGTGCGGGTGATCGCGGGGTCGTCGGCGCAGCGGGAGTCGATTCGGTCGAGCGCGACGACGTCCACGAACGGATCGCCGATGTCGGTCGGCGTCAGTCGATTGGTTCCGACGATCGCCATGGTCGGCACCCCCAGTTCGGCCGCCGATCTCGCCACGGCCACCGGCGCCTTGCCACGCAGGCTCTGGGCATCGAGGCTGCCCTCACCGGTCAACACCAGCCGGGCACCGGCGATATGTCCGCGCGCGCCAAGCATGTCCAGGAACAGGTCTGCGCCCGAGCGCAGTTCGGCGCCGAGCGCAAGGCCGGCCCAGGCCAGACCTCCCGCCGCACCGGACCCGGGGGCGCGGTGCAGTCCGACACGGTCGACGGCCGGTTCTACGACTGCCGCCAGGTGCGCGAGAGACGCTGAGAGTAACCGGATCCCATCGTCGTCGGCCCCCTTCTGCCGGGCGAACACCTCTGCTGAGCCGTCGATTCCGACCATGGGAGTGTCGACATCACAGGCCATGGTCAGGTGCGCGGAGGACAGCCGGGGGTCGAGGCCGGTGGCATCGACGTCGGCCAGCGACAGCAGCCTGATTCCGGTCGGTTCAACGGGATTGCCCGCAGCGTCTCGCAGCGTCATGCCGAGCGCTGCGAGCATGCCTGCGCCACCGTCCGTCGTGGCGCTGCCACCGAGTCCCACGATGATGTGGTGAATTCCCTCGTCGAGCAGGGACCGGATCACCACTCCCACACCGTGGCTGGAGGCGGTGAGCGCATGCTCGGGGGTCAACTGAACGCCACTCATCCCGCAGATCGACGCGATCTCGACGATCGCGTGGTCGCCCTGGATTGCCGTCGTGGCCTCGATCGGTTGGCCCCACGCATCGACGGTGGGCAGATCGCGCGCAGTCCAGCCGGCCCGCAATGCCGCCTCGACACTTCCGTCTCCGCCATCGGCGATTGGCAGCGACACGCATCGCGCATCCAGCCCCACATCGGCGCAGCCGAGGGTCATCGCCGCGACCACCTCGTCGGCGGTCAGGCTGCCCTTGAACTTGTCGGGCGCGAGCACAATGCGGGCGCGGTCGGAATTCACGTGTCCTCCGTCATTGGATATTGTTCGTCAAGTTATCACAACGATAAAATGGGTTGCCCGTCTGCCGAACAATCTGCGGATACACTGAGATCTCCCCGCCGGAAGGACTGTCGGTTATGCCGATCGAGCTCAGCACCCAGTCGGTGGGCGAGGCACTCGTCGCCTCACTTCGCGAACGGATCCTGACCGAGGACATCTCCGCCGGAGTTCCGGTGACCGAGGCCGCAGTCGCGAGCGACTACGGCGTGGCGAGGCAGACGGCCAAAGCCGCGATCGAGCATCTGGTCGCTGAGGGTCTGCTGAAACGCACCGCACACCGCAGCGCGCGGGTTCCGGTTCTCGACATCGGACACGTGCAGGACCTGTACTACGCGCGCCGATTCTTCGAGAGCCGCGCCTACGAACTACTCGCGCGGAAAAGAGAACTGCCCCAAGCAGTCCGCGAGGCGCATGAGGCGTTTCACCGCGCCGCCGGCAGCGAAGACCTGGTCACCGTCGTAGAAGCCGACGTCCGTCTGCACACCGAGTTGGTGCGCGGCCTCGCCAGCCCGCACCTGGAGCGGGCACACCAACTGCTCATCAACGAGATGCGACTGTGCCTGGCCCAGGTGCAGAGCCGTCACCTACTCGACCCGGAGATCATCCACCGCGAACACGCCGGAATTTTGGCGGCCATCACCGACGGAGACGGTCAGCGGGCAGCACGATTGGGCGACGAACATCTCGAACATGCCGAACAGCGGTTGCTCGAGCACCTGAACGGCTCCGCGCCCGATCAGACGACGTAGCGCAGCACCCCGAGCATCGCCTGGTCGTCGGGCTTGTCCTGGCTCGTGCACTCGGTCAACGCGGCCCGCACACTCTCGGCGCACATATCCGTGCCGATCAGCACCAGCGTGGTACCGCGCGGTTCGGCCGCGTCCCACCGCTGCCGCTCGAACCGCAGCGAGCTACCGACCAACTGCATCACGAACTTCCGGCCGGACCCGGCCGCGCCGAAGTCGACGAAACCCTTGGCCCGATAGAGCCCGGCAGGCCGGTCCTGCAGGAAGCCCATCAGCCGGCGGGGATTCACCGGAACCTCGGAGCTGAACTCGACGCTCTGGTAGGTGGCATGCTCGTGGGAATCGTGATCGTGGGTGTCCCACAGCATTTCGTCGAGGCTGAGTTGCGCGGCCTGCGGGGCCCGCTGCGGCGGATCGATCAGCAGGGTCGGGTCGAGGCGGCCGAACTCGGTGGGCAGCACGGGAACTCGTGGATTGATTGCGGCCACCTTGTCACGCACCGCGTCCAGTTCGGCCGGCCCGACTTCGTCGGCCTTGTTGAGCACGACGAGATCGGCGACCCGTGCGCTGTGACCGAGGTCGGCGTGCCCGGATTCGACTGCGTCGATCACCAGCACCAGCCCCGCATAGTGGAACCGCTTGTCGTCGGCGGTTGCGATGGTGCGGGCCAGCGCCGCGGGTTCGGCCACCCCACTGGCCTCCACCACGATGAGGTCCAGCCGGGGCTTGACCGCCGCCAGCGTCCCGAGCATCTCGCCGGCCTCATCGGCGTCCACCGCACAGCAGATGCACCCGTTGGACAGCGAGGCCATCGCGTCGACCTGGCCTGCGATCAACATCGCGTCGATGTTCACCGCACCGAAGTCGTTCACCAGGGCGCCGATCCGCACCCCGCGGCTGTTACGCAGGAGATGGTTGAGCAGTGTCGTCTTCCCCGCGCCGAGATGGCCCGCGACCGCCAGCACGGGCACTGATCCGGTCGTCTTCACCCGGTCATCGTAGGGTCAGGCGGGCCGCTCAGAGCGGCTTGGTCGCGGCGTGTAACGCTACGATGCCTCCGGTCAGGTTGCGCCAGCGCACCTGTGACCAGCCGGCCGCGCCGATCTGTGCTGCCAACCCAGCCTGATCGGGCCAGGCCCGGATCGACTCCGCAAGATAGACATACGCGTCCGGATTGCTCGACACCGTCCGCGCCATCCGCGGCAGCGCCTGCATCAGATACTCCTTGTACAGCGTCGCGAACGGTCGATTGGTCGGCGTCGAGAACTCACACACCACCAGCCGCCCACCCGGCCGCGTCACCCGCGCCATCTCCCGCAGGCCTTCCACATGGTCGACGACATTGCGCAGCCCGAAGCTGATGGTGACCGCATCGAAGACGCCGTCGGCGAACGGCAGCCGGGTGGCGTCACCGGCCACCTTGGGCACCGGCCGCCCGGCACCCGCGGCGAGCATCCCGACAGAGAAGTCCGCCGCCACACACCACGCGCCCGAACTCGCGAGCTCGACCGTCGACACCGCGGTGCCCGCTGCCAGATCCAGCACCGTGTCGCCCGGGCCGATGCCAAGGGCCGACTTGGTCTGACGGCGCCAGAACCGGTCCTGCCCCAGCGACAGCACCGTGTTGGTGAGGTCGTAACGCCGGGCCACGGCGTCGAACATCGACGCGACTTCGTGGGGGTTCTTCTCCAGGCTCGCTCGGCTCACGCAGCCGACGCTACCTGTGAACTTCCGTAATCCGGGAATGGGGACGGCCCGCGACTCGCTGTAGCCCGACATGAGTGGAAAAGTCTGGTTCATCACTGGTGCGTCACGTGGCTTCGGCCGGGAATGGGCGATCGCGGCCCTCGAACGGGGAGACAAGGTGGCGGCCACCGCACGCGACACCGCGACACTGGCCGACCTGGCCGAGAAGTACGGCGACGCGCTGCTGCCGCTGCAGTTGGACGTGAACGACCGGGAGGCCGACTTCGCGGCGGTCAAGCAGGCCCACGACCGGTTCGGGCGGCTGGACATCGTGGTCAACAACGCCGGCTACGGACAGTTCGGGTTCATCGAGGAGCTGTCGGAGGCCGACGCCCGCGATCAGATCGAAACAAACGTCTTCGGTGCACTGTGGGTCACCCAGGCCGCGCTGCCGTTCCTGCGGGCGCAGCGCAGCGGGCACATCCTGCAGGTGTCCTCGATCGGCGGCATCACCGCATTCCCGCTGGTGGGGATGTACCACGCCTCGAAGTGGGCGCTGGAAGGCCTTTCCCAATCGCTGGCGCAGGAAGTGGCGCCGTGGGGTATCCACGTGACGCTGATCGAGCCGGGCGGGTTCTCCACCGACTGGGCCGGGTCCTCGTCCAGGCACACGACACCGCTATCGGACTACGACGAGGCCCGCGAGGCCGCACAGCGGGCCCGCAGCCAGCGCACCGCAAAATCCGGCGACCCGAAGGCGTCGGCGGCCGCGGTGCTCAAGATCGTCGACGCCGAGCAGCCACCGCTGCGGGTGTTCTTCGGTGAACTGCCGCTGCAGCTGGCCAAGGCCGACTACGAGAGCCGGCTCGCGACGTGGGAACAGTGGCAGCCGGTCTCGGTCGAAGCCCAGGGCTGAGAGCCCGACCCAACTCTGAGCGAAAAGGGAATTCTGTGTCCGCAGAGGGTGCGCCGTCGGCCGGCGCATGGGGCCTGGGCGCCGACGCCGAGGAAATCAGCCGGCTCAGCAAGACTGGGCTTGACGAGATGCCAACGGTCAACGCCGATGTTGTTCAGCAGTACGTGGCGAATAACGGGGTGATCAAGAGCGGGTTGTTCGCAGGGATGCCCGGCCTGCTTCTGCACACGAAAGGGGCAAGGTCGGGCAAGCTCAGAGTGAACCCCCTGTACAGGTTCGACTTCAGAGGTAGCTGGTATGTCATCGGCGCAGACGGAGGAAACCCCAAAACCCCCGCCTGGGTGCACAATCTGCGGGCGGAGCCTGAAACAACGGTTGAGGTCGGCACCGGGACTGCGGTGGTGACGTACGAAGTGACGGCAAGAGAGTTGCCGGAATTGGAGCGAAACCAGGTGTGGGCGGAACTGTTGCGTGAAATTCCGCATATTGCCGGCTTCCAGGCGAAAACCGACGGCCGCATGATTCCGGTGTTCGCGCTGGAGACCAAGAAGTAGCAGACGCGTTTGCCGGATCCCAGCCGGGGAACTCCCATGGCATGCCCGAGACAGTCACCCACAAGCTGATCGGTTCGCATCTGGTGTCCGGGGCGATGACACCCGGTGACGAGATCGCCATCCACATCGACCAGACGTTGACGCAGGATGCGACAGGCACGTTGGTCATGCAGGAGCTCGAGGCACTCGGGCTCGACCGCGCCCGTACCGAACTGAGCGTGCAATACGTCGACCACAACCTGTTGCAGACCGACGAGAAGAACGCCGAGGACCACGAGTACCTGCGCACCGCCGCGCAGCACTTCGGCCTGTGGTTCTCCAAGCCGGGCAACGGGGTCTCACATCCGACGCACATGCAGCGGTTCGGCATCCCGGGCAAGACCATGGTGGGTTCCGATTCGCATACCCCGGCCGCCGGGTCGTTGGGCATGTTGGCGATCGGCGTCGGGGGTTTGGAGGTGGCCCTGGCCATCGCCGGTGAGCCGTTGCACGTACGGATGCCACAGGTGTGGGGTATTCGTCTGGAAGGCACGCTGCCGCAATGGTGTTCGGCCAAGGACGTGATCCTCGAAATGTTGCGCCGCCACGACGTCAAGGGCGGCGTCAACCGGATCATGGAGTACTACGGCCCAGGGTTGGACGGCCTTTCGGCGATGGACCGCCACGTCATCGCGAACATGGGTGCCGAACTCGGAGCCACCACAACGGTGTTCCCCAGCGACCAGGTGGTGCGGGACTTCCTGATCGCCGAGGAGCGCGGCGACGACTGGATCGAGCTCGTCGCCGACGAGGGCGCCGACTATGACATCGAGGAGGTCATCGACCTCTCGCAGATCGAGCCCCTGATCGCCAAGCCCTCGTCGCCGGGCAATGTGGTGCCGGTGGCCGAGGTGGCGGGTGAACCGGTCGCGCAAGTGGTGATCGGCTCCAGCGCCAACCCCGGCCTGCGGGACTTCGCGATCGCGGCGGCGATGGTGCGTGGTCGCCAGAGCGCGCCCGAGGTTAGTTTCGATGTCAATCCGACGTCCCGCGAGATCCTGACCGACCTGACGAAAATGGGTGCGACGACCGAGCTGGTGATCAACGGCGCGCGGATCCACCAAGCGGGCTGCATGGGCTGTATCGGCATGGGTCAGGCCCCGGCGACGGGTCGTAACTCGCTGCGCACCATGCCACGGAATTTCCCCGGCCGCTCGGGCACCCGCGAAGATTCGGTGTGGCTGTGCTCGCCGGAAACTGCTGCGGCGTCGGCCATCACCGGCGTCATCACCGACCCGCGACAGTGGGCGCACGACCAGGGCGTTCCGTACCCGACTCTGAATCTGCCCGCGCGGCACAGCGTCAACACCGCCATGCTGGTCGCGCCGCTCGAGCCTGAACAGGCCCGCGCAGTCGAAATGGTCAAGGGCCCCAACATCTCCAGCCTGCCCGAACTCAGTCCGCTGCCCGACGACATCGAGGCCCCGGTGCTGCTGAAGGTGGGCGACAACATCTCCACGGACGAGATCTCCCCCGCGGGCGCACGGGCCCTGCCGTTCCGGTCCAACATTCCGAAGCTGGCGATGTTCAGCTTCACCCAGATCGACGAGTCGTATCCCGAGCGCGCGCAGGCCGCGCCGGAGACCGGCCACATCATCGTCGGCGGTGACAACTACGGGCAGGGCTCCTCTCGTGAGCACGCGGCCATCGCGCCACGCCACCTCGGGCTTCGGGTGGTCATCGCGAAGTCGTTCGCCCGTATCCACTGGCAGAACCTCGCCAACTTCGGTGTGCTGGCCCTGGAGTTCGCCGACGCCGCCGACTACGACACCGTGGCGCAGGACGACGTGCTGGCCCTCACCGGGCTCCGCCGGGCACTCGGTGACGGCGAACCGATCACGGTCCGCAACACCACCCGGGACACGTCATTTCCGGTGCGGCACCGGCTGTCCGAGCGCCAGGTCCAACACGTGTTGGCCGGTGGCCTGATCCCCTGGCTTGCGACGCAACACCCGTAACTTTCCCCGGGCGAGCAGACAGTTACGTACCGTGGAACGCGCATTCCGAGGTACCGCAGCGTCTGCTCGCGCAGGAAAACTAGGCCGCCTGGAGCCGGTACCGGCCCTGCACCGCTTCGTAGTGGCCGATCAGCTCGTCACAGATGGCAGGCCAGGTCCGACTGAGCACGCTGCGGCGGGCGGCACGTGCGTAGCGGGGCCGCTCGGCGATCAGATGCTCGGCAGCCGCGGGCAGGCCGGCCTCGAACTCGTTGACCGGGAGCAGCAGCCCGGTGCGGTACGGGCTCACCAGATCTCGCGGACCACCGGCGTCCGGGGCAATCACCGGCACCCCCGAGGCCATCGCCTCCTGCACTGCCTGGCAGAACGTCTCATGCTCACCGGGGTGGACGAACACGTCCATGCTCGCGTAGGCGGCAGCCAGCGCCGGACCGTGCAACTCTCCGGTGAAAACCGCTGAGGGCAACACTGATTCAAGCTTGGCACGGTCGATGCCGTCACCGACGACCACGAGCTGCAAATCCTCGCGTCGCCCCAGCGCAGCCAGGCGTTCCACATGCTTCTCCGGCGCCAGCCGTCCGACGAAACCGACGATCGACTTACCGGCCGGCGACCACGCCGCGCGCAACCGCTCATCACGGGCCGACGGGGCGAAGCCCGTGATGTCGACGCCACGCCCCCACCGAAACACCCGTGGAACATGATGGGCGGCAAGGTTTTCCATCGCCGACGTGGACGGCGCCAGGGTGCGGTCGGCGCGACTGTGCAGATGGCGCGTCCACGCCCACGCCGCCCGCGATGCGACGCCCATGCCGTAACTCTCGGCGAAACCGGCCACGTCGGTCTGGAACACCGCCACGGTCGGCACACCGAGGTGACGGGCCGCGTGCAACCCGCCGTATCCCAGCAACGCCGGGGATGCCAGATGCACCACGTCGGGCGCGAATCCGCGCAGCACCCGGACCATCTGGGGCCGCGGCACCCCCAGGGGCAGCGACGTGACCTTCGGGAACATCCGCGAGGGCACCCGGTGCACACGGATACCCTCGTATATCCGCTCGGCAGGGGGCTGCTGGCGCGGCGTGTCCGGCGCGATGACGAGCGCTTCGTGACCGGTGCGGCGGAGATGCTCGAGCACCCGAAGCACCGAGTTGGTGACGCCGTTGACATTCGGGAGGAACGACTCTGCGACGATTGCAACGCGCACGTCACGATGCTCCCAGTCACAGCTGTCGACTAGGTTGCCGCCGGGGATACGACACGCAAAAACCTGATACGCCCGACTAGGGTTGCCGACATGCGGTTATCGCGAACCCTGGGCGTGGTGTTGGCGGCGGTAGCGCTGACCACCGGCGGCTGCACCCGACTGATCGACGGCGCGGCCCAGGCGAACCACGCCCCACCGCCCAGCGAGATCACCGAGGACGGCGCCGGGATCCTCATCGGCTACCCGGATGCCGCGGTCCGCATCGAGGTGTTCACCGAGCCGCAGTGCCCGGCCTGCGCCCGGCTGCAGGAGGATTTCGGGGCGGCGATGGGTGACTACATCGGTCAGGGCGAGCTCGCCGTGACCTACCGCCCGTTGACCTTCCTCGACCGTGGCACCGACTATTCGGCCCGGGTCAGCAACGCCATGTTCCTGGCCGCAGGCGACGGCACGAAAGGTGCGGCGTTCCAGGCTTTCGTCGAGGACCTGTGGGGCCACCAGCAGCCCGAGGGCTCACCCGGACCGACCGATGACGAGCTGGCCGACATGGCGCGCGAAAGCGGTGTCGGCGCCGATCAGATCGACAAGATCGCCGCGGGCACCGAGGGCGTCGACGCGGAACTGATGTCGGAGCAGAATGTCGACCTGCTCCGTGAGTTCGTTCTCGATGTGGGCACCCCGACCATCTACAACCTGGTCGACGACGAGCAGGTGGACATCGACGACGACTGGCTGTCGCAGTTGATGAAGCGTTCTAGGAATTGAGCCGTCGCTGGAACAGCGACAACCCGACCAACCCCACACCGGCCACCAGCCAGCCCACCACCGCGATGGATCCGGCCGGAACGATTGCCAGCGAGGCGTTACGGTCCCGCACCCGCACCAGGTCCGGGTCGTTCTTGTCGTACTCGACATAGATCCGCATCCCGGTATCGAGTTCGGACGGATACAGCACCCCGAGCTCCGGACGGTAGGTCACGCGGTCGGGCGTCACGAACTCGATCGTCGAGCGTCGTGGGCCGGCGCTGAGCACCTCCGCGGCCGCCACGCCCATGTTGCGCTCGATCTGCCGGTCATTGCGCCACGCGCCCATCACCAACAGTGCCGACTGCAGCGTCACCAGGCAGGCGGCGAGCACGATGCCGATCCGGACGCGCCGGATGATGCGCTCGGACCGGCTCTCCCCCGGCTCACCGTAGAGATGCGGCAGGACAGGCTGCACCCACGCTTTCAACCGGTTGACCAGGCCCGACACCTTCACAGGGCGGCCTTGATCGATGCGTGCAGAGCACGCAGCGATGACCGGTCGGCCTTCACCTCCAACACCCGCATGCCATCGAAGGGTTCGTCGAGGGCCGCACCGAGCGCGTCGACCTCCACCTGACTGCTCTCCACGTGGTAGGCCCGGCACAGCGCGCCGACGTCCACATCGTGCGGGGTGCCGAAGACCCGTGACGACACGTCGGAGAACCGCGGATCGCCCTGCTCGAGCAGTTCGAAGATGCCTCCGCCGTTGTCGTTGGACACCACGATGGTCAGGCTGCGCGGCGTCGGCTCGGTGGGGCCGATCAGCAGCCCGGAGCTGTCATGGACGAACGTCAGGTCGCCGATCAGCGCGATGGTCCGACCGGTGTGCGCGAGGGCCGCGCCGATCGCCGTCGACACCGTACCGTCGATGCCCGCGACGCCACGATTGGAGCGCACCTTCACTTCTTGCGGGTCCAGCCCGACCAGGGCGGCGTCCCGCACCGGGTTCGACGCGCCAAGCACCAGCTGATCCCCGGGCCGCAGCGCGTCGGCCACCGCCGCGGCGACGTGCAGACCGGTGGTCAACGGGTGGGCCGCGAGCTGCTGGCGTACCGCGGCCACCGCCTGCCGGTTCACCTGGGCGCAGCGCTGCAACCAGGCGGGGTTCGGTGTGCCGGAGGTGACCGCCCGGGTGCCGTTGGCCTGCGAGTTCCCCGACACATCCGGCCAGCGGGGTCCGGTGGTGAGCGCGTACACCGGCACCGCCGGATCGGCCAGCAGCGTGGACACCGGGCGGTGCAGCGTCGGGCGGCCCAGCATGATCACCTGCTTCGGATGCACCAGCCGCAGCGCCATCGGGTGCAGCGGATTGGCCGCGGGCGGCGCGGTCGGCTCGGCCACCGTGGGCAGCTCGGCCAGGTTGGGATGCGCGCCGGCGCCGTGTCCGGCGATGACGACGGTGTCCGGGGTGAGGTCGATGTCCAGGGGCTGGTCGAAGGTCACCGGCGGGGTGTGGGTCCACGGTTTGCCGTCCGGGCGACCCGGCGGGAACGACGCGTCCGCCGTATCGGGCACGAGGGGCTCGCGAAGCGGGATGTCGAACTGCACCGGTCCGGCGTTGGCGGTGCGGGCGCCGGTGGCGGCCACCAGAACCCGGCACGTCGCCGAGCGCCACTGGGCGTTGAGTGTGGTCAGGTCGACGGGCGCGGCACCGCTGAATTCGGGGGCCAGCCCGAGGCTGATGTTCGCCCGCACTTGGGTGCCGAAATAGCCGAGCTGTTCGAAGGTCTGGTTGGACCCGGTGCCGAGCAGTTCATAGGGCCGGTTGGCGCTCAGCACGATCAGCGGCACCCGGGCGTAGTTGGCCTCCACCACCGCGGGGCCCAGGTTGGCGACCGCGGTGCCCGAGGTCATCGCGATACAGACCGGGGCGCGCTCGGCCACCGCCAGCCCGATCGCCAGGTAACCGGCGGTGCGCTCATCGATGCGGACATGCAGCCGGATACGCCCGGCCCGGTCGGCGTCGGACAGCGCGAAGGCCAACGGCGCGTTGCGCGAGCCCGGGCACAGCACGATGTCGCGGACACCGCCGCGAATCAGTTCGTCGACGACGACGCGGGCCTGTGCCGTCGATGGGTTCACCACACCACCTTATTCGTCGCCCTATTCAGCGAAGAACTTGAGGATCGCGGCGTTGACTTCCTGCGGTTTCTCGATGAACCCCAGGTGACCGGTGTCGGGTATCTCCAGGAACCGCCCGGTGGGAATGGCGTCGGCCACCTCACGGCCCAGGTGCGGCGGCAGCACCACGTCGTCGGCGAAGCCGATCACCAGTACCGGGACCTTGATGTGCTGATATGCCGGCAGCCGGTTGCCTTCCGGGGCCACCGCGAGCTGGCTGCGCAAACCCGGGGTGTCCTTGGTGGGCCACATGGTGAACATTTCCGCCCAGTCGACGACAGCACGGTCGTCGTTGAGTGTCTTCGGTGAGAAGTTCTCCAGCAGACGGATTTTCGCGTCATAGCTCGGCGGCAGCGTGACATTGGCGTCGATGAGTGCCCGTTCGGCGTTGTGGAAGAACTCGCGAGCCTTGTCGTGGCGGCCCCGGGTGGCCATCAGCACCGCGTGCGTGACCAGTTCCGGCCGGGCCACCATCAACTCCTGGGCGATGAACGAGCCCATCGACACCCCGACGACCCGGACCGGCCCACCGACCACCTTGTCGATGAGTGCGGCGGTGTCGGTCACCACCTGCTCGGTGGTGAAGCCACTCGCGTTCTCGGTGGCGCCGATCCCGCGGTTGTCGAAGGTGATCACGCGGTAGCCGGCCCGCTGGAACTCCGGCACCTGGTGCAGATGCCAGGTGCGGCCGGCGCCGCCGCGACCGGCGATGAACAGCACCGGGTCGCCTTTTCCTCGGTCGTCGAAAGCCAGATTCACCCGGCCGACGCTACTGGACGGCGACGTTCCCGCGACCGCGGAGCTTGCGCAGACCCTGTTCCCAGGCCAGCGCGACCGTCGCCTTCAACGGTTCGGGCTTCATCACATCCCTGCTGAGCAGCGCCGTTGCGCCGGCCTTGGTGGTGGCTGAGGCCTTGGAGGCGTGCCCGGAGTCGAAGGGTGGCTGCGGGTCGTATTCGATCAGCAGCTGGATGGCCTTGGCCTTGGCTTCCCCGCCGATCTGCCCGGCCAGCCAGATGCCCAGGTCGATGCCCGCCGACACGCCCGCCGCGGTGACCACGTTGCCTTCGCGCACGATCCGTTGGTCGCTCACGGGGGTGACGCCGAACATCTTGAGTGCGCTGAGTGCCGACCAGTGCGAGGTGGCGCGTTTACCGTCGAGCAGTCCGGCCGCTGCCAGCAGCACCGACCCGGTGCACACCGACACGGTCCAGGTGGTGCCGGGATACACCTGGCGGAGCCAATCGAGCGCCTTCTCATCGCGCGCCGCGGCCATCGTGCCCGGTCCCCCTGGCACCAGTACGACGTCGGGCGACGGAGTCTCGTCGAACGAGTGGGTGGCGCCGACCATCAGTACCCCGGAGTCCGCGGTGACGGGTCCGGGCTCATGCCACACGAACCGGACCTCGGCATCGGGCAGGTTGCGCAACACCTCGTAAGGGCCGATGAAATCCAGCGCGGTGAAGCTGGGGTACAACACGATGGCGATTTGCATGATGTCTCCTCTAGACGTGAGCACTTCCGCTCCTCGCGTGCGCAGAAGTCTTTCGATACTGATCAGGTGAAATGCCCAGTCGCCGAATGAAATTGCGGCGCATGGTCTCGGCGGTGCCGAATCCGCAGCGGGCAGCGATGGCGGTCACGGTGTCATCGGTTTCCTCGAGTTGCCGCCGTGCGGCGTCGGTGCGGATCCGTTCCACATACGTGCCGGGAGCCTCCCCGATCTCGTCGGTGAACAGTCGGGTGAAATGCCGTGGACTCATCGCGGCCCGCCGGGCCAGCTCGGCAATGCTGTGTGCCCCACCGGGTTCGGACTCGATGATCTCCTGAACGTTCCGGATGGGTTCGCGCCTGGCACGGGGCATCCACACCGGCGCGGCGAACTGGGTCTGCCCACCGGGCCTGCGCAGGTAGAGCACCAGCCAGCGGGCCACGGTCTGCGCGACGTCGGTGCCGTAATCGTCTTCGACCAAAGACAATCCGAGGTCGATGCCCGCGGTGACCCCGGCCGACGTCCAGACCCGCTCTGAGCCACGTACGAAGATCGGTTCCGGATCGACGGTGACCGCGGGGAATTCCGCGGCGAGCCGGCCCGCGGAAGCCCAGTGGGTGGTGGCGGGGCAACCGTCGAGCAGTCCGGCCTGGGCGATCACGAAGGCGCCGGTACATACGCTCACGATGCGGCGCGCCCGCGTGGTTTTGATCCAGTCCATGACCGACCGGTTGTGCCGGACCGTATCCGCCCCGACGCCACCGGGGATGACGACGGTGTCGATCTCCGCGTACGGATCGGGCAGAGGATGCGCGACGAATTCCAATCCGCTCAGCGTGCTGACGGGGTGGCCGTCGGCCGAGACGAGGGTGACGGAGTATCCGTCCGTGCGCCCCTGGCTGCCCATGACCAGCGTGGCGCCGGTGAAGACGTCGAACGGCCCGGCGACGTCGAGTGCCTGCACGCCGGAGTAGCCCAGGATCACCACCTTGCGCGTCACTTCTTCAGTGTTGAGCACCAGGCCCATGGCGTCTACGCCATGCATCCCACATATCAGGACATGTCGGCGGCCGCGGCAATGATCGACGGCATGACCGAGTACACGTACCGCGCCGAGTGGTGCCCCGACTTCGGCGGATGGAATTCCGCAACGTCTTGCCGGGATGGCATGTGCCCTGGACAAGTGGTACCACCGGCGGTACCACTTTTCTGGAGAGGTCCCGCTCAAAGCTTCTTGATGCCGCGGACGATGCGGTAGAACAGTCGCTGCGCCGCGATGCCCCGGCGCAGGCTCGGGCGCAGCACCGTGCTGTTGATCAGGACCATGTAGCGGACCCCGCAATCCCGCCACTCCGCGGCCCGTTCCAGTACCTCGGCGAGGGTGCCGTTCAACCCCGTATCCCGCACGATCTCGCGGTCGATGCCTTTGATGTGCGACAGCACCGTCTGCTCATCCCACTCCTGGGGCAACACGTCCTGCGCGCCCGCGAAGCCGACACCCAACGGATGCTGCGCGCCGTGACGCGCAAAGAACTCGTCGGGGGCCAGCAGCGCGCCGGCCCGCGCGATTTCGGAGCCGAGCGCCTCGTCCACTTCACTGCGGCTCGCGGCGGTGAACACCGACAGACAGACCGCGGGGGTGATCGCCATGGGATCACGGCCGGCATCCGATGCCGCCGTCCGAACCGCGGCCAACCGATCGGCATAGTCCTGCGGGGTGTGTGGGAACGCCGGGAAATAGCCGTCGCCGTACCGGCCGACCGCGCGCAGCATGCGGGGTCCGTGCGCGGCCACCCAGATCTGCGGCCACTTTCCGCGGTAGGCGGGCAGATCGAAGAGAGCGTTGCGTAGGGGGAAGTACGGTGAATCCCGGTTCACCAGTTCGCCTTCGGAATCCCACAGCACCCGGATTGTCGCCATGGCCTCTTCGAAACGGGCCACCGGTTTGGACCAGTCCACCCCGTACGGCTCATTGCCCTCACGTTCCCCGGTCCCGATGCCGAGAATGAAGCGGCCCTTCGTCAACAGATTCATCGTCGCGGCGGCCTGAGCGGTCACCGCCGGATTGCGTCGACCGGCGTCGGTCACCCCCACCCCGAAGCGCAACCGCCCGAGCCGATTACGCGCGGCAAGGTTGCCGAGCATGGCCCACGGCTCCAGATATGCATCGGCCGACGGCAGGATCTTCGCCGCGCCGATGTACTTCGGCTGCCACAACGCACGGGGAAACAGACCGTTGAGGTGATCGGGCACCCAGAACGAGTCGATTCCGGTCGCCACTGCGCTCAAATAGCTTGCCCTGGTGAATGAATCCACCGCAGGCCGCGATGCGAGAATCGGATCCAACAGGCCGACACGGATTGCAGACATGCATCCAGCGTGGCGCCGGGCCTCGCGCGCCGATAGCGTAGGCGACTACCCCACTAGCAGCGGGTAGCAGCCACGCACGCGGTCGATCCACCATTGTCGGCGTGACGCCGGGGCAGCCAATGCCGCCAACCGCGCCGGATCCGGAGTGAGCGGGGTGACGGGTAGAGCGCCGTCGACCGGGACCCGCGGTTCGGCGACATCCTCGACGAACAACCCACCGGTGCCCAGCCCGCAGGCATGCCCGAGTTGCGGTAGCGCGGCCGCGGCCAGCAGACCCCGGCCGATGCCGACCGCCGAATCCAGCGCACTCGACACCACGATGGGGATGTCGATCGCGGCGGCAATCTTCAGCATCGGGAACACTCCGCCCAACGGGGCTACCTTGAGCACCGCGACATCCGCGGCCCCGAGACGCACCACCCGCAGGGGATCGGATGCCTTCCGGATGGACTCGTCGGCGGCGATCGGAACCTGCACCCGGCGTCGCAGCTCGGCGAGTTCTTCCACTGTGGCACAGGGCTGTTCGATGTACTCCAACGCACCGTCGGCGCTGAGCGCGGTGGCCGCGGCCACCGCTTGCTCGACGGTCCAGCCACCGTTCGCGTCGACCCGCACCACCGGAATCTGCGCCCGCACCGCATTGACCCGGGCCACGTCGTCGGACAGCGTCTGACCGGGCTCGGCGACCTTGACCTTGGCGGTGCGCGCCCCGGGAAACCGGGCCAGCACCTCGGGCACCTGCGCGGCGGCCACCGCGGGCACGGTGGCGTTGATCGGAACGCGGTCGCGGACAACTGAAGGCGCAGGTTGATAGGCGGCCTCGATCGCCGAGGCCAGCCAGGCCGCCGCCTCGGGTGGCTCGTATTCGACGAACGCCCCGAACTCACCCCAGCCGGCCGGCCCGTCGATCAGCGCCAGTTCCCGCACCGTGATGCCGCGGAAGCGCACGCGCATCGGCAACGCGACAACGTGCAGACGTTCCAAAAGATCATCGAGTCCTGGCACGCCGTTGTCCACGCCGCCAATGATGCCCTCGATCCAACGGGGTGGCGTTCGAAGAGGACCAGGAAGAGGACCAGATCGTGTCGGCACCGCCTGCGGGTCGCCATGAATAGGATGTTGTTTTTTTCACATTTATGCTTGAATTCTCACATTCAATGTGATTATGGTCATGATCGCTAAGCAATGTGGGGGACATCACCAGACGTACAAGGGAGTGCTGATGACGATGCAAAAGGACCGACGGGCCACCGCCCCGCCACCCACCGCTACCCTGCCCGTCGTAAAGACCCGGCGGAAATTCAGTGCGGTCCTCGGCGGAATGCTGCCGGTGCTCACGTTCGCGGCGATCGTCCTCATCTGGGATCTGTCCGTGCGGATATTCGAGATCCCGAAGTATCTGCTCCCCGGACCGATCGAGGTCTTCACCCGCATCTTCACCTCGAGCGAAACGCTATGGCGCAACGGCATCGTCACGCTCCAAGAGATTTTTCTGGGATTTGGGCTCACCGTGGTCACCGCGATACCCCTCGGCCTGCTCGTGGCTCTCTCCAGCGTGGCCCGCCGGATGGTGTACCCGGTCCTCGTCTTCATTCAGCTCGTGCCGAAGATCGCGATCGCACCGCTTTTCATCATCTGGGTTGGCTTCGGCATGGAATCCAAAGTCTTGCTGACCGTGATGATGACCTTCTTCCCCCTGCTCCTGGCAAGCATCTCGGGGTTCCAGATTCTCGATCAGCGCTACCTCTACCTCACCCGCTCAATGGGGGCGACGATATGGCAGACCTTCCGCTTCCTGCGCTTCCCCTCGGCGCTTCCCGTCATTTTCAGCGGACTCAAGACCTCCGCCACAATTGCGGCAACCGCTGCGATCGTCGCCGAATTCGTCGGGGCGAACCGAGGACTCGGTTACCTGCTCCTGCAAGGCACCGCGAACCTCGACATCACGCTCGTATTCGCCATTTTGCTTGTGCTCACCGTCATCGGCCTCGCACTTAACTACATCGTCGAGTTCGTCGAGTGGATCATGACCCCCTGGCAACGATCTCGCCCCCTCGACTGAGCCACGCAGCACTGCCGCCGCATGACGCTATAGCCCTGTAAGCAAACCTATTTCGCACATCCAGCAATCGAAGTTAAGGAATGTCAGATGAAGCATGCCACCACAACGCTGTGGAAGCCCGTACTCGCCGGACTCGTCGCAGTCCCCACTCTTGTTCTCTCGGGATGTGGCGGAGGTGACACCAACAACTCCGATTCCGCGGCCTCCGAAGCCCTCACACCCATTACCTTCCAGCTGAATTCCCCAGCCGCGGGCTATAACTCCGGATTCGAACTCGCACTTGTGAACGGCTACTACAAGGACGCCGGCCTCGATGTCAAGATCGAGCCCGGCAACGGCTCGGCGAACACTGCACAGCTTGTTGCCGCAGGGCAGATCGACGTGGCGTTCGCCGACTCCGCCGCTGTCATGGGCCTGGTCAAGGACGGCGCCAAGATCACTATCGTCTCCACGATCCTGCAGAGCAATCCGAACCAGGTGACCGCGTTGGCAGACTCCGGTATCACCTCCATCGAGCAGATCAAGGGTAAGAAGGTCGCAATCCCCAATGGGTATTCACAAGCGGCAATGTTCCCCCTTGTGCTCGATTCGATCGGATTGACCGCCGATGACATCGAAGAGGTGAACATGCCCGCCGAATCGATGGTCGCATCCCTCCTGCAGGGCCAGGTCGACGTCATTCTCGGTTCGATCGACAACTTCGGAGTTCAACTGAAGCAGCAAGGCGCCGACACCGTGGACTTCCTGTTCTCGGATAACGGTGCCGCGACCGTCTCGACCTCGATCGTCGCGTCCGACTCTTTCCTTGCAGAGCACCCGGAGGCCGTGCGCGGCTTCGTCGACGCAAGTCTCAAGGGCTGGTCTGCGGCCATCGACGACAACGACGCGGCGCTCGCCGCCATGAGCGAAGTATTCCCCGATGCCAGCGCCGAACTCGGCAAGGGCCAACTGGATGCAACCGAGGTGCTCATGTGCGCGAACGGCGCAAAGTTCATCGGCAAGGCGAGCCCCGAGCAGTGGACGACGACCGTCGAGAATCTCGCCGCAGTCGGCATGCTGCCCAAGGACAAGCCCGCGACGGATTACTACTCGCTCGACTACGTGCCGAACGAGGCCGAACTTCGTGCTTGCCCGATTGCCTGAACTGACCTGCGACTCATCACAAGAGGTGACAGCCATGCCCAGAACCACGGCGCCCCCAAAATCGGCCACCACCGCGAGCGGTGTCGGTATCCGCATCGACAACGTCGAAAAAGTCTTTGCCCCAAGCACTCCCAAAGAATTCCGCGCCCTCGAACCTGTCTGTCTCGACATCGACCCCGGTGAGTTCGTCTCGGTCGTCGGACCGAGTGGATGTGGCAAAAGCACTTTAATGCTGATGGTTGCCGGTCTCCTCAGCCCGTCAGCAGGCAGCATTTCGGTCGACGGCAAGCGGCTCAGTGGCCCCCTCACCGAAGTCGGTATCGCCTTTCAGGACCACCTTCTGCTCGACTTCCGTACCGCCGAAGACAACGTGCTGCTGCAAGGCATCGTGCGGAAGCGCGACATGCGCCCAATTAAAGCTCGAGCGGCGGAACTGTTTCACAGCCTCGGCCTCGACAATGCACGTCACAAGTACCCGAATCAGCTCTCCGGCGGTATGCGCCAGCGAGTTTCACTCGCTCGGACGCTGGTACACGATCCCCCACTGTTGATGATGGACGAGCCTTTCGGAGCGCTCGATGCTCTCACCCGGCTTCAGGTACGCAAGGATCTGGAGGAGCTGTGGATGGGTAGGCGGCCGACGGTCCTCTTCATCACCCATAGCGTCGAAGAGGCCGTCGGGCTTTCGGACCGAGTGATCGTCATGGGTCCGTCGCCGGGAACGATCGTCGACGAGATCGCGATCGATCTGCCGCGTCCTCGCCCGCTCGCCCTGGGCGACTCTCCCGAGTTCGGCGTGTACACGGCGCGGATCTACGACCACTTCGAGCGCCTCGGCGTCCTTCACTGAGTCGGGAGCAGGATGTGAGTATCGCTCTTAAGCCCGACGACCCGCGGGCGGCACCGGGAGCGCGTTGGGGCATCCTGGGCCCCGGTTGGGTGGCCGGTCGGCTCGCGGAAGGCCTGACAACCCATACCCGTTCGACGATCGCTGCTGTAGCGTCCCGTGACGCTAATCGCGCCGATACGTTCGCCGAACGTTGGGGCGTGCAAAGGGTGCACCGCGACTACGCCGCTCTTCTGGGTGACGACTCGGTCGAGGTCGTGTACGTCGCCACACCCAACACGCTCCACGTCGAGCACGCGCTCGCCGCGATCTCAGCAGGAAAGCACGTCGTCGTCGAGAAGCCGCTCGCCATGACCGAGGCGGATGGCCGACGTGTTCTCGATGCGGCCGATGCACGTGGTGTGTTCGCCATGGAGGGCATGTGGACGCGGTTTCTGCCGCACAGCATCGCACTTCACGATGCTGTCGAACGCGGTCTGCTCGGCGAGGTCGACGAGGTATGGGCCGAGAGCGGCAAGGCTCAGTTCGGCAGCACCCTTATTCCCAGGCTGCTAGATCCTGAGCTCGGCGGCGGCGCGCTCGCTGACCTCGGCGTGTACACGCTGACGCTGGCAGTGCACCTGCTCGGCGCGGTCACCGAAATCTGTCAGGTCGACGTTCGTTCCCGCTCGGGAGTCGATTCACGCGTCGACGCATCGCTTGTACATGAGCGCGGACACTCGACACACGTGGTGTCGCTCGATGAAGATCTGCCCGGCGACGCGCGGGTAACCGGGCGAGAGGGAACCATCATGGTAGACGGCCCTTTTCATCGTCCTGCCCGATGGCGGCTCAGGCGCCTCGATGGTGCGAACGAATCAATGGACGGGCGGCTCTCCAATGGGTTCGAGTTCGAGGTGGCCGCGGTCGGCAGAGCACTTGCCGAAGGGCGACTGGAGCACCCGTTGCTGACGCACCGCGCGACCCTCGAGGTGCTGGCTGCCGCCGACCGGATCCGTGCCGAGTCTCTAACCGGGGTGGTAGTGGGTGTCTGACATCGACGTCGTCTGCATCGGTTCGGCGAAATACGACACGCTCGCCTGGGTCGACCACCAGCCCGTCGAGGATGAGCGCATCGTCACCGACCGCATCGTCAACGCTCCGGGCGGCAACGCCAACACGTCCGCTGCGGCGATGGCGCGCCTGGGCGTTCGCGTGGCCCTGTGCACTCTCATCGGTGACGATGCCGCCGGACGCTTCCTCCTCGAGCGAATGGAGGAAGAGGGCGTCGACACCCGATACGTCGTGCGCGATCGTGACCTCGCCACCCCGCAGAGCATCAACGTGGCGATGGGTGCCTCGGCAACGCGCACGATCATCACCGTGCCTGCCCATCGCGTCGACGCGACACGGGCCATCGCCTCCCAGCCCGCCTGGATTCACCTCGACGCGGACGGACACAACTCGACGGCAGGTGCGCTGCACTCACGCAGCGGCAGCCGGGTCAGCGTCGATGCCGGTATCCGCGTGGACGCAACCGACCTGCGCGATTTCGACCTGTATGTGCCGACGCGCGCGGAGATCATGGCCCGGTTCCCGGCAGCGGACCTGAGTGCGTCGATGTGGGCAGCTGTCGCAGCCGGTGCGGTCGACGTCGTCGTCACCGACGGCCCGGACGGCAGCTTCGTGCTGCACGACGGGCGCTTCGCTTCGGTCGCCGCGTTTCCCGTGGACGCGGTCAGCACGCTGGGGGCCGGTGACGTCTTCCACGGCGCCCTGCTTGCTGCCCTGGTACACGGCACCGATCTCGAGACCGCAGCGTTGTGGGCGAATGCGACTGCGGCCCTGTCGTGTCGAGCTCTCGACGGCCAATCTGCTATCCCACGCCTCCATGAACTCGCCACCTATATCGACGCTGCCGACGCTGCGCGAACCAACCTTGCCGGACCGTCCGGCGCATTCAACAAAAGGAGCACACGAGCATGACGACGAACACAGAGCGAGCCAGCGCGGTCGAGGTGCTCGGCAAGGACGGCGCGATGACCATGCTCGCGCTCGATCAGCGGGGTTCGCTGCGCACAATTCTCGCGGCCGGGCGGGACGAGTCGACGATCTCGGATGCCGACATCCGCGCGTTCAAAAAGACCGCGATCACAGTCATGTCGGACATTGCCTCCGCGGTCCTGCTGGACTCGCAGCTCGGCGATCAGGCGATTGCCGTGTTGCCCAGCACAACACCGCTCATCCTATCGGCCGATGTGTTCGAACAACCGGCCGGTCAGTTCGTCCTTCGCTCACGCGTTGACGAGTCGCTCACCGTCGAGCGGATTCATCAACTCGGTGCCTCGGCACTGAAGCTGCTGATGATCTGGAAGCCCAACGTCGACGTCGAGTTCCGGGCGAAGGAGGTCGCAAAGTTCGTCGAACTCGCCCGCGAAGCGGGCGTCGTGTCGTTGGTCGAGGGCATCGTGCGGACCGATGACAACAACCGCTACGCCGATGCCGAATCCCATGGTGAAGCCGTGCTCGCTGCTGCCAAAGAGTTGGCCGCGTTCGGCCCCGACGTTTACAAGGCCGAGGTTCCCGCCTACCAGCCGGGGCAGCTTGACCTCGTCGAGGAGTACGCCGGCCGCATCACCCAGGCACTGCCGATGCCCTGGGTTGTGCTCTCCAACGGCGTCGAAGCGGCCGACTTCGCCGAAGCGGTTCGTCACGCCGTCAACGGTGGGGCGAACGGGTTTCTCGCAGGACGGGCGGTGTGGGCGGACGCCGCCGCCAGTGACGACCCACACGGCGCGCTCGAGAGCCTGAGCCGCGAGCGGCTGGAGAACCTCGTGACTATCGTGCGAGCTGCGCAAAGCGGCCGCTGACCCGAAGTCCGCGGGCGAGATTGCACGAAGAACGGTACGGAGGTAGTAGAAGATGACTGAGACCAATCGGTCGGAGGACTTTCGGTATGTATCAGCGCCGCAACGCCGGGATCGGATGCGGGCCAGAATCCTCGACGAGGGCTTCTGCACGACGGCAGAGCTCGCGGTCTACTTCGACGTCTCCGAGATGACGGTGCGAAGGGACGTGTCCAAGCTCGCGAGCAACGATGCGTCCCTTCGCATCGTGCACGGCGGTATCAGTGCCTTGCCTGCCGGGCAATCCCTCGGGATCGACCATCATGCCCGGAGCGCGCGGAACCCCACCCTCAAGGAGGCGATCGCAGCGCGCGCCGCCGAGTTCATCGTGCCCAACGCGACGATCGCGCTGGACTCCGGGACCACAACGCTGCGCATGGTCGAGGCGCTTACCCGCATTCATTCTGTACACGTTGTTTCGCAATCACTCCCGGTGATGGCCGCCCTCATCAACCATGAAAACGTCGAACTCACCGGACTCGGAGGTAACCTCGTACGGACCTCCCTCGCCTTCGAGGGCCCCAGCACGGTCGAGTCCATCCGCAACCTCCGTATCGACACGTTCTTCCTCGCCGCGACTTCGGTCGATGCACGCGGCGTGTTGTGCGGTAATGACTACGACGCAGCGACCAAGCGGACGCTGGTCGATGTGGCCGACGAGGTCGTACTCGTCACCGATTCAACGAAATTCACCATCAACTCGCGTATTCGTGTGTGCGCGCTCGGTCGCATTTCCCGCCTCGTCACCGACGAGCGCATAAGCGATGAGCATCGCCGCATGGTCGAGGACGCCGGCATCGAAGTCGTCACCGTGCCAGTGACCGACAGCGAGCCCGAACCGACAGGACACCTATGACGAACAACAAATCCACCGGCTCCCACCACCGCATCGCCGTCATCGCCGGAGATGGGATCGGTCTCGAGGTCACCCCCGCGGCGATCCGCGTACTCGACACGATTGGCGCCAGGCACGGGCTCTCTTTCGATTGGGAGGAGACCGGCTGGGGTACCGAGCATTACTTCAAGCATGGCCGGATGATGCCTACTGACGCGATCGATCGACTGCGGCCTTACGACGCCATCTTCCTCGGTGCGGTCGGCCACCCCGACGTGCCCGACGCCGAAACACTTTGGGGACTACTCATCCCAATCCGCCGATCGTTCGACCAGTACATCAATCTGCGGCCGGTCGAGACCCTGCCTGGCGTGAGGTCGTTCCTTCGGGACGACACGGACATCGACCTTGTCATCGTGCGCGAGAACGCCGAGGGCGAGTACTCGTCGATCGGCGGCCGGATCTACTCCGGGCAGCCCGAGGAAAGCGCGTATCAGCAGGCTGTCTTCACTCGCCGCGGTGTCGACCGTGTCACCCGATACGCCGCAGATCTATCGATGACCCGCACCCGTGCGCTCACGTCGGCGACAAAGTCAAATGGCATCATTCACACGATGCCATTCTGGGACGAGGTGGTTTCGGACGTCATGCGTGACTACCCCCAGATCGCACTCACGTCCGTGCTCATCGACGCCCTCGCCGCAAAACTCGTCATGCACCCCGAGCGTTTCGACGTCATCGTCGCATCGAACCTGTTCGGCGACATTCTCTCCGATCTCGCGGCCGCAGCCGTCGGATCGATCGGCATCGCCCCCAGCGCCAACCTCAATCCGGAGCGGCGGCATCCCTCGATGTTCGAACCGGTGCATGGCTCCGCACCGGACATCGCCGGCAAAGGTGTCGCTAATCCGATCGGCCAGATCTGGGCCGGATCTATGATGCTCGACCACCTTGGCCACACTAACGCTGCGGCGGAGCTCAAGGCGGCGTTCCGAACTGTTCTCTCCAGCGGGATTTCCACTCCCGACCTCGGTGGCAGCGCAACCACCGATGAGGTAACAGCCGCCATCATTTCTGCCGTTTCCACACCGGCCAATATCGCTTGAGAGAGGCAACGCCGATGACATCTGAACTGACCTATGTTTCCACCGAATCCGTTGTGCAGGAGCAGCAGCTGTACGTCAATGGCCGCTGGGTCAAAGCCGAGACTTCCATGGAGGTCACCTCTCCGTGGGATGACTCGGTGATCGGCCGCATTGCAGCCGCGACCGCCGACCAAGTCTCCACCGCGATCGGCTCGGCCAAAGCGGCGCAGAACCGGGGGCTGGCTCCACACCAGCGCGCCGTTGTGCTCCGCACTACCGCCGCGCTGCTCCACGAACGATCAGAACAGTTCGCACAGAGCATTTCCCGGGAGGCGGGCAAGCCGATTCAGCTGGCACGCATCGAAGTTGCCCGTGGCGCTGAGGTGTTCGATTATGCGGCCGACGAAGCACGCAGCCTGCCCGCCGAGGCAGTTCCGGTCGACGGCAGCGCAGCAGGCGCGGGCCATGTGGCGTTTACAATCGCGCAGCCGCTCGGTGTGATCGCCGCCATCACCCCATTCAACTTTCCGCTCAACACGGTGGCCCACAAGGTGGCACCGGCCATCGCGGCGGGGTGCCCGGTCGTGCTGAAGCCCTCGGAGAAAACCCCTTTCACTGCCGGCCTGCTCGCCGAGCTCATGACCGAGGCGGGTCTGCCTGGGGGGTTCTTGAACGTGGTGACGGGTGAGCCGTCAACAGTGGTCGACGTGCTTGCCAACGACGATCGCGTCGTCGCCATCACCTTCACCGGATCTTCACGCGTTGGTTGGCAACTCAAACAGTCATCGCCGAAGAAACACCACACGATGGAACTCGGCTCGTCGACCGCGATGTACATTGCCGCGGATGCCGACATCCCGGCGGCGGTCGCCGCAGCGGCCAAGTCTGCTTTCGGGTTCGCTGGACAGGTTTGTCTCTCATTGCAGCGCCTCTATGTGGAGAGGCCCATATTCGATGCTGTCGTGGACGGACTCGCTCGTGCCGCGGACGCCATGATCGCTGGGGATCCTTCTGAGGAGGCGACCGAGATCGGCCCGTTGATCACCGCGGCCGCCACTGACCGATTGCTCGGATGGATCGAGAATGCGCAGCACACGGGCGCCGCCGTACGCGCCGGAGGTGTCACCGTCGGCCCGGTCCTACGACCGACGGTCGTGACCGGCGTCGCAGCAGAGGACCAACTGGTGTGCAGCGAGGTGTTCGGTCCGATCGTTTCGGTGCTTCCCGTCGACGGTGTCGAGCAAGCGCTCGAGCACATCAATGCGGTCCCCTATGGCCTCAACGCATCGGTGTTCACCTCCAACGTGGCGACGGCGATGCGGTTCAGTCGAGCGGTCGAGTCAGGCCAGGCGATCGTCAATGACGCACCGAACTTCCGCACCGAGAACATGCCGTACGGCGGGGTCAAGGATTCTGGGCAGGGCCGCGAAGGCATTCCGTACGCTGTCCGCGAATTCACTCACCACAAACTGGTCGTTCTCGCCGGGTAGACCGCGGAACGCTCAGGAAGCACCCAGCACCCGTTGCATGTCCGGTTTCATCTGTTGCAACTGCGCGCCCCAGTAGCCCCAGGTGTGGGTTCCGGTGGGCGGGAAGTTGAATACCGCGTTGTTTCCGCCTGCGGCGGTGTAGGCGTCGCGGAAGTTGAGATTGCTCTGCAGCGCAGTGCCTTCGAGGAACGTGGAGGGCAGGTCACCGCCGCCCAACTCCCCCGGCGTACCGGACCCGCAGTACACCCAGAGGCGGGTGTGGTTGGACACGAGCCGTCCCACCTGAATTGTGGGGTCGTTGCGCGCCCAGGCCGGGTCACCCGGTGGCCCCCACATCGCATTGGGGCTGAAGCCGCCGGAATCACCCATCGCCAACCCGATCAGCCCGGGCCAGGGGCCGGCAGACGGATTCAGGAACGCCGACAACGACCCCGCGTAGATGAACTGCTGCGGGTGAAATGCCGCGAGGATCATCGCCGAGTTACCCGACATCGACAGCCCGACCACAGCGTTGCCCGACGTGGAAACATCCTTGTTGGCGGCCAGCCACTGCGGCAGCTCGCTGGTCAGGAATGTCTCCCACTTGTAGGTCTGCACAGTGCCATTGCCCGCTGCGGGCTGATACCAGTCGGTGTAGAAGCTCGACATGCCGCCGACCGGCATGACCACCGACAACCCGGATTGATAGAACCACTCGAACGCCGGGGTCTCGATGTCCCAGCCGTTGGCGTCGTCACGGGCGCGCAGGCCGTCCAACAGATAGACCGCATGCGGCCCGCCACCCTGGAACTGAATCTTGATATCGCGACCCATGGACGCCGACGGGACCGACAAGGACTCGACCGGGAGACCGGCTCTGGACCAGGCGTTCGCCGTCTGCGGTGGTCCGAGGAGACCGACAGTCGTCGCCACCATCAGGGCGGTCAGGATCACCGTCCCTCGGGAAAGCTTCTGCAACCTACGCGCATGTGCCATGTCCCGCACCCCACATCCCCGCGCACACGTATGGGGCCGAAGCTACTCCGCTTCGAGCAGGAAATACAGAGAATCGGCAAGCCGGTTTTCACACCGTGGCGCGGTCGCGACCCTCCCAGTACGGCTTGCGGAGGTCCTTTTTGAGGATCTTGCCCGTCGGGTTGCGCGGCAATGCGTCCACGATATCGACGGTCTTGGGGCACTTGTAGGCGGCCAGCCGCTCTCGCGCGAACGCGATCAACTCCGTCCCGGACGCCTCGCCTTCCAGTGCCACAACGGCTTTCACCGACTCACCCCACTTATCGTCGGGTACGCCGATGACGGCGACCTCGGTCACCGCCGGGTGTTCGGCCAACACCCGCTCCACCTCGATGGAGTAGATGTTCTCGCCACCGGAGATGATCATGTCCTTGAGCCGATCCTCGACGAAGATGTAACCGTCCTCATCGACCCGGCCGATGTCACCGGTGCGGAACCACCCGTCGGGGGTGATCGTCTCGGCGGTGTCCACGGGCCGGTTGAGATAGCCCTTCATCAATTGTGGTGTCCGGAACCAGAGTTCACCTTGTGCACCGGCCTCCACGTCCACTCCGGTGTCCGGGTCCACCACCCGCACCTCGGCGCCGGGGATCACAGTGCCCGCGCTCATCATCCGCTCTTCGTTGCCTCCGCGATGGTCCTCCCCGCCGAGCAGGCTGATCACACCGCATACCTCGGTCAGCCCGTACACCTGGATGAACTCGGTGTCCGGCCAGGCTTCCAACGCCGAACGCAGCAGCGGGAGCGGCATCGGCGACGCCCCGTAGGCGTAGGTTTTCAGCGCCCCGAACAGTTTCACCGCGTCCGGACCGGACTCCAGCACCTTGGCCAGCACCGCGGGCACCAGGAACGTCCGGTTCGCGCCGGCCAGAATGCCGCCGGCCAGCGCCGCGCCGTCGACGTCACGCGTCATATAGCTGGGCGCACCGTTGTGGAGGCCGAACTGCATGTACGACGAGCCGCCCACGTGGAACAGGGGCATGGCGACCAGGCTCTTGTCCTCGGGTCCGAGCGTCCAGCCCTGGAATGCGTTGACGGTGTGGGCGATGACGTTGGCCTGGGTCAGCGCAACACCTTTGGGTCGTCCGGTGGTTCCTGAGGAGTACATGACCATGCAGACGTCGTCGGATTGAACGTCGGCCGAGCGCCCGACCGGCGTCGCACCGGCCAGCAACGCCTCGTATTCGTCGCCGTCGCCGCCTTCGGGCGTGACGGTGACGATGTGCTCGACCGCGTTCAATTTTCCGGCGATGTTGTCGACGGCCGGCTTGAGTTCGGCGCCGACGACGAGGACTTTGGCGCCGCAGTCGTTGAGCACATAGTCCAACTCGTCGGCAGCCAACCGGAAGTTGATGATGGCGTTCGCCGCACCCAGTGACGCGGCCGCCAACGTGAGTTCCACACACGCCGGATGGTTCTTGTCCAGGAACGCGACCACGTCGCCACGGCGCACCCCCCACGCACTCAATGCCCCCGCCAGCCTGCGGACCCGGTCGTACCACTGCGACCAGGTCCAGGTCCGGCCGAGATAGGTGATCGCCTCCGTGTCGGGCTTGGTCGCCGCCCAGTGGGCCACGCGTTCGTCGAGAAACTCCGGTGCCGGCAAATCAGACATGGGCTGAGCGTGCCACGACAGGACTGCCGTCACCCGATTTTCGGATAAACCTGCCTGCCGGCCAGGAAGGTGGCCTGTATCGCCAGGTCGGAGATGGTCTCTGCGGGCACGGTGCGCGGGTCGGCCGACAGCACCACCAGGTCGGCGTACTTGCCGACTTCAACTGAACCGATCACGTTGTCGGCGAACAACTGCCACGCGGCATCGATGGTCTGCGCCCGGATCGCCTGGTCGACGGTGAGGCGCTCCTCGGGGCCCATCACCCGACCGCTGGGCGCGGTGCGGGTGGCGGCCACGCTGATGTTGCGCAGCGGTTCCTCCGGGGTGACCGGCGGATCGTTGTGCAGCGATATCCGCATGCCCGTGGCAACGGCCGATCTGGCAGGCATCCACCGTTCGCCACGTTCCGGGCCGAACAGTCCGTCGACGAGGATGTCGCCCCAGTAGTGGATCTGGTCGACGAACAGGCTGCAGGTGATGCCGAGATCGTGGGCCCGCCGCAACTGTTCGGGGGTGATGGCGCCGACATGTTCGAGGCGCAGCCGGTGATCCTTACGAGGATGGGCCAGCAGCGCTTCTTCGTAGACGTCGAGGATGGTGTCCACACCGGCGTCCCCGTGCACATGGCAGGCCATCTGCCAGCCCTGCGGATAGAAGGTGCCGACGATCTCGGCGAGCTGCTCGCGTGTGTAGTTCGCGTGCCCGCAGGACCCCGGCACCACCCCGATGGTCCGGGTGGCGTCGGTATCGAGATACGGGAAGGTCAGGTCGATGTTGCCGATCCACGGTGAACCGTCGACCCAGATCTTGATGCCGACCTGGCGCACCAGATCGTCGCCGTCGAACGGGCTGGCGTCGGTATGCAGGGCCGCAGTGGACATTTCGTAGGTACGCAACCGGACGGTCAGCTGGTCGTGCAGCTCTGCGAGCAGCGGACGGAACATGGGGTCGAACGCCATCTCCGAACAGGTGGTCAGCCCGGCGGCGTTCAGCCGCGCGCATTCGGCGGCCAGCATCGCCGGGTAGTCGTCGACCGAGATGGCCGTGCCCAACAACGGGAACACCGCTGCGGATTCCTCGGCGGTGCCGTCCAACTCCCCGTCGGCGTCACGTCCGTACCTGGCCCCCTTGGGATCCGGGGTGTCGCGGCTGAGCCCGGCCGCCCGGGCCGCCACGGAGTTGAAATACGCCTTGTGGCCGGAGTTGTGCACGATAACCAGGGGGCCCTCGGATGCGATGTCGTTCAGCCAGCCCAGCGTCGGTTCGGGCAGACCGTGCTGCAGTAGCGGATCCCAGCCGTTGAGAAACGCCCCGTCGGCGCCACGCTTGACCACCTCCGCGTGGACGGCGTCGATGACGGCGTCGGCGCTGCGCAGGGTGACCGGTCTGATGTCGACGATACGGTCGGATATCGCCATCGCCTCCATCAACGGATGACCGTGCGCCTCAACAAATCCCGGCATCACGATACCGTCAAACTCGCGCACGTCGGTGTCCGGGCCAACCCAGGGGGCGACCCCGTCGCGGTCCCCGACCGCGACGATGCGGCCATCGGACACTGCGAGCGCTTCGGCGGTGGGTAACGCGGTGTCGACGGTCAGGACGGTTCCGAAGATCACAAGGTCGGCACTGCGGACGTGAGGAGCGGGAACGGGTGTGGGCATTCCCGGATGCTAAGGCGTGGTGACGTTTGCCCGGGCGTGTCCCCAGAAATCCGTGTCGCCGATCTGGGTGATGGTGGTGCGGCCGTCCGGGCGAAACACGATCAACCGATCGGTGTCCAGGCTGCTGTCCTCGGCCGCAGCCACCACCAGGATGTCGCCACCGGGCGTCGCCGTGGCCCGCAGATACCCGCCGATCTGGTCGACCACCGCCAAGGTCTCGCCGGTATCGATGTCGAACAATCGCAGTTCATACACCCCCGGGGCATCGGCATCCTGCCCGTACACCAACGCCATGCCGTGCTCGACGCCGAGAGGGAGGGCGGCGGAATGATGCTTGGTGAACGTATCAGCGCCCTCCTTGAGTTGCTCGGCGGTCGCGAGAGCCACTGGGGTACGCACGATGTCGAATAACAGCTCGGCTTGGGTGAGTCCCGCAACGGTGGCCAGGGTCCGGTCACCACGCACCAATCGCGCGGTCTCCTGCGTATAGGGTTTGGCGAACGTGAGGGTGTCGCCGTCGGGCAGTGCGACCGAGCGCGATTGGGCGGCCGGGTCCACGCCGCTGATGCTGAAATTCGGGTCGCGGGTGGGAGACCGGTCATCGATGAGGGTGCCGCGCCATGCCTCGGCCACGTCGCGCGGGGCCGGCGCCGCCTCGGTCGTTCCCAGCGGAATCTGGACCACCTCACCGGAGTGGGTCAGCGCGACCACGACGCCCAGCCGGGGGTCGACGTTGTAGGCGGTGTAGGCCTGCGCGTAATCGCCACCCAGACCGGGGATCCGATCGCCGTCGACGAGGATGCCGCCGTCCTCGGTGGCCACGATCGAAAGTCCGTAATCCGTCGCCACGTAGGCCAGCCCGTCGGCGACCGCCAGCACGGCGCGATTCGGTCGAGTGTGCCCGTGCAACTTGACATCCCACAACAATTCGCCGGTGCCGAGGGAGACGGCGGCCAACCGCTCCTGCCATTGGTCGTCGAACCCGAACGGTCTGGGCACCTGCCCACCGCTGCGTTGGTAGGCGACCAGAACAGCGTCGTGGCCCTGCACGGTGGCATATCCGACGGCGGGGCTCGCGCTCGTCATCGGACCGTTCATCACCCGCGCGACGACGAACATCCCGGCGAGGGACCCGACCACCACCGCGACGACGCCCACGGACCAGAGGACTTTCATGATCACATTGTTTCCGTAGGCCTCTAACGCCTCTCTGGCCGACGGATGAGGATTACTGACAAATATGGTCAAAATGTGTCCCCGGCGGGGATTCACCCGCCGGGGACACCCCCCGGGTCTCGACCTGTCAGAAGAAGGTCGACGTCTCGGTCTTCGTGCCGTTGTCGCAGCTGACCGTCACCGCCCAGTTCTGGAACTTGGGAATGGCCGGAACAATCACCAGGTCATAGGTCGCGTTGGCGGGCAGGAAGAAACTCCGCTCGTAGAAGTCCGACTTGTACACGCACTGCGCGGCCACCCCACTGCGATCGTTGATGTGGGCGGTCAGCCCGCCGATCCGCGGTTGCCACGACACACCGGGGCCCTGCAGTGGCTTCGGCGGCTCCTGGCTGGGCTGGTTGGCTTGCTTGCGGGACTCGGCGGCGGCGTTGTCCGCGGCCGCCTCCGACCGGATGTTGGACGTCACGCACACGTGATCGTTCGGGTAGGCCTCACGCCACACGAAACCCTGTTTGCAGGTGTCAGGCCCGTACGGGCCACCGTTGGGGTCCCGGTTGGCCGCCGCCTGGCCGTTCTCCTGCGCGGTACGACTGCGCACACTCGGCGTGACGCAGACATGATCGCTGGGTTGCGCCTCGCGCCAGACGAAGCCCTGGATACAGGTGTCGGGCCCATAGGGCAGATCGTTGGGTCCCGCGGCGGCGACCCCGGCCGATCCGAGCGTTGATCCGAGGGCCGAGCCGAGTGCCACGCACAGGCCGAGCATCGGGGCGATGGTCATCAATGTCGAGCCTTTGACTGCCATGGTCATGTCCCTCTTCGAGATCCTCAGGTGTTCGTCACGGCGACACATCTGAACGTAAGGCGAACGACCTGCGAAGACGCGAGTAGTGCACTACCCCTCCCTGCCCGGTCCGGATACGCACGAGCCGACATCGGGGGATCGGCTCCTACGTTTCTGGAACACGTTCTAGTCTGGTGGTCATGAGTGATGCATTACTGCACCATCCGATCCACTCCGGCCATCTCACGGTGGGTGCGCTCAAGCGCAACAGAGACAAACCGGTGTTGTTCCTCGGCGAGACCACACTGACCGGCGGTCAGCTCGCGGAACGCATCAGCCAGTACATTCAGGCCTTCGAGGCGCTCGGCGCGGGCACCGGAGAAGGCGTCGGCCTGCTCTCGCTCAACCGGCCTGAGGTGCTGATGATCATCGGCGCCGGCCAGACCCAGGGTTATCGGCGCACCGCACTACACCCTCTCGGTTCGCTGGACGATCACGCGTATGTGTTGTCCGACGCCGAGGTGAGCACGCTGATCATCGACCCCACCCCCGCGTTCGTCGAGCGCGCGCTGGGCCTGCTGGAGAAGGTGCCGTCGCTGCGTCAGGTGCTGACGATCGGACCGGTCCCCGGCGCACTGAACGGGGTGGCCACGGACCTGGTGGCCGAGGCCGCCAAATACTCCCCACAGCCGCTGGCGGCCGCCGAGTTGCCGCCCGACCATATCGGCGGGCTGACCTACACCGGCGGCACCACCGGCAAGCCCAAGGGCGTGATGGGCACCGTGCGGTCGATCACCACGATGACCACGGTCCAGCTCGCCGAATGGGAGTGGCCCGAAAACCCGCGGTTCCTGATGTGCACGCCGCTCTCACATGCCGGCGCGGCGTTCTTCGTGCCGACGATCGTCAAGGGCGGCGAGATGATCGTGCTGCCCAAGTTCGACCCGGCGGAGGTGCTGCGCGTGATCGAGGAGCGTCGCATCACCGCGACCATGCTGGTGCCGTCGATGATCTACGCATTGATGGATCACCCCGATTCCCACACCAGGGACCTGTCGTCGCTGGAGACGGTGTACTACGGCGCCTCGGCGATGAACCCGGTGCGGCTGGCCGAGGCGCTCAAGCGGTTCGGGCCGATCTTCGCGCAGTACTACGGCCAGTCCGAGGCGCCCATGGTGATCTCGTACCTGGGCAAGAAGGATCATGACGAGAAGCGATTGACGTCGTGCGGCAGGCCCACCTTGTTCGCCAGGACGGCGTTGTTGGGCGCTGACGGCCGGCCGGTGCCGCGCGGCGAGGTCGGCGAGATCTGCGTATCCGGTCCCCTGCTGGCCGGTGGGTACTGGAAACTGCCCGACGCGACGGCCGACACGTTCTCCGGCGGTTGGCTGCACACCGGTGACATGGCCCGCGAGGACGAGGACGGCTACTGGTTCATCGTCGACCGGGTCAAGGACATGATCGTCACCGGTGGGTTCAACGTGTTCCCCCGTGAGGTGGAAGACGTTGTGGCCGAGCATCCTTCGGTGGCGCAGGTGTGCGTGATCGGCACCCCCGACGAGAAGTGGGGCGAGGCCGTGACCGCGGTGATCGTGCTGCGTCCCGACGTCGCGTCCGACGAGGACGCGGTCGCGAAGGTGACGGCCGAGATCCAGTCCGCGGTCAAGGACCGCAAGGGTTCGGTGCAGTCCCCCAAACAGGTCATCGTGGTGGACTCGGTGCCCGTGACCGCGCTGGGCAAGCCCGACAAGAAAGCCGTGCGGGCACAGTTCTGGGAGGGCTCCGCCCGCGCGATCGGCTGATTTCTTCCCGCGAGCAGACAGTTATGCACCGTTTGATCGGCGTGGCGGGGTACCGGCGCGTCTGCTCGGCAAAGCCCGCCGGTACCGGCCGGGGGCGAACCAACCGCTGAGTCAGATCGCTTCCAGTACCGGCATGGCTGCCGGAGGCCCAAGCTCAATGAGCGTCGTCGTCGCGGTGGTGGCTGCCCTCAACACACCGCCATCCGACGCAGCGATCCGCACGGCCCAGCCGGCCGCGTTGGGCAGGTCGCTGACCCCGACATAGACCCTCCTGTCGCCGGTGCGCTCAGTCAGCGATTCGAGGGCGGGGGTCCGCGCCGTCATCGTCGTGTCGAAGCCGGCACCCAGCAGGTAGACCGTCGCGAACGCGGCTGGAGCACGCCGCGCCCGTGGCATCGACTCGAGCAGCTGCGCATCGAGCGCCAGCAGCGTTCCGTCCGGGGCAGTGACGGTCACGGTGGACTCGTAACTGCCGAACTCCGCGTCGGTCAGATCCGGGTGCAGCGCCACTGCGTCGATGAGTACCGCCCGCCCTCCCGGAGCGACGCAGACCCGCGTGTGCTGCCGGTATCGCGCATGCGAGGTGAGGATCCGTGGCGCCGGGTCGAGCAGCAGCCTGCTGCTCGCATCCACCCGTACGCAGGTCTCTTCCACCGCGACGGCACCGTTGGGAACTCCGTTCACCAACGTGGCGCCCTGGCCCCGCACGTCAACCCAGCCCCCGTCGACCACGCCGATGCGCTGCCTGACGACATCACCGGGGATGACGGTGCCCGCAGCGTTCTGGATGGTCACCGAGCCCAAGCCCGGTCGTGTCGGGTCGGTGAAGACCCGACCGGCCAACAGCGGCCACCGGTAGCGGCGCCGCGTCATCACGGTGCGCCCGTCCACCCGGGCGAACGTGAGGTCGAGGGCGTTGCGGTCAGCGATGCTCACACGAACAACACCTCGCGCTCGAGCACGTCCATCACCACGTCGACTCCCTCGCCGCGGCGGGCGCTGATCTCGACAACCGGCCTGCCACAACGCACCTCGTCAGCCTCTTTGCGCATCAGTTCCAGATCGACACCGACGTGCGGCGCCAGGTCGACCTTGTTGATCACCAGCAGATCGCACCGCAGCACGCCGGGTCCGCGTTTACGCGGGATGTCGCCGCCACCGGCCACATCGATCACGAACAGCCAGTAGTCCACCAGATCTCGCGAGAACGTCGAGGCCAGATTGTCGCCGCCGGATTCGAGCAGAATCATCTCGGTGTCGGGGTAATCCGCCTCCAGTGCGTCGGCGGCCGCCATGTTCAGTGACGGATCTTCACGGATGACGGTGTGTGGGCAGCCGCCGGCCTCGACGGCCCGGACGCGGCGCGGGTCGATCAGCCCCGAGCGGCGGATCCGTTCGGCGTCCTCGACGGTCACCAGATCGTTGGTAATCACCGAGACCGAGCGGCCACGCCGGGCGAATCCGGCGAGCAGTGCCTCGACGAGGGCGGTCTTACCGGAGCCGACCGGGCCGCCGATACCGATGCGCGCGGCCTTCAGCGCAGAGGTCACCGCAACATGTACTTTCTCGAGAATGGCACTGTGACAGCGGGTTCCGCGGTGAGCAACTCACCGTCGGCGCGGACGTCGAACGTCCGGGGGTCCACCTCGACATGAGGCATGGCGTGATTACGCACCATGTCCTTCTTCCGCAATCCGCGCACCGACTTGATCGGCAGCACGTTCTTGCGCAGGCCCAGCCGTTCCGGCACACCGGCGTCGATGGCAAGCGACGACATGAACACGAAGCCCAACTCGGCAGCCGCATCACCAAGGGCCCCCCAGCTGGGTCGCTGGATGATCGGTTCGGACGACGAGACCGACCCGGCCGCATCACCCAGCGCGGCCCAGGTGATGAAACCGTTCTTGAGCACGACCCGCGGCTTGACACCGAAGAAGGCCGGCTGCCAGATCACCAGGTCGGCCACCTTGCCCACTTCGACCGAGCCGATCTGCGCGTCGGCGCCGATCGAGGTCGCCGGGTTGATGGTGAGTTTCGCGATGTAGCGTTTGACACGTTCGTTGTCGGCGGCAACGGTCGCCTCCTCGGGCAGCCGTCCGATGCGCTGCTTCATCACCGCAGCGAGTTGCCAGCAGTTGGCGATGTTCTCGGCCACGCGGCCCATCCCCTGGGTGTCGCTGCCGAAGATCGAGATCGCCCCCATGTCGTGCAGGAAGTCCTCGGCCATCATGGTTTGCGGTCTGATCCTGGCCTCGGCAAACGCGATATCCTCGGGGGCCTCCCAGTTCATCAGATGCGCCACCATGGTCATCGGCACACCCTCGTCAAGCCCGCCCAGGGTGTACGGATTGGTCGGGTTGGTGGTGCCCGGGATGACGTTCTCATAGCTGACGCACCGGATCAGGTCCGGGGCGTGCCCACCGCCGGCACCTTCCACGTGGTAGAGGTGGATGGTTCGATCGCCGATCGTCGCCATCGTCTTCTCCGAGAAGCCGAACTCGTTGATCGAATCGGTGTGCAGATGCACGGCGAAATCCGCCGAATCGGCGGCCTCCAAGGTCTTGTCGATCACGGCGGGCGACGCGCCGAAGTCCTCATGGATCTTCACCGCCCCCGCCCCACCGGCGACCGACTCGAGTACCGCTGCCGAATCCGAGGATCCACGTCCGAACGGGACATAGTTCATCGGGGAGTATTCGCCTGCCTTCAGGAACATCCCGAGGTTGTGCGGGCTGCCCGTGGCGACCTCGAACGACGGGCCCAGCGAGCCGCCGATAAGGGTCGTGGTGCCTGTCGCCAACGCATGTTCGGTCTGCTGTGGCGAGATCAGGTGCGCGTGGGTCTCGATCGCGCCGGCCGTGACGATCATGCCCTCCGCCGGAATCGGCGTCGTGCATGTGCCCACGACCAGCCCGGGGGTGACACCGGGCATGGTGTCGGGGTTGCCCGCCTTGCCGATTCCGACGATCCGGCCACCGCGGATACCGATGTCGGCCTTGATGATTCCGGCAATTGCGTCGATCACCACCGCATTGGTGATTACGTAGTCGAGCGCACCATCGGAAGGTTTCGAGGTCGGCCGGTAGCCTTCACCGTCCCGGACGGACTTACCGGCACCGCCGAGCAACTCATAACCGGGCACGGTGTAGTCGTGTTCGACTTCGACGAAGAGGTCGGAGTCTGCGAGCCGGATCCGGTCACCCGTGGTGGGGCCGAACATGCGGGCGTAGGACCGCCGATCGATCGTTGTCATGTGCCCTCACGCTCCACTCGGCGTGGCGAGCGCCGCATCGCGGGCCCCTGGCGCATCGAGCGGTCCATTGACTGTTCCTGAGAAGCCCTGGGCAACACGCGCACCGGCCATCGGTACCAGTTGCACTTCGACGGGGATGCCGGGCTCGAAGCGCACCCCCGCACCGGATGCCACATCCAGTTTGTGGCCCCACGCGGCGCGGCGGTCGAACTCGAGCGACGGGTTGGCTTCACAGAAGTGCGATTGGCTGCGCACCTGAATGTCGCGGTCGCCACGGTTGACGACCGTCAGCGTGATTCGCTCGGCACCGGCGAACAGCGTGATCGGCTCATCGCCCACGATGATCTCACCGGGGCGAATATCGTTTTCCCGTGCGGCGATCGGGTCGATCAGTGCCACGAGCTTGGTACCGTCCGGGAACGGCGCGTCCAGCGTCACGATGCGCACCATGTCGGGAACACCCGGTTCGCATTGATCGGCTCTCAGCAGCGCCGCGGCATGGTCGATCACCTCGTCGTAGGCCATGTTGCTGCGTGCTGCGAGCATCACCTCGTCAGTCAAGAGGGCGACCGCTTCGGGGTGGCTCAAGGGGATGCCCTCGCGGACATTTCGCCGCGCCAACTCAGCCGCGGTGAAGATCGTGAGGCGCTCCATCTCGGTGGGCGTCAAATTCACCTGGTCTCCTTCGATTCAACTGGCGAACAACCGCACGCCGTCACCGCGGCGCTGGGCCGCGATGTCGGCGAAGGCGGTGAATGCGGCTGGGGCTGTGGGCGGCTCGCGTCGCAGCACGTCGAGCAGCAGCGGGGTCAGCGTGGTGGCGGTCCGCTGTGCGCCGAGGTGGCCGCAGATCCCGAGACGCAGGGCGGCACCGGTGATCGCGGAGACCACCTGCCACGCCGCAACGGCCTCCGCAGTCGCGAGGGTCAATCCGGCAGCGCGCAAACAGATGGCCTGCGCCACCGGCACATGTCCCGGTGCGCTGCCGGCCAGCACCCGGATGCGATAGTCGGCCACACCGGAATCGACGACCGCGGCGAAGGTTGCGAGGGCGGCCGCCCCCGCCCGGCGGGAAGCCTCCCGTAACACCGACATGGTCGCGACGGCCTCGGCAAGCATGTCAACACCTGCCGGATCGGGCTCCACCCAGGCTTTCCGCAACAGCACGCGGTCACATTGATGCCAACGGCCCTCGAGCTGTTCGGCGGCAAACGCCGCGACATCGCCCTCGTCGTATACCAACCCGTCGCGGTGGGCGCCCTCCAGTCCCGAGGAGAACGCGAAACCGCCGGACGGGAAGGCACTGTCGCCGAAGCGCATCGCAGCGAGCAGCTGCCCGAGATCGGTCATCGCACCTCGACCCGACCGGTGTCGACCAGCTCAGCGATCCGCGAGAGGTAATCGGCTTCCGGCCCCTCCAGACGGACCACGAGCGCGTCGTCGTGCTGGTCGGCTTTCCAGTGCAGCTGACCGGCAAGGAATCCCAGCCGCAGCGCCGCGCCACGATCGGCGGCGCGCAACGTCATCGTCCGCGGCGCACCGGCCCGCACCACCACGGCGCGATCGGCCTCCAGCAGTAGAACCGCACCGTCGGCGAGTGCGGCGTCCCGCGGCAACATCACCGCATAGTCGGTGCCGGCATCCGAGGTCACCCGCAGCCGCTTACGGTCCAGATCGTGGATGCCCAGATGCAGGTACTCGACGGCGTGATGATGACGCAGTTCGTGCAACCGTTCCGCCACAGCCTGCTCCGTCGACCACCCGACGATGCCGTCGAGGATCCGCAGGCCCGCGCTCAGAGTCACTATGCGACCCTCACGGGGCAACCTTGACCGCGACCGGCGCGATCTTGCCGACGACATCGGTGCTCTGCTCCAGCGCATACCCGAACTGCAGGATCTCCGGTTCCGCGAACGGTTTTCCGAGGATCTGCACCCCGAGCGGAAGCCCTTCAGCGGTGAATCCCGCGGGAACCGACAGGGACGGCAGTCCCGTGAGGTTTGCCGGCGCAGACAGGCGCACATAGGCGGCGGTCGCGGCCTCGACCGTCCCGTCGGCCCACCTCACGAACGGGTCCGATCGCAGGGTTGCCGCCGCGACGAGAGTAGGCGCGAGCAGCACGTCGATCGACGAGAACATCTCCTGCCAGGCCGCCTGCATCAGGGTGCGCAGGCGTAGCGCATTGACGTAGTCCGTGGCGGGCTGCGACGCGCCTGTCTCCAACAGCACCCGCACCTCGTCGGTGTACTTCTCCGGCGAGTTGCGCAGGTAGTCCAGATGATAGGCAGTGGCTTCGGGCATCATGATGGCCCACTCGGTCGAGATGATGTGCTCGGCCATCGGGATCTCGACCTCGACCAGCTCGGCCCCGAGTTCCACGAACTTCGCCGCAGCGGTCAGGGCGGCCTCGGCTGCCTCGGGGGCCAGCTGTTCGGTGTAGTAGTTCGTGGGGATACCGACCTTCTTTCCGGCCACTCCGGCGTCTATTCCGGACACCATGTCGGGCACCGGAACGTCGGCTGTGCCCGGATCACGGCGGTCATAGCCCGACATCGCCGCCATCACCAGCGCCGCGTCGATCACGTTGCGGCTGAGCGGTCCTACGTGGTCCAGTGACCACGACAACGACGCGACCCCGAATCGCGAGGCGCGGCCGAACGTCGGCTTCAGGCCGACCGTCCCGCACAGGGCCGCCGGGATCCGGATCGAGCCGCCGGTATCGCTCCCGAGCGCGACGTGCACGACGCCGGCACCGACCGCGGCCCCGGAACCGCCACTGGATCCACCCGGAGTGTGATCCGGCGCCCACGGATTGCCGGTGGTGGGAGTCGTGGCACCATAGGCGAATTCGTGGGTATGTGTCTTTCCGATCAGGATCATCCCAGCGTCGTAGAGCTTCGTGACCGACGCCGAGTCGGTGTCCGGCACGTAGTCGGCACGTTGAGCCGAACTCGACGTGGTCTTGACACCGGCCGTGTTGTAGAGGTCTTTGACCCCGAGCGGGATGCCGTGCAGCGGACCGCGATAGTTGTCCGCCATGATCTCCTTCTCGGCGATCCTGGCCTGGTCGAGCGCGAGGTCCGGTGTGGTGGTGACGAATGCGGTCAACGCCGGTTCGACCTCGTCAAGGCGGTCCAGCGATGACTCGGTGACCTCGACGGGCGAGACCTCCTTGGTGCGAATCTTGCCCGCAACCTCGATCAACGGAAGTTCGTAGAGTTCCAACGTAGTGTTCCTTTCCGGTCAGTACCAGTGCGCTTTGAACCCGACGGCCGGGACGGTTTCGCCGAGGCCCGGCGCGGAGGCCTTGCGGATCAAAGCGAGCGTCGACGCGTAGGTCTCATAGTTCGCCGTCAGCCGGTCAGCCGGAACGGCCAGTCCCGCGTATTCCATCGCGGCGGCCACTTGTGCTTCCGATTGGATGAACTCATTGTCGGACAATGCATCTCCTCTGCTCGATGTTCACAAAACCGGGGTTCGGTCCACACAGTCCACGAGCGCCTCGAACGCACTCCCGGCGCCGAGCACCGTCGCGTCGGCGCCCGGGCGGCCCATCAACTGCAGGCCGATCGGCAGGCCGTCGCTGCCGAAACCCGCGGGTACGGTCAATGCCGGCATACCCGTCACGTTGGCCGGTACGGTCAGCGCGTTGATGCCGTCGAGGATCGAGACCGTCCGGCCGCCGAGTTCCACGTGGGTGGACCCGTAGGGCGGGGCGGTCATCGCGATCGTCGGGGAAACCAACAAGTCTGCGCCCGAGTCGAACAGCGCTTCCATACCGGCGATCACGGCGGCGCGGGCACGTCGAGCTTCGAGATATTCGACACCGGTATATGCCGCACCGAGGCGCAGCGCCTCCTGGACGTCCGGGCCGAACTTCTCCGGATTCATCCCGGTTTGGCAGACATGCCAGGCGGCAGCTTCGACCCCGCATACGACATCGACCACCCGCGGGCACAACTCGACGTCGGTGAACGTGACCGACGTGATGGTGGCCCCGGCGGCTTCGAGGACGCGTAATGCCTGTTCGAATACGGCGACCACGTCCGGTGCCAGGCGATCACAGAAGTACTGCTCGGCCACTCCGATGGTCAAACCCGCCAGTCCGCGGCCGAATTCGGCACGGAAGTCCGGAACCGGACCGGCTGAGCTGTACGGGTCGGCCGGGTCGTGTCCGGCGATGGCCTCGAGCAGCGCCACGGTGTCGTCGACGGTACGGCCCAGCGGCCCGGTGTGATCGAGCGTAGAGCTCAGCGCACTGACCCCGCTGCGACTGACCAACCCGAACGTCGGCTTGTGCCCGGTGACACCGCAGAGCGCGGCGGGGATCCGGATGGAGCCTCCGGTGTCAGTGCCGAGGCCGGCCGCCGCGACTCCGGCAGCGATCGCCGCGGCGGTCCCACCGCTGGAGCCGCCGGGGATCCGGTCGAGTGACCACGGGTTTCGCGTCGGCGGGGTATTGACCCCGTAGGCGTATTCGTGAGTCGTGGTCTTGCCAAGGATGATCGCACCTGTCGTCCGCAGCCGGCGCACCGCCTCGGAGTCCTGCGCCGCCAAACACTGTGGGGCGCCCAGGGATCCGTTGCCGGTACGGTATCCGGCGACATCGTAGATGTCCTTGACGACGACGGGTATCCCCCACAGTTGCCCCGGCGACGTGGCGCTCCGGTGCTGCTGTGCTACCGCGAGCGCCTCGTCGGCGAACACGGCGGCGAACGCCTGAATCGCCTCCTCGACACGCGAGATCCGCGCCAGCGCACTACGCACCAGACCGACAGGGGTCAGATCGCCACTGTCGATCCGTGCTCGCAGCTGGGACATGGTCGGGTGGTTCGTCAACGATTCGGTCATCCGGCTGCTCCCAACGTCTCGGGTTCCAGAACGGCATCGACGAGCTTGCGGGTGATGTCGGTGGCCGGGCTGGTCAGCAACTGGTCCACCGGTCCGGACTCGACCAACTTGCCGTGATCGAGCACTCCGGCGTGTTCACACATGTGCTCGACGAGTGCGAGGTTGTGGGTGATCAGCAGCATGGTGAGTTGGCGCTCCCGTTGAAGGTCTTTGAGCAGGTTGAGTATTTGCGCCTGCACCGACACGTCGAGCGCCGCCGTCGGCTCGTCGAGGACGACGAACTCAGGGTCGGTGATCAGCGCCCGTGCGATACCGAGACGCTGTCGTTGTCCTCCCGAGAACTCGTGAATGTAGCGGTCACAGTGCGACGGCAGCATGCCTACCCGGTCGAGCAGTTCGAGCACCTTCTTGCGGGGCTCGGCAGCCGATGTCGTCCGAAAAAGCTTGAGCGGATACGCGATTTGCGATCCGACACTGCGGCGCGGATTGAACGCCGAACCCGAGTCCTGGAACACGATCTGAATGTGGCGCCGGTACCGGCGCATGTCCAGATCGGATAGGCCGACGAGATCGTTGCCGTCGAAGGTGACCGACCCTGATGTCGGCTTCTCCAGCCCGAGCACCATGCGGCCCGTCGTCGTCTTGCCCGAACCCGACTCGCCGATCAAACCGAACGTCTCGCCGCGCTGGATGTCGAAGCTCACCGAGTCGACCGCGACGAAGTCACAGCGCTTTCCGTTCTCGCCACGCACCGCGAACACTTTCCGCAGCCCGGTTACCGCAACCTTCGGCTCGCTATGCGACATCAGCGGTCTCCTTGGTGGTGTCGCCGTGGAACTCGAACAGCCGCCGATCCGCACGCGGGATGGACCGGGTGGTGGCGTCCAGGTGCAGTCTCGGCACGGCCCGCATGAGTCCCTGCGTGTACGGGTGTCTGGGGTTGTTGAGCACCTGATCCGCGCTCCCCGATTCGAGGACATCTCCGCGGCGCATGACGGTGACGTCGGTGCACACGTGGGCGACCACGCCGAAGTCGTGAGTGACCAACAGGATCGAGGTCCCGAGCTCCTGATTGATCTCGACGAGCAGGTCGAGGATCTGCTTCTGGACGGTCGCGTCGAGTGCGGTGGTCGGTTCGTCGGCAAGGAGCAGCTCGGGGCGGCAGGCCAGCGCGATGGCGATCACGACGCGTTGGCGTTGCCCACCCGACAGTTCGTGGGGATAGGCCTTCATTCGGCGTTTCGGGTCGGGCAGCGCCACCAGCTCGAGCGCCTCGAGCGCTTTCGCACGTGCCGTCGCCTTGTCCACCCCTTGATGCAGCCGGATCACTTCGATGAGTTGCGCGCCGATCGTGAACGACGGATCAAGGGCCGACAGCGCGTTCTGGGAGACCAGACCGATGTGGGGACCCCTGATGGCGCGCATCTCTTTGTCGGTCTTGTCGAGCAGATTCTCTCCGCGGAACAGGATCTCGCCACTGGCGATCCTGGCTCGGTTGGTTCCGAGCAGGCGCAGTACCGCCAGTGAGGTCACCGACTTTCCCGAGCCCGACTCCCCCACCAGGCCCAGGATTCCGCCGTCGCGCACGGAGATGTCCGCATGCTTCACCGCGTGCACGACACCGGTGTCGGTGTGGAAGTCGACGGACAGATTTTTCACATCCAGTGCATTACTCATCAGCTGGTCTGCTTTCGTGGGTCCAGCGCGTCCCGAATGCCGTCGCCGATCAGGTTGAAGGCGAGCGAGACGACGAGGATGACCAGACCGGGAATGGTTGCGACGTGATAAATGCCTTCGAGCAACACGTTTTTGCCGTCTGCGGTCATGATGCCCCAGTCCGGGGTGGGCGGTATGACGCCGACACCGAGGAAGCTCAGACCTGATGCCACGACGATCATGAGGCCGCACAACGTGGTGGCGTAGACCAGCAGCTGGACTACGACGTTCGGCATCAGTTCGCGGAACATCAGCAGCAGCGGGTTCGCGCCGTATGCGCGAGCCGCCTCGATGTAGTCCTTCGATGCTTCGGAGACGGTGGCGGTGTAGGCGACCCGGGCCATGTAGGGGATCAGGGTGATCCCGATCGCGAGCATCACGTTGCCCAGACCGGCGCCCAGCACCGCGGACAGGGCGATCGCCAACAGCACGAGCGGGAAGGCGAACAGCACGTCGAGTATCCGCATGAGAACCTCACCGGCCCTGCTGCGCTTGAATCCGGCGAACAGGCCGATCATCAGTGCCAGCGGGAACACCACGAGAATCGGCACCACCGCGACTGTCAGAGAGTTGCGGCCGCCGTAGAGCAGCCGCGTCCAGATGTCACGGCCCTGGCCGTCCAGCCCGAGGAAGTGGCCTTCGGTGCCGACCCCGGCGAGCCGGTCGACCGGGTCACCCGCGGTCGGGCTGTATGGCGTGAGTAGCGGTGCGAGGACCGACGCCAGAACCACGAGAACCAGGACGATCAGCGACGCCACCGCCATCTTGTCACGGCTGAAGGCGCGGACAGCCAAGCGCCACTGTCCTTTTGATGCCTCCGATTCGGCGGGAAAGTGACCGCCGGCCGAGGACCGCCTGACTCCGACGAACGAGCGGCCTGCGTCAACCGCTCCGGTGATTACACTCATGCGCGATCCGCCTTCGGCTCCTCGCTGACACTCATGCTCCGACCTTTCTTCTGGTGCGTGGATCGAGCAGACCGACCGCCCCGTCGGCGATGAGATTGATGATCACGAAGGCCAGTGCGATGAACAGCACACCGGCCTGGACGACGGGGATGTCGCGCTGGGTGATCGAGGTGTAGAGCTGCTGGCCCAGACCCGGCCAGCCGAATACGACTTCCACGAACACCACGCCGCCCAGCAGGTAACCGACCTGGAGCCCGATGATGTTCACGATCGGCGGCAGGGCGTTGCGTAACGCGTGGCGCCAGAGCACCGAGTTCGTGGACAGCCCCGAGGCGCGCAGGGTCCGGATGTAGTCCTGCTGAAGGATGTCGATCATCACGCTGCGGGTCATCCGTGCGACCACCGCGAGCGGTACCAGCCCGGCCGCGATCGCCGGAAGGATCAAGTGCGCCAGCAGGTCGCCCGATCCTCCCGGAAAGCGGGGGTTGTACATACCCGATGTCGGCAGCCAACCGAGGGTGACGGCGAAGACACCGATCAGCAGCAGGCCGAACCAGTACACCGGAACGCTCGCGCCTGCCAGCGAGATGACCATCGAGGCACGGTCGAAGATGCTGTACTGCTTGTGCGCCGCGATGACACCGAGCGGCACGGCGATCACGATGCACAATGCCAGTGCAGCGACCGTGAGGATCAGCGTGTTCGCGAACCGCGGCAGCATGATGTCAGTGACGGGGGCGTTGACCGTGAGCGACCGGCCGAGGTCGCCGTGCATCAGCCCGCCGAGGTAGTCGAAGAACTGCACGGGCAGCGACCTGTCGAGGCCGAGTTCAGCCCGCAACGCGGTCACCGCCTCTGCCGTCGCGCCTGACCCCAGGATCGTCACGGCGGGGTCACCCGGAACCATCTGCAGCAGCAGGAATACGACCAGGCTGACGCCGAGCAGCACGAGAACTGTTGATAGGAGCCGGCTTCCGACGGCACTCATTGCTCAAGCCTCACTGTTCCAGCCTCACTTCGGTCAGGTCGTACCACTCCTCGCTCGCCGAGACGAAGCCGGAAACATACGAGGCCAGGATGTACGGCGCCTTGTCGTTGACGATCGGCACCAGCGCGGAGTCGTCGCTGACGATGTTGTTGGCCTGACGCCACCACCGGCCGGCTTCATCCGGGTCGAGCGCAGTGATCGCGTTGTGCATCGCCTTGTCCAGTGCGGGGTTGGCGTAGTAGCCGACGTTGGGACCGTTGGGCGCCTGCAGTTCCGAGGACGTCACGATGTAGAGCCAGTACGGGCTGGTCATGCCCCAGGACATCTGCGCCATACCGACACCGTCCTGCATGCCCCGCGCCCACACACCCAGATACGAGATCCATTCCTGGGTCTGGATGTGCAGGTTGATGCCGATCTCCGCGAGGTTCTGCTGTATGAATTCCGCCATCTGGGCCGGCATGATCTGGCCAGAGCCGTCCGTCGAGGTGATCAGCGTCGTCTCGAACCCGCTGCCCAACCCGACCGAGGCCAAGAGCTGCCGGGCCTTGTCTAAGTTGCGCTGATACGAATCCCTGCGTTCGACGTAACCACCGGCCGACAGGGCTTGGACCCCATACGCCGGGTTCACCGAACCGCGTAGCAGTTCTCGAGCCATGCCTTCCCGGTCGACCGCGAGATTGATCGCCTCGCGCACTTCGGGGATCGAGGTGTAGCGGTCCTTCATGTTGAAGGACAGATACCAGGTATGCGGCGGGATGCCTTCGGACAGTTGATAACCCTCGCTGACCAGGTTGTCGATGCTGTCCGGATTCGGCACCGCGATCATGTCGACGTCGCCGGAGCGCAGTGCCGCCGTGCGCGCCGACGGGTCGGGCAGTGGCCGGAACACCACGCCGTCGATGCTCGGAACCTTGCCCCAGTAGCCGTCGTTGCGGACCAGGTCGATTCGCTCGCCCCGGATGCGTTCTTTGAACTTGAATGGTCCGGTACCGACCGGGTGATCGGCGATGTCGTCGCCGTAGGTTTTCAGCGCCGTCGGGCTGATGATGGCGGCAGATCCGTTGCCGCCCTGCGCCAACATCCGTAGGAACTCTGAGAATGGTTGCTTCAGGCGGATCTTCAATGTGTGTTGGTCGATGGTGTCGACCGACTCGACGAACTTCCACACGAAGCTGGTCTGACCCGCCGCCCGGGCCGAATATTGCGGGGAGTTCTTGTCCCACATGCGCCGGATGTTGTACTCGACCGCTTCCGCGTTGAGCCGGGTGCCGTCATGGAATGTCACGCCCTGGCGAATGTGAAAGGTGTAATCGAGGCCGTCCGGGGAGATATCCCAGGAATCGGCCAGGCCGGGCCGCAGCGGCGGCACTGTCGCCTGCGCCGACGGTATGGTCAGGTCCTCATCGACGAGCGGCTCGAAGATCTGGCGGTTGATTCGCCATGTCACCCAACCGCCGGCGACCTGTGGATCGAGAATGTCTGCCTCGGACTCGATCGCGATCACGAACACGTTTCCCGTGTGCACCGGCCCCCGCGAACAGCCGGTCAGCGCGGTGATCCCGACGATCGCGCTGACACCGGCGGCAAGAAGCCGTATAACCGTGCGCCGCACAGCTCTTTGCGGCTTTTCTGTCATCCGTGGATCCTCCGGGCAGGAGAAGGTCGTCGGAGTATGCACCGCACCACGGTGAGCAGTGGTATCCAACGTGTTCGAAATACACGCTAGGGACCGCACCGGGTCCGGGATATACGTCATCCGACGTAAATGTCGCCAAAGCCGTTACTCAACAGTGGATTACGATGCCATGACAGTGGCCCGGGTGACCCGTAAGGTCACCCGGGCATCGAATCGCCACCGGTTAGAAGCCGGCCACCCGAGCCGACGGGGGTGTCGCCGCGACGGCATCGACGAGTTCCAGTTCCGTGGCCTGCACCGCTGCCGCCACCCGGTTGGTCACACCGAGCTTGCGCAGCACCCGTTCGACGTGGGTGCTGACCGTTCGCGGCGACAAGTACAACTGATCGCTGATTTCGGTGTTCGAGAGGCCACCGCGCAGCAGCGCCAGGATCTCCTGTTCCCGTGGCGTCAGGCGAGCCCGCGTCCGGGCGCGCATCCGGGCCACATACTTCGTGAACAGCGGGCGCACCGTCTCGACCAGGTAGCGGCTGCGCGACGAGAACTCTGGGAGCTCCATGTTGCCCTGGCACAGTCCGACCACGTCGCCGGCACCGTCGTGCAGCACCATGAGGAAACCGTTGGTGAAGCCCTCCGGACGCAGCACGTTGGCACCGCTGTACGAATAGGCGAATTCCGGAACATCGTCCCAGTCCCACACCCGGGTGTGATCTGCGAACTGCCTGGAGAACTCCGGTTTCGCCTGAATGTCCGAGGTCAGATAACCCGCCACCGCCTCGGAGTAGCCGACCGAGTTGACAAGGCTGAAGCCCTTGGCCCCAGGCATCTTGTACGCCAGGAGAAACGTGTCGCACCGCGCCTCGAGGCGCAGAAAATCAATGGCTCCGCGGACGCGTACCTCAGTGTCGGTGGAGACCATGTCGGCGGCAATCGAGGCAAAGTCCCGTGTTTCGTTGCCCAACCTCATCATCTCGTCGTCCTCCGTCCATTCCACCGACCTGCGTACGGCTAGTCGACTACGAGCGGACGTCAACGAGGTTCAGTGCCTGTTTCTACGTTGTTAAGCCGCAGGTGAGTTATCCCACACCTGCGCGCGAGTGGTGTCCAGGAGTGTGCTCGGCAGCCTCTGGCCTGCACTACCCGTACCAGGTTGCTGCGGCTGTGCCGACGTTTCGGTGGAACGCCCCGGACCTGCGTGGCGTCGTCCTGCGGGCTCATCGGCCTACGTTATCGACCTCCGATGCCATGGGACCATCGGGCAGTTGACGGACATGTCCGCCAATGCGCTTGCTGTAGAGCCCTTTACGCAACGTCCCGGAATTGTTGGCAGGTATTCGTAACATGGTTGTCATGGCGAAAGCGGTGTTGTTCGACTTTTCCGGGACCCTGTTCCGTCTTGAAGAGGACGAAAGCTGGTTTGCCGGGATGGCTGTCGACGAACGTGAGGTCGACGGTCATGTGCAGGCCGAGCTGATGCGCCGGCTCACCGCACCGACCGGCCGGTCCGTCGAGATGTCCGATGAGCAGTACCATGCCTGGGTCAACCGCGACCTGGCCCCGCATCTGCACCGCGAGGCCTACCTGCATGTGCTGCGCGAATCCGGGCTCGCCGATCATCACGCCGAGGAGCTCTACGCCCGGGTGATCGACCCGGGCAGCTGGACCGCCTACCCCGACACCGTGAGTGTGCTGGCCGGCCTGCGAGCGCGCGGGGTGAAAACCGCTGTCGTGTCCAATATCTCGTTCGACATCCGGCCGGCGTTCCACGCCGCCGGAGCAGAGGTCGACGAGTTTGTGCTGTCGTTCGAGGTGGGTGCGGTCAAGCCGGATCCCGCGATCTTCCGGTCCGCGCTCGACCGGCTGGGGGTCACCCCGCAGGACGCGCTGATGGTCGGCGACAGCGAGGAGGCCGACGGCGGCGCAGAGGCGCTGGGATGTGGTTTCGCGCTGGTCGACCCGCTGCCCACCGCCGAGCGGCCCGACGGGCTGGTGACGGCGCTGTCAAGATTCGGTCTCCGAGCATAGGCTCCGTTCATGGCCCAGGAACGCATCCGTCCGCCGTGGTGGCTCAAGTACGTCAACAAAGTGATGATCGGGCTCAACAAGCTCGGTGTGGGCGGCGGCAAAGGACCGGTGGTGTTGACCGTGGTCGGCCGCAAATCCGGCAAACCCCGGTCGACACCGGTCACACCCATGACCGTGGACGGCCGGCGTTACGTCGTCGGCGGACTGCCCGGCGGAGACTGGGCCGCCAACGCCCGCGCCGCCGGCGAGGCGACCCTGAACCAGGGCCGCCGGGCCCAGCGCGTACGCATGGTGGAAATCCCCACCGAGCAGGCCCGGCCGTTGCTCCGGCAGTTCCCCGTCCTGGTGCCCACCGGAGTGGGCTTCATGAAGAACGCAGGCCTGGTCACCGGACCGAATCCCGATGAGTTCGAAGCACTGGCCGGCCGCTGCCCGGTCTTCCGGCTCGACCCTGTCTGACTACAGGTGCGGGGCCTCCTTGATCTTGCTGTCCTGCTTGCCCGCCGTCTGACAGAACGTCTGCACCGACAGCCGGGTGCCGGTGATCTCAAGCTGGGTCGCGTCGGCGCCCTTCTCGTCTTTCAGCATCTTGGCTACTGCGTCGTTCTGCGTCTTCTCGTCCTGGCCGATGAAGTCCTCACACGCGGTGTCGCCGCCCGTCACACTGGGGGAACAACCGACGAGCATCGCGCCCGCAACCAACCCCGCAAACAACACACCTGCTGACCGCCGCATCGTGGCCCTCTCTGTTCGTGGCGCGTGGTACGCACCATCGCGCCGCTTCATACCCTCCGGTGTTGCTTCCGAAACCTCGATCCGACGGTGCCGGACAAACGCCGCCATGCCGCCGTTCTACAGTCAAGCAGGTGAGCGCTGACAATCCGTTCGATCCAGCAATCTGGAAGCCGGTGGCCGGCTTCGAAGATTTGACCGACATCACCTATCACCGTCACATCGCCGACGGTGTCAAACAGCCGACCGTGCGGGTGGCCTTCGACCGACCCGAGGTGCGCAACGCGTTTCGGCCGCACACTGTCGATGAGCTGTACCGGGTGCTCGACCACGCCCGCATGTCATCGGATGTGGGCGTGATCCTCTTGACCGGCAACGGCCCGTCCCCCAAAGACGGCGGCTGGGCGTTCTGCTCGGGTGGGGATCAACGCATCCGTGGGCGCACCGGATACCAGTACGCGAGCGGGGAAACCGCGGAGACCGTCGACGCCGCCCGCGCAGGCCGGTTGCACATCCTGGAGGTGCAGCGGTTGATCCGGTTCATGCCGAAAGTGGTGATCTGTCTGGTCAACGGCTGGGCGGCCGGTGGCGGGCACAGCCTGCATGTGACCTGCGACCTGACCCTGGCCAGCCGTGAGCATGCCCGGTTCAAGCAGACCGACGCCGATGTCGGCAGCTTCGACGGCGGCTTCGGCAGTGCGTATCTGGCGCGGCAGGCCGGGCAGAAGTTCGCCCGCGAGATCTTCTTCCTCGGCCGCACATACGACGCCGAAACGATGAAGGCCATGGGTGCGGTGAACGAGGTCGTCGACCATGCGAACCTGGAAGCCGAGGCGCTGCAGTGGGCCGCGGAGATCAACGGCAAGTCGCCACAGGCGGTCCGGATGCTCAAGTTCTCCTTCAACCTGATCGATGACGGCCTGGTCGGACAACAGGTATTCGCCGGTGAGGCAACACGATTGGCGTACATGACCGACGAAGCCGTGGAGGGCCGCGACGCGTTCCTGCAGAAGCGGGACCCGGACTGGAGCGATTTCCCGCGGTACTACTAGTGATTTGTGGAGTTTTAGCCGCGGCCAGCACGGGTAAAACTCCACAAATCACTCGGCTTCGGCGGCGCGGCGCACGTCTCGGTTGGTCTTCATCAGGCTGACCACCGTGGTGACGGTGAGCGTGGCGACGATGAACAGCAGCGACGTCACGGTGCCGATCTCGGGCAGGTGGAACGATCCGAACTCGTCGAGGTGCGAGCCGTGCAGCGCTTCGATGATGAGCTTGAGACCGATGAAGCCGAGGATGACCGACAGGCCCTTGCTGAGATACACCACCTTCTCGAGTAGGCCCTCGATCAGGAAGTAGAGCTGCCGCAGCCCCATCAGGGCCAGCGCGTTGGCCGTGAAGATGATGTAGGCGTCACTGGTGAGCCCGAAGATCGCCGGGATCGAGTCCAGCGCGAAGACCACGTTGGCCATGCCGATCGCCGCGATGACGATCACCAGCGGCGTGAGCATGCGCTTCTTGTCGACGCGGGTCAGCAGCCTGCGGCCGTCGTAATCCTCACTGATCGGCAGGATCCGGTGCAGGAACCGCAGTACGGGGTTGTGGTGGAAGTCGGGCTCCTCGTCGGAGTCCTCGAGTGCCAGCTGGATCGCGGTGTAGACGAGGAACCCGCCGAGGATGTAGAACACCCAGCTCGCGGCCGCGATGGCCGCGGCCCCGGCGAAGATGAAGACGGCGCGTAACACCAGTGACAGCACGATCCCGATGTAGAGCACCTTGTCCTGCGCCAGGGCAGGCACCGAGAAACGGGCCATGATGATCATGAACACGAACAGGTTGTCCACGCTCAGGCTGTATTCGGTGATGTAACCCGCGAGAAACTCCTGCCCCGCCGTCCCCGGCAGGAAAATGAACAAACCCGCGGCGAACAGGCCGGCCAGCCCGATGTAGACGAGCACCCACCGCACCGCGTCCCTGGTGGTGACAGTCCGTTGCCGTCGGGCGATCACGACGAGATCGAGCACGATGATCGCGAGCAACACCACCACGGTGATGGCCCAAACGAGCGGGGAGACAACAGAAACCACGATCAACCTCCGGACGGCACAAGGCAACTGTCCGGAGGTCTCTTCCGCCCGCGGCCTCGGCCGGGACCGGCACCGCCGGGACGGCCAAGGGGCCTTCCGTGATGACGACGATGCCGCGCGAGGAATACTCCCCTCCACGAACTCGCAAAACTATAGTCCGCCGAGCAGAACGCTGCCAATCGACTGCCGATCGCGAAAGCGTTGCCACCTAAGGGTTCTCAGGAGGCAGACAGGAATCTCCCAGACTCAGGGGCGGAACCGGGTCTGACCGTGTGGCGACTTGGCGAAGGCCAGAATCTTGGCCGGCGTCACCCTGAACACGTACGCACGTGTGCCATCGGGATCGAACACCTCCGCGTCGGCATCGAAATCCCAATCGTCGCCGTACTTCTGCCGGTAGTCGTCGGCAAGGCCGGTCAGCGTAGCCTGCCCGGTGACACGATCGGCGTTCCCCTCGACAATGACGTCGAGCCCGGTATTCCACGTGTTGACGCCGGTGGTGACGGCGACGGACGCACCATGCTCGAGATTGCGGGCCTTCTGCTCAGAGAGGCCGGTGCAGAAGACGAACGTGCCGTCGGTCCACACCCCCACCAACGGCGTGACATGTGGGCGGCCGTCAGCGCGCACCGTGGTCAGCCAGTAGAGCTCGGCGCTGGTGAGCGCGGTCGTCACGGTCTGCCAGTCGGCCGGTTCGGTGGCCTCGCTGAATCGCTGGTCAAGGGTGCCGGGAATCGTCATATCGGTACTGACTCTGCCGAGGACGCCGACTCATCGCTGGCGCGTCGACGCGCTGCGGGTGGAAATCTAGGCCACCTAAACTCGCCACATGAGTAAAAGCCCGCTGCGGCGGCTGTCCGATCAGCTGCTGCTGACCAGCATGCGGCCCCCGCTGACCGAACGGCTCGGTGCCCGCGACGACATCGACATGGCAGGCAAGCGCATCCTGCTGACCGGGGCTTCCTCGGGTATCGGCGAAGCCGCCGCCGAGAAGCTGGCGGCCAAGGGCGCCACCGTGGTGGCCGTGGCCCGCCGTCAGGAGCTGCTCGACGACCTCGTCGCACGGATCAGGGCCGCCGGCGGGGACGCGCGTGCCCACGCCGTCGACCTGTCTGACCTGGACGCGATCGATGCGTTGGTCGACAAGGTGGAGCACGACTTGGGCGGGGTCGACATCCTGATCAACAACGCCGGCCGCTCGATCCGTCGGCCGCTGGCCGAATCACTCGAGCGCTGGCACGACGTCGAGCGCACCATGACGCTGAACTACTACTCGCCGCTGCGACTGATCCGCGGGCTCGCGCCCGGGATGCGCGAGCGCAAAGACGGGCACATCATCAACGTCGCCACCTGGGGCGTGATGAACGAGTCCTCCCCGCTGTTCTCGGTCTACAACGCGTCGAAGGCCGCGCTGGCCGCGGTCAGCCGGGTCATCGAAACCGAATGGGCGGCCCAGGGCGTGCACTCCACCACGCTGTACTACCCACTGGTCAAAACCCCGATGATCGCGCCGACCCGCGCCTACGACGGACTCCCCGGGTTGAGCGCGGGAGAGGCTGCCGACTGGATGGTCACCGCGGCCCGCACCCGCCCGGTCCAGATCGCGCCGCGCATGGCGGTGACGGCCAAGGCCATCAACAGCGTGGCGCCCGGCCTGGTCGACGCGGTGATGAAACGTCAGCGAGTTCAGCCGACGTAGATTTCAGATTTCAGGGCCGGGTGATGCTGCGCGGGGTCAACGCCAGCGACCGGACGTGCTTGGCGATGGCACCGAGATTCGTGGTCCACACGTCGGAGTGGTCGAGCACATAGCGCATCAGGTCGTCGAGTTCGGCGGCCCGTGATGCCCGCCCGGACAGGAACGGGTGATTGGTCAGCACCCAGCACGCGCCGGCCCGGCGCAGCGCAGCGAACTCCAACTGCCACAGTTCCCGCGCCTTGCGTGGGCTTTCGATCAGTCCGCTGCCTGCGATGTCGGGCAGGTAGCAGTATTGCTCCCAATCGTCGAGCGCCCATTGGATCGGAATCTCCACCAGCGACCCAGACCCGACCGCGAGCTCGTAGGGGTGGTCGGCGTCCATCAGGCTGGAGTCGTAGAGAAATCCTCGTTCGGCCAGTAATCCCGGTGTGCGCCAGGACAAATCCCACATCGGCGCGCGGTAGCCGACCGGCCGCACCCCGGCGACCTCGGCCAGGGCCTCCAGCCCACGGTCGAGTGCCTCGATCTCCTCGTCGAGGCTCAGCGCGGTGGGTTGCTCGTGCAGATATCCGTGATGGGCGATCTCGTGCCCGGCGGCCACGATGGCCCGCACTGCCTGCGGGTACCGGTGCGCAGTGTGGCCGGGCACGAAGAACGTCGACGAAATCTGGTGCCGCTCCAGCAGATCCAGGATGCGCGGGATGCCCACCAACGGGCCGTAGGCCTGGTGGGACATCACGCTCATCCGGGCCGCGGCAGCCTCGTTGCCCCACAGCACCGCCGACTCGGCATCCACATCGAACGTGAACGCCGCGGCCGCGGATCTGCCCGAAGGCCAGGAAAACTCAGTGGTCATCGGCCATCAGGGTAATGAGCTCATAGCCGAGGTTGGCCGCGGCCACCGCAGTGACCTCACCGCTGTCGTAGGCGGGCGCCACCTCCACCACGTCGGCTCCCACGATGTGCATGCCGCGCATCGCACGCAGCACCGCGACCAGCTCACGGCTGGTCATGCCGCCGATCTCCGGGGTGCCGGTGCCCGGCGCGAAGGCCGGATCCAGCACGTCGACATCGATCGAGACGTACACCGGATGCTCGCCGACCCGGTCCCGTATCCGCTCGATGACCCCGTCGACGCCGATGCGGTCGATATCGCGGCAGTGCACGATCGTGAACCCGAGCGACTCGTCGTCGAGCAGGTCCTGCTTGTCGTAGAGCGAGCCTCGGATGCCGATGTGCGCGGAGCGGTCCTTGACCAGCAGACCCTGCTCGGAGGCCTGCCGGAACGGGGTGCCGTGGGTGCAGGGCGCGCCGAAGTAGGGACCCCAGGTGTCGAGGTGGGCGTCGAAATGCACCAGTGCCACCGGACCGTGCACCCGGTGCATCGCCTGCAGTGACGGCAGTGCGATGGTGTGGTCCCCACCGAGAACGACCACACGTTGCTCGGGCCGACTCAGCAGTCCCGCGATGCCCTCGCGGACCTGATCCACCGCCTCGGCGATGTCGAACGGGTTGGCCGTGATGTCGCCCGCGTCCACCACCTGGGCGGATGCGAACGGGCTGACATCCATCGCCGGGTGGTAGGGCTTGAGCAGGCGTGACGCCTGACGGATCGCGGCGGGTCCGAAGCGGGCGCCCGGCCGGTAGGTGACACCACTGTCGAACGGCACCCCCACCACCGCGATGTCGTAGTCCGGCACCTCGTGACGCTGCGGCAGCCGCGCGAATGTGGCGATGCCGGCGTACCGCGGCACCACCTGCGCGTCGACCTGTCCGAGCTTGCCCGTCGCCGACCGCACGTACGGCTGACTTTCCACCTGATCCCCTTCCGTCATGACTTCATGCCCTCGCCCGGGTGGACCCGCCGTTGCAGGCGATCACCTGACCGACGATCGCTTCCACCTCGAAATCGGCCAGCAACCGCACCGCGGCGCTGATCTCCTCTGGAGAACCTATGCGGCCCAATGGGATCGACTCCGCGTACCGGGCATGCACGGTCGGCAGATCGACCCCGGCAGCATCGGCGTCGACCTGCAGCTGCGGCGTGTCGGTCACCCCCGGCGCCACCGCGTTGACGATGATCCGTTCGGGCGCCAGCTCGCGGCCCAGCGTCTTTACCAGGGAGATCAACCCGGACTTGGCCGCCGCATAGGCGGTGGCCTCCGGCCAGCCGGTGACTCCCCATTCGCTGGTGATCACCACGATGCGGCCTTCCCCCAGCCGGCGCATATGCGGCAGCACCGCCTGCACCAGATGGAAGGTGCCACCGAGGTTGGTGTCGACAACGCGCCACCAGTCCTGTTCGTCGTGTTCGAGCAGCGGCGCCATCGTCATGTAGGCGTGGTTGGCGACGAGGACGTCGAGGCGTCCGGTTTCCGCCACGACCGCATCGGCGATCCGCGCACACGCGTCCGGGTCGGAGACGTCACCTGGCGCGGGCAGGCCACCGATTTCTTCGGCCAGCGCAGCCAGCGTGTCGGCCCGAATATCGTTGAGTGCCACCGTCGCACCGTCGGCAGCGAGCCGCCGGGCGTGGGCGGCGCCCATCCCCTGTGCCGCGCCGGTGACGAGGACGACGCGTCCTTGCAGCGAGCTCATATCACCGCTCCCGAATTGACGTTGACCACATCACCGACGCTGAACGTAGCGTCACACACCAGGTACTCCACGCAGCGCGCCACCTCGGCCGGGGTGGCCAGCCGGCGCAGGGGCAGGGTGGCCAGGTAATCCGTTGCACGCCAAGGTGAATCGGCGGCCAGCAGCGGGGTGTCGGTCGGTCCGGGGGCGACGGCGTTGACCCGGACCCCACGACCGGCGACCTCGGCGGCCAGGCTGCGCACCAATCCGATGATCGCCCCTTTCGCCGCGGCGTAGTGCGCATCGTGCTCACCGCCGCCGATCGCGAGTTCGCTGGCCACGGCGACCACGGCCCCGCGTCGGCGCTCCAGCATGTCGGGCAGGCAGGCCCGCGCGGCGTTGAACAGTCCACCGAGGTGCACCCGCAGCATGCGCTGCCAGGCCTGGGCACTGATGTCGGCGAACGGCGCCATCTCGTAGTACCCCGCCGACGTAACCAGTGCGCTGACCGGGCCGAGCTCACGCCGGATCTCTTCCACTGCACCCGAAACCGCTGCGCCGTCGGAAACATCCACGGCAAGAACATGATCGGCGTCTCCCCGGCCGGACAGGTCCAGCGCGCCGACCCGGTATCCCCGCCGTCTGAGCACCTCGACGATCGCCGCGCCGATGCCGCTGGCGCCGCCCGTGACGACGGCAACCGGTGTCTCAGTCATGCGCGATCACCTTCCTGTCAGCGCCCTCGTCGACCGCTTCGATGTCGTCGATCACCGCCACGGGCACGATCCGGCGTCGGACCGTCAGCAGAATCGCCAGGCCGATCACCCCCAGCACGACCACGCCAATCCACACCGACCAGTCCAGGTAGCGCTGTTCGAATGCCGGTCGCGGCCAGGCGATGTTGAGGAACTGCAGCACCGCCCACACCACCGCCACCGCCGCGACCGGCAGCGTCGCGCGGCCCAGCGAGAACTTCGCGGGCGTCCAGGCGCGGCGCACCACCACCACCAGGAACCCGACCAGCGGGAACAGGAACGCCAGGTAAAAGCCGCCCGCGGTGAAGTTGACCATCAGCGAGTAGACGTCGCCGGCGACGATGGACAGCAGGAACAGCCCGCCGCCGACCACCGTGGTGATCAGAATGGCGACCATCGGGATGCGGGCGGACCCACGCAACCGGGCCAGCACCGGCGCCGCAGGCAGTGCACCGTCGCGCGCATACGCCCAGATAACCCGTGACGCCGAGGTCTGCAGTGCCAGGAAGCTGGCCAGGAATCCGATGACGAACAGCACCTCGACAGGCTTCGCGATGCCGTGACCAAGTGCCGCGGTGAGGGTTTCGTACACCGGATCGTCCACGGCACCCGCGGCGACCGCGTCGAGATCCGGGATGGCCAGGATGATCGCCAGGCTCGAGTAAGCGACCACCAGCGCGATGAACGCCAACGAGAACAGCACCGCCTTGGGCAGATCGCGGCGCGGCTCGTGCACCTCCTCGGCGATCGAGCCTGCACTTTCGAAGCCGACGAAGGACCAGCCGATGAAGGCCACCGCCATCAGGAACGGGCCACTCAGGTAGGCCCAGGTGTCCAGCTCGCCACCGCCACCCTGGAAGAGCACCGACAGCGAGTTCTCGCGATGGAACAGCAGCAGCCAGGTGCCCAGCACAACCGAGCCGATGACCTCGGCGAGGATGCTGGCCATCATGAAGATCTTCAGCGCCTGGCGCCCGGTCAGATTCACCCCGGTGCCTGCGAGCAGGATGACCAGCGCGATCAGCGCGAGCGTCGTCCCCGAGGGGGCCTCGATACCGACGATGTTCGCCACGAACCCCGCGGCGCCGAGCGCCACGGTGGCCATCGCGATCACCAGTGTCCACATGTAGACCCAACCCGCGAACCAGCCGTAGGACGTGCCCAGCAGCCGGCGTGACCACTGGTAGATCGAACCCTCCAGCGGCCAGCGCGACACCAGCATCGCGAACACCAGCGCGACCAGCAGCTGGCCGCCGAACACCAGCGCAAAACCCCACCAGAAACTCGGTCCCGCTGCCGACAACGCGAGACCGAAAATGCCGTACAACGCGACGATCGGTGAGATGAACGCGAAAGCGAACGCGAACGCCGACCACAGCGAGAACTCCCGCCGCAGCACCTGCGCTTCGTCAGCCTCGGGTGGCAATGATGTCATCGTGCACTCCCTTGATTCGTTGGAGGAACTATCACGCTCGGGCCGTGCCGACGCCAAGCGTTCAGGGCGAAGACGCTGCGAACACACCGTCACCCCACCCCGACGTTGGAGGATCCAACAACGGACACCGGCACTGCGGTGACGACGGCGTTACGCTCGGCTCATGATCGAGCCGCACCGCAGCGACGTGCCGGCCGCCGAGGACCCCGACCGCACCGATGTGGCGCCGACGCTGCGAGATCTGCTCGGGTCCGATCTGGGCCTGCTCGCGCCCGATGACCTCGCCGGTGACCTCGACCGGCCGATCAGCTGGGTGCACACCACCGAGCTGCGTGATCCGTCGCGTTATCTGCGGGGCGGGGAGCTGGTCTGCACGGTCGGGATCAGCCTGCAGACCGCGCACGACTGCGGGCAGTTCGTCGAGTCGTTGTGTGGCTCCGGTGCGGCGGGACTGTGCTTCGGCACCGGCGACGTGCACGACACCGTCCCGGAGCCGCTGATCGCCGCGTGTAGCACCCACGGCCTGCCCATCCTGATCGCCCCGCCCGATGTGCCGTTCGCCACCGTGAGCCGCTTCGTCGCCGACTTTCAGTTCGGCGGCGAAATAGCCGTCGCCCGGGCCACCAATACCCTTGTGCCCGAGATGCTCTCGTCTCAACGGCGGCGCGAGTCAGTGCGCCAGCTGCTCGACCGGGCCGGGCGGGTACTGGGCTGTTACTTCCTGCTCGAACCCGATTCCATACCCGATCCCGCCGCGGTGACCGTCCCGGTCGACGGGCTCGGCGCGCTGGTGTGGGTGGGCCGGGGTGACCCGCCCGAACCCGCGCTGCTGGACATGATCGCCCGGTTCGTGCTGGCCGCGCAGGGCGAACGCGATATCGAATCGGCGTTGTCCCGCGAGCGCGTCGGGCAGCTGCTCTCACTGGTGGAGCGACGCATGCTGCTGCCCGACGCGTTGAGCCAACTGCTGGACTGGCCTGCCATGACCGCCGGCGAGCTGGCCTGCTCGGCCTGGCCCGCGGGTGCAGGCGCGCTGCTGTCGATGGCGTTGCCCGACGCGCTCATCGGGGACGCACCCGAGGTCTGCCTGGTGCTGACCAGCGGCGCCGATCCACTCGCCGGTATCGCCGCCGAGCTGTCACTGCCATCGGGACATTCCGCGCCCGGCCCGCTCGCCGAGCTGGGCTCGGCGATCACCCAGGCCCGCATCGCCCTGGATCTGGCCCAACAGCACGGCGGCAGCGTCGGACCCGATCAGCTGAGCACCTTCGACAGCCTGCTCGAAGGGCTTCCACTCAACCGGCTCGCGCCGTTCAAACACCAGCTCATCGACCCGTTGGAGGAGATCGACCGCGACCGCGGCACCCAACACATCCGCACCCTGCGGACGTTCCTGAGCACCAACGGCTCACTCGTCGACACCGCCCGGGAGCTGTTTCTGCACACCAACACCGTGCGGCACCGGCTGTCGCGCGTCCACGAGATCACCGGCCGCAACCCGCTGGCCTTCGACGATCAGACTGCGTTCGCCATCGGTTTACGGGCCAGTGACCGGGCGCGCCGCCTCGCGGGCCGCGCGGACTGATCCGTGTCGCGGCCCGGCCCCGGCCGCGAGCGGTGGTAGACAGGCACCATGGAGATCCTGGCCAGCAGGATGCTGATCCGGCCGGTCGATTACCCGAAATCGCTGGCGTTCTACCGCGACGGGATCGGACTGGCCATTGCCCGTGAATATGGCGCGGGCACAGTGTTTTACGCCGGGCAATCGTTGATCGAGATCGCCGGGCACCACAGCCCCACCGAGTCCGGTACGTTTCCCGGCGCCCTGTGGTTGCAGGTGCGCGACGTCTACGCCACCCAGTCCGAGCTGGAAGGCCGCGGCGTGCCGATCGCGCGGGCCGCCACCCAGGAGCCGTGGGGCCTGCACGAGATGCAGGTGACCGACCCTGACGGCGTCACGCTGATCTTCGTCCAGGTGCCCGCGACGCATCCGCTGCGCCGCGACACCCGTGACTAGTCAGTGCGCCGTGGCCGCCAGCGGCCAGCCCACCGAGGCCAACCGGGCCGCAACCTGCTGGATCTCTTCGGGATTGGGTTCCTTTGCGATGACCTGATGCACGGCCTCGCTGATCTCCGCGTCGGTGACCGGGGTGTCACCGTCGTTGGCCCGCAGGACGGTCTGTGCGGCCTTGATGACCTCCTCCTCGGACAGCGACCGCTTCAGCAGCGCCAGGAGCGGGAAGTAGTCCGTCGGCGGCACACCCTCGGGGTAGCCCCGGTGCAGCCATCCCAGCACGCTGTCCAAAAAGCTCGAGTTTTCAGTCATGTGCCGCCTCAGCTCACTTCTTGGCCAGGAAGGGGAACAGGTCCACGCCGGTGTGGTGGATAATCGTGGTCCGGGTGATCCACAGGATCGCGAGCACGATCACCGCGCCCACGATGGTGAACAGGAGCACGCCGAGGAACCTCAGCGCCGGGTTCGGTGCGTTTGCGGTGCCATCAGCGTTGGCGCCACCGCCGCCGCGGGAGTAGGACACCAGCCCGGCCGCGAACATCGCGGGCAGTCCGGCGCCGAGGATCAGCCCCACCACCAACACCTTGAAGACGGCTTCCAGATATGTCATCAGCGAATCCTTTTGGTCTGTACGGCGATCAGACTGCGGCGGTGTCCGAAGCGGACGTGGTGGACTTGGTGGCCTCCCGGACCTCGGCGGGCACGACCGAGTTGGTCGAGCCGTCCCAGTCGGCGTTGACGTTTGAGCTGTCCACCTTCTGCTGCTGTGCCCGCCACCACATGTAGAACGACAGGCCCACCAGGATGAGGAAGATCAGGCCGTCACCGACCAGCGGTGTGGTGAAGCTGGCGACACCGTGGGACAGCCAGAATGACAGGGCGCCAACGAGTCCCGCGGCCGGCAGGGTGACCAACCAGGCCAGCGCCATGCGGCCGGCCACTGCCCAGCGCACCTCGGCGCCGGGCTTGCCGACACCGCTGCCCAGGATCGAGCCGGTGGCGACGTGGGTGGTCGACAGCGCCATGCCCGCAGCACTGGAGCTCAGAATGATCGCGGCCGAGGAGGCTTCGGCGGCCAGGCCCTGCGGCGACTCGATTTCCACCAGTCCCTTGCCGAGAGTGCGGATGACGCGCCAACCGCCGAGGTAGGTGCCGAGACCGATCGCCAGCGCACAGCTGAAGATGATCCAGAACGGCAGGCCGTTCTCCTTGACGTCACCGGTGAGGTGCCCGGTGGTGATGAGGGCGAGCGCGATCACGCCCATGGTCTTCTGCGCGTCGTTGGTGCCGTGCGAGAGCGCGACCAGGGACGCGGTGGCGATCTGGCCCCAGCGGAAGCCCTGCTCGCGGTTCTTCTTCGCGACGTTGCGGGTGATGCGGTAGACCAGCCAGGTACCGCAGCAGGCGACCAGGCCTGCGATCAGCGGTGCGGCCACCGCGGGGACCAGCACTTTCTGGGTGACCCCGGACCAGTTGACCCCCGCCAGGCCGATCGCGGCCAGGCCGGCGCCGATCAGGCCACCGAAGAGCGCGTGCGAGGAGCTCGACGGGATACCGAACAGCCACGTCAGCAGGTTCCACAGGATGCCGCCGATCAGGCCGGCAAAGATGATCGTCAGCCCCGTCGACGCGTCGATGTCGGGCAGCAGGGTGCCCGTCTTGCTGTCCTGGATCTTGAGCACCGATGTCGTCACGGTGAGGGCGACCTCCACCGAGAGGAACGCGCCGACCAGGTTCAGCACGCCCGCGAGCAGGACCGCGGTCTTGGGCTTGAGCGCACGCGTGGCGATCGACGTGGCCATCGCATTGCCGGTGTCGTGAAAGCCGTTGGTGAAGTCGAAAGCAAGTGCCGTTGCTATCAGCAGCACCAAGATGACCAGCTCTGCGCTCATACCGCTAATTCTGGTGGACACCGGTCGCTTTTGACCAGCCGGTAGACCACCTAATCGGCGCCCCCCATCAGGCAATTCAGAAACCCTCGACATGAGTTCATTCAGTGTTCATCTTCGCGCCCCGACCTGTTCGCCGCCCGTGAGGCCCCGGGTCCGGACAACGGCTAGGTTCACTGCGAGCCGGGACACGGCGGACCGGCACTACCATCTAGGCAGACACCGGTGCAGTCGTGACCCGGATTACCCACTCGGTTGCAATCAGGAGTTGGCGCAGTGAACGCATTTCTGGCCAAGATCGCGGCCTGGCTGAATGCCGGTTACCCGGAGGGCGTGCCGGGTCCCGACCGCGTGCCGTTGCTTGCCCTGCTGACCCGTCGCCTCACCAACGATGAGGTCAAGGCCGTCTCGCAGGATCTCATCGACCGCGGCGAATTCGATCACATCGACATCGGTGTGCTGATCACCCAGATCACCGACGAGCTGCCCCGGTCCGAGGACGTCGAGCGGGTGCGCGAACGTCTTGCCGCGAAAGGCTGGCCGCTGGACGACCCGCGCGACGCCGAGAGCGGCGGGGACGAGCCGCGCGAAACCGGGGGGCCGACATAGCCATCCTGCGCCCCGTCGCTGTCGGATCGTCGGTGCCGTCGCTGCTGGGGGTCCTCGATGACCTGCTTGCCGGGCGGGCCACCGCGATCCTGCCGGTTCCCGCCGACGATGAACGCCAGAGCACGCTGCTCACAACGGCATTACGCGCGGGATCCGAGATCGACGATGACGTCGCGGTGGTGGTGTCTACCTCCGGCACCACCGGCACCCCCAAAGGCGCGATGCTGACCGCTGCGGCGTTGACCGCCAGCGCCGTTGCCACGCACCGACGGCTCGGCGGTGACGGCCGGTGGCTGCTGGCGCTGCCCGCCTATCACGTCGCCGGGCTGCAGGTGCTGGTGCGCAGCGTCGTCGCGGGCACCTCCCCCGTCACGATCTCTCCCTCGTTCGACATCGCTGAATTACCTTCGGCGATCGCCGCTTTGGGTTCCGGTCGGCGCTACGCGTCACTGGTGGCAACCCAGCTGGACAAGGCACTGCGCGATCCGGCGGCGACCGCCGCACTGGCCGAGCTCGACGCCGTGCTGATCGGCGGCGGACCGATGCCCGCCGGGGTGGCCGAGCGAGCTGCCGACGCGGAAATACCGGTGGTACGCACCTACGGCATGAGCGAAACCGCGGGCGGGTGCGTGTACGACGGCGTTGCGCTGGACGGGGTGGCGGTGCGGATCGAGAATTCGCGCATCATCCTGGGCGGTGCGACGGTGGCCAAGGGATATCGCAACCCGATCATCCCCGACCCGTTCGCCGAGCCGGGCTGGTTCCGCACCGACGACCTTGGCACCGTGACGGATTCAGGTGTGCTGCAGGTCCTGGGCCGGATCGACGACGCGATCAGCACCGGCGGTCTGACCGTGTTACCGCAACTGGTCGAGACCGCGTTGTGCACACATCCGGCCATCGTCGAATGCGCGGTATTCGGGGTGCCCGACGAACGCCTCGGACAACGGGTGGCCGCCGCGGTGGTGCTGGCGCCGGATTCGATGCCACCCGACGTCGGCGAGCTGAGGGCCCACGTGGCGAAGACGCTGGCCCCGACCGCCGCACCGCGGGAGATCCACGTCGTCGACGAACTGCCGCGGCGCGGCATCGGCAAGGTGGATCGCCGGTCACTGGCCGCACAATTCAGTTGCTGAGTTCCGCGGTACAGGCATGATGGTGGGCATGCGGCAACAAGTGACCACTGTGGAACAGCTGCGTGCCATCGTCGGGCACCCCAACAAGTACGTCGCCAACAAGGTCTCCCCGCGCCTGTCGGCGGTACAGCAGGACTGGGTGCGCGCCTCACCGCTGTGCTTCATCGCGACCACCGACGGTGACGGTCGCGTCGACGTCTCGCCCAAAGGTGACCCGCCCGGATTCGTGCACGTCATCGACGACACCACGATCGCCATTCCCGAGCGGCCGGGCAACAAGCGCGTCGACGGCTACCTCAACGTGCTGCAGCACCCACATGTCGGCACGGTGTTTCTGATCCCTGGCCGCGGCGACACCCTGCGAATCAACGGAACGGCCCGGATCCTGTCCGACGCCGACTATTTCGATGCCCTCACCGTCGATGGCAAGCGGCCGATCCTGGCCCTGGAAATCGACATCGAAGAGGTGTTCTTCCACTGCGCCAAGGCCTTCCTGCGTTCCGATGCCTGGAAGCCCGACACGTGGAATCCGACCGCGGTGCCCAGCGTGGCGCAGTTGGCCAAAGCGTTCAAACCTGACCTGAGCCAGCAGGAACTCGACGCGTACTACACCGAGGACAGCCTGCGCAAGATGCTGTACTAAATGGACTTCACCAACACCGCGCGGGTGTAGAGCAGCTGAAACCCCTGGCGCTGGACGTTCTGCTGGGATTTCGATCCCGGTGCGGTGGTGACAACGGCAATGTCGCAGCCGGCCGCGGCGGCATCCTCCAGGCGCGCCGCCAGTAATGCGCTCTGCACACCGCGACGCCGGAACGCCGGAGCCGTTGCCGCGCCGGTGAGTTGGGCGATACCGCCGGTCATGCGGACACTGCCGCCACCGGCGACCGTCCCGTCGCACAGGGCGATGTACGGGGTGGCACCGGCCTTCTCGACATCGCGTTCGGCGCGTTCGATCACGTCCTTGGGGAACTCCTCATGACTGGTGACACCCTCGCCGTCCGGATGCGCGAAGCCCGCCACCACCACATCGACCCAGGCGTTGAGGTCATCGGCCCGGCGGATCTCCACGCCTGCCGGCGCCTCGGGTTGGGCGCCGGGAACGACTGACCGGCCCAGCACATTCTCGAACGCGACCAGCCGGTAGCCGCGGCCGGACAGCATCGCCGCGATCTCGGGGTCGGCGAGATTGGCCAATTCCACCTGGGTGGCGGCGTTGCGCGCGGCCATCGCCCGCTCGACCTCACCGAGCACCGCCTCGTCGGGCACACCACCGAAACCCAACCCGACAACCTTGTTCATCGGCGAACCGCCCTCGACGAAGCACGCAAAACCCCCGGCAACCGGCAACACCAGACCTTCCGCGCCCCGGCTGCGCGACGCTGTCGCCGCCGCCACGATCAGCTGTGCCTCAGCCTCCTCGATACGACGGGCCAGCGCGGTACCGCAAAACAGCTGTTCCGAGTTCACCTGGATAGTGTGCCCGGACGGGCGTGACCGAAACATGGGGGCCCGCACCCTAAGCTGGGGCCATGCGGATCGGGCGGCCCGAAGCGGTGGCGGTGACGATCGGTGCCGTGTTGGTCGTCGCGGCGTTCGTGGTGCCGCATCTGCATCTCGGCATCCTTACCCCGCTGATCAACAGCACGCCGAAACAGTTGCACGACTTCGCCGACACCGCACCGATCTTCGGTTGGTGGAACGCCCATGTCGGCTGGGGCACCGTCCCGGCGATCCTGATCGGGGTCGGCACGGTGTGGTGGGGGCAGGCGGTAGCGGCGCGGCTGTCATGGCGGTCGCTGACGCTCGTGACCTGGGCTACCTCGTGCCTGTGGGCGTTTTCGCTGGCGATGATCGACGGTTGGCAGCGCGGCTTCGCGGGCCGACTCACGGCACGTCACGAATATCTGCGTCAGGTGCCGACCATCCACGACATCCCGGAGGCCCTGCGCACGTTCTCCAGCAGAATCCTGGATTTCCAACCAGATTCGTGGATCACCCACGTATCCGGTCACCCGCCAGGAGCGCTGCTCACGTTCGTCTGGCTTGACCGCATCGGGCTCGGCGGCGGCGCCTGGGCCGGGTTGTTGTGCCTGCTGGTCGGTTCCAGCGCGGCAGCGGCGATCATCGTGGCGGTACGTGCCCTGGCCGATGAGGCCACCGCCCGGCTGGCGGCGCCGTTCGTGGCCGTTGCGCCGACGGCGATCTGGATCGCGGTCTCCGCCGACGGCTACTTCGCCGGCGTGGCCGCGTGGGGTATCGCCCTGCTGGCGCTCGCGGTGCACGGGACCGTCCGGTGGCCGATGGCTGCAGGCGCTGCGGCCGGATTACTGCTGGGCTGGGGCATCTTCCTCAACTACGGCCTGGCGCTCATGGCGGTCCCCGCGGTGGCGGTGCTGGCTGGTGCGGGCAATTGGCGTGCGGTGCTGCGGGCATTGGCTCCTGCGGTGGTGGCCGCACTGGCCGTGGTGGTGGTGTTCGTGTTTGTCGGATTCTGGTGGTTCGACGGCTACACGCTTGTCCAGGAACGCTATTGGCAGGGCATCGCGAACAACCGGCCGTTCCAGTACTGGGTGTGGGGAAACCTGGCCTCGGTGGTGTGCGCGATCGGGCTTGGCAGCGTCGCCGGCCTGGGCAGGTTATGTGACGTCGCGGCGCTACGCCTCCGTTCTGGGTTTCAGCTGCTGCTGGTCGGCGCTGTGCTGGCCATCGTCTTCGCCGACCTCAGCATGCTCAGTAAGGCGGAGACCGAACGCATCTGGCTGCCGTTCACGGTGTGGCTGACCGCCGCAGGGGCATTGCTGCCGCCACGGTCACAGCGTTGGTGGCTGGCTCTCAACGTCCTCGGAGCGTTGGTGCTCAATCACGTCATTCTGACGAACTGGTAGGCGCCGCACCAGCAGTACGTACAGCGGCACACCCAACCAGACGATGCCCAGCGAAACCCACAGGCCGAGCGGATAGTCGCGATCCAGCACGGTCAGGTTGTCCGGCCGCAGACCGGGCCTGCCGTACACCGGGATCGCCAGCAGGGCCAGCACGACGCTGCACAGCGCGGCCACCGCAACCGGCGCACGCCAGCGTCCGGGAATGAGGCGACGCCCAGCCAGCCCGAGCGCCACACACAACGGCGCGAACACGAAGTCATGCACCACCACGGCCACCACCGACCACACCAGGATCCGCATCAGGATCACCGGCGGGTTGTCCCACAGCAGCAGCGCACCGTAGGCGCCGAACCCGACGCCGCCCAGTCCCAGCAGCACCCGTACTACGGTCATCGGGCTATTTCGATCCGCGACAGCCATTTCGTCTGCAGCACGCCGGGCCTGGTCGCCGCGATCAGCCGGCAGGGATAGCCGTGGTCAAGGTCGAGGGTTTCGCCGTTGAGACGCAACGCGATCAGGGTCCTGGTATCGCGTGCGTGACGCGCGGGCAGCGTCGTCCGCGAATATGGTCCCGGCGGCTCCAGGGAGATCATCCGCACATCGTCGTCAGGCGTCCCTCCCACAGCGGCAACCAGATCGGCCAGCGGCACGCCTGTCCATTCGGCGTCCGCGCTCCACCCTTCCACACAGGCGATCGGCAAGCGGTGGGTGGACTGCGGCATCGCATTCAGTTCGTCGATGCCGAACGTCCGGCTCACCGGGCCGTTGGCGACGGTCAGTCGGTACTGCGGGGCACGGGCACTGTGCAGCACACCGGCCGCGATTGCCGAGCGGTTGACCGGAACACCCTGGGGCCCTTGACCAGATCGCGGCGCGAGCACCGAAACCCTGCGCAGCAGCGGTACCGTCTGACCCGCCGTCACCACCGTCCCCAGTGCCACCGCGAACCAGGCACTGCGCAACACGGTGCGACGGGTCAGGCCGGTGGGCTGCCCGGACGGGATGTCTTCGAGGGGCTCGCCGAGTGCCCGACGAATCACGGGAAGTTTCACCGCGATGTGGACGAGCACAGCACCGGCGGCAACGTAAGCCATCGCGTAATGCGCTGTGGTGAAGAAGAATCGAAACGCGTACCACTGTGTGATGTTCATCAGCCCGGTCGACAACTGGAACAGCATCGAGGCGACCAGCACGAGTATCGACGCGCGTTCGAGTTGGCGGACCAGCCCGCCGATCAACGGGCGTTCGAACAGCTTCGGCCACACCGACCACAGCTTCACCACGATCAGCGGGATCGCGGCAATACCCGAGATGACGTGCAGTCCCTGGGTGAATCGGTACAACCACACCGGCCGCGTGGGCCAGAAGAACCACGGCTGCGGATGCTGGATGAAATGGCTGATCAACCCGGTGACAAGACACACCACGATCGCGACACCGAGGGCCAGCCCGACCCGTGCGGTGACCGCAGTGCCGCGCAGCGTCGTCATCGGGCGACCAGACTGGCGATCACCCTGGCGCCGATCGGATGGATCGCCGTCACCGCGAGCCCCACATCCTCGGCGAGCCGCGCCGCACAGTCCAGGCCGACCGAGGCCCACCGGAACCACGGGCCGACCGCGTGCAGCGACTCCAGACGCACCCAACAGGATTCGATTCCCGTCACCGCGGTGTCGAATTCGACCAGACACTCACCGCCCCGGCGCAGCAACTCCCCGGCCCGTTGCAGCACCCGCCACGGGTCACCGCCCAACCCGACATTGCCGTCGGCCAGCAGGGCCGTGTGCCACCGGCCGGTACCGGGCAGCGGTCCGAACAGATCCCGGCACAACACCGGGGCACCGCTGCTGCGGGCGATCTCCACCGCCACCGAGGATCGGTCCACGCCGAGCGCCGGAATCCCCCGCCGCACCAGGCTGGCAACCAGTCGTCCAGGGCCGCAACCCAAGTCGATGGTCGGTCCGGAGCAGAGGTCGACGATGGCGCGGTCGAAACCACGGTCGGACTGGGCCCCGCCCAGCCAACTGTGCACGGGCAGTTGCTGCAGCCGGCCGTCGTCGCGGCGAACCCAGCATCGCTCACCGTCGAGCGCGCGGTCGTAGAGTTGTCCGTGCACGTCATATCCCCCGGGTGGTACGAGCGAACCGGCTGTCCGGTGCGCACGCACGTCGCACCTCGTCGATGTCGGCCACGGTGTCCACATCGTTGAGCGGAGCCACGAAATCGACTTCGACACCGCTGTCCTGCAACGCGACGAGAGTCAATGCCCCGGTGTCCGGTCGTGACATCGGCACGGTGCGCAGGCACCCGGCCATCGCGCTGTCCCGCACGCCCAACACCCACCATCCGCCGTCGCGGGCCAACCCGAGCACCGCGTCGGTGGCCAGCAGCGCCCGCCCACATTCGGTGAGCAGCCCGACACTGACCTGAGGGGTGTCCATCCCGATCTGCAGCACGGGCAACCCTCCTGCCCCCGCGTCGGCATGGGCATTGGCCAGACGCTCGGCGAATCCCTCCCCGCGCTGGGTGATAACGGTGAAATCCTCCAGCCGACGCAGTATTTCGACACTCCGGACGCCTTGCTCCAGTTCCCCCGTCAGGGCCACCACCCGCGCCGCCACCGGTGCGTCGGCAACGGCGTCGAGGGTGTCCAGCAGCGCGGCGGCCGCGATGTCAGCAGCCGCGGCGTCGCCGATGTCGGCCGCCAGCCGCGTCTTGGCCAGCCCGGGCACCGGCGCCTTGGCGACCACCAGCACGCAGATGGGAATCATGAGATGACCCGCCAAAAGTCCAGTGCGGCAACCGCACTTCCCCGCAGTGAACCACTCACCTTGGATTTCCCGCCGGTGCGCGGACCATAGCTGACATCGCGTTCGACCACCCGCCAGTCTGCTTGCGCGGCGCGAACCAGCAGCTCCAGTGGATATCCCGATCGACGGTCGGCCACTCCGAGCGCCAGCAGATCCTCACGACGGGCCACCCGCATCGGGGCGATGTCGTGCACCGCCAGCCGGTACCGCTGCCGCAGCCGCCAGCACACGGCCGCCGTGCCCAGCCTGGCGTGCCAGGGCCAGCGCAGTCCCGGCACGGGACGGCGCCGGCCGATCGCCATATCGGCGCCCCGGTCCACCTCCGCGACCAACGCGGGCAGTTCTGCCGGATCAAGTGAGCCGTCCGCGTCGAGCACAGCCACCAGCGGTGTCGTCGCCGCGACCACCCCGGCATGCACCGCAGACCCGTAGCCGGGGCGGGGTTCGGCGTGCACGCGGGCGCCGTGCGCGCGGGCCACGTCCGCAGTGTCGTCTGTGCAGTTGTTGTCGACCACAAGCACCTGGTACCCGGTCGGCATCGCCGTCAACACCCCGGGCAGCGAATCCTGCTCATTGAGACACGGCAGCACCACGGTCACGCGAGCCGCTACTGAGCCCGTTTCCGGTGCCTGTGCGGGGGCCATACGTCTCGACGGTAGGCCACCTCGGCGAGCGGCACCATCGGGCAGCGGTGACGAAATCGTGACGCCGGTGCTGGTCGCAGGCATGAGGGGCTAGCCTCAGAGGCTATGACCCGGGTGCTGATCGCCGACGACGACACCGTGGTCCGCGATGTCGTGCGCCGATATCTCGAACGCGATGACCTGGAGGTCTCAGTCGCCCAGGACGGCGCCGAGGCCCGGCGGATTCTGGGAACCGAGCAGATCGACGTCGCGGTTCTCGACGTGATGATGCCCGGATCCGACGGCCTGTCGCTATGCCGCGAACTGCGCCGCCACGGCGACTACAGCTTGCCCGTGATCCTGCTGACTGCACTCGGCGAGGAAGACGACCGCATCACCGGCCTGGAAGCGGGCGCCGACGACTATTTGACCAAACCGTTCAGTCCGCGCGAACTGGCGCTGCGGGTGCGGTCGGTGTTGCGTCGCGCCAACGGTGCGCCGGCCACCACTCCGGTCGACATCACAGTGAGCGGATTGACGCTCTCGACGGCGGCGCGGTCGGTCACCGTCGACGGCGACCCAGTCAGCCTGACCAACCGCGAATTCGACCTTCTGGTGTTCTTCCTGACCCACACCGACACCGTGTTCTCTCGCGAAGAACTGCTGAAGCTGGTGTGGCGCTGGGAGTTCGGCGACCTTTCCACCGTCACCGTGCATGTCAAGAGGCTGCGCGCCAAACTCGGCGATCAGCATCGGGTGCAGACGGTGTGGGGCCGGGGATATCTGTGGAGCGGTGCCCGTGACTGACCTTACCGAGATCATCGGGTGGGCGCTGGCCTGCTCGATCCCGGTCGTGCTGGCCGGGGCGATCATCATCCGGCTGGCACGGTCCTGGTCGCTGGCGGTGAGCATGGTGGCGCTGGTGCTGATCCCCACGGTGGCCACGTTCACCGGCGTGCTCGGTGCCAGCGGGTTCATGATCACCGAGACCTTCGAACGCATCGTCGTGGTGTTGGTGATCGTGTCGGTGGTGACGATTCCCGCCGCCGTGATGCTGGCGCGCTACCAGGCTCGGCGCACCGTGTGGGAGCAGGAGATCCGCGATTCAGAACGCAGCGCCGAACAGTCCCGCCGCCAGCTCGTCGCGTTCGTCAGCCATGATCTGCGGACCCCGCTGGCCGGGATCCGTGCCGTGTCGGAGGCCATCGCCGACGGGGTGGTCACCGACGACGAAGTGAGATTTCAGGCCAAACACATTGAGCAGGAATCGATCCGGCTATCCGAAATGGTCGACGACCTGTTCGAGATGTCGAAGATCAACGCCGGCGCAGTGCAGCCTGCGCGCGGCCAGGCCGCGCTCGACGAGGTGGTCGACGATGTGCTGGCCGCGCACCGGATCGGCGCGCGACGGGCCGGTGTGCAATTGAGCGCCGAGCTGCCCGAGAAACCGGTCCGCGTGATCGGCAGCGATCGCGCCCTGGCTCGGGTCTTGTCGAATCTGGTGGCCAACGCCATCGCACATACCCCCGAGGGCGGCAAGGTGACGCTGTCTCTGGGATCCGACGACACCGGGGCGTGGGCCCGCGTCGAGGACACCGGGGTCGGGATCGACGAGGCTGACCTGCCGCGCGTGTTCGACATCGCCTACCGGGGCTCCAACGGGCGGGTGCCGCGGGCGGATTCCACGTTGCCCAGCGGATCCGGCCTGGGGCTTGCCATCGCGGCGGGCCTGGTGCAGGCGCACGGCGGGTCGCTGACCGCGCAGAACCTGGACACCGGTGCCCGCTTCGAAGTGCGGTTGCCGATGGCCGATTGAGCCGCAGGCCGAGCCGCTCAATCCGGCAGGGAATTACTGAGCCGCTCGGTGGCGGCCAGGTAATCCTCGATGAACTCGCGCACCACCTCGCGCGCCGGTTTGATCTTGTTCATCAACCCCACGCCCTGCCCGACGAAGTACGTCGCCAACGCCTGAGCACCCGGGTGTCCTTGCGCGGCAAGCACATCGACGCGCCGAATGACGGGCTCGGCCAGCATGTTCTGCAGTGGCAGGCCCAACGGTTTCTGCCCACCCTCGTGGGGCAGCCACGCGTCGGTCCATTCCGACACCAGTTGCCGGGCGGGCTTTCCGGTGCGCCCCGCCGAACGCACAGTGTCCCGCGACGTAGCCGCCAGCATCTTCTGCACGGTGTGAGGCGCGGTCTCGGCTTCCTCGGTGGTCAGCCACACCGAGCCGGTCCACGCGCCTGCGGCGCCCATCGCGACCACCGCAGCCATCTGTCTGCCCGTCACGATCCCGCCGGCACCCAGCACCGGGACAGTCGGACCAATGGCGTCGATGACCTCGGGAACCAGCACCAGCGTCGACACCTCACCGCAGTGCCCGCCGGCCTCGGTGCCTTGCGCGATGATCAGGTCCACGCCGGCCCGCACCTGTTTGACGGCGTGCTCGCGGGCGCCGACGAGGGCGGCGACCGGAACGCCACGCTCACGGCCGGCCTCGATCATGTAGTCCGGTGGCACCCCGAGGGCGTTGGCGATGAGCTTGATGGGATGGCTCATCGCGACGTCGAGCAGTTCGGCGCCGGTGTCACCGGACAGCGCGGAACCACCCAGCCGCGGCTTGGCTTCCGCCTCGATGTCGTGGTCTGCGAGCAGTTTCGCGACAAATTCGCGGTGCTGGACCGGGATCCGGTCGACGAGGTCACCCCGGGACAAGTGCTCGCCCTTGCCCTCGAATTTCGCGGGCACGATGATGTCCGCGCCGTACGGCTTGTCGCCGACCTGCTCATCGATCCAGGACAGTTCGCGGTCGAGTTGCTCGGGGGTGTACGCGGTGGCGCCCAGCACGCCGAAGCCGCCGGCGTTGGTCACCGCGGCCACCACATCGCGGCAGTGACTGAATGCGAAGAGCGGAAAGTCGATACCGAACTGCTCACAGATGGCGGGTTTCACAACGCCAGTATCGCCCCCGACTCTTGACGGGTGTCAAGAGGCTCAGGCTCAGATCGGCTTGACCGCCTACCTACGAGCGCGACGCCGCAGGCCGCGGTTCACCTCGGTCTAACCCCGCAGCGGGGCGAACGCGAACTCGGCCAGGCCATCGCGCGGAGCGATCTCCGCCCGAAATCCCAGCAGCCGGGTCGCGTTCGCCGGGTCGGCCACGATGTGGCGGACATCGCCACTTCGGTACTGCCCGGTGATCACCGGAGCCGACGCGCCGCGCGCCTCACACAACCGGGCTGCCACCTCCAGGATCGAAATGGGCCGCCCCGAACACACGTTGAATGCAGCGAAGCCGTGTTTGTCGTATTGCACTGCCGCGGCATTGGCCGCGGCCACATCATCCACGTGCACGAAATCGCGCATCTGGCCGCCGTCTTCGAAAACCTTTGGCACCTGACCGGATTCAAGCTGCGAACGGAATATCGCCGCCACCCCCGAATACGGGGTGTCGCGCGGCATATCCGGACCGTAGACGTTGTGATAGCGCAGGGCGACGACGGAGCCTCCGACGGCCTCGGCCCATGCCAGCGCGTAATGCTCCTGTGCGGTCTTGCTTGCGGCGTACAGACTTCGGGGCCGCAGGGGTGCGTCCTCCCCCACCAGCCGCCACTGCAACGGCTCCCCGCCCACCGGGCAGCGGTGCTCGAACACACCGTCGTCCAGATCGGCGCGGGTGCGTGGCATCGGTTCGACGGGTCCATGCGTCGGGCAGTCGAATCCGCCCTGTCCATAGACCACCATCGATGATGCCAATACCAGCCGGGAACAGCCTGCGGCGAACATCTCGGCGAGCAAAACCGTTGTGCCATAGTCGTTGTGGCTGCCGTAAGACGGTGCGTCCGCGGCATCGACCCCGGCGCCGACCACCGCGGCCTGATGGCACACCACGTCGACGCCGCGTAACAGCGGTGCCAGGGCGGACCCGTCCCGGATGTCGACCAGATGACAGTTCGGCGGCGGCTGCGGGTTCGCCCCGTGCGCGGCGGGCAACATTGCATCGAGGGCGAGCACCTCGTGGCCGGCGGCGCGCAGGGCAATCGCGATCCGTGTCCCGATGAACCCGGCCGCCCCGGTGAGCAGCACCCTCACGGCAGCTCGAACGGCAGTTTCACGCCGTCATGGGCCAGGCAGTGCGTGCAGGCGCGCTCGACCTCCACGGCCTCCAACGCCTCGTGCACGAGCTTCTTGAACGGCACCATGTTCCGCTCGAACTCTGCGAACACGTCGACCGCCTTCACCCCGGCTCCCGCCTCGATCCCCGCATCCAGATCAGTGACCAGAGCGACAGCGGCGTAACACATTTCGAGTTCACGTGCCAGCACCGCCTCCGGATAGCCGGTCATGTTGACCAATGTGAAACCCTGGCCCGCGAACCAGCGGCTCTCGGCACGGGTGGAAAACCGCGGGCCCTGGATCACCACCATGGTGGCGCCGTCGACCACACCGGGCAGGCCGGTGGCCGCGGCGCGCAGCGTCGGGCAGTAGGGATCGGCGAAGCCGACATGGATTCCGCCGGAATCGAAATAGGTGTCAGCACGCCCGCTGGTGCGGTCCACCAACTGGTCGGGCACCACCATCGATCCCGGCCCCAGGTCCGGGGTGAGGCTGCCCACCGCGCAGGGGGCGAAGATCCGTCGTACCCCCAGCGCCCGCAACGCCCACATGTTGGCGCGGTAGGGCACGATGTGCGGCGAGTACTCGTGCGCGACACCGTGCCGGGGTAAAAATGCCACCTCGTGTTCGCCGACCGTACCGACCGTCACGGGTGCACTGGGCTCCCCGTAGGGAGTGTCCAGGTTGACGGTACGGGCGTCGGGCCCGAAGAACGTGTAGAAGCCGCTGCCGCCGATGACTCCGAGCATGCAGCGTTACTCGGTCTCGTCCTCCAGTTGGGCATTGGCTTTTCGGGCGCTGTCGCCGATCTCGAAGACATCCGTGGCCAGGCCGCCGATCGCCGTCGCCACATCCTTCACCGCGGTGGTGACGATGGAGGCGACCTCGCCGACCGTCGAGGCCACCGCCTCGACGGATTCCTGCAGCGCATCCTTACCGATCTCGGTCTTGCTGAGCTGGTCCTTCATAAGGCTCAGTGTAGGTCGGTGGGTGGCCGTACTCCTACGATGGCGCTCGTGGCCAGTTTCTCGCAGTGGATCGAGGGAGCCCGTCCGCGCACGTTGCCCAACGCCATCTCCCCCGTCATCGCCGGTACCGGTGCGGCGGCCTGGCTGGGCGCCGCGGTCTGGTGGAAGGCGCTGCTGGCGCTGGTGGTCGCGCTCGCGTTGATCATCGGCGTGAACTTCGCCAACGACTACTCCGACGGCATCCGCGGCACCGACGACGTGCGGTCGGGGCCGCTGCGGCTGGTCGGCTCCAAGCTCGCCTCGCCGCGTTCGGTGCTGACCGCGGCGCTGCTGAGCCTGGGTATCGCGGCGGTGGCCGGCGTGGTGTTGGCCGCGCTGAGCGCGCCGTGGCTGATCGCGGTGGGCGCGGCGTGTCTGGCCGGGGCCTGGCTGTACACGGGCGGCAAGAAGCCCTACGGCTACCTCGGGCTCGGCGAAGTGGCGGTGTTCGTCTTCTTCGGGCTGGTGGCGGTGCTCGGCACCCAGTACACCCAGGCGCTACGCATCGACTGGGTCGGCCTGGCGCTGGCGGTGGCGATGGGATCCTTGTCCTCGGCGGTGCTGGTGGCCAACAACCTGCGCGACATCCCGACCGACAAGGAGTCCGGGAAGATCACGCTCGCGGTTCGGCTCGGCGATGCCCGCACACGGGTGCTGTTCCAGCTGCTGCTGGCGGTGGCCTTCGTGCTGACCCTGGTGCTGATCGCGGCCACCCCGTGGTGCGCCGTCGGCCTGGTGGCGCTGCCGTTGGCTGTGCGGGCCGCGCTCCCGGTGCGTGGCGGCCTCGGCGGGAAAGATCTGATCCCCGTGCTGCGCGACACCGGTTTGACGATGTTGGTGTGGGCGGTCGTGGTCGCGCTCGCCTTGGCTTTCTAGTCGCCCACCCCGGCGAGCAGACACCTGGGTACCCTCGTGGCGCCCTTTTTCGGTACACAGCTGTCTGCTCGGCGGGGAAATCCGGCAGGTTATCCACAGGCCGCCATTTCGGTCTTCCGCTGCGGGCATGCCGACAGCGACGATCGTGACGTGTCGATCGACGAGGTGTTCGCCGTCAACGGCGGAGTAGCCACCGCCTCCCAACTGATGACCGTAATGACACGCAAGAGGCTTGCCGCGCAGCTGCGATCGGGCCAGATCGCGCGGGTCCGCCGTGGTGTGTACGCCCCGACCTCGCCTGGCGTCGTCGAACGGCTCGCGGCCTTGGACCTCCGCACCGCAACGTCGATCGTGGCCTGCATGGGCACGGCTGCGGCGCTGTACGGGTTCGACACCGAGTGTGACGGCCGTGTCCACATCCTCGATCCGGGCCTGCGGGTTCGGCCGGACGATGACGTGATGGTCCATCAACGTGTCGGTGCACCGTTGCGGCGGGTGTCGGGCCGGCTTGCGACGACGCCTGCGTGGACGGCCGTGGAGGTCGCACGTACGTTGCGCAGGCCGCGGGCACTCGCGACGTTCGACGCCGCTCTGCATGCCCGAGCCTGCACGACAACCGAACTCGGCGCCGCCATCCGCGAGCAGAAGGGGCGCCGGGGCATCGTGGCGCTGCGCGACCTCCTACCGCACGCCGACTGGCGCGCCGAATCGCCGATGGAAAGCGAGATGCGGCTGGTGTTCATCGACTGGAGGGTGCCTGCCCCGGAGCTGCAATACGAGATCACCGACAACTGCGGTCAACTGTGGCGGGTCGATTTCGCCTGGCCGGAAGCAAAATTGGCGGCCGAGTATGACAGCGTCGCATGGCACGCCACACCGGAGGCATTCCTTCATGACCGGCTCAAGACCCGGCGCCTGCAAGAGTGCGGATGGACTACGATTTCCGCCGTCGTCGATGACATCCATCGGCACCCGGAGGACTTGGTGCGCCGCGTGTTCGGGCACCTGGACGGCCGTAGCCGTGCGTTGGCGGCCTGAGTGCCCGCCTTTCAAGCGGCGTTGTCCAGCAAGCTGACGATCCCGCTGCGGAGTTCGGCGGCGCCGATGTGCTCGGTGATGAGGCCCGTGGCGTAGCGATCTTCACTTCGCAAAATTCCGAGCAGGATGTGTTCGCAGCCGATCCAACCATCCTTGTGCGCCAAGGATTCCCGCAGTGCCAACTCCAGGATCTTCTTGGCGGGCTTGGTGAACGGAATATGTCCGCGGCGCCTGCGGCGACGTCCGGACCGCCGAAGGGCATTGTCGAACGCGCCATCGCCGAATGTGTGATTCACGCTGTCGCGCACGGCATACAGGTCGATGCCGATTCCGGCCAGTGCGTCGGCATCGCCATCGAATGATTCGTCGCCGGGCGCATCGGCGACCGCCAGCCGGCCGCGCACAGCCTCAGCCGTCAAGCCGAATCCGGCCAGCAACGCCGACAAGTCGCGCCCGGAGCTCTGCAGCACTCCCACCAGGATGTGCTCGGGCCGAATATCATTGGACTCCAGTTCGCGGGCCTCCTCCTGGGCCAGAACCACCGCTATCCGTGCATTGCGACTGAACCGTTCGAACATCGTCACTTCCTCCGGTTGTGCTTCTGGTGCACGGCCTGGCGGCTGACTTCGAGGGCGTCGGCGATTGCCTGCCAACTCCAGCCCTGTTCACGGGCATTCGCGACATGAATGGCTTCCAACCGCTCCTGCAAGCGCTGCAATGCCCGCACCGCGCGCAGTCCGACGGCGGGGTCGGAACTGCTGATGCCATCGGTGGCCACGCCTGAAGCGTTCATATTGTCAACGTAACTTGACACCAGCGTGTGGTCAAGCGGTCCCCCCACCCCGGCGAGCAGACAGTCTGGTACCCGAAAATGGCGCGAAATGGGTACCAGACTGTCTGCTCGCCGGAAAAGTGGCGCGGCATTGCACTAACGTGACCGTCGACCGCGGACCGTCAGGCCGCGGACCGTCGACCGCAGGCCGACGCCATCACCTGGGGGACGCGAATGACCGTTTCGACCGAGAACCCGCCGACTCCGTCGGGCCGGGCGGAGACGCGCAGGGCCATCTGGAACACGATCAGAGGCTCCTCGGGAAACCTCGTCGAGTGGTATGACGTCTACGTCTACACGGTCTTCGCCACATACTTCGAGCATCAGTTTTTCGATGAGGCCGACCAGAACTCGACGATCTACATCTATGCGATCTTCGCGGTCACGTTCATCACCCGGCCGATCGGATCGTGGTTCTTCGGCCGGTTCGCCGACCGTCGCGGCCGACGCGCCGCGCTGACCATCAGCGTCTCGCTCATGGCGGCGTGCTCGCTGGTCATCGCGCTCGTGCCGGGCCGGGCCAGCATCGGCATCGCCGCACCGGTCATCCTGATCCTGTGCCGGCTGGTCCAGGGCTTCGCCACCGGCGGCGAATACGGCACCTCGGCGACCTATATGTCAGAGGCCGCGACCCGGGAGCGGCGCGGCTTCTTCTCGTCCTTCCAGTACGTGACGCTCGTGGGTGGCCATGTGCTCGCCCAGTTCACGCTGCTGATCATCCTGACGGCCTTCACTGGCGATCAGATTCACGAATTCGGTTGGCGCATCGCCTTTGCCGTCGGCGGTGTCGCGGCGATCGTGGTGTTCTGGCTGCGTCGCACCATGGACGAATCACTCAGCGCGGAACATCTCGCCGCGATCGCCGCAGGCAAGGACAAGAGCTCGGGCTCACTGCGGGAACTGTTCGCCCGCTACGCCAAACCGCTGTTGATGTGCTTCCTGATCACCATGGGCGGCACCGTCGCGTTCTACACCTACAGCGTCAATGCGCCCGCGATCGTCAAGACCACCTACAAAGACCAGGCCATGACGGCCACCTGGATCAACCTCGTCGGGCTGATCTTCCTGATGCTGCTGCAGCCGGTCGGCGGGATGATCAGTGACAAGGTCGGGCGCAAGCCACTGTTGCTGTGGTTCGGTTTCGGCGGGCTCATCTACACCTACATCCTGATCACGTATCTGCCGCAAACACATTCGCCGATCCTGTCGTTCCTCCTCGTCGCCGTCGGCTACGTCATCCTCACCGGATACACCTCGATCAACGCACTGGTGAAGTCCGAGTTGTTCCCCGCCCACGTCCGAGCACTGGGCGTGGGAGTCGGCTACGCGTTGGCCAATTCGATGTTCGGCGGCACCGCGCCACTGATCTACCAGGCCCTCAAGGCGCGTGACCAGGTGAACCTGTTCATCGGATACGTGACCGTCTGCATCGCCCTGTCGCTGGTGGTGTACCTGTTCTTCCTCAAGAACAAGTCCGACACCTACCTGGACCGGGAGAAGGGCTCCGCGTTCCGCTGACGGGAGCGGAAACCCGCCACAACCTGTACCTTCGTCGGTGCTGGGCTCTCTGCTGGGTCCTGTGCCGGGAAGGATCGTGATGGTTGCGCTGCGAGTCGTCGTCGCCGACGACGACGTCCTGCTTCGGGAGGGGATCGCCAGCCTGCTCGACCGGTCCGGTTTCGAGGTCGTCGGTCAGGCCGCCGACGCGGCGGAACTGCTTGCGCTGGTGCGCGATCAGGCCCCACAACTGGCTGTGGTCGACATCCGGATGCCGCCGACACACACCACCGAAGGGCTCGACGCGGCCCGGGTGATCCGCTCCGAAGCCCCCGACACCGGCATCCTGGTGCTGTCGGCGCATGTGGACGTCGAGCACGCCACCGAGTTGCTGGCCAGCGGCCACGGCATCGGCTACCTGCTGAAATCGCGGGTCACCGACGTCGGCGATTTCGTCGAAACCCTGGAACGGATCGCCAAGGGCGCCTCGGTGGTCGACCCCGCCCTGGTGTCCGAACTGGTGTCCGCGCGCCGCCGTGACGATCCCCTGGCGGCGCTGAGCGCCCGCGAACACGAGGTACTGGTGCTGATGGCCGAAGGCCTGTCCAACTCGGGTATCGCCCGCCGGATCTGGGTCACCGAGGGCACCGTGGAAAAGCACGTCCGCAGCATCCTGACCAAGCTGAACCTGCCCGAGACCGCCGACGACCACCGCCGGGTGCGCGCGGTCATCACCTATCTGGAATCGCGGTAGCCAACACGTCGCTGACCGCCGCCGCCGACAGCGCGAACTTCGGCACGAACCCGACCGCCGGGCTCGCCGCGATCATCTCGGTGAGGTCCTGCTCGGCATAGGTGGAAATCAGGATCACCGCGGGCGGCAGCTCGGTGCGGTGCAACTGTTCGGCCAGCTCGAAGCCGCTCTCGGCCCCCAGCGCGACATCCACCAGGGCCACGTCGGGTCGCAACTCCCGGCAGAGCCGCAGCGCTTCCCCACTGTTGGCCGCGACAGCGACCACGGTGATCCCGCCACCTCCGAGCATGCGGCGGGCGGCGTCACGAAAACTGACGTTGTCATCGACGATGAGACAGCGCACAGACCCTCCGGGGACCGGACATATCTCCAGCGTGTCAGGGCATGAGCAGCGTTTCATCCCCGCTAGCCGGAATACGTCCGGTTTCAGCGGCATGATCTACACCCCGTCCGGCGTTTATGCAACAGTGACGGCCATGTCCACCGCAGACCCACCAGCGCCGCTTCCGCGGCTGTTGGGGCTGGTGCTGCGTCCGACGGCCCCGCCGTTGGGGTTGGGGATCGTGGTGGCGGCGGTGTTCATCATCGCCGAGACCGTGCTCGTTTCCCAGCTGCGCGAGGTCGCATCCGAGAACTCGTTCGGCGCGCTTTTCCTGCTCGGGGTGCTCGTGGTGTCAGCGGGTTGGCGGATGCGGCTGGCAGTGGTGACATCGTTGGTCAGCGCGGTGGTCTACGTGCATTTCCATATGGAAACCCACGGTGCGTTGCTGCCGGTTCGACCGCAGGACATGGTGGCCATCGCGATCTTCCTTCCGGTGGCACTGCTGACCAACGTGCTGGTCGGGCAGGCGCGGGTACGTGCCGCCGAAGCCGGCGCGCTCGCCGAGCAGCAGGCCGCACTGCGACGCGTGGCCACCTTGGTGGCCAACGGATCCCATCCCGTGGAGGTCTATCCGGCCGCGGTGAACGAACTGGCAAGCGGGCTGGGCATGGATCACGTCGCGCTGCTGAGTTATTCGGACGGGGAGCCGCCACTCGTGCTGGCCTCGCGCGACCCCGCCGGCAGCCCTAAACTTCCTGTCGGCGAACACCTTCCACTGGACGGTGAAAGTCTGGCGGCCACCGTGTGGGTCACCGGACTGCCATCCCGTATCGAGGACTACAACGACATCGACGGCGGCACCGCCGCGCAGGTACGCGCCATCGGGATCCGCTCGGCGGTAGCCGCACCGGTCATCGTCGGCGGTCAGGTGCGGGCAGTGCTGGTGGTCGGCTCGGTTCAGCCGCATACGTTCGCACCCGACACCGAGGCCCGGGTCGCGGACTTCGCCGACCTGGTCGCCACGGCCATCAGGAATGCCGAAACCCACGCCGAACTCACCGCATCGCGCGCAAGGATCGTCACCGCGGCCGATCAGGCGCGGCGGCGGTTCGAACGGGATCTGCACGACGGGGCTCAGCAGCGGGTGGTGTCACTGGGACTTGCGGTGCGCGCAGTCGAGGCTTCGGTGCCCGCAGACCAGCCCGCTCTGCGCAGCGACATCGCCAAACTCGCCACCGATCTGTCGGCGTTATCGACTGAGCTGCAAGAACTTTCCCGCGGCATACACCCGGCCATCCTGTCCAAGGGCGGCCTGGCTCCTGCGCTGCGGGCACTGGCCCGACGCTCCGCCGTTCCGGTCGAGTTGCACCTCGACCTCACCGCCCAGCTACCCGAATCGGTGGAGGTGGCCGCCTATTACGTCGTCGCCGAGGCCCTCACCAACGCCGCCAAACACGCCCACGCCAGCGTCGTCGACATCAACGCCACCGCGGACGACGGCGAATTGCAGCTGACGATCCGTGACGACGGAATCGGCGGCGCCACCGCCGCCGGGACCACCGGCGGCTCGGGGCTGATCGGCCTCAAGGACCGGGTGGAGGCACTCGCAGGGCATCTCACCATCACCAGCGCACCCGGTGCAGGCACCACCCTCGTCGCCCGCATGCCCCTGGAATGTGGGTAGCCGCAACACTATCCGCGGTGGTCACCGCCATGGTGATACAGCAGACCGTAGCCCCCGAAGAACGGATACTGGGACTGGTAGTTGACAACCGGCGGGGTGGCGCTGATCTGTGCGTTGCCCTCCGACTGACACAGAGTCGAGTTCGCACCGATCGAGGTACACGTCGGCCCGCTCGGGGCGGCTTGTGCGGTCGGCGCGGACAGCACCGGAAGGGCGATCACCACCGCGCCCGCTCCGACGGCCACCATTGTCGAGATGCGTGTTCGGAAACTCATGACTTCCAGACTCACCCAACGGGCGTCCGAAATCGTCGGCGCTGACCCCCACCGCCGGCTACCGGTTAGCCCCCAGCGTATCGAGCAGCCGGTCCAGGTCGTCGTCGGTGTTGTACAGGTGAAAGCCGACCCGCACCGCGCCTGCCCGCACCGATGCGCGGATACCTGCCCGCTGCAGCCGACCGGCCGCGCCGGCGGTGTCGGCAGTGTCGTCAGCGGGGATCGCCACGATCGCCGAATCCTGCTGTGGCAGGCCGATCTCGGTACGCAACCGATTGGCCAGCCCCACCGTGTGGGCTTCCACGGCCGCCCGGTCCAGCGAGGCCAGCCAGGGCAGCGTCAGGCCTGCGCCGAGCACACCGAGCCACGCCGGCGACGTATCGAACCGGCGGGCGTCGGCAGCCAGCCGCAGGGGCAGCCCGTAGATCGACTGCCACGGATCCTCGCCGCCGTACCAGTTCGCCGCGTGCGGCGTCATACGGGCGGCGACGCGCTCGCTCACCGACATCCACGCCGTGCCGCGGGGCGCCAGCAGCCACTTGTAGACGGCGGCCACGGACACATCGACCCAACCCAGGTCGAGGCGTTTCCAGCCGGCCGCCTGCGTCACGTCGAGCACGGTGATGGTGTCGGTGCCTGCCACCGCGTCCCGCAACGCGGCCGGGTCCGATACCGCGCCGTTGGCCGACTGCACCAGGCTGAGCGACACCACGTCGTACGCGGCGGCGGTGCCCACCAACTCCTCCTCACTCAGCTCGGTGAGGGTGACACCCCGAGCGGCCTGGGCGGCGAACGGGAAAGTGGTGCTGGTGAATTCATTCTTCAGCACCGCCACCCGGCTACCGTCGGGAATCGCGGCCGCCACCAGTGCGAGCGCGGCGGACACGCTGCCCGCCATGGTCACCGATTCGGCAGGCACCCCGACCAATGCGGCATAGCCGCCACGCCCGAGCCGAACCGGTTCATCGAACGAGGTGGCATCCATGGTCCCGGAACCCCAATCGGCGACACAGCGGTGCACCGCCTCCAGCAGAAACTGTGGCGGCAGCCCGTACGTCGGCGAGTTGAGAAAACCTTCCGCGCCTGCAAATTCGGCGCCGAACGCCTCCCTCACTTCGGTGGCGGCGGTTCTTCGCCGCGCAACCTGGCCTGCAATTGTGCGCGGTCGGCGCGCCTGCGTTCGTCGAACACCGCGATGGAGGCCGTGGCCCGGTTGCGCAACGGCGCGAACAACCAGATTCCCAGCGGCAGAGCGACCACGAACGCGAACAGCAATGCCACCACGATCGGGAAGTCACGCAGACCGAGCAGGTGCCCGACCCCGAAGATCACCGCGGTCAACACCGCCACCAAGACCAGCCGGGCGGCGACGTAGACGAGCACATCGACAACCATGCGGGTGGCCGGACGACTTGCTGACACGACCCGAGCCTACCGACGACGCGTATATTCGGGGCAAGGAGGTTTCGAGAGTGGCGTACCTACTCCTGATTCTCGCAGTGAGTTGCCTGGTGTATGTCGGGTGGCGCATGACGCGGGTAATGGGGAATCAACCCAAGACTCGAGTCATCGGTCCCGATGACGACCCAGATTTTCTGCGGAGACTCGGGCACGGCGACAACAATCCGCGACCCTAGCGCGGTTCAACCGCGCGGGTCGGCGGACCGGTGTGCCCCGGCGAAGTCGCTGGCCACCACGGCCGCCAACTCGATCAGCGCCTCACGCGTCCCGGGCTTGAGCCGCTCGAGGCTGATCTCCGCCCCTTCCTCCAGGTGCGGGTCGAACGGAACCAATCGGACCGCGCGGCAGCGTCGCGAGAAGTGGTCGACGACTTTCGACAGGTCCACCTTGCCCGAGCGTGGCCGCACGGCGTTGATCACCGCAATCGAGTTGCGCACCATGTCCTGATGGCCGTGCGCGTCGAGCCAGTCCAGCGTGGCCGACGCGCTGCGCGCACCGTCGACCGACCCTGAACTGATCACGACCAGGACATCGGCCTTGGACAGCACCGCTGCCATCGCCGAGTGCATCAGGCCGGTGCCGCAGTCGGTGAGCACCAGGCTGTAGAACCGCTCCAGCACCTCGAGGGTGTGCACGTAGTCGTCGGAACTGAACGCCTCCGACACCGCCGGATCGCTCTCCGAGGCCAGCACCTCGAGCCGGCTCGGCCCCTGCGAGGTGTAGGCACGCACGTCGCTGTAGCGCTCGATGCCTTCCGCGTCGCGCAACAGGTGGCGCACCGTGGCGGCCGTCTCCAACGGCACCTTCTGGCTCAGCGTGCCCCGATCGGGGTTCGCATCCACCGCGATGATCCGGTCACCGCGGATCGAGGCGAACGTGGCGCCCAACGTCGCGGTGATGGTGGTCTTGCCCACACCGCCTTTCAGCGAGAGCAGCGCGATCCGGTAGCAGCCCTGCAGCGGCTGGCTGACCTCGGCCAGCAGAGCGTTGTGGTGGGTGATCTTCGGGCTTTCCCCGACGTTGATCTGTTTGAACGAGGCCAGGTAGAGCCACTTGCGCCACCCGGCCGACGGGGCACGCTTGCGCTGGCCGAGCAGTGCGTCGGTCGACAGGTCGCGGTAGGGCGAGACGAACGGCGCGGGAGCCGCCGCAGGCGGGGACGGAGGCGGGGACAGCACCGGAAAGCCTTGCGGCGGTGTGGGAGCCGTCCACTCCGGCGGCAACGTCGTGCCCGCGCTTGCCGGCAGCCCATTCGTGGGATCGCTGAACCGCTGCTGGCCCCGGAACCCGGTCGCCGGCGCGGTGAACGGTGCGGCGGGTTCGATGGGAGCCGCCTCGTGCGGCGGCGGCTCTACGTGTGGCTCAGGCGGTGTCGACGACTCGTCCGCCGTGCTGAACACGGCGTCTTCGGGTGACTCGGACACGAATTCCTCTCCGCTCGCACAGCAGCTGTGGGCCGATCCTGACGTGACTGCCTATCCGACGCCTGCGTACGAATGCAGCCCAACGGTAACCAGATTGATGAAGAACAGGTTGAACACCATAGCGACGAAGCCGACGACGTTGACCCAGGCGGCCTTGCGGTCACGCCAACCGGCGGTCGAACGGGCGTGCAGATAGGCCGCATAGACCACCCACGCGATGAACGACACCGTCTCCTTGGGATCCCAGCCCCAGTAGCGTCCCCACGCCTCCTCGGCCCAGATGGCGCCGAAGATCACACCGAAGCCGAATATCGGGAACGCGAAGATCGTGGTGCGGTAGGCGATCCGGTCCAGGGTCTGCCCGTCGGGCAACCGGGCGACGATGCGCGCCACTGCGCCTTCCCTGCCGGGTGCACCCAGCGGGGACATCTTTACCAGGAACAGGATGCTCGCGACGCCGGCTACCAGAAACACCCCGGAGCCCAGGCTGACGACGGACACGTGGATGGGCAGCCAGTAGGACTGCAGGGCCGGCATCACCGGGGCGGCATTGGTGTAGAGCCAACGGCCCGACACGGTCAGCAGGATCAGCACCGGCACCAGCACAAAGACCCACAGCACGCGGTACTGCGGGCGGCGTAACACGATGGCGCCTGCCACCAGACCCGAGAAGCAGGTCAGGTTGATGAACTCGTACATGTTGCCCCACGGCACCCGCGACGTGGCCAGCCCGCGCAACACGATGCACACCAGCAGCAAACCGATCCCGACGTACACCAGCGACAGACCGGTTTTGCCGACCCGCTCGTCGAACGGCCGCTTGGCCACCTCGGCGACGACGCCGGGGGTGGCGCTGTCGGCGCCGACGGTGGCCCCGACCAACTCCCGGGTCTCGACTTTGCGGCCGCGACTGTAGGCCAACTCGACCGCCAGCAGCACCAGCGCTCCCACCAGTACCAGCACCGACGAGGTGAAGGCCCAGTCGGAGTACCGGGCCAACCCGATATCGATGTGCTCGTTCATGCGCGCTCCGCCTTCTCTTCAGCCGCCACGTCACAGCCTTCCAGCAGCCGGTCCGTCAACCGCTCGAACTCGTCACCCCAGCCGGAGTTGTCCGTGCGGGCCAGACCGCCCAACTCGACGCTTACGGTACCCCCGCCACCAGGTTCGATCCGAACCCAGATCCGGCGTCTGCGCACCACCAACGACACCAGCAGACCGGCCATCATCGACATGGCGAACACCAGCACCCAGACCTGTGCCGGGTCGTGCGACACCTGCAGATTGACGAACGGCACGGCGCCGTCGAACCGGACCTTGGTGCCGTCGTCGAGCCTGGTCTCCTGCCCCTCCTCCAGGTTGACCCGCGCCATCTTGGTCAGCCGGTTCTGGTCGATCAACCGCGCATCGAGCGTGAACAGGGACTGGGGCCTGCCGGTGTCCAGACCGGTGTCACCGCGGTAGATGTCCACCGCGACCGCCGGGTCGTTGAGCGCCGGGAAGCTGGACGACAGCAGCGTGCCGTGGAGCTGCTTGGTGGGCGCGAACAACCCCTGAATGGCGATCTGGTGCTCACGGCGCTCGTCGGCGTCGGGATAGGTGCCTGCCGGCGGGTCGATGCGCATCACCCCGGAGGACAGGAACGTGATCTGATCCTCGGGCCGCCACTGGATGGTCTGGCTGCGGGTCTGACCGTCCGGGAAGGTGACGGTGAACGACGGTGCGTAACCGTGCCCCTGCAGATAAATCCGGTCACCGCCGATGCGCAGCGGGTGGTTGACCTCAAGCCGGTAGGGCTGCCAGGTGTTGTCGGTCAGGTCATCACCGGCCTGATAGTCGATGTTGGCAGCGAATGACAGCGCCTGGCCGGTGGGCAGGTACTGCGCGTCGAAGTCGTTGACCCGCACACAGACCGGATGCAGGGAGGTGCCGTCGACGGTATTGCCTGCCCGGAACGAGTCGAACGCGGCGGGCGAGGCCGAGCAGAAGCCGGGACCGCCGTCGGCGATCACGATCACGTTGCCCTCGTAACCGAACAGCTTGCCCGCGGCCACCGCGACCAGTAGCCCGAGCAGCGAGAAGTGGAAGACGATGTTGCCGAATTCGCGCAGATAGCCTTTCTCCGCAGATATCTCGGTGCCCTCATCGGTGCGCCGGGTGACCGTGCGCCAGCCCCTCAGCCGTTTGGTCACCGTTTCGGACAGCTGCTGCGGGTCCGCGCTCACCTGCTCGGCGTGGTACTTGGGCAGCCGGCTCAGATTGCGCGGCGCGGCCACCGGGACGGCGCGCAGGGTGCGGGCATGCTCGAGCATCCGGGGCGTCAGGCAGCCCACCAGCGAGATGAACAGCAGCATGTAGATCGCGGTGAACCAGAAGCTGGAGAAGACATCGAAGGCCTGCAGCCGGTCCAGCCACGGGCCCATCGTGGGGTGCGCGGCGAGATATTCGGTGACCTTGGATTCGTTGAGGCTGCGTTGCGGCAGCAGGGCGCCGGGTATCGCGCCGAGCGCCAGCAGGAACAGCAACACCAGGGCCGTGCCCATCGACGTCAGGGTCCGCCAGGTGTTGCGAATGAGCGCGAGCAGACGCGCCGGTACCCCTGGACGGCGTGTGACGGGTACAGAAGTGTCTGCTCGCGGGTCGGAAGTCATCAGATCGGGAGCCTCACATCACTGACGAAGGCGTCGCGCACCCACGATACGAAGTCATTCCACAGGCCGGTGACCAGTGCGGTGCCCACCAGGATGAGCAGCACCCCGCCGAAGATCTGGATGGTCCTGGCGTGACGGCGCAACCAGCCGAGCCCCTGCACGGCACGCGCCGAGCCGAGCGCCAGCAACACGAACGGGATGCCCAACCCCAGGCAGTACGCCAGGACCAGCACCACCCCGCGGGCCACGCTGGAACCGTCGGTGGCCGAGGCGACCGCGATCACCCCGGTCAGGGTGGGCCCCAGGCACGGCGTCCACCCCAGCGCGAACACCGCCCCCAACAACGGGGCGCCCGCCACCGTGGACAACTGCCGCGGGGTGAACCGGGCCTGCCGCTGCAGCGCCGGGACGAACCCCACGAACACCAGTCCCATCACGATCGTGACGACACCGCCGATGCGTTGCAGCAGAAGCTGATTGGCGATCAGCGTGGTGGTCATGCCCAGCACCGCGACCGCGCCAAGCAGGAACACCACGGTGAACCCGGCGACGAACAGTCCGGCCGCCCCGGCCACCCGCAACCGCGCCGATCTGAGCGCGACCTGTCCGCGCTGCAGCGGATCTTCAGAGACCCCGACCACCGCGGCCAGATACGACAGATAGCCGGGCACCAGCGGCACCACGCACGGCGACGCGAAGGACACCAGACCGGCCAGCACGCTGACACCCAAGGCCAGCAGCACCGGCCCGGCCGCGGCGATCTCGGCGAATCCGGTCACGGCTGCCGCACCTCTGCCGGAGTCGGTGCCGGTTCGGCGGCGAGCCGGGTCACCAGCGGTTGCAGATCATCGGCCAGCAGCTCGCGCAGGAACACCGCCGCCACGCGATGCTCACGGTCGAGCACCACCGTCGAGGGGATCACCGTCGTCGGGTACTTGCCGCCGAACGCGATCATGGTGCGCATCGCCGGGTCGTAGATGGACGGGAAGCTCACCTTCCGGTCGGTGACGAAATCGACTGCAGCATCACGGTTGTTGTCCCTGACGTCGATCCCCAGAAACGCGACGCCGAGGTGGCCCGTGTCCTGATAGACCTGCTGCAACTGGCTGATCTCGGCTCGGCACGGCCCACACCACTGACCCCAGACGTTGATCACCACGACCTTGCCTGCGAAGTCGTCGAGCGAGATGGTCTTCGACGGGTCGGTCAGCTCGGGGCCTGCCAGTTTGCCTGGGCGACCGCGACTTTCGGGCGGATCGTAGAAGATGTCGGTCTTGCCGCCCGGGGCGACGAATTCGAACGTACCGCCTTGAGCGACGGCGTCATCGCCGGTGGAGCATCCGGTGAGCAGTGCAAGCAGCACCACCACCAGACCGGCTACCAACGACCTCACTAGATCCCCCAGGGCTCCGTATAACCCCACCGGATCATCCGGTCGTCGTCGAAAGTGAACGACGTGATCGATGACAGGTTGCACAGGCGGCTGTGCGGTAACGGCAGATGCGCCAGCTTGCGGCCCGTCATCGCCCGGCGCAGCGTCTCGACCGGAAGCTGATGGCTCACGCACACCGCCTCGTGGCCGCTGGCCTTGAGCCGCGCACGTTGCACCGCGGCCACCATCCGCGCGGCGACCTCGTCGTAGGGCTCACCCCATGACGGCTTGCGCGGGTCGCGAAGCCGCGGCCAGTTCCGTGGGTCGCGCAGGGCGCCGTCACCGGGCGACACCTTCTCCCCCTCGAAATGGTTCCAGGACTCGATCAGCTCGTCATCGGTGTCGATGGACAGGCCGTGGCGCTGCGCGATCGGCGCCGCGGTCTCCTGAGCCCGCTCCAGCGGAGAGGCGACGACGTACACGATGTCGTTGTCCGCCAACCAGTCTGCCGCGGCCTGCGCCTGGGCCTGGCCGCGCTCGGAGAGGTGATAGCCGGGCAGCCGCCCGTAGAGCACCTGCCGGGGGTTGAACACCTCACCGTGGCGCATCACGTGCACCGTCGTCCTGACCGGCGCGGCCGAATCGGTCACGCGGTGGCCTCCGCCGCGGCCCGGGCCGCACCGGGCAGCGCGGCCGCGATGCGCTCGAACGCCTCGTCGTCCAATGCTGCTGAGACGAACCAGGTTTCGAATGCGCTACACGGTGGGTAGACGCCCGCGTCCAGCAACGCGTGGAAGAACGGCGGAAAACGCCAGGTCTCGGTGGCCTTGGCCGCCGCGAAATCATGCACCGGCTCGTCGGTGAAGAACACACTGAACATGCTGCCTGCGCGCTGCAACTGGTGTGCCACACCGGCATCGGTCAGTGCGCCGCTCAGCAGGCCGGCCAGACGATCGGCGTTGGCGTCGACCCGGGCGTAGGCCGCGTCGTCGGCGTGGCGCAGCGTGGCCAGCCCGGCGGCCATCGCCACGGGATTGCCCGACAGCGTGCCGGCCTGGTAGACGGGGCCCAGCGGGGCCAGCCGCCCCATCACCTCGGCGCGGCCACCGAAGGCCGCCGCAGGCAGCCCGCCGCTCATCACCTTGCCGAAGGTGAACAGGTCGGCATCCACGGGGTCGAGTCCGTACCAACCGGATCGGCTCACCCGGAAGCCGGTCATCACCTCGTCGAGGATCAGCAACGCGCCGTGCTCCGCTGTGATGCGGCGCAGCGCGGCGTTGAAGCCGGGCAGCGGCGGCACCGTGCCCATGTTGCCGGGGCCCGCCTCGCTGATGACGCAGGCGATCTCGTCGCCGAACCGGGTGAAAATCTCTTCCACTGCCGCGACGTTGTTGTACGGCAGCACGATGGTGTCTGCGGCAGCCGCGCCGGTGACACCCGGCGAGGACGGCAGGCCCAGCGTCGCGACACCCGAACCGGCGTCGGCCAGCAGCGCGTCACTGTGCCCGTGGTAGCAGCCGGAGAACTTGATGATCTTGGCGCGTCCGGTGTAGCCGCGGGCCAGCCGGATCGCGCTCATGGTCGCCTCGGTGCCGGAGTTCACCATGCGTAGCAACTCGACCGGCGCGACCCTGGCGATGATCTCGGCGGCGAGTTCAGTCTCCGAGGGCGTCGGGGCGCCGAAGCCCAGCCCGTCGACCGCCGCCTTCTGCACCGCCTCGACGACCGCGGGGTGGGCATGGCCGAGCAGCATCGGACCCCATGAACACACCAGGTCGACGTAGCGGTTGCCGTCGGCGTCGGTCAGCCAGTAGCCGTTGGCGCTGGTGATGAACCGCGGGGTGCCACCCACCGATGTGAAGGCCCGGACCGGGGAATTCACCCCGCCGGGGATGACAGCGCAGGCATCGGCGAACAACTGGGCCGATCGCTCAGTCCGGGCTACGTCGTGACGCATGGCCACCAGTGTCCCAGCCGGTGCAAACCCGTCAACTACAGGGTGTAGTGGTTCGGCCTCCTTGGCCGCGCCCGCGCCCGGATCGGCCCCCGCGCGACGGTGGTGAACGGCACATCGACAGGAAAGTCGTCGTCGACCGAGACGATCTCCATCGCCCGCACGATGGTGGCCAGTGCGAGCGTGGTTTCCAGGCGCGCGAAGTGTTCGCCGATGCACGACCGCGTACCGCCCGCGAACGGGATGAAATGCCAGCGGTCGCGGCCTGCCGCATTCTGTGGACTGAACCGGTCCGGGTCGAAGACGTCCGGGTCCTCCCACAGGTCGGGGTCGCGGTGCAGGGCATATATCCCCACCGCCAGCAGGGTGCCGGCCTCGACGCGGTAGCCGCCGACCGCGATGTCGCGAGTCGCCAGCCGGCCGACGCCCGCGGCAGGCGGGCACAGGCGCAGCGCCTCGTGCAGCACCTGAACGGTGTATCCGAGCCGGGTGACGTCCTGCGGCGTCAACTCCCGGTCCCCGATCGCGGCGGCCTCGGCGGCCACCCGGGCCTGGACGTCGGGATGGTGGCCGAGTGCCCACAACGCATAGGTGAGTGCGGTCGCCGTGGTGTCATGACCGGCCAGCATGAAGATCAGCAGGTCGTTGCAGATGTCGTCATCGGACAGCGGCCGCCCGGTCTCGGGATCGGTGGCCGCGATCAGGGCGTGCACCAGCGGTGCGTCCCGGTTGGGGTCCGCCCGGCACGCCTGCAGGATGTCGTCGGTGACCCGTCGCATCGCGTCGACGGCGGCGCGGGCCCGCCGACGTGCCGGCGTCGGAAACCACTGCGGGGCACGGACCGGCCGCAGCGCCCGGTCCGCGGCGTAGGACGACGCGATATGCATGTGTTCGGCGATGACGGCAGCGCGCTCGTTGAGATCGACCCCCAACACCGAGCGGCCCAGCGAACGCATGGTGAGCGCCCGGCAGTCGGCGTCCAGGTCGACCTCGCCACCCTCATTCCAGGTGTCGACCACGCCTTGGGCGGCCCGGGCCATATGACCGCCGTAATCGCGCACATTGTGCTTGGTGAACACCGGCTGCAGGGCCCGTTTGCGGGGTAGCCATGGTTCGTTGGGCAGCACGAACAGGCTGTCTCCCGCCGCGTGCCGCACTTCGTCATGCACGATGCAGCGCTCCGAGAATTGATCGTTGCGGCCAAGGACATCGCGGATTCCGTCCGGTGAGAACACCGCCACCAGCGGCGGGACCAACCATTTGGGCCCCAGCTGCACCCGGCTCACCGGACCGCCTGCGGCGCGCACCTGCTTCTGCCCGACGTCCAGCGCCCGTACCGCCTTGGCCAGCTGCCACAGCGGCAGCGGGTTCTTCGGCGTCAAGGGCAACGCACCGATCTCCGGATCGGGCGCCATACTTTTCCTCATAGGGCCATAGTGTCAACAAGAACGCACGGCGCCACATCGATTCCCGCATGATTGGGCCATGCAACTACCGCAATGGCTGGCGCGGTTCAACCGCCATGTGACCAATCCCATTCAGCGGCTGTGGGCAGGCTGGGCCCCGACCTTCGGAATCCTCGAACACGTCGGCAGAAAATCCGGTAAGTGCTACCGCACCCCGCTGTCGGTTTTCACCACCGACGAGGGTGTGGCGATCCTGCTCACCTACGGCCCGAATCGGGACTGGCTGAAGAACATCACCGCGGCCGGCGGCGCCGAAATGCGTCGCCACGGCAGGACTCTCAGGCTCGCCGACCCACAGGTGGTGTCCAAGTCCGAGGCCGCGCCGCACGTGACCGGGCCCATCGGGCGGGTGTTCGGCCGGTTGCCGTTCGAGCAGGCGGTGCTGCTGCGGCGTGTGAACTAGCAACAAACCCCCTGTTCACCTGCGCATTCGAGGTCTACCGTGAGTGCGGTATCACTGCGGCGGTGGCAGGGGGTCGCTATGAAGCGCCTACTCACCTTCGGTTACGGGGCAGCAAGCTATCTGCTGTTCGTGGTCACCTTCCTCTATGCGATCGGGTTCGTCGGTGGCTTCGTGGTGCCACGCACCGTCGACGCGGGAGTCACGGCGCCGGTCGGCGAAGCGGTCATCGTCAACCTGCTGTTGCTGAGCGTGTTCGCGGTGCAGCACAGTGTGATGGCGCGGCCGGCCTTCAAGCGCTGGTGGACCCGGATCATTCCGCAACCCATCGAGCGCAGCACCTATGTGCTGTTGTCCAACCTGGCACTGATCCTGTTGTACTGGCAGTGGCGCACCCTGCCCGCGGTCGTCTGGAACGTGGAATCGACTGCGGGGCGGCTGATCCTGTGGGCCCTGTTCTGGCTGGGCTGGGCGACGGTGTTCGGATCGACCTTCATGATCAACCACTTCGACCTGTTCGGGCTGCGCCAGGTATGGCTCAACTGGCGCGGAAAACCCTACAGCAACATCGATTTTCGCATCGTGCTGCTGTACCGGGTGCTTCGCCATCCGCTCATGCTCGGCTTCATCGTGGCGTTTTGGGCCGCCCCGACCATGACGGCGGGTCACCTGCTTTTCGCCGGCGTTTCGACCGCGTACATTCTGATCGCGATTCAGCTCGAGGAACGGGATCTGGTTGCCGCACTGGGAGATCGGTATCGGGACTATCGACACCGGGTACCGATGCTGGTGCCATGGCCGCATCGCGGTGACAGTGGTGCGGCGCCGAGGATCCGGCACCGGCCTGCGTAAGGCAGCGCGTCACGCTCCGGCTAGGAAGGTTTCGTCAGATCAGGTGTCAACGATGAGCTGAAGAAGAGGAGCGTGACGCGCTGTCGTAGCGTGATTTCGGCGTGATCGGTTGCGCCCAGCGCAACCGATCACGCCGAAATCACATCAATTCATGTTCCAGGGTTCGCCGTAGGTGGTGACGCTGTCGCCGGTCGAGGCGATCAGGCGGGCGAAGGGACGCAACAGCACGCCGCCGGCCGCGCCGGTCACGGTGCCGTGGGCGTTGGAGACCGCCACACCGCCGTTCGGACCCTTGACGTCGACAGAGAAGGTCGCGACTTCCTGGATGCCGGGGCCGTTACCCAGGTCAGCCGAGATCGACACCCCAGGAAACAGATTGGGGGTGATGACCGAGCCCAGCGGGTTGAACCCCGAGCTGAGTGGGTTGATGTTCACGTCATCGAGCAGGATGTTGGGGGTGGTGTAGGAGAAGTTGATCCCCACGCCGAGCGACCACGGGAAGCCGATCTGGTAACCCAACTCCAAAGTGCCCTCGAACTCATCGGCACCGGATCCTGCCACCACGTACTTGGCGCGACCGGAGTGGAACCACTCACGGGTCAACCGATTGCGGTCCAGCGGGAACACCCCGTTGAGGAAGGTGTCCCACTGCTGAACCGTCAGGGTCCGGTCCTGACCGTCAACCAGGCTCAGCTCATTGTCCAGACCCGCATGCGAAGTGCCTGTGCCCACGAACAGTGTCGCGACGGCCCCAGCGACGGCGGTAACCATCGCTGTCAGCACCCGACTGATTGCCTTCATGTTCTCCCTAGCTATGTCGCCGGCGGTCCGAGGCTCACCGAGATTGGTTTGCGCCAACCGCACAACCCACACCCCCAACGACGTACGCGTGAAAGGAAACTCAGAAGAGTCACATACGCCGGCATGCCCTGCTCTTGGTTGACACGAGCAACATAAGCGCGGGGCCACACCCCAGCAACAGATACGTATCCATGGTCACTGGCGCATGAGCCGTCAGGTGAAGTTTGCCCGCGACGTCATCGGGTGCACGAGAGGCGATGCTCAGCAGACGGCTCCATATAGCACACCTACCCGCGGCCCATTTTCGCCATCAAACCCCGTCAGCCTGTTGTTAACTACGAAGTAACGCGACAGCAATGTGAAACCAGTTCAAACTATTCCAATTAGTGATGGAAATCACATATCAGTTCCGCCAGTTCAGCAGCAGATCCGCCTCACCCTTGGTCATCACGGCTGCCGGCATCACACGCAGCCGGTACGGCGTCAGGCGCAGTGCCGCGAACTCGTCGGAGGTCGGTCCGCCGCTCCACTGCGGAATGATGTGCGGGTCATAGCCCACGGGGGCCGGGCCCTTGGCGAACTTGTCCCACACCTGGGTGCTGGTCTCGTCGTCGGTATACCACTCCACCAGGCATTCGGCCGAGCAGGTGTCCTGGCTGGGAGCCCAGTAGCTGACCGATACTTCCGGATGTACGGCCAGGTGTGCACGTTTGACCGGGCTGGGCACGGTGGCGATCCAACCGAACAGATCGGTGCCGTCCCACTCCCAGATGGGGTGCAGGATGCGGGTGCGGGGACGGCCGTCGGTGTCGACGGTGGCCACCGAGGCCCACACGATCGAATGGGCCATCTCGATGAAGGCGGGGGCGATCTTCTCCAACGGGGTCACCCCGCCACCCTAGTTTTCTTCCTCGTCTTCTTCCTCGCGGCCGTAGATGGGCTTTCCCTCATCATCGACCCAGTCGTTGACCGCCGTGCCTGCGACCGTTCCGCCGCTGCCCGGCAAGGTGGTCGTCGGCCGCTGGTCGTCGTAGGCCTCCATCATCTTTTTGGCGCGCTTCTTGTGCTCTTCGGTGATCGGTGGGAACTCGGTGGGTGGACGCTCTTCTTTGGTCATGGTTACGACTGCCCCGAGCCGTGCGCGGTCAAACGCACAGGCGGTTTTCCGGATCGACTATGTCCCCGCCGGCACGGCCCGCAACGCCGCAGGAAGGCTGGGCAGAAAATGCCGGGTGGCGAAGGCCCGGAGGTCCCCGGCGGTCTCCAGCGGCTGCACACTGGGCATCAGCAGGGCCATCGCCGCATACCGCAGGATGGTGTCGGCCAGGTCGTTGACGGCCTGTTCGCCGATCCGGTCGGCGAATCCGGCCGGGAAGATCACCCGCAGCGCCGCAGCCATTCGCTCGATCGCGGCGCCGTAATGGCGGTGCATCAGCTCCATCACCAGCGCCGGTTCGTCGCTGATCATCCGGTTGAGCACCCGGTGACGGCGGAATCGCAGGATCGACAGCGTGAACGCTTCGACGTAATAATTCGATTGTGGCCCAGCGGTTTTGAGTTCATGGGCGATGTCGGCGAACAGCGCGACATTCTCACGTTCGATCACCGCGCCGACGAGTTCGTCCCGGTTGGCGAACCGCCGGTAGATGGTGGTGCGACTAACGCCCGCACGCCGCGCGACGTCGTCGAGCGCGACCCGGCGGAAGCCGTGCCGCTCGAATTCGATGAGGGCCGCGTCGAGGATGGAGCCCGCCGCTGCGTCAGCCTCGGGCATAGCCCTTTTGCGCGAAACCGTTGTAGCGGACGCTCATCGGAAGATGGTCCCACACCCAGTTCACCGGGCGCGACCGCCAGAACGCGGCGAAGCGCTGGTAGTTGCGCTCCTGACGCTCGCTCCACGGCAGGTCCAGCAGGTCACGCGCACGGGGCGGCAGCCCGCCGGTGGTCAGGAAGGCCGCGACGGGGTTGAACACCACCGCGACGGCGCGCCACACCGCCGGGTGCATCCCCTTGGGGCACGGGAAGCCCTTGGTGACGTAGCCGACGCCGTACTTCGCGGTCTTGTGGGCGACGGCCACCTCGTTCATCATCCGGTCCCAGTACTGCTCGAACGCGTCGTAGTCGGCGGGCATCGGCCGGTCGCTGACGCCGTAGCGGCGGTACCAGGTCTTGGATTCCGCGTAGATCTGCTCCTTCTCCTCGCGGGTCAGGCGTTTGACGAAGGTGTCCGCGAAATACAGGACCTGCTCAACGAAGGTGGCGTGCGCCCAGAAGTAGGTTTCCGGGTCCAGTGCGTGATACCGGCCGCCGTCAGGCATATCGCCCTTGATGCCGTGGTGGAAATCGCGCACCTGGATACCCGCGTTGTCCTGCTCGGAGCCGTAGACGGTGCGAAAGATGGGCGGAATGGTGCGCTTGAGCCGCTCGGCGGTGCCGGAGAAGAACGTCGAGTGATCGAGGACGCCCTGCCCGAGTTCGGCGAGCATGTTCTGCAGCACCGCAGGACGCGGTCCGATCAGGTACATCCGGTTGTCACCGAAGTACTTCCACACCAGCGATTCGGGCCCCAGCGGCAGGGCGTCGGTGTGTTCGGAGGTCTCAGCCAACTCGGTCATGGGAACAGTGTTACAGATTTCGTACTTTGTACCAACCGTTTTGTGAGGCGCCTCACCCCCACGTCAACGGATCCAGGCGCAGATAGAAATCCACCCGTGCATCATCGAGCCCGCGCGGATACCCGGCAGCCAGCGCCGCCGCGGCTTCATCGGCGAAACCCGGAAAGGTATCAGCGGTATTGGCCGACAACAACGCCAGGTCGGCATGCCGATCAGCGACGCCCAACCGGCCCAGGTCGATGAACCCCGTACAGGCTTCCACCGCCGCGTCGACGAGAATGTTGGGCAGACACAGATCGCCGTGGCACACCACGGCGTCACCGGTTTCCTGCTGACGTCGCAGCCCGGCCTCACGTTCGACCCGGTGTAGTAACTCCGTGGCAGGCACCGCCCTGTCCTCGTCGCGCAGAAAGTCCGGGTTGACCGCGTCGGCGGCGACCACCGCGCGCGCGAGCGCCAGCATCGTGTCGAGGTCGCGGCGGTACGGGCAGTTGCCGACCGGAAGTGCGTGCAATGCGCGCACCGCGGCCAGTATCGACGGCCAGGCGGCGCGCAGCGCAGATTCCGGGAGCCGGTCGGCCGGAACTCCCTGCACCGCACTGGTGATCAGGTAGGCGCCGCCGTCGTCGGTGGCACCCCAATCCAGGACTGCCGGTGCCGGTATGCCGCGGTGATGCGCCCAGGACACCCGGTCACGTTCGGCGGCCAGGGCGTCGACGCCGACGGGGCCGACCACCTTGGCGTAACGCGAACCGTCGGCACTGCGGAACACCCCGGCGCCGGACTCCCCGTGTTCGACAGGGCGCCAGTCGGCCACCGTTCAGCGCCGTAACCGGGCTACCGCCAGCACCGCCAGCACCCCGGCCAGCGTCGCCAGCAACAGCGACAGCACCAGCATCGGTGCGGAGTAGGTCCACGTCGTGGTGGCGGGCTCACCGGGCAACACCGGTGCCACCTCGACCACGGACCGGGCCGCCACCCAACTCAGCACGGCACCGACGCCCGCTGCGACGGCAACCACAATTTCCACGAGCGCCCGGCGGGTCACGGGATGCGCTCCTCGACGAGCTGGGTCAGCGCCTGGCGCAGCTGACGATGTTTCCGCGCCCACGCCTGGGCGGTGCGGTCGCCGGTGAGCTTGAGGCCGATCCCCTTGCGGCCTCGCGGCACCCCGCTGAGCTCACCGAGCGCGCGCGCCGACTGCCACCGCGGCGTCTCTGTGCCACTCGCTTCGGGGTAGATCCGCACGATCTCCGCCACGCTGATCCGCTCGGCTCCCTGCCGAAGCGTCTCGGCGGTGAGCTCCACCGACGTGTGAATGCGTCCCGCCTTGATCTGAATCGCGATGAAACCCGACACCAGCACCAGGAACACCAGCGGAACCCACAGATCGTGACCGTATCCCCCGGTCACCTGAAGGATCGCCATGCCGCCGCCTGCGAACGGTCCGGCCAGCAGCCACGCCCAACTGGCGCCGCGCTCGTAGAACAGCACCGGCGGCGCGTCGGCCGTACTCGCGCCGTCAGTCACCGTTCCTCCTTGATGTCGGCAGGGCATTCAGGATGGTCCCGGCAATCAGCACGAGCACCGCGAACAGGGTCACGATATGCACCACCCCGAAGGCGGCGGTCAGGCCCACCAACACCACGATCGCCAGCGACAGCGCGATCGCGGCCCGGCGAAACCGCGGGTCGGCGGTGCGGCTGCGGCCGGCCAGAAAGGCCATCCCGAGGCCGGCCAGCGCGGTCAGCACGCCCGAGCCCCGAAACAGGGTGCTGTTCAGACCCGGTAGATCGGCCGACGCGGCAAGCAGCCCGCCGACTATCAACAGCACCGCGGCCGCCAGCCAGCAGCCGAATCCGATGGTCGCGGTCAATGGCCGCGGCGTCGACGGTGAGGACATGGTCGGGAAAGCCTAAACGAATCAAGCCACGAAGAATCCGTTGGCGTCCTTGCGGTGCAGCAGGTAGATCCCGCCCATGATGAGCACCGACCCCACGATGGCGGTGATCGCGTACCCCACCGCAGCGCCGGCCTGCCGCTCGCCGGTCAGCAGGCTGCTGACCGCATGCACCACCGACACCAGCCCACCGGTGGTCAACAACGTCCGACACCAGCGGTAGCCCTGCCGCAGCAGAATCAGAAAGGCCACCACGATCGAGCACAGGACCACCATGAAGATCACCGAGAAGACGATCACGAGCAGGCGTTGCGCACCGGCCGCGGTGGTGACCGCATCGAGCAGATAGCCGATCACCATGAGCGGCAGTGCAACCACCCACAGCCAGAACCCGGTGTCGACGTCTTCGGGACGGCCCTGTGGCTCCTGCGTCACGCCAGCCAGCCGGCCACGTCGGCCGCCCAGTAGGTCAGCACGATATCGGCGCCGGCCCGGCGCACTCCGACAAGCGATTCCAGCGCCGCGGCCTGCAGATCGATCCAGCCGTTGGCCGCGGCCGCCACGATCATCGAGTACTCACCCGAGATCTGATAGGCCGCCACCGGCACCGGCGAGATGTCCGCGGCGGCGCGCACCACGTCGAGATAGCTCATCGCCGGCTTGACCATCACGATGTCGGCACCCTCGTCGATATCGAGCTCGATCTCATGGACCGCTTCGCGCAGGTTGCCCGAATCCTGTTGGTACGTGCGGCGATCGCCGACCAGACTCGAGGACACCGCTTCCCGGAAGGGCCCGTAGAACGCCGAGGCGAACTTGGCGGCGTAGGCCAGGATTGCCACATCGGTGTGCCCAGCCTCGTCCAGCCCGTCGCGGATGGCAGCCACCTGGCCGTCCATCATGCCGCTGGGCCCGACCACGTGGGCGCCCGAATCTGCTTGTGCCACGGCCAGTTCGATGTACCGGGCATTGGTGGTGTCGTTGTCCACCCGGCCGCGGGCGTCCAGAACCCCACAATGGCCGTGATCGGTGAACTCGTCCAGACAGGTATCGGCCATCAGCACCGTGGCGTCGCCGAGGTCTTTGGCAAGGTCGCGCAGCGCCACGTTCAGGATGCCGTCGGGATCCGTTCCGGCAGAGCCGACGGCATCCTTGTCCTCATCGCGCGGCACGCCGAACAGCATCAGGCCACCCACGCCGGCGGCCACCGCGTCTGCCGCGGCCCGGCGCGCCGAATCCCGGGTGTGCTGCACCACGCCGGGCATCGAGGCAATCGGGCGCGGTTCGTCGATGCCGTCCGCGACGAACATCGGCAGCACCAGATGCCTTGGTTCCAGCGAGGTCTGCGCCACCAGCCGGCGGATGGCCGGCGTGGAGCGCAGCCGGCGCGGACGATGTCGAGGGAAAGCCACTAGCGCGCGTCTCCTTCTCCGCATTCTCCGCGAAATGGCATTCCAGCAGAAGAAGTGCGAGTAGCGGCCTGCCGGAATGCGGTTTCGGCGAGTTTACCTACGACGGCTCTTCTTGCGCGGCGGCGGCAGGGCACCCTCGGCACGCAGGCGGGCGGCGTGCTCGGCGAGTGCCTCCACCAACGGACCCACCGCAGCACTCTCGGGCTGCACGTCCACGCGCAGGCCGAATTCCGCTGCGGTCTCAGCGGTTTTCGGTCCGATGCAGGCCACAATCGTGCGGGCGTGGGGCTTGCCTGCGATCCCGACGAGGTTGCGGACCGTCGAGCTCGAGGTGAAGCACACGGCGTCGAAACCACCGGTCTTGATCATCTCGCGCGTCTGCGCCGGCGGCGGTGCGGCACGCACCGTGCGGTAGGCCGTGACGTCCTCGATCTCCCAGCCACGCTCCCGCAGCCCCTCGGCGAGGGTCTCGGTGGCGATGTCGGCGCGCGGCAGCAGCACCCGGTTGACCGGATCGAAAATCTCGTCGTAGGGCGGGAACTCGTCCAGCAGCCCCAACGAGGACTGCTCACCCGACGGCACCAGCTCGGGATTGATACCGAACGCGCGCACCTTGTCGGCGGTGGCCTGACCCACACAGGCGATCTTCACGCCGGAAAACGCGCGGGCATCCAGGCCGAACTCGTTGAACTTCTCCCACACCGCACGCACCGCGTTGGTGGAGGTGAACACCACCCACTGGAACCGGCCGTCGACCAGACCCTTGACCGCACGCTCCATCTGCGCGGGGCTGCGCGGCGGCTCGACGGCGATGGTCGGCACCTCGATGGGCAGCGCGCCGTGACCGACCAGCCGATCGCTCATCTCGGCGGCCTGATCCTTGGTGCGCGGCACCAGCACGGTCCAGCCGTACAGGGCCCGGCTCTCCCACCAGTTCAGCTTGGCGCGGTTGGCGACGGTCTTGCCGATCGTCACCACCAGCGGCCCGGCCAGCGGACCCGCAGGCTCGCTCCCGGCCAGGGTGGCCTTGTCGATCAACCCGCCCAGTGTGGTCTCCACCGAACGCTGCTGGCAGGTGGTCCCGTTGGCGGTCACGACCGCAGGGGTGCCATCGGTCAGCCCGCACTCGATCAGGGTGCGTGCCGCATCAGGCAGATGCGACGCCGTGGCGTGCAGGATCAGCGGTCCCGGCGCGGCGGCCAGCGCCGCCCAGTCCACGTCGCCGCGCACGTCGGCCACCGTGTGCGAGGAACCCAGCGGCAGGCCGGCGTAGGTCGGCACCGCGGTGGTGTCGGGCAGCCCCGGCACGATCTCGAAGTTCAGATGGGTCCTGGCCAGCGCACCGATCTCGGCGATGACCCCGTCGACCGACAACGGGTCACCGGCAACGAGGCGCACCACGTCATAGCCGTGGCGGGCCTCTGCAGCCAACGTCTTGGCAACCTCAGCGGGGTCACCGAGAGCGGGCCGGATTTCGGGCCCGCCGGGGATCACCGCGGATTGCCCGTCGTCGGCAGCGGCGTCACCCGCCTCAGCGCTCTCGGCCTGCTTCGCCGGCTCGGCCGGGGCCGGGCCGGAGGCCGGTGGCAACTCAGTGCCGACCAGGGCCAACACCGCCTCGGGCACATCGGGATCGGTGAACACCAATTCAGCGTGTTCCAGCACAGCCTGCGCCCGCGCCGTCAGCAATCCCGGATCTCCCGGTCCTGCACCGACGAACGTGATGCGGCCGGGCTTGGCCTTGCGGCCTCGTATCGTGACCTGCCGAGTCATTTCTCACTCCCGCGCTCTACCAACAGCTCGCGTGCGCCCAATTCGAATAACTCCGCTGCCACCGAGACTCCTAGGTCTGCGGCCTGGCTCGGAGTTCCGATGCCGGTCGCACGGATCACGTCGGATCCGTCCAGCGTCGCCACGCAGCCGCGCAACGACAGCTCCTCGAAGACATTGCCCTCCTCATCGATCGACTCGACCACCTCAGCAATCGCGCCGACCGGTGCGGAACAGCCCGCCTCCAGTTCGGCAAGCAGGGCCCGTTCGGCAGTGACCGCCGCACGTGTGTCGGCGTCTTCCAACTCCGCCAGCACCGCGACGAGCTCGGTGTCGCCGGCGCGGCATTCCACCGCAAGCGCACCTTGAGCCGGTGCTGGCAACATCTGCACCGGCTCGAGCGTCTCGGTGACAACGTTGGTTCGTCCGATACGGGACAGACCCGCTCGGGCGACCACGATGGCGTCGAGATCACCGCTCGTAACCCTGTTCAACCTGGTATCTAGGTTGCCTCGTAGGGGGCGAATTTCCAAACCGAGACCCAGTGCTCTAAGCTGTGCCGCCCGCCGCGGGCTCGACGTGCCGATCAGAGACCCCACCGGCAACTCTCCGAGCACCAGTCCGTCCCGGGCCACCAGGGCGTCCCGTGGGTCCTCACGGCGGGGTGTCGCGGCGATGACGAAGCGCTTGTCGACTGCCGTCGGCAAATCTTTATAGGAGTGCACGGCCATGTCCACGCGACCGTCGTCGATCGCCTCGCGCAACTCGGCGGTGAACACCCCGATGCCGAGGTCGGCGATCGGCGCCGAGGACCGGTCCCCCGGGGTGGAGATGATCACCAGCTCACAGGGGTGCCCAGCCGCCAGTAATGCGTCTCTGATGGTCCCGGCCTGGGTGGTCGCCAAAAGGCTGCCACGGGTGCCAATCCGGATGATCGCGTCCTCGGTATTCGGCAAGCTTTACTCAGTCTTATCGAGATCTGATGTCATAAAGGGCAATTCACTGGCGGCCACCGCATCGACGGCCTGCGGGTCGAGTTCGAAGAGTTCGCGCAGTGCCTCGGCGTAGCTGTCCCCACCGGGTGCGCCTGCCAGCTGCTTCACCCGCACCGTAGGTGCGTGTAACAGCTTGTCCACGACCCGTCGCACGGTCTTGGCGACCTCGTTGCGGTGTGCGGCATCCAGCCCCGGCAACCGATTGTCCAGCCGCAGCAACTCCGCCTCCACCACGTCGGCGGCCCGTTGCCGCAGCGCGGTGACGGTCGGGGTGACCTCGGCCATGCGCTGCCCGGCCAGGTAGTTGGCAACCTCGGTGGCAACGATGCTGCGGGCCGCGTCGGCGTCGGTCGCCGCGGCTCGCGCCGACGGCTCCCGCTGGATGCGCTCCATGTCGACCACCCACACACCGGGCAGCCCGGCTACCGCCGGATCGACGTCGCGGGGCATCCCGAGGTCGCAGACGACCAGCTGGCGTTCGCCCCCGGGAGCGTTGCGCTGTGCCACCGCGTGGTGCACATCGGCCAGCGACACCACCGGGCGCACCGCGCCGGTGCTGCTGACCACGACGTCTGCGTCGGCCAGAGCGGTCGCGAGGTCGTCCAGCGACAGGGCCTTGGCGGAGACGCCCTGCTGAGTCAGATTGTGGGCGAGCCGCTGCGCGCGCGGCAGCGAGCGGTTCACCACGTTGATCCGTTCGACGCCGGCCCGGACCAGATGCGCACCCGCCAGGGCACCCATCGATCCCGCGCCGATCACCGCGGCGGTGGAGCCTGCGAGGCCGCCGGGAAGTCTGGTTTCGGCCATGCCGAGCGCCACCGAGACCACCGACGCGCCCGCAGCGTCGATACCGGTCTCGGCATGCACCCGCTTGCCGACGGACAGCGCCCGCTGCGCCAGTTCGTGCAGGGTGCGTCCGACGGTGTGATTGGCCTCGGCCGACGAGTAGGCGCGGCGCACCTGGCCGAGCACCTGCTGTTCACCGATGACCGCCGAGTCCAGCCCGCTGGTCACCGCGAACAGGTGCTCGACAGCGGCCTCGGCGTAGCGCACATAGGCGTACTTGGTGAGCTCGTTGAGCGACATGCCGCAGTGCTCGGAGAGCACCTGGCCGATCACCGACAGGCCGCCGTGGAACGCCTCGACCACGGCGTATACCTCAACGCGGTTGCAGGTGGACAGCACCATGGCCTCGGTGACCAACGACGACTGCAGCACTTGGTCCATGATCTTGGCCTGATCGGACTCGTCGGTGCTCAACTGCTCCAGCACGGACACCGGCGCGCTGCGATGCGAAACCCCGAATAGCAACACGCTCACGGCATCATCACCACGTCACCCAAGGTAATCGTTGCCACGCCCGGCCACCAAATTTCACTTAGTGATCTATGCGGGGACCTATGCGTGGTCCATGCCGTCGGCAAGATCGCGGCGCAACTGCTGCTCGTCGACATCCCAGTAACTGTGCTCGGCGCCGTCCAGCAAAATGACCGGGAGCAGGTCCCCGTACTGCGCCCGTAATGCGGTATCGCCGGCCGCGGCGACCTCGTCGACATCGGTGGTGACCAGCTCGAAGCCCAGTTCCTCGCGCAGGCCCGCCAGCTGCTGAGCGGCCCGCGCGCACATGCTGCACCCCGCCCTGGTCAGCAGGGTGACGGTGTGCCGGTCGGAGGGCGGGCGATGCTGATGCTCCACGCCGCCAGTATCCCGGCGCGCCCCGGCGAGGGTGGGATCGAGGCGCGATTTCCGCAAGAGGCTTAGCTTGAGCCCACATCCGGGGGCCAAATCTGCTCCCCAACTCACACGAGTCGGCCGCACTCGGCCGTTCGATACGCCTTAGGGTGAATTCGTGCCCGAATCCGGTAGTGCCGACGAGCGCGATCAGCAGCTTGCCGCCGACGCGAGCGCCGAGATGGCGGTCACCGACCTTGAAGCCGATCTCGAATCCGAGACCGCCGCCGCACCGGCCGCGCCGCCGCCCGATCTGACCGCCGCGGCGTTCTTCGACGTCGACAACACGCTGGTGCACGGATCGTCGCTGGTGCACTTCGCCCGCGGCCTGGCCGCACGCAAGTACTTCACCTACTCCGACATCCTCGGGATCGGTTTTGCGCAGGCCAAGTTCCAGTTCACCGGGAAGGAGAACAGCGACGACGTGGCCGCCGGCCGACGCAAGGCACTGGCGTTCATCGAGGGCCGTTCCACCGCGGAGCTCGCCGAGTTGGGCGAGGAGATCTATGACGAGATCATCGCCGACAAGATCTGGCCGGGTACCCGCGCGCTGGCGCAGATGCATCTCGACGCCGGCCAACAGGTGTGGCTGGTCACCGCGACGCCCTATGAACTGGCGGCCACGATCGCCAAGCGGTTGGGGCTGACGGGCGCACTGGGCACCGTCGCGGAGTCCGTCGACGGTGTGTTCACCGGCCGGCTGGTCGGCGACATCCTGCACGGCACCGGCAAGGCCCACGCGGTGCGCTCCCTGGCCATCCGGGAGGGGCTCAACCTACGCCGCTGCACCGCCTACTCCGACAGCTTCAACGATGTGCCGATGCTGTCGCTGGTCGGCACCGCCGTCGCGATCAATCCAGATGCCGCACTGCGCGATCTGGCCCGCCAACGGGGCTGGGAGATCCGCGATTTCCGCACCGCCCGCAAGGCCGCCCGCATCGGGGTGCCGTCGGCGCTGGCGCTCGGCGCGCTCGGCGGCGCGTTGGCTGCCGTCGCCTCCCGGCGGCACGACGTTCGCTGAGCGGTCCCGCCCGCGCTGATAGCCTTACGCCGCCAGGCACGGTTCGAGCAGGGAGCAACGGCGACACAATGAGCATCGCTGCAGACATCATCGGGACGCACTACCGGTACCCCGACTACTTCGAGGTCGGCCGGGAAAAGGTCCGTGAGTTCGCGGCGGCGGTCAAGGACGAGCATCCTGCGCACTTCAACGAGGACGCGGCCAAGGAGTACGGCTACGACACGATCGTGGCGCCACTGACCTTCGTGGCGGTCGCGGGCCGGCGGGTGCAGTTGGAGTTGTTCAACAAATTCGACGTGCCGATCAACCTGGAGCGGGTGCTGCACCGCGACCAGAAGCTGGTGTTCCACCGGCCGATGGTGGTCGGCGACAAGCTGTGGTTCGACTCCTACCTGGATTCGGTCATCGAGTCGCACGGCACCGTGATCTGCGAGATCCGCGCCGAGGTCACCGACGACGACGGCAAACCGGTGATCACCAGTGTCGTGACCATGCTCGGCGAAGCGGCCCACCCCGAAGAGGCCGGCGAGATCAGCGCGCAGATCGCCGCAGCACGCGATGCCGCCATCGCGAAGATGATTGCTGGGCAAAAGTCGGGCAGCTGATATCTCTTCCTGCACCAGCAGACAGTTCGGTACCCGGCAGGCGCGGTTTTCGGGGACCTACGTGTCTGCTCGGCGGGGAAACTCAGCCGGCGGAACTCAGCCGAAGAACATGTTCCGACGGCCCGCCAGCAGCTGATAGAGCGTCTGCTGAATGGTCTCGCGGACCTGGTCGGTGAGTTCGAAGGTGACCATCGGATCGTCGGCTGCACTCTCGTCGTACGCCGAGGTGTCGATCGGCTCCCCGAACTGGATGTGCCACTTCGACGGCATCGGCACCAGTCCCACCGGTCCTGCCAGCGGGAACAGCGGGGTCACCGGGAAGTACGGCAGGCCGAGCAACCTGGCGAGCAGCTTGACGTCGGCGAGCATCGGGTAGATCTCCTCGGAGCCGACGATTGAGCACGGCACGATCGGCGCCTGCGCGCGCAATGCCGCCGAGACGAAGCCACCCCGACCGAAGCGCTGCAACTTGTAGCGGTCCTTGAAGTGCTTGCCCAGGCCCTTGTAGCCCTCGGGGAACACCGCGGTCAGCTCGCCGTTGGCCAGCAGTCGGTGCGCATCGGCGGTGCATGCCATGGTGTGGCCGGCCTTGCGGGCGGCCTGCCCGACCATCGGCAGATCGAACACCAGGTCTGCGGCCAGCAGGCGCAGATGGCGGTTGGACGGATGGTGGTCGTGCACCGCCACCTGTGTCATCAGCCCGTCGAAGGGCAGTACCCCGGCATGGTTGGCGACCACGAGTGCCGCACCGGACTCCGGCAGATTCTCGATGCCGCTGACCTCGACCCGGAACCACGAGTTGAAGAACACCCGCAGCAAAGGCAGAAAGATTGCGTTGGTGAGGTGTGAGTCGAATCCGAACTCGTCGACGTCGTAGTCGCCCGCCATCCGCTTGCGGATGAACTCCGACACCGCGGCAATCTGCTTGGCAAGCTCGGTGGGCGTGGCATCGGCGGCAGGCGACGCCCCGACCGCGCCGCGTCGCTGATCGATTTCATGCACCACCGCCGCGATCTGCTCAGCCGACGCGCGCGCACCCGAATCGGCCAGCACCGACGGGTGTCTGCGCGCACTGTCGGAGCGCTGAGCGGCCCGGCGTGCGGCCGTCGCACGATTCGAACCCCCATGTAGCGGAATGACTTTCGCCTTCGATTCGCCCGCCACGTCGATACCTTCTCCCCCGTTAGAGCTAGTACTTAATGTCCCCAACGCTGCGCCATGGCCACTGCGCGACTTTCCACTGAGCGTACCCATTCCGGGTCCAGGATCGGCGTCAAACCCCGACCCCGCACGTACTCGTCGAAGGCTTCGGCTGTCGTCCACTTCGGACTGTAACCCAGATCCCTGTACATCCGCTCGGTGTCCATCACCCGGCCGTAGCTGACGTAGTTCAGTTGCTCGCGGTCCAGCTCGGTATAGCGGGTGGCCCGGTTCAGCGAGTCCACCGCGGCCAGCGCCGCGCGCGGCACCGGCAGCCGGATCCGGCCCGACCGCCGGATCGCCTGGCTCATCATGATGATGCCGGACCCCCCGACATTGAACGTGCCCGGTTTGCCGGCCACCGTGGCCCGCTCGAGCGCACCCAACGCATCCTGTTCGTGCAGCAGCTGCAACCGGGCGTCATGCCCGACGACCGAGGGCACCACCGGTCCGGCCAGATAGCGCGAAAGCGCGGTATCCATCGCAGGACCGATCATGTTGGCCAGCCGCAGGATCGTCACCGCGATGTCGGGGCGACGCCGGGCCAGCCCACGGGCGTAGCCCTCGATGTCCATGCTGTCGCGGGCGAACCCTTCGCCGGGACGCCGGCGCGCGCTGCAATCCTCGGTGAACATCACCGGGTCGCGTGCGCTGGAGCCGTACACCTCGGACGTGGATTTGAGCACCACGCGGCGTACCGACGGCGCTTTCTGGCAGGCCGCGAACAGCTGGATCGCGCCCATCACGTTGAGCTCTTTCAACGTGGCCCGGCCGCCGGATCGCGGCGCGTAAGACGCCGCCGCCGCATGCACGACCGTGTCGACATCCCCGTTACGGATCACCTTGGCGATGAACGGATTTCGGATGTCGGCACGGACGAATTCGGCCCGACCCATCCGGCGCAGCAGATCCTTGCTGGGCGCGATCGCGTCAACCGCGATCACCCGGTTGATCAACGGGTTCTGCGCCAGCCTCGCGGTCAGATAACCGCCGAGGAACCGGCACGCCCCCGTGACCAACACCACTTTCGGGTAGGGCACCTCGTCGGTGGTTTCCGAACTGCCTGAACCACCTGCACCCTGGACTCCCGTCGAGCGTCCCCCCGAACGACCATCAGAACCCATCGGTCAAGCCTAACGGCCAGGGCGGAAAGCTACTTGCCGAGTTTTCTACGCTGCACCCTGGTGCGTCGAAGCAGCTTGCGATGCTTCTTCTTCGACATACGCTTACGCCGCTTCTTGATGACTGAACCCATGAACTCCGCTACCTAGGCAACTAGTTGACTGACCCGGTCACTTTACCCGGGTGTGCCGAGGAAACGGAAAACGGCCGCCCTACTCGGATTATTCGGACGTGTGCTCAGCCGGCGTCGAAGTACGAAGTCTCCAACAGATCGTGCACGGCCTTGGCGTGGACCCGGAACGATCGACCCACCCGCACCGCAGGCAGTTCGCCGTTGTGCACCAGCCGGTACACCGTCATCTTCGAGACCCTCATCAAGCTCGCCACTTCGGCGACTGTCAGGAATTGAGCTCGAGGCTGGCCGTCGCCAGCCGAATCCCGCGCCGATGGCCCGTTCATAGACGTCATCGCAACCCAATCAATCAGGCACGGGCAGTTCCAGCGGCTTCCCCACCGCTGGCACCGACCCGCGCATACAAGGGGAGAATAGCGTGGCGGGTGGGGTTACTGCGACGGGTGTGGGCTAATCCATCGGAATTTCTCTAATTACTCTGATGTAATTCCTAGCTGCTCAGAGCGCGTTTTGGCAGCTTCCACGGCGTTGGCCACCGCGGCCCGCAGCCCGCCCCGCTCGAGTTCCCGCAGCCCAGCGGCGGTGGTGCCGGCCGGTGAGGTCACCGTGGCGCGCAATTGGGCGGGCGTGGTGTCGAGGGCCGCGCCGCCCGCGGATTCGACGTCGTCGAGGCGCTCAAGCAGCATTGCGGCCGAACCCGCCATCGTCTGCACCACCAGATCGGTGGCCACCGCGCGGGACAACCCGGCGGACACCCCGGCATCGACCAACGCTTCGACCATCAGGAAGAAGTACGCCGGGCCGGATCCGGACACCGCGGTGACGGCATCGAGCTGTGATTCTGCGACCGTGAGCACCCCGCCGACCGCGTCGAAGATCGCCGAGACCTCTTTGAGCTGCTCGGCGGTCGCGAACCGGCCTGCGGCCAGGGCACTCACCCCGCCACCGACCACGACCGGCGCGTTGGGCATGACCCTGATGACCGGCGCCCCGGCAGGCAGCTTCGCCTCGTAGTAGGCGGTGCTCACCCCTGCGGCGATGGTCACGAACACCTGCTCGGCGGCGTCGGAATCCGCACGGGCCGCGGCCTCGGCGACCTCGTCGATGACGTACTCCACATCCGAGGGTTTGACCGCGACGAGGATGTAGGTGGCGTTCTCCGCGGCGTCGGCCACCGAGGTCACGAAAACCGAGTACTTCTCCGCCAGGTACTTGGCGCGATCCGGATGCTTTTCGGCGACCACCATGTCCTTGACCTGTCTGCCGGCTCGTAACAGGCCGGACAGCAGGGCCTCCCCCATGCTTCCGCCGCCAATGATCGCGATTCTTGACATGCGCCACAGCATCGCACGGTCCCTGACCGCTCAGAACGCGGCGGGCACCATGGCCGATTGCCGGGATTGCCAGCCGTCGACCGGCAGTGCCCGCAGAAACGCCGTCAGTTGGACCGTGGGCGCCCATCCGGTGCGTTCCACTGCAAAGGGCACCGGAGCCCGACACATCACCGCACAGGAGCGCAAACAGCACGTCCGGCGCCGCGCCCTCCGGTCGTCGCGGGTCGATACGGGATTCAGCGCAGCAGATGCTTCCTGGCGAACTGCAGCGACTCGGTCAACAACGCCTCGCGTTCGGTGGCCGTGCGGGCACCCGAGGTGGTGACCTCCAACACGACGTGCCCGGAGAAATCGCTCGCTGCCAGCAGCCGGCACACCTCCGCGGTGGGCTGGGTACCCCGGCCCGGCACCAGATGCTCATCGGTGGACGCGCCCATGCCGTCGCACAGGTGCAGATGCGCCAGCCCGTCACCCATCCGGCGGGCCATGTCCATCGCGTCGGTGCCTGCGGTCGCGGTGTGGCTCAGGTCCAGCGTGTAGTGCGCGTGTCCGCCGTCCAGCGGGTCGTAGGACGGCGCGAATGCCGAGATCCCGGCGCCCGGCTTGCCGCCGCGCTTGCGCATCCGCTCGACCGAGGACGGCCCGGCCCCGAAAAACCGGTCGGCCCGGAACGGGAACATATTCTCCACGGCGACCTGGACCTCGCTGTCTGCCTCCAGTTCGGCCACCTGCTCGCTGAATCCATCGGCGTAGCGGCGCTGCCACCGGAACGGCGGGTGCACGACCACGGTCTGTGCGCCGAGCTGTTCTGCTGCCCGCACACTGCGCTCGAGCTTCGGGATGGGGTTGGCGCCCCACACCCGCTGCGAAATCAGCAGGCACGGCGCGTGAACGGACAGCACCGGCATGCCGTAATGACGCGACAGCTTCTGGACCGCATCGATGTCCTGGCTGACCGCCTCGGCCCACACCATCAGCTCGACGCCGTCGTAGCCGAGCCGGGCCGCGTATTCGAAGGCAGCCTCGGTCCTCAGGGGATAGACCGAAGCCGTGGACAGGCCGACCTTGATCGAAGGACGCACGGTTTGATTGTCTCTGGTTCCTTGATGCTCCCCGCGTGCGCGGGGCCTGCCTAACTCGCCTGCAGCAGTGCCAGCGGCCCGAACGTGACGAGCGCGCCGACGGCAACCGCAGTCAGTGTGCTGCCGATGTCCTCGGTCTTGCGGACCACCCGCACACCACCGGCCAACCCCAGGATCACCAGGACCCCGAGTACCAGCGCGACGATCGTGTTCCATTTCCACAGCTGGTCGAAGGCCACGAACAGGCCGGCCCCGAAGGCCACCGCGATGATGCACTGCCCGACGACCCACAGCCCCCGCACCAACGGCGACTGTTCCGGCCTGGCCTCGGGTTCGTCGAACTCGTCGATCTCATCGGCGGTCTCGGTCAGATCGTCGTCTTCGGCCAGGTCGGTGTCGTCGTCGGCTTGCGCCCGGCCGCCGCGGCGCGCGATGTCGTCGGCAACGGATTGGCCACCGCCGAACAACGGGCCCACCCCGTAGGACGGGCGGTCCCGGACTTCGTCACGGTCGACGTCCTCGTGTTCGGTCGCGCCGGATTCGACCAGATCCGCGTCATCGCCGTCGATGTCATCGAGGGGATCGGGACTCATCCGTTCGGCACCGGTGCCGGTGGGTTGGTAGTTGCGGACGCCACCGGGACGTCTGGGCCGCCGCGGCGCGGGCTTGAACTCGACCGGTTCCGGTTCGGCGTCGCGGGCTTGGACGTGTGCCTCGTAGTCGGCTTCCGCGTCGGACGACGCGAATTCAGCCGCCGCGTCGGACGACGCGAAATCGGCCTGAGTGTCGGACAACGCGAAATCAGCCGGCTCGTAGTCGGCGTCCTCGTCGGGTCGCGTGAAATCAGTCGGAGCGTCGGATCTCGTCTCGGCACCGTTGCGCCCCTGGGGGCGCGGCGCCGGTGGCACCGGGTCGATCACCGTCGTGTCGGTGACTGCGTTTACGGGGGCCCTGACCTCGGGTTCGGGGTCGGGCTCGGACTCCTCGGCAGTGGCGTCGTCGCCAATGATCGGGATCTCGCCGGTGAGCTCGGCGACCGTCACTGAGTCGCTGTTGCCACGCCGACGACGGCGCCGGCCGCCAACTGGCGGTGCGCCGATCGTCCCGTTCTTTGCCAGCAACTCTGCGACCGATATCGGTCGGGTGCCGGTGTGGCTATCTTCTGGTCCTGTCATTTCTTCATTGCCTTTTGGGGCTAGCTATTCCTAACGTCCAGCATCGCGCACAGACGTCTCCACCAAGGCTGTTCCGTCGGCCTCGCTATCGAGTTTCCGCAGAATCAACCCCTCCCGCAACGCCCAGGGGCAGATGTCGACCGATTCGACCTGGAGCGCTTTCATGCTGGCCTCAGCTACCAAAGCTCCGGCCACGATCTGTGGCGCCCGCTCGGCACTCACCCCTTCCAGTTCAGCACGGTCAGCCGCCGTCATCCTAGAGATGAATGCTATGAGCTGTCTTAATCCGGTGGCGGTCAGCGTGCGCTTGACCCGTGGGCCTGCACCGGAAGGCGCTGCGCCGGTCAACCGGGCCAGCGACCGGAAGGTCTTCGAGGTGGCCACCGCCAGCTCCGGACTGCCCGCCTGGCGCATGACGGGTCCGGCTTCGGACAGTTCGTTGGCAAGCCAGTCGCGGAGCATCGCGACCCGGCGCCGGCCCGGCGGGTCGTCGGGCAGCCACTCCCGGGTCAGTCGTCCCGCACCCAGCGGCAGCGACAGCGCCACCTCGGGTTCCTCGTCGACGCCGCTGGACAGCTCCAGCGACCCGCCGCCGATGTCGATGTTGACGATCCGGCCCGCACTCCAGCCGTACCAGCGGCGCACCGCGAGGAACGTCAACCGGGACTCGTTGACCCCGCTGAGCACCTGAAGGGAAACACCGGTCTCGGCGCGGACCCTGGCCAGTACCTCGTCGGAATTGGTGGCGTCGCGCACCGCCGACGTGGCAAACGCCATCAGCTCGGCACAGCCTGAGCTGGTCGCGATCTTGGCGAACTCGTCGACCGTTTCCACCAGCCGGTCGGCGCCTCGGCGCGTGAGCTTGCCGGAGCCGTCGATGGCCTCCGCCAATCGCAGCGCGGCCTTCGTCGAACTCATCGGCGTCGGATGGCCACCACGACGCGCGTCCACCACCAGTAGATGGACTGTATTGCTGCCCACATCGAGCACGCCTAACCGCACGCATTCAACCTAACGGGTGCCTGCTGGAAAGCCGTATGCAGCATGGTGCGGCGCGCCAAGGGGAACGGGTAGATTTTGCGTGGTGACGCGTATGCATCCCGGTGAAGTGGAGCTGGACTTTGCCCGTGAATGGGTGGAGTTCTATGACCCTGACGATGCGAACCATCTCATCGCAGCCGATATGACGTGGTTGCTGTCCCGGTGGACGTGCGTGTTCGGCACGCCGGCCTGCCAGGGCACGGTGGCCGGGCGGCCCGATGACGGATGCTGCTCGCATGGCGCCTTTCTGTCCGACGACGACGATCGCGCCCGGTTGGACGATGCGGTCAAGCAGCTGACCGACGACGACTGGCAGTTCCGGGAAAAAGGCCTGGGCAAGAAGGGCTACCTGGAGGATGACGAGTATGAGGGCAAGCCGAACCTGCGCACCCGGAAGTACAAGGGCGCCTGCATCTTCCTGAACCGGCCCGGATTCAGATCCGGGGTCGGCTGCGCACTGCACAGCAAGGCACTGAAGCTCGGCGTGGAACCGCTGACGATGAAGCCGGATGTGTGTTGGCAGTTGCCAATTCGCCGAAGCCAGGAGTGGGTGAGCAGGCCGGACGGCTCACAGATACTCAAGACCCTGGTCACCGAATACGACCGGCGCGGCTGGGGCGAGGGCGGCGACGATCTGCACTGGTACTGCACAGGAGATCCGGCCGCCCATGTCGGGCAGAAGCAGGTGTGGGAGTCCTACGGCCCGGAGCTCACCGAGTTGCTCGGCGAGAAGGCCTACGGAGAGTTGGCCGCAATGTGCAAGCGGCGCAGCGGTTTAGGGCTGATTGCCGTGCATCCGGCCACCCGCGCCGCCGAGTAGCCGATCCCGCGCGAGCAACGCGCACGGTGCCCCCAACTCCGCCGATATCGATAACTTGCGGTTCGGCTACTGTGATTCGCAGCGTGGCATAGATTGGGACCGGGCGGTATGTCGGCCGCAGTACACCGGGAGGCGAGTCCGAATGGTCGTGACCTGATGGGCTCGACAATCGCGGTAGTCACCATCGTGGCCGTCTTGGTCCTCTGGCGAGCACGGTTGCGGCAACACCCGCACTGGGCCACCAGCGATGACGCCCGGTTCTACATCTCATCGGGCACCTGGACCGTGCTCATCGCGCTGTACTGGTTCCTGCAGGCCCGACTGGAGCCGGACTGGGTTTGGCAGGTCTGGCCGATTCTCGCGGTTGCCTCGGCACTCTTGCTCATCCGCGGACTGAATGCTCTCGATATCGCTCCCGACGAATTCGTCGCGATTCCGCCGCCCGGCGCTGAGCATTCACCGCGGCATTCCGCCGACCGACTCTCGTCGTACCGAACCCTACGGCGTTGAACGGCCGGCCCCACCTGCCCGACGGGGATACGCCAGCCGCCGGATCGCGGGGGCGACGGGCCTGCCTTCCAACAAACCTTCCACCGATTGGCATTCGATGGCCCGACGGTAGACCCGCAGTGCAGCGCCGGCGGCCTCGACCGTGAAGGCCACGTCATGTTCGGTGTGGGCGGCCGAGGTGACGAAGGATTGACCGAGCACGCCGCCGCGCAGAAGCTCCTGCAGAAACAGGGCCCGATATGCCTGGGAAGGAGCCAATCGGGCGTCACGGGTGACGAACATCAGGCACGACGGCCGCCCCACCACCTGCACATGCGCCGACAGTCCGAATTCGGCTGCCGCGGCGGTGATCCCATCTGCGATCAGCCGGCCGCTGTGCTCCATCTTCGCTATCGGGTCGTCGTCCGCGTAGGCCTGGACCACCGCCCGGAATGCGGCCAGTGACGCCGTTTCCGGTCCGTGGGTCGTCGACAACAGGAAGACCCGATCGCGGTCGGTTCGCAGGCCTCCGAGTTCCATGAATTCCCGCCGACCCGCCAGCGCCGAGAGCGGAAAACCGTTTCCCATCGCCTTACCCCAGCAGGACAGGTCGGGTGTCACCCCGTAGACCGCCTGGGCTCCCCCGGCCGACCACCGGAAGCCAGTGATCATCTCATCGAACACCAGTAGCGTGCCTGCACGGTCGCACAGCTCCCGCACGCCCTCGAGGTAACCCGGCTGCGGTTCGACAGTGGCGGTGGCGGCTTCCATCACGACGCAGGCGACGTCGTCGCTGGCCAAAGTCTGTGCCAGCGCGGCCAGATCGTTGTAGGCGAATCGAACCGTATCCCGAGCGGTGTCATGCGGAATTCCACCGGACATCGCCGTGGTGCCGATGAACCAGTCGTCTGTCGAAAAGAAGGGTTGCTCGCAGATCGCGATTTTGGGCCGGCCCGTCACTGCACGCGCCACCTTGACCGCGGCGGTCGTCGCATCCGAACCGTTCTTCGCGAACTTGACCATGTCGGCGCCGGGTACCAGCCGCAGGAAATCCTCGGCGGCAGCCAACTCGTGCACGGTCGGCCGGCTGAAGCTGACACCGTCGGCGACGGCCGCCCGGACCGCGTCGATCACCGGCGGATAGGCGTGTCCCAACGTGACCGAGCGCAGGCCCATCCCGTATTCGACGAATTCGTTGCCGTCGGCATCCCAGACACGACATCCCTTGCCACGAACGAGGATCGGCGCCATGAACTCGGGGTACTGGTCCGAGCCTCGAGCATACGTATGTGCGCCGCCTGGCACGATATCGTGAAGCCGGGCTTGTAACCGGTTGGACTGCTCGAACGAGCGGTGCGAAATCATGGCGACGTCAGTATGCACCCGAGCCCACGAGGACGGCCTTCAACGTGCTGGCAATGATGACCAAATCCCCTACCATGGACCAATTCTCGACGTAGGACAGGTCCAGGCGCACCGAGTCGGCCCAGGAGAGATCCGAACGACCGCTGACTTGCCAGAGGCCCGTGATGCCCGGCAGCACCAGCATCCGACGGCGTATCTGGTCGTCATAGCGGTCGACTTCGTCGGGCAACGGCGGCCGAGGGCCGACGACGCTCATTTCGCGGCGCACCACATTGATGAACTGCGGTAACTCGTCGATGCTGTACCGGCGCAGGATCCGGCCGACCGGGGTGACCCGCGGGTCACGCCGCATTTTGAACAGAACCCCGTTGCCGTCGGTCTGCTCGAGCAGGCCTGCCAACCGCTCATCGGCGTCGATCACCATGCTGCGGAACTTCAACATCGCGAACGGCACACCGTCCATGCCGATGCGCTCAGATTTGTAGAAGACGGGCCCGCGACTGGTGAGCTTGATGACCAACGCCGCCAGCACCATCACCGGTGCCGCCACAAACAAGGCACACAAGGAGAAGATCACATCGAAGGCTCGCTTCTGGAACCGCTTCGCGCCCTCATACTGCGGCTTGTCGACCTGAATGAGCGGTAGACCACCCACAGGGCGCACCATCAGACGCGGACTGGCGACGTCGGCGAGCCCTGGCGACACCATCAGGTCGACGTCCCACTTCTCCAATTTCCATGAAAGGTCGCGGATTTCGTCAGGATCGAGATCGCCTGACGTCAGCGCCACCGTGTCAGCGCCGGACGTGACCACCGCGTTGGTGACGTCGCCGTGATGGGCGAATGTCGGGATGCCGTCCACGGCGGGGATCCGCACGCCGTCGCCGCCGGGCACACACACCCCGACGACGCGATAACCGTCGCCCGGGTGACGCGCCAGTGAGGCGGTCAGCGCCCGTACCGAGCTGAGATGACCAACTGCCAGAACCGCATTCACGAATTCACCGTTGCGCCGGCGGCAGGCGACGAAGCGGCGCGCCAGCATTCTGTTCGCGGTCAGCGCGACCAATCCGAGCGGCAGGGCCAGCGCCAGATAGCCGCGGGCGATGTCCAGCCTGAACAATGCCGAGACCACCGCGACGATCGCGAACACCGACAGCGTTGCCGTCCACACCCGCCGGTATTCCTCAAGGCCTTGTCCGAGCACTTGTGATCCGCGGCTGCGCTGGACGACCAGGGCTACCAGCCATGCCGCCAATATGACCGCCGAGACGAGTGCGTAATCGATATTGGTGTAGGACGCCAGGCGGTCCCCGGTCATGGAACCGAAACGCAGCTGCTGTGCCACCGCGACCACCGTGGACGCAACAGCGGCGTCCGAACACATCACCCACCGCGCATAGCGACGCTGCCAGGTACGGCGCGCGACGACGGGTGGTAAGCCATGCTCAGCGATTTCAGCGATCATCATTCGATTTGTTGCTGTACTCCTGGTTGAGTTCGCCGCATGCAGATCGCTGACACCCATGCTTGCGACACTCCTCGCCAAGACAACTAATAGTTGGCTAAGTTTGCACTAGTCGCCGACAAGTCGCCATGGGCTGATGGCAGCTGTGATGCGAATCACTCTTTTCACCCCGTTCAGCAACGAAGAGCTCGCCGTTTAAAACAGCTAATTAACGCCTGCAACAGCTATTTTTGGGTTCAGTCAAATTTTTCCAGGTCAATACTGAAACACGTTGCACCGGACCGGCCGACGCCCTCCCCTGATCAACAATCCATAGCTGACAGATAGCTCTCTCAGCTTCAGCACATACTGCTCTCAGACTCCAAGGCCGAAGCAGTGAGCCACCCGGGTTGACGAACCAGCCGGTGTCGACACTCCCCAGAAATTTGCCATAATCACACCGTGACGACACGTCAGCCGGTTCGGATACTCGCGATCGGACCCGCTCCTGCAGGCCCCCGCAGTCGTGGCGGGATGGCCTCAGTGATGCGGTTACTGCGAGAGCACCCCGATCCTCGGTTCGCGATCACGGTGATTCCCACTTTTGTCGACACCATCGCGCCGATCCGGCTGTGGACCGGTATACGAGGAATGCTGACGGCGACCGCGCTGATCCTGCTCGGTCGCACGGACATCGTCCATGTCCATCTCTCACACGGCGGCAGCGTCGTACGAAAATCCCTGCCGCTGATGGCTGCCCGGCTGCGCGGCACGCCGGCGATCGTGCACGGGCACAGCTTCAACTTCACCGGATGGCTGGATCCGCTACCGGCGCCGGTCCGGCGGCTCGTGCGGGTGGCTCTGCACGCCGATCACTGGTTGGTCCTGGGCCGATCGCTGGCCGTGCAATACCGCCGCTGTCTCCACCTCCACGAGGATCAGATACAGGTGCTCTACAACCCGGTCGTCATGCCGGACATCCGCCATGGCCAGCAGCACAGCTCCACATTGACCGTGTTGACGCTCGGTCGGCTCGGACACCGCAAAGGCACCTTTGACCTGGTGCGGGCGGTTGAACTGCTGCCCGACGACGTCCGCTCACAAATACAGGTGGTGCTCGCCGGTGACGGCGAGGTGGACGAGGTCCGCGCGTTCGTCGACGCGCGCAACCTGCGATCGGTGATCGATGTGGTCGGCTGGATCGACGCACCTACCCGAGACAGTTTCCTGCAGATGGCAGATATTTTCGTGCTTCCCAGCTACGACGAAGGCCTGCCGATGGCGATGTTGGAGGCGATGGCTCACGGGGTCGTACCGCTCACCACACCGGTCGGCAGCATCCCCGAGGCGGTCACCGACGATATCGACGGGCTGTTGGTATCACCAGGTGACGCGGCTGCACTCGCCGATGGGTTGCAGCGACTGGTGCAGGACCGCGACCTCCGCACGCAGTTAAGCGCCGCAGCCAGGGAGCGGGCCGCCGCATTCGACGTCGCCGCCTGGCGTGCGGAGCTTGCTGTGCTGTGGCTCAGGCTTGCCGCCCGGCGATCCGGGTGAGTACATCGAGCAGAACCTGCCCCGATGCCGACGCCGAGTGCCGATCACGGTAATGCCGCTGTGCCCGGGCGCCTCTGGTTGCCGCACGATCGGGATCGGCCAGCGAGTCGAACGCACACGCCAAGGCGGTGGTGTCGTCCACATTGATCGGAATCTCGTGCGGAGGCTGGAATTCCGGTAGCGCACCCACGGTGGACACGATCGGCGTCACTCCCAGTTGCATGGCCAGGACCTGCACCCCGCTCTGAGACGCACGTCGGTAGTGCACAAGCGATCCCTTGGCGCGTGCCAACATCGGCAACGCCTCGGTGTACTGGAACGATCGCCGGTGCCACACCACATGATCGGGCAGGTCACCGTCCCAGCGACCCTCGCCGAGTAGCACCAGGTTGTCACCGACCCAGCTGTTCCCTGCCGTGTGCTGCCGCCATGCCTGTAGGCACACATCGATGTTCTTGTAGTCGTTCAGCCGCCCGAACAACACGAAATCCCTCCGCGCATCGGCAGGCAGGGGCTCCAGCGCATCGGTGTCGGGGAGATCGCTGGTCAGCGGCACCACGTCGGTGACACCCACTGCTTCTGCGACGTAACGACTGAACGCCACCCGATGCGCGGATCGGGCACGCCATCCGAAAATGGTCCGTTCCCAGCGGGGCCGCATCTCGCCTGCGTCATGCGGTCGGTCGTCGTGGATGAGCTCCACCCGCGGTACCCACGGCGCAAACGCGAGCCAGCGTGGGTCCCGAACCAGTTCACTGACCACGACGTCCGGGGCGAAGGCACGCACCCTGGCCACGGCACGTGCCGTCGCGGGCCAGGTCCGGGCCGACTTGGGCCGCGGATCGAGCACCAGCTCATAGGGTCTGGCGCCGTCAGACGACGGGTGCTGATCGGAGGTCACCAGCAGTACCTCCGCGCCCATGCCCTGCAATGCGTCGGCATACACGCGCGCCAGCGGCCGCAGCCATGGCGACAGCCAGAGCACCCGCAGTGCGCTCATTCGAACACCGCCGCGATCGCGGCTTCGTAGGAATCAGCCATCGCCTCGACGGTGTAATGCGCCGCCATACGTTGGAACCCTCGCTCACCTGCCGCGGGCCAGTCCTCCGTCCGACACAGCACGTTTCCAAGCGCGCCGCGCCAACCCGACACCGATATGTCCTCGATCAGGAACCCGGCCGCACCCAGGTCCAACATGTCGGTTACCGAGCAGACGGCCGAAGCTGCGACGGGGATACGGCGCGCCATCGCCTCGAGGATCACCAACGGGAATGCCTCCGACCGACTCGGAACGCACAACAGGTCGCAATCATCGAGAGCGGGACCGGGATTCGACCAGCCGTGCCACGTCACCCGGTCTGCGAGGTCGGACGGAGTCAATGCCTGCAACGCGGCCCGGTCCGGCCCGTCACCGTAGATCGAAAGCCGCCACGGCAGGTCACGCAACCCGTCGAGAGCCTCGACGAGCAGATGGGGGTTCTTGTGCTCGGCAATACGGCTGAGCATCACCAGATGAGGAACGTCGCCCACCGGAGCGCGGCGTGGCGCGGCCGCTGCCTCCTCGGTACTCGCCACGCCGTTGGGCGCAAAGAAGGCACGGGCACCCAGCTTTTGATGCGCGGTCGCCTCGGCCCAATGTCGCGGGGACAGTGCGATGAACCCGTCGGCCCGGCGCATGGCACCCGCCAACGGTCGAGAGTAGGTGCGACCGTGCGGGTCCGGCGGAATATGGGCGGCGACCAGCCAGCGGCGGGCCCTGCCTGCCGCCCGCCACAGCGTGGCGAAGCCGGTTTCGGTGTTCGTATCACCGCTGATGACGACCGAACGCCCCTTCCCGAGGTCGACCGCCGGCGCCCACCAGGGCTGGCGTACCACCCGCACCGACGGCGCGATCTCGCCAACCAGCGGTCCGAAACGTTGCACGCACGCGATCACCACCTCGTATCCGCGACGGTCGAGTTCCTTGGCGAGCAACACATGTTGGCGCTCGGCTCCGCCGAAGACCAACCGGTTCGTGGTGATCACGACCGACGGGCGCGATCCGGCGGGCCGCCGGCGCACAGCGCGTTGCCGACGGGCCGAACGTTGCACCCGGTCCAGTACCGACGAGGCCGCCAGGAACACATCGGCGGGGAACCTGCCCTTGTCCAACTCCAGATTCAGAGCGACGTTGGCCCGCAACAAGTCCCGTGAGCGCTGACCGGCCAACGGATCCCCGGCGACTGTGCCGTGCCCGGTGTGCACGACTCCCGGTTCGTCGACCAGCTGCACCGACCATCCTGCCGACCGTGCGCGCCGCTGCCAATCGACCTCTTCCCCGTACAGAAAGAACTCTTCGTCGAAGCAGCCGACGGCCTCCCATGCGTCCCTGCTGACCGCGAGACAGGCCCCGGTCAGGTAGCCACTGACCGAAGTCGGCTGCTCGTCGTAGAACTCGGACAATCGGCTGCCGCGCAGCCGGTCGGCGTAACCGGCCCGCGACACCAGCGCGCGCACCACACTGTGGTCCCGGTGTGCGACATCCCAACCGCGATGCCGTGCCGGATCGGCCGCATCATCTGCGACCAGCGGAGCGGCGGCGGCAACACCCGGTGCAGACAATGCCGCGAATGTCGCGGTGAGCGAGCCCTGCAGCATGGCGTCGGGGTTGAGCAGCAGCATGTTGTGGTCGCGCACCTCTTCGGCCAATGCGTTGACGGCCGCCGCGAATCCGATGTTCGCCGAGCCGAGGAACCACCGTGTGTTCGGATATTCGGCCGCGACCCATTGCATCCCGGGAAAGTCCGGACCGGAGTTGTCCCAGACCAGGACGGGCAGGTCCGGTAGATGCTTGGCCACGGCCGCGAGGCATTCCGCCAGCATCGCCGGGTTACGGTACGCGACAATCAGAATCGCGACCTTACGATCTGCCGCCGGACCCGACGGGCCGCACGGAATTCGGAAACGATCAGGCAGGTACGCCCGGTCGAGTTCACGGTTCATCCCTCCTGCCCCATCTGCTTCTCCTGACTTCCGAGCGCCCCCTTGATCACCCGTAGCGTCATCGGCCCGGCGATCAGGTTGACACCCAGATATGCCGTGGCGGCCAGCGGCAGCGCCACGAGTACGGGGAGGTGACGCGCCCAGATCGCCAATCCTGCAGCGACCGCCAACGGAATCACCAGCCGCAGCGCGAACAACCACGGCGTCCGGTAGGGGGCGACACGGCCCAGTCGCCACGTCACCACGACGAGTCCGATCAGTTCTGCCACGATCAGTGCAGCGCCTGCCCCGACCGCTCCGTATCGGGGCGCGAGCACGAAGTTGAGCACAACGTTGCCGACGAGATTGACCAGATTCAACCGGAACAGAAACACCTGGTCGTGTGCCGCGAACAGGGCCTGACTGATTGCGGCGTTGAGGAATGTCAGAGCGACCGCAATACACAACAACGCCAGTGTCGGGCCTCCGTCGGCAACGAACTCCGACGAGCCGAGCAGCACCACCATGGGGTGTGCCAGCACCACTCCGACCACAGCGATCGGCGCTCCCACGAACAACATCGACTCCACCGTGCGGGTGACGAAGTGGGCGAACTCATTGCGGTCGCGGGCGAACGCATGTGTCGCCGCCGACAGCGTCGAACTCTGGAAGAACACCGATACCACCGACACCGTGAACGCCAGCGTGTAGGCCAACCCGTACACACCGACCTGATCCGGTGTGCTCCGCAGACTCAGAATCACGCCGTCGGCACGCCAGTACAGCACCGCGATGATCAGCACTCCGGTCTGTGGCAGGCTTTCCCGCAACAGGGCCCAACTCTCGGAGAGGGAGAACACCGGTCGCCAGTTGGAGATCCTCGTCGCCGCCACGCCCTGGATCAGCAGTACCACCACCGGCGGAACCAGTTGCACGACCGCAAACCACACCACGTTCGCGCCGACGGCGATCAACACCATCGTCGCAGCGAGGGAAGCAATCCGACTGACCAGATCCGACCAGGCCACCGCGGTGAACCGGACCTTCGCCAGGAAGATAGGCTCGAAGCAGCTTGTGATGGTGGTCAGGATCAGGCTGCACGAGACGATGAGCACCATCACCACGACGTCCCGCTGGCCTCGGTACAGCAGCGCACCCGAGGTCGCGGCAATGCCGAACAACGGCACGCAATACATGACCGACATGCCCGCGTTGACTCGAACCAGCCGTTCCAGGTCGCCCTTTCCCGACATCACGCGGCGCACGAGCACTGCGCCGACTCCGAGTTCGGTGAGGCTGGTCCACAGCCCCACGAACATCACCGCGGTGGTCAGGTGGCCGTACATCGTCGGCCCCAGATGGCGTGTCGTGAACGCGACCGTGAGCACTGATGCCAGCATGCCCAGCGCGCGGAAGATCAGCTGCTGGCTGAATGCATGGGCCATGGCCCGGTTGGACGCCCGTTCCGGTTGTGCCGAACTCCCGCCGCCCGCACTGTTATCCTCCGGAGGACCAGCAAAGCTCATACCGGGGACCGATGCGCGCGTACATTCCTTTGCCACACGGTCTTTCCGTATCCGCTTGGGCCGATCGGTACCGTCGCGGCGAGGTTCCGGACGCGTCACCGTACGGGCTCCACAGGCTGGGCGACCACGGCATCGAGGTCGATTTCGCTGAGACCTCGTTGGGTCGCGCCGCCGAACGTGTCGCGGCCTCGGTGCGGTACCGAACTTCCGGGCTCGAGCTTGTCGAAGGACTCGCCGAATGGCGCAGGCGCGGTGAGTCCGACGCGGTGCTGGCCTACGACGAACGCACCGGCGTGCCTGCGGCACTGCTGCCTGCCCGGGGACAGGGCCCCGTTGTGCTCGGCGTCGGCTGGCTCACCCAACGTGCCTCCGCGCCTCGGGTCCACGCCGCGCTGGCCGGCCGTGCATTGGCCCGCGCCGGAGCCGTTTTCGCCCAATGCGGCGCGGCGCTGCCCACGCTGCACCGGGAATGGGGCGTGCCGCAGTCGCGGCTGAACTTCGTGCCGGTCGGAATCGACACCGACTTCTACCGCGTCCAACCCTGGGCACACGAAGATCCGACGCGGTTCGTCGCCAGCGCCGGAGAGGATCGCTACCGCGACCACGGGTTGCTTGTTGCCGCGGTGTCGCAACTGCACGCCAAGCGTCCTGACGTCCGCCTGGAACTCGCCACCGGATTGCCGGTAGACCTGCCCGATGATGTCGGCACGCTGTACCGGGGCCGGTTGGACGGAAAGATGCGCGAGCTGTACCGCCGATCCAGCGTGGTGGCGATCGCCCTCAAACCGACCATCAGCGGCTCCGGGCTCACCGTGGCCCTGGAAGCCATGTCCAGCGGGCGACCGGTGGTGATGACCGACAACCCCGGCGTGAGTGACTATGTCGAACACGGTGTCACCGGCCTGCTCGTCCCACCGGGCGACGTCGATGCGTTCGCGGCAGCTGTCGCCCAGTTGCTCGATGATCCGGACCAATGCGCGGAAATGGGCGCGGCCGGTGCGAGCCGGGTCCGAGACCGGTTCACGTCCGCGGTCATGGCTGCCGACCTGGCGGCGCTGTTGTTCTCGGCCTGACGCCCCCGCTCTCCAGAGTGGCGTGCCGCAACTGCAGGAAGGCAGGCGGCCCCTGGACGAGGTACCGGCGCGCCAGCCGCCGCGGTTCCTGTCGGAGTCGGTACAACCACTCCAGGCCCTGCCGCTGATAGAAATCCGGTGCGCGCTTCACAACCCCAGCCAGAAAATCAGCTGCCGCACCGAAAGCGAGCAACACGCCAGCGCCGGTGTCCATCCCGTGCCGGTCGATCCACCACTCCTGGCGTGGCTTGCCCAATCCCACCACGAGCAGGTGTACCCGGGCCGCGGCGATCTCCGCGGCCAGCCGCGCCGAAGCATTGGGGCATTCGATCTCTTCACGCGTGGGTGACCAGAACCGGGCCGGCTCGGACGTGGGATACCGCGCCGCCAATACCGCCGCCAACCGCCGGTGCGTGACCGGGAGCCCGCCGAAGAACCCGACGCGTATGCCGTGGGCAGCACAGCCCTCGAGGAGCGGTTCCAACAGGTCGGCTCCCGTCACCCGGGGCCATGGTCTGCCATCGAGGCGAGACCCGCGCCACGCCACCGGAGCCCCGTCGGCCAGCCACATCCATTCCGGTGCGCCCTCGATCCCCGCCGGACCCGCGCGGAAGTGATGCAGATGGTCGAGGTTCACCGAACCCACTGCCAATGGCGCCGTGGCGGGCCCGGACAACCGTTGCGAAACGAGGGCCACCACCTCGTCGACTGTGTGGCGGGCCACCAGAATGTCACCGATCCGCATTCGCTCGGGCGGATTGCCAGACAGCATCAGCAACGTGCTCCGCCTTTCATGCCGAGGCGCAATCGCGCGCCATTCGCACACTATGGCAAACCCGCTGCGACAGCGCAGACCAGATCGTAAACCAGAGCTGACGATTTCAGTACTGCTTCACGCCGGTGCAGAGCTGGTTCCCGCGCATGACGGTCAACTTCTGCAGCCGACCACGACGATGGCGATAAGCGGTCTCCCCTTCAATCTGCCGCCAGATCGCTGAATGTGTCGTTCGCAAATTAGATCGACGATACGTTTCCGCGCACCCGCCGGCCCGGGCCGCCACTGAAAACCATCGCCGTACGCTTTGCCAAACCGGATACGACCGTTACTATCACCGCATATAGCGGCGCCCGCTGGCGCACATCCATACTTGCAGGGGTACACGCTGTGAACGTCGCCCAATTCCTGCGATCGCTCTTTCGCCGACCGATCGCACTGGCCTTTCTAGCAATTCTTGCTGCAATTGCCATATTTTTCGGATGGAGCTCGGCCTCGTCGACGTACCAGTCCACCGCGGTCGCCGTGGTGATCCCGCCAGGTAGCGGATCGGTGGATGCAGGCCTCAACCCGTTGGTCAACCTCAACAACAACATGGCTCAGCTTGCTGCTGTCGTGACAACAGCTCTGCAAAGCGATGGTGGCCGTAAGGCCGCAATGGATGCCGGCGGTAGTGGCAACTTCACCGTCAATTCCACCTTCGGCGATGCCACGCTCTACGCCCAGCTGACCTCTCAGCTGGTGATCGTCGCCGACGGTCCCGATCCGGATGCGGCCAGACGAGCGGCGGCCGCACTGGTCGAGTACGCCCGCGGTTGCCTCAACAAGATCCAACGCGACTCGGCGGTACCCGAGGCCAACAACGCACTCCTCATCCCGACGGTCGAACCCGCCGAAGCGGTGCAACTGCCGACCGGTGGCGTCAGAGCAGCGGCCGCCTACGGGCTGGGCGCTGTCCTCGGCGGCATGGCGCTGCTGCTGATACTCGACGCCGTGAGGGAATCGATTCGGGGCCCGGGCCGACACCGGGTGGTGAAACACGCTGCAACAGACGAAGCCCGGGCAACCCGCTACCCGTACATCGAAACCATCGCCGACATCAATCTGAACGGAAAACCGCGCAGCGATGCTCGCCGCTGAGGAGAGCGCGCCGCCCGTCCCCCTCTGGCGAGGACTACTCAGCCGGCCGCTCGGACCACCCATCCTCGCGGCCGGTGGGTTCTTTCTGCTCGGCATGCGTCAAACCTTCACGGTGCCCTTGACTTTCGGGCTCAGCCTGGGACAGTTCCTGCTGTACATCGGCGCAGGACTGTGGGCGTTGACAAGCACGCATCAGACGCGGTCGGGGACTGTCAATCGCTGGCTGACGGTCGCCTTACTCGGTTATCTGACCGCGTCGTTGCTCTCCTACGGCGCGGCGATGAACCGAGGCACGACCACCGGCGGAATCATGTTCGGCGATCGCTACATTTTCGCTGACATCGCCCTCACCGCAATGGTTGTCGCAATAATCGCGATGGTCACCACCACTGCCCGTATCGCGCTGATCCTGAAAGGCCTGCTCCTCGGCGGCACGCTGTCTGCCACGTTCGCGATAGTGCGACTGTTCGCCGGGGTTGATCTCGCGCCGTATTTCATTCTGCCGGGCCTGAAGTCCAGTGACTTCGTCCTCGTGACCAACCTGGCCAGGGAAGGTATCGACCGTCCGCAGGGCAGCGCCGGCCATCCGCTCGAGCTCGCCGGTGTGTTGACGGTCCTGATCCCGCTCGGGCTGGCCGTCATCGCTCATGCGCGAGCACGGGGCGAACGGACGTGGCCGTGGCTGGCCTGCACCGGCCTCGTGATGTGCGGCGCGATGGTGACTGTGTCACGATCGGCGATCATAGGGTTGGCGGCAGCCGTACTGGTCATGGCCTGGCGGTGGTCAATTCGACGTTTCGCCGTCATTCTGGTGATGGGGACGCTGGCCGTCGGTGTCGGGCTGCTGATGCAGTTGAATGTCGTCGCGGCGATCCTGCAATCGTTCGCGAACGTGTCGAACGACTCGTCGATTTCGTCACGTAGCTTCGGTGCCGCCTACGTCATGACCCATTACCGCGACCATTTCTGGCTCGGTCAGGGCGCGGGCATGTATCCCGCGTACAACCAGCCGGTGCTGGACAATCAATATCTGTCCAGGTTGATGGAGACCGGAGCATTCGGGCTGATCAGCTTCATCACTTTGATCATCGTCGCGCTGCTCCTGGCGCTGCGGGCCTCGGCGTCAACCGATCCCATACTCGCCGAATTTGCCGGGGCGGTCAGTGGATCGCTCGCCGCGCTGGCCGTCATCAGTACCATCCTCGATGTCAGCGGCTTCGCACAGATGTGGACAGTTACCTGGATCCTGATCGCGTTGTCGGTCGTGGTGTGGCGGCTCGGGAGGAGTCGTGAGCACTGAGCGGATTCGCCGTGTGCCGGGCTCCGCGGTGCTGGCCATCACGATGCTGGTCGGTGTGCTCACGCTGCCGGGCTGCGGTTTCCCGGGACGGGCCGCCGATGAGCCGGCCCGTACGGGGATCATCGCCTTCTCCGAAGCCGACCTGGTCAATCCGATGCGGGGTCAATACGAGAACCTGGGGACTCCGCTGTTCCCTCAAAGTAACCCGGCCGATCATCGTCACCCGCCGTGGCCGGGCACCACCGATATCAGCCTCCGGATCGACTGGCGCACACTCCAACCGCGTGACCCCCGCAAGCTGCCGCCCAATGCCCGCGACGACCAGAAGTACGACTTCGGCGTGCTGGACCGAGCGCTGGCGGCCGCGGCGAAAAACGGGCGTCGTGTCGGCTTCCGGGTTACCGCGTTCAATTCCTGCTGTGAGACCCGCTATCCCAACGGTATCGACATCGCAGTACCGGACTGGCTACCCACGGTGTCCGGAGCCACCCGCACATATGAACACGACAAGGTCAGATACGTCATCCCTGAATGGAACAACAAGGCGTACCTGTCGTACTTCGCGGACCTCCTGGCCGCACTCGGCAGACGATACGATCGCAACGAACGCCTCGCGATCGTGGAGATGTCGGGTTACGGCGACTTCAGCGAGAACCATGTGGCGTTCATGCGCGACACCCTCGGGATTCCCGGGCCTGCCCCCGAACGCAGCCGAGCCGAGTTGGGCTACTTCAGTCAGTATCGGGACCAGTACATCACCAAGGACTCGATCACCTTCCTGGTCAACGCCAATCTGTCCGCCTTCCCGAGCACCCAACTGATCGCCGCCACCGGCAATCCGGAGATCACCAGGCAGTTGTTCCGCGACAGCCCGTTGCTGCTGAACCGCGCCAAGCCCGTCGGCATTCGCGCTGACGGTCTCGGCGCCTTTCGCCCGATCCCCACCTGGGCGGAGAACCAATACTCCTGGTACGTGGAAAATCACGACCCGATGGTCAACGTGGTCGCCAACCGATTCCGCATCGCGCCGATCGTGACAGAGTGGATTCCCGACCCCCCGCCGGCTGCCACCGTGGGCTACTACCTGACCGGCCTGCGTGATGTGGTCAACGACCATGTGTCGATGACTGCGAGCACCGGGTTTCCCGGCCAGCTCACCGACACCCCGATGCCCACCGATCAGTTCGAGATATGGTCCAAGGCCAACAAATTCAGCGGCTACCGATACGCCGTCACCGCCGCGGACGCGACTCAACCGGTGCAGGCCTCGACCAGTTTCTCTCTGAGGTTCGACTGGACCAACTTCGGCTCGGCGCCCACCTATGAACGATGGCAACCCGAATACCACATCGTGTCATCGAAGGACCGGGCGTTGGTGCGGACCGTGCCCGCCGGCGTCAACCTACGCAATCTGGTTGCCGATCAATACTTCGACAACGCCACCGACACACCGATTGCGAAATCGACGACCGACGCGATCACCATCGATGACGGGCTGCCGCCGGGTCGGTATACGGTGCTGGCCCGCGTGCTCTGGCGCGAACACAAGTCCAATGCATCGACCACAGTGGACTTTCCGCCCATGAACCTCGCACAGTTCGGGCGGGACGTCGACGGTGGGTACCCGATCCTGACGTTCACCGTCGAGTGACTATCGGAGGTCCCGGGTAGCCGACGCACCGAGCCAGTCGTTGCGGGTCAGACTCCACAACTCATGGTCGCGACGCCGGCTTCCCACCGTCATGTAACTACGCATCACGCCTTCCCGGACAAAGCCGAGCCGCCGCGCGATGCGGATCGTCGCGTCATTGCCGCAGGCGATGGGCGCGGCAACCCGTTCGATACTCATCGCGTCGAACAGGTGTCCGACCACAAGCCGGACGGCGGCACTCCCGACGCCGGCGTTCGAGTGTCCGGCGGCAACCCACAGTCCCAGTTCGCTTCTCCCGTGATAGCGGTCGATCCATACATCGCACTGGCCGGCCAGTTGACGATCGACGTCTATCACCGTGTGCAGGCCGGCACCGCGCCGCATCCGCCGCCGGGCCGACACGCACTCGCGGAGCCACACCCTCCTGGTGTGTCGTTCGGACCAACTGAGCGTGGAGTGGTCCCAGAACGGTTCGATCAGCTCTTGGTTTGCCAGCCGAACCCGCCGCCAGTCCTCGGCATCGGAGAACCGCGGCGTTCGCAACGTCAGTGCTCTGCCCTGCCGCGTCACGGTAGACAGCGTGGGCGACGCACCGAGACTGCGCTGCACGTGCGGCGACGGCACCATGCTCACTCCGATCCCCTTTCGCACCGGCGTCAAGAATTGATGGGTAACCGATCGATGCTGACCCACCGCCCTGCGAGCTTCGGAAGCCGAGAACTCACCTCTGGCAACATATCCGGCACGGTGAGCACGACCAGGCCAGGTGTCGCGTCCACTAACGCGTCGGGCGAGATGATCGGGATGTCGGTACCTGGCATGCGTCGGCCCTGTTTGGCCGGCGACGCGTCGGCCACCGCGCCGATCAACGTGCTGTCCAGCCCTGCCATCGCAAACAGGGACACCGCCCGTGAAGCGGCACCGTAACCGTATACCCGCACACCGGCCTCCTGTCTGTCCAGCAGCCACGAACGCAGTGCGACCACTTGCTGGTCGGCAGCGCGCTGCAGGATCCCGTGTACCAGCTCGTCATCGACGCAGTGCGCGGCGTCAACGACGCCGGTCCTCATCCACCGCCGCCGCGAGCTGTGCACCGCGGCAATCAATTCCGTACCGCCGTAGAGGTCGAACTGCCAGGTGGCTGCGATCGACATCCCGGCGTGGGCCAGCAGACGTTCCAGCGCCCGTCGCGAATAGTAGGAGAAATGCCCGTGTCGCAACGCATTCCACTGGCCCTGCGCCACGATCGCCGCCAGTGAGTGGTACTGCAAGAGCAGCACGCCGTCTGCTGCGGTGGCGGCGGCTCGCTCGGAGAACGCGGCACGTTGGTCAGGTTCATGCATGATGCCGAAACAGTCCAGTACCACGTCTGCAGCTCCGGTCGACGTGCGCAGTGGCGCAAAACCGCGTTCCGCCAGCAGCCCCAGCCAGCTGCCGCCGTGCGGACTGCCGAATTCACGCACCGTCGTTCCGGTCAACCACCCGGCAGCGGCCACCCGCGTCACCGCGTCGGCCGCCTGGTCCTTGAGCGCCTGCGGTTCGATCCCACGCGGCTCGGCGGTGACCGTATCGTCGGCGGCCAGTTGCGCGAGCCCACAATCGCCACACAGGTCCATCGCCAGTGCGTGTGAGGTTTCTTCGGCGGACACCGGCTCGGCTGCCGACGGAAAATGATCGGCTGCCGGTACCGCTCCCAGATCCAGTACCCGCTGCAGGTGCCGACCACCACAACCACGGCAGGTGTTCATGGCAGCATGTCCATGTGCACATCGAGCAGGCCCGGCTCGCCGGCGTCGCCGTACTGGTTCCGACCCCGCACTTCGACGACCGCGGTTTGTTCACCCGCACCTTCGATGCCGCGGTCTTCGACGACTGGCTGGGCGTGCCAGGGGCCGCCGCATCTTTCGTGCAGGATTCTCAGTCGCGCTCTGTGTGTGGCGTGATCCGCGGTATGCACGGCCGACGTGGGCGGGGTGAGGCCAAACTGGTGCGTTGCGCCAACGGCGCCGTCCACGACGTGCTGGTGGATGCCCGGCCGGACTCCCCCACGTTCGGCCAGCATGAGTCGTTCCTTCTCGACGACAACGACTTCCGTCATCTGTTCGTGCCGCCGGGACTGCTGCACGGATTCCAGGCGCTGACCCGGACCGCGGATGTGTGTTACCGGATCGATCGTGGACACGACCCGACTGAGGATGTTGCCGTCGCGCACGACGATCCCGACCTGGCGATCCACTGGCCGCTGCCGATGACCGTCATGTCGCAACGTGATGCCGCGGCGGGCAGTTGGCAGCAGTTGGTCACACAATTGCGCTGACCCGCCGCAGTTGTCCGTCCACGGCTCCGTCATCGAGCAGCTGACGTAACCTGGCCAGCCGGGTGAATCGGCGTTCGAAATCTTCGGCGGTCAGTCCGTACGCGGTGTACGCGCGATAGAGTTCGGCCGCCCCTTCTGCCACTGTGCGTTTCGCCTCAAAACCCAGTTCCGTTCGGGCCCTGCCGAAGTCGACCTGATAGGACCGTGGATCGGCACCGGTCTCCCCCGTAATGGCCAGCGTGGAACCCGGGACCGCCCGCATCGCTTCTTCGGCGATGTCTGCGACCGTGACATTGTTGGCTTCCGACCCGACGTTGTAGGCGCGGCAGGTAACCACCTCGGCCGACGCTGTCAAACAAGCCGAAAAGGCGTCGGCGATGTCTGCGGCGTGCACCAACGGTCGCCACGGCGTGCCGTCGGACAACACCCGGACGACGCCGGTCAGCACCGCGTGGCCTACCAGGTTGTTGAGCACGATATCCGCGCGTGGCCGTGCAGAGAACCCGAAAGCTGTTGCGTTGCGCAGGAATACCGGAACAAAATCGGCGTCGGCCATCGCTGCCACGTCGTCTTCCACCCGGACTTTGCTGATCGCGTACGGGGTCAGAGGCCGCAACGGTGCATCCTCGTCGACCAATCCGTCACCGGCGGCGCCGTACACCGAACAGGTGGAGGCATACAGAAAGCGGCGCACCCCTGCGTCCTTGGCGAGCCGGGCCAGGCGCACGGACGCGCGATGGTTGATGTCGAAGGTGGTCTCCGGATCCAACGCCCCGAGTGGGTCGTTGGACATTGCCGCCAGATGCACGACAGCGTCGAATCCGGCCAGCTGGTCCGCCGTCACCGCACGCAGGTCCACCGCGAGCTGTGACACGTCGGCCGGTGCAGGACCCAACACACAGTCGGCGAAGTATCCGGTGTCCAATCCGACGACCCGGTGTCCCGCCGACTGCAGAACCGGCACCATCACAGTGCCGAGATAGCCGAGGTGCCCGGTGACCAGAACCTTCATGCACCAACCCTTTCCGAGAAACTGATTATCGCCTTTTCGATGACGAACGCTTCGGCGTGGGTACTACGGCACTGCACACCGCGTAATCTCAGCAGCCCGAGGAACGCCGCCTCGTCGAACCAGTCACGACCCACCTGCGACGGATAGTGTTCGTGCAACAGCGCCACCTTCTCCTGCGCGAGGGTCGCATCCAATGGATGGAACAACGTCGGCGTCGGGGTGTCCGTCTCCCACTTGAGGATCTCGTAGCCGAGCGTGAGATGGTTGCGGAACTCTGTGGGTACCAGTTCGGCCAGCATGCGGTGATCCTGATGGGCATCGCCACGTTGGGTGCTGAACACCACGTCGGGCTCACAGGTCTTCCGGAACGCGTTGAGTTCATCCTTGATTCGCGCCCAATGGGCGGGTGCCCTGCCGTCCGGGATGTCGAGAATCGTGAGGTTCACCGCCGCCCCGGGACAGAAGGCCGATAACGCGGCGCGCTCCTCGGCATCGCGCACTCCGCCTCCTCCGGAGAGCACCAACCCATGGACGCGAAGGCCAGGGTGTGCACGCGCGAGCGTCAACAGGGTTCCGCCCATCCCGATCGCAATGTCGTCGCAATGCGCTGCAAGCACGGCGATCTCGCCGATCCTGCCCGTATCGAGCCCGATCACGACGCGCGGTTCTCCCACAGCATCCATGGCGCGTCACCCCGTAGGTACGCGGCATCGAGGTCGGCGCGTTCCTTGAATGTGTCGGCCGGTTTCCAGAACCCGAGGTGTTTGTATCCGTACAGACGACCGTCGGCTGCGAGCTTTCCGCACACATCTTCGACCAGGTCGCAGTTCTCGGTCAGCAGATCCAGCACCTCTCGGGAGAGGACGAAGAACCCACCGTTCTCCCAGATGGGGAGTTGGGACACCGGCGTGATCCCGTCCACCACACCGGATTCAGTGAGTTCGACGCAATGAAACGACGACTGCGGAGGGACGACGAGCATGGAGGCCGCCGCACCGGAGGCCTTCACCTCGTTGATGATCCGATTCATCGGGGCATCGGTCAGCACGTCGGCGTAGTTGGCCAGGAAGTACTCCTCTTCGGCCAGAAATCCGCTGACCCGCCGCAAGCGCTCGCCGATCGGCGAATCCGCACCGGTGTCGACGAACGTGATCGACCACTCGCTGATGTCGGAGTGCAGCAGTTCAACGGTGCCGTCGCGGATGACGAAGTCGTTGGACACCGATTCCTGATAGGTCAGGAAGTAGTTCTTGATGTGGGTGGCGCCGTAGCCGAGACACAGGATGAAGTCTTTGTGCCCAAAATGGGCGTAATAGCGCATCACGTGCCAGATCAGTGGCCGGTTTCCGATCATCTGCATCGGCTTGGGGATCGTGTCGTCTGCACCGTTGCGCATGCGCATTCCGTAACCACCGCAGAACAGCACGACCTTCATGAAGACTTCCCTTTCGCCGCAACGACATGCAGGCTCGGCAGCGGGTAGACCAGTTGGGCCCCCCATTCGCCGGTATAGGCCAACTGCTCGGTGATCTCGTTCTCGAGATTCCACGGCAGCACCACGATGACGTCGGGACGATCCTTGTCCAGGCGTTCCACCGGGTGGATCGGAATCCGCGCGCCGGGGGTGAACTTTCCGTGCTTGTACGGGTTGCGGTCCACGGTGTACTCGAGCAGGTCCGACCGGATACCGCAGTAATTGAGCAGTGTGTTGCCCTTACCGGGAGCGCCGTAGCCGACCACTCGCATACCGGCCGCGCGGTAATCCAGCAAGAGACGCAGCAGGTCCTGACGCAGTTGATCCACCCGGGCTTGCAGACCGACGTAACCACTGACGTCGTGCAGGTTGGCTTGTTCCTCGGCGGCCAGCAGCTCCGACAGGCGTGCGGACGGCGGGCCGGCCGCCGCATCGGGACGCGCCCACAACCGGATGGATCCGCCATGGGTCGGGATGGCCTCGGCGTCGACGACCGTCAGGCCCGCGGTAGCCAGCGCCCTTGCCGCCGACGCCACTGTGTAGTACTGGAAATGCTCGTGGTAAATGGTGTCGAACTGCGCGAATTCCACCAGGTTGCCTGCATGGTGCACCTCGACAGACAGCCAGCCGTCATCAGCCAGTAGGGCACGCAGCGAGCGGGTGAATCCGAGGAGGTCCGGGATGTGCGCATAGACATTGTTGGCTATGACCAGATCCGCCGGGCCGTGCTCGGCCCGGATCCTCGTTGCTGTCGCCTCGTCGAGAAACGTCGTCAATGTCGGCACGCCACGGGCGCGCGCAGCCGCGCCCACGTTCACTGACGGTTCGATACCCAGGCAGGGCACTCCGGAGGCAACCATGTGTTGCAGCAGGTAGCCGTCGTTACTGGCTACCTCAACCGCGAATGATTCTGCGCCGAGTTGCAGACGATCGACGGCGTGAGCGACGAACTGGCGGGCGTGGTCGACCCACGAGTCGGAGTAGGAGGAGAAATACGCGTATTCGGTGAAGGTGTCCTCGGGCGTTATCAGTGCCGGAATCTGTAGCAACAGGCAGTTCTCACACAACCGCAGATGCAGCGGGTACGTCGACTCCTGAATGTCCAGCTCGCGTGGTGCGAGAAGCTTCTCGCACGGCGGGGTCGCGCCGAGGTCGAGCACACTCAGGAGACGGTCGGACCCACATAACCGGCACAGCACACGCAGACCTTCGCTCTCAGCCGAGATCCATGCTCCACGACTCGCCCACATCTCTGGCGGCCATGCAAACCTGAGAGGACCTTAACAGAATCAGCTAACTGTCACTAGGTTGCTGTAACTGATTTTTCCCGCGCGAGCAGACAGTTGCGTACCCTGCCGAGGCCATTTTCAGGTACCGAACTGTCTGCTCGCCGGGAGAAAGTGGCCCGAGAGAAAGGTGTCCGGGGAGAACTCAGCCTTCGAGTTTGTAGCCCAGCCCCCGCACGGTCACCAGATGCACGGGATTGGCCGGGTCGGCCTCGATCTTGGACCGCAGCCGCTTGACGTGGACATCGAGGGTTTTGGTGTCGCCGACGTAGTCCGCACCCCAGACCCGATCGATGAGCTGCCCGCGGGTGAGCACTCGGCCACTGTTACGCATCAGGTACTCGAGCAGGTCGAACTCCTTGAGCGGCAACGTGACCGGATCCCCGTTCACGCTGACCACATGGCGCTCGACGTCCATCCGGACCGGGCCGGCCTCCAGCACACCGTCGCCGAGACTGGCGTCATCGGTGTCCGCGCCACGGCGCAGCACCGCCCGGATCCGTGCGATCAGCTCACGCGCCGAGTACGGCTTGGTGACATAGTCGTCGGCGCCGAGTTCCAGCCCGACCACTTTGTCGATCTCGCTGTCGCGGGCGGTCACCATGATCACCGGCACACTGGACCGGGATCGCAGTTGCTTGCACACGTCGGTGCCGCTCATTCCCGGCAACATGAGATCCAACAGCACGATGTCGGCGCCAGAGCGCTCGAACTCTGCCAGGGCCGACGGTCCGTCGCCCACCACGGTGGCCTCAAAGCCTTCCTTGCGGAGCAGGAATGCCAGTGGATCGGCCAACGACTCCTCGTCTTCAACGATCAACACGCTGGTCATCGTTCTCGCTAATCCTCTCGTTCGACTTGCTCGTTTTGGGGGTCGTCGGGATGGGGGTACACCGGGATCGACAACGTGAACGTCGACCCCGTCCCCGGCTGACTCCACAGCCGGATGGATCCGTTGTGGTTGGCGGCCACATGCTTGACGATGGCCAAGCCCAGCCCGGTGCCGCCGGTGGCTCGCGACCGGGCTTTGTCGACGCGGAAGAATCTCTCGAAAACCCGCTCCTGGTCGGCCTTGTCGATGCCGATCCCACGGTCGGTCACCGCGATCTCCACCTTGTCGCCCCGTCTGCGACGACTGATGGACACACCGGAACCGTTGGGAGAGTAAGCAATTGCATTTGAGAGCAGGTTGGCGATGGCGGTCACCAGCAGTGACTCGTCACCGAGCACGCGATAGCCGGTCGGCGCGTCGGTGGTGATCGCGGTGTCGGCGTTGTCGGCGGCCACCTTGTGCCGCGACAACGCCTCGGCCACTACGGTATCCACGTCCACCGCATCCAGATCGGGTAAGCGCTCACCGCCCTGCAGGCGGGACAGCTCGATCAGCTCGCCGACCATATCGGCCAACCGGTGTGATTCGGCGACCATCTTGTCGGCGAACCGGCGCACGGTGTCGGGATCGTCGGCCGAGGCCAGCAGGGCCTCGGCCAGCACGCCCATCGCGCCAACGGGCGTCTTGAGTTCGTGACTGACATTGGCCACGAAATCGCGGCGCGTCGCTTCCATCCGGGCATGCTCGGACTGGTCGTCGGCATAGGCCACCGCGAAGCGACGGTCGTCGTCGGTGAGGAGGCGCACCTTGCCACGCACCGAGATACCGGAACGTCCCGGATTGGCCATCTTCCGGGGCGAGAGGTCGACCTCGGCGTCCTGTCCGGTGGCGAATACCTGTTCGGCGGCCCGCCAGGCACGGTCATCGAGCAACCGGTCCCGCACCAGGCCGAGCTCGATGGCCCGGTCGTTGGAGTAGACGACGTCGTTGAAGGTGTCGACGACCGCGATGCCCACGGGCGAGAGCGACACGATGAACTGCAGCATCTGTGACACCGTGATGCCGGCCTCGTCGATCGCGCGGCGCTCACGGCGGGCCGTGATCCGCGGTATCAGTTCGGCGCCGATGACCACCCCGGCGATCAAAGCGAGTAGCGCCACGACCGCCGTCAGCAATAGCGCCGACACCACACTCACGCGAAAATCGTACGCATCCGGTGAACGTCATCCCAGCAGGGAGCGGCGATTACGGGACATGTCACAAACGAAATCACAGGAGTTTGGCCGCTGTTCACCGCAGTTAACCCGGCGTTTGCCGGGTGGAGCCGCGCCATTGCGTCGCCGGTGCGGATCGTGACTACTTCGCGCCCTGCGCGGCCACGGCGGCCGCACCGGCGGCTGCCGCCTCGGGATCGAGGTAGGTCCCGCCGGTCACCGTGGGCTTGAGATTCTCGTCCAGGTCGTAGCGCAGCGGGATCCCGGTGGGGATGTTCAGGCCCACCACGGCCTCGTCGGACATCCCGTCGAGGTACTTGACCAGCGCGCGCAGCGAATTACCGTGCGCCGCGATCAGCACCGTCTTGCCGGCCTTGAGGTCACCGACGATGGTCTGCTCGTAGTAGGGCACGAACCGGGTCACCACATCGGCCAGGCATTCGGTGAGTGGACCACCGCCGATATCGGCATACCGCGGGTCCGCGTCCTGGCTGAACTCGCTGCCCTTCTCGATCGGCGGCGGCGGCGTGTCATAGCTGCGCCGCCACGCCATGAACTGTTCCTCGCCGTACTTCTCTTTCGTCGCGGCCTTGTCCAGACCCTGCAACGCGCCGTAGTGCCGTTCGTTGAGCCGCCAGTCGCGGTGCACCGGGATCCACAACCGGTCGGCGGCGTCGAGCGCCAGATTGGCGGTGGTGATGGCGCGACGCAGCAGCGAGGTGTACAGCACATCGGGCAGCACACCCTGCTCGGCCAGCAGCTTGCCGCTGCGGACGGCTTCGGCCCGGCCCTTGTCGGTGAGGTCGACGTCGACCCATCCCGTGAACAGGTTCTTTTCGTTCCACAGGCTTTCGCCGTGGCGGAGCAGGATCAGCGTCGGCATTGGTTGGTTTTCCTCCTCGCGTGCGGCATGGTTGGGTTTCCTCCTCGCGTGCGGGTGATTGCGATCCTCTCACGACGCCGCGAACTACTGCTCGTCGATCAAATGTTCAAACGCCTTCAGGTTCTTCAGCGACTCACCGCGCGACACCCGCCACTCCCACTCTTTCTGGATCGACGAGCGAAAACCCAGCTCGAGCAAGGTGTTGAAGTCGGAGTCGACGGCTTCGAGCACCTGGCCGAGGATCCGATCGAGCTCGTCGGGGGTGACCGCGCCCAGGGTCATGCGCCCGACGAGGTAGATGTCGCCGACATTGTCGAGGGTGTATGCCACCCCGTACAGGCGGCGGTTGCGTTTGAGCAGGAACCGGTAGACGCCCTCGAAGTTCTCGTCGGGTTTGCGACAGACGAAGGCCTCCACCCGCACCGAGTGCTCCCCGATGCTCAGGATGGTGTTGGTCACCAGGCGTCGCTCGCCGGGCACTTCGACGATGATGCCGGGCAACCCACCGTGCGCGCCGTCGTGGTGGTGGTAGACCAGCTCGTGTTCGTCGAGGGTGTCTTCGATGATCTTGCGGATTGCGTGCGGGTCCGGCTCAGGGCTCACGTTCGTACCCCTCGGCGGATCGAGAAGCGACGCCCGGACCGGCGCAGGGACGGATCACGGCGCTGCTGGCGGGCACGGTAGTCGGTCATCGCATGCGAGTAGCTGCCGAGCAGCGCATCAACGGTGTGTTCCCAGGAAAAGCCCGCAGCGTGGGCGATCGCGGCGCGGCTCAGCTCTTGCGGGTCCCGTTGCAGCACCGTATCGATCGCGGCGGCCCAGTCACCGGCGTCGTGGCCGTCGACCAGCGCACCACTGACCCCGTCGCGCACCGCCACCGGCAAACCGCCGACGGCAGCCGCCACCACCGGGGTGCCGCAGGCCTGCGCCTCGACGGCAACCAGACCGAAGGATTCCGAATAGCTCGGCACCCCAACCAGATCGGCGGCACGGTATACGTTGACCAGTTGTTCACGCGATTGTGGCGGCAGGAACGTCACCCGGTCGGCGATGCCGAGTTCGTCGGCCAACCGCACCAGGGTGTCCGGCGCGGCCAGACCGGAGCCTGACGGGCCGCCGGCCACCAGGACCCGCACGCCGGACAACTTGGCTGCCGCACGCAACAGGATGTCAGGCGCCTTGAGCGGCTGGATGCGGCCGACGAACGCCACCACGGGCTCGTCGACGGCAAGTCCCAGAGCAGCACGGGCCGCCTGCCTGGACCCCGGCGTGAACACCTCAAGGTCCACCCCGGGATGCACCACGTCGATGCGATCCGCATCGGCATGATGCGCGGAAACCAGTTGTCGGGCTTCGTGTTCGGTGTTCACGATCAGCCGGTCGGCCTCGTCGACCACCTGCTGTTCGCCCACCGCGCGCAGCGGCGGCTCAGGAGAGTCGCCCTCGGCCAGCGCAGCGTTCTTGACCGCGGCCAGCGTGTGCGCAGTGTGCACCAGCGGCACCGCCCAACGGTCTCTGGCGAGCCAGCCCACCTGACCGGAGAGCCAGTAGTGCGAATGGACCACGTCGTAGTAACCGGGTTCGTGGGTCGCCTCGGCCCGCAACACGCCCGCGGTGAACGCGCACAGCTGGGTGGGCAGATCGTACTTGTCCAGGCCCTCGAACGGCCCGGCGACGACGTTGCGCACCAGCACTCCCGGGGCCACCGGCACCACCGGCGCATCGGCTGAGGAGGTGGCCCTGGTGAAGACCTCGACCTCGACGCCGCGGCGTGCCAGCTGCAACGCTGTCTGCAGGACGTAGACGTTCATTCCGCCGGCATCACCGGTGCCGGGCTGCGCCAGCGGCGAAGTGTGCACGGACAGCACCGCGACGCGGCGCGGGGTCTCTGTTGCTAGACGCACACCGTCATGTCTACACCGCCGCTATCCGGCGGGTCTGAGCGCGCCGCATGGCGCCGATCGGATCGGCGTAGAGCCCGCCGAGGGACACGATGCCCGCACCGGCCTCCTGCACGCGGTTGCCGAACGCGGTCACCCGGATGTCGCGGGGTGCCAGCACGGACCGCTGCGCGAATGCGGCCTCCACCAACGGCATGCCTTCGGGGTATTCGGTGAAGGCCTGGCCGCCGACCACCAGATCGTCGGGATTGAGCAGATCACGCAGCAGCGCCACGGCCTCACCGAGCACCCTGGCGCGGTCGCCCAGCAGTGCGACGGCCTGTTCGTTGCCGCGCCGGGCGGCCCGCAGCACCGCGGGCAGCGTCGAGGCCGGGCCTTCGGCGGGGACGATCTGCAGTTTCCTGGCCGCGGTGAGCACCGCCTCGTCGCTCACCGTCGATTCCAGTTGACCTGTGCCGCCGAGCAGTTCGGATTGCGCGGGCAGGGCTGCGATGGTGCCCGGTCCGCTGGCCGGGGAATGCACCCGACCGTCGATGGACAATGCGTAGCCGACGGTTTCGCGCGCGTAGACATAGAGGCTGGTCCTGGCGTGGGCGGCCGGGGGCTCGGGTGCCGAGCGTCGACCGCCAAGCAGTAGTTCGGCGCCGGCCATTGCGTCCACATGCGAGGCCAGCGACACCGGCAGGCCGAGCGCCTCGGCCAGCACCGGACCGACCGGCGCGTCGTGCCAGCCCAGCCGGGCGTGGTCGAGATATCCGGTGGCGCTGTCGACCACGCCGCCCGCGGCGACCCCGACCCACAATGCGCGGCGGCGGTGCCAGCGGCTCAGGTAGCGGCGGGCGCTGGCGGCCAACGAGGCCAGCGCGTCGGCCTGTGGGCCCCCGGGGGTCGGCGTCTCGACCACGTCGAGGGTGCGGCCGAACAGGTCGGTAGCCACGATGCTGGTGGTGCGCGCGCCGATGTGCACGCCGAGGGTGAGGAACGGTTCGTGGTTGACCTCGACCGGGACGCGGGGGCGACCGATCGCCCCGGATACCGCGAGATCGGCGCGTTCACGCAGGATCCCGGCTTCCAGCAGCGCGGTGACCTGACGGTTCACCGTGGCGATACTGAGCTGGGTGCGCTGGGCGACGGCGTCACGGGCGATCGGGCCACGCATGCGTACGGCGCTGAACACCGAGGCCGCCGCGCCGTCAGCGACCTTCAGCGACGGAGCGACGATGTGCAGGAGCCGCGATTGCGGGTAACGCGCACCGGCGGGCGCCAGTGTCCGCTTGGCCGAAGTGGCTCCCCGGGCGGGACGGCGAATGGGTGCTGCGGTGACAGTGGTCACGTGAAGGGTCCTTACTGGGGATCGGCTGGTGGGCTCGGGGCCACACCTGTCGATTCAGCAGGACAGCGGGAAGTGTCCGGATCGCCTCAGGCGCGGCGTGATGTGCGACGACAACAACACGCACACCGCACGAAGCGGGACTGGGAATTCCTGGACACAGAACGAATTTAGCACGCGAACTAAAGTTGGGCATATGACGACATCTCAGCCCGAACACCCGGTGGCGGTCGTCACCGGAGCCAGCGCCGGCATTGGCGCCGCAACCGCGAAAACCCTTGCCTCACTTGGGTTTCACGTGACATGCGTGGCACGCCGCGCGGACCGTATCGAGGCCCTGGCCGAGGAGATCGGCGGGACGGCGATTGTGGCGGACGTCACTGACCAGGATGCGGTCGACGCGCTGGCCGCCCGCCTGGGCCGGGTCAACGTGCTGGTCAACAACGCCGGCGGGGCCAAGGGACTGGAACCGGTGGCCGACGCCGACCTGGACCATTGGCGCTGGATGTGGGAAACCAACGTGCTCGGCACGCTGCGGGTCACGCGTGCCCTGCTGCCCGCGCTGGAAGCCTCCGGCGACGGGCTGATCGTGACCGTCACGTCCATCGCAGCGTTCGAGACCTACGACGGTGGCGCCGGCTACAGCGCAGCCAAGCACGCGCAGGGTGCGCTGCACCGCACCATGCGCGGCGAACTATTGGGAAAACCGGTGCGGCTCACTGAAATTGCCCCCGGCGCAGTCGAGACGGAGTTCTCTCTGGTGCGCTTCGACGGTGATCAGGAGCGCGCGGAGAACGTGTACCGCGGCATCACACCGCTGGTCGCCGACGACGTCGCCGAGGTGATCGGATTCGTGGCCTCCCGGCCTTCCCACGTCAACCTCGACCAGATCGTGATCAGGCCGCGCGATCAGGCACCGAACGGGCGGTTCAACCGGAAACCGACCGGCTAGCTAGCCGCCGGGCGCCGGGCTGGGCGCCGGGGTGGTGGTGGTCGGCGTGCCCGACAGGGTCGGCGCATCACTGGGCGTTGCGGGTGCGCTGGCGGGAATCTCCGGCGGCGGTTCTTTCGAGCTGACCGCCGACATGGACAACCATTCATCCCAGCTCACGGCCCAGTCCCAGATGTCCCCGTCGGCGTAGGACAGCTCGATATTCGTCCCGGTCACCTCGACCGGGTCGCCGTAGATCGCGGTGTTGAAGTACTGCTCGGCATCCGAGGTCGACAGGTTGATGCAGCCGTTGGTGACGTTGGTGTTGCCCTGGGCTCCGGCACTGGACGGGTTGGCGTGGATGAACTCGCCGTTGTTGGAGATCCGCACCGCCCACCGTTCGTGCACGTTGTTGTAGCCGGCCGCGGGGTTGGACATGTAGAAGTCCTCGTACTTCTCGCTGACGACGTGAATGCCGCTGCGGGTGACGTTGCGGGGCAGGTCGCCCTCGCCGTAACTGCACGGCAACGTCATGATCACGCCCGCATCGGTGATCACCTCGATCTGGTGCGAGGACGCTTCGGCCTTGACCACCTGGCGTCGGCCGATCTCGAAATCGAGCGTGGAGTCGGCCGCGCCGTAGGCGTCGTCGCCGAATGCCACCCCGTAGAGGGGCGCCTTGACGCTGATCTTCGTGCCCGCAGGCATGTACTCGCGGGACCGCCAGTGCACCCGGGAACCCCCGACCTCGTCGGGCAGCCAGGCCCAACTGCCCTCGACGGGCGGCTCGGTGATCACCTTCAGCGCCTTCTCCACGGTGGCCTTGTCGCTGATCGACGCGTCGAACTGAAGGATGATGGGTGCCGCGACGCCGACGACCTGACCGTCCGCGAGCTGGAACTGGCCGCTGACCTTCGTCTGCGGGGCGATCGTGGTGAACTTGCCCTCCACCGGCATGGCCTTGCCGTCCTGGCCCACCACGGAGCCGGCCCAGCTGTAGGTCACGTCGTAGCCGAGCGGTTCGGTGGTGCTGAACGCGGTGCGCTCACGGTTGAGTTTCCCGGAGACGACCTTGCCGTCGGAATTGGTCAGGCTGATCCGCTGGAACCAGCCGTCGCTGACCTGTACGCCCACCGGATCGATGGGATTCACATCCGAGGTGTCGGATTCGGGCTGAAATTTCAGCGTCGGGTTCGCCGGGGTGTCATCCTCGGTCGAAGACTCACCAGACGTACTGCGCGAGCACGCGGCCAGCACGCCGGCGCCCACACCGACAGCAAGCGCGCTCAACGCGCGCCGCCGGTTGATCAACGGCGACGCGGCCTCCATATCACCGGCTGGGCTCACGTGGACCTAGGGTACCGACAGAGAGCAGCCAATCAGAATCGGTTCGGGTGTGAGTTCTATCCCGAACGCCGCACGCACACCCTCCTGAACGGCCCTGGCCAGCGAAATCACGTCCGCGCTCGTCGCGTTTCCGCGGTTGGTGAGGGCCAGCGCGTGCTTGGTGGACAACCGGGCCGGGGCGTCCTGCCCGGGAAATCCCTTACCGAAGCCCGCGTGCTCAACCAGCCAGCCCGCAGCGAGTTTCACCCCGTCGGGAGCCGGATAGTTGGGCACCGGCCCTGCGACGCTTTGCTGTATCCGCTCGAATTCAGCGTGGGCCACCACCGGGTTGGTGAAGAACGACCCGACGCTCCAGGTGTCGTGGTCAGCCGCGTCGAGCACCATCCCCTTGCCTGCCCGCAACCGCAGGACCGCGTCGCGAACCCGCAGCGGGTCGACGCGGTCGCGGGGCTCGGCGCCCAGTGCGGTGGCCAGTTCGCCGTAGCGCAGCGGTGCGCTGCGCCCGCCCGCATCCAATGCGAACTCGACCTCCAGCACGACGGCCGCGTCCGAGTGTCTGAGAATGCTGGTGCGATATCCGAACTTCAGCTCTTCCGGTGCGACCCAGCGGTCTTCGCCGGTGCGCCGGTCCAACAGCCGAACGCGCCGGATGGTGTCGGCCACCTCGGCTCCGTAGGCGCCCACGTTCTGCACCGGGGTGGCACCGACCGAACCCGGTATCCCCGACAGACATTCCAAGCCGCCGAGCCCATGGGCCAGCGCCGTCACAACCACGTCGTCGAACACCGCGCCGGCTTCGGCGCGCACGATGTGGTCGTCGACGGTGATCTCGGTATTGGCCACCCGCACCACGGTCAGCCCGCGGATGTCGTCGGCGAGCACCACATTCGATCCGCCGGCCAGCACCAGGACCGGGTCGTCGTCAACCGCCAGGGCACGCAGCACGCCGACGAGTTGCTCGGTGCTGGTGCAGGTGAGCAGCCGCTCGGCCACCGGTCCGACGCGCAGCGTGGTCAGCGGGGCCAGCGGGACCGCTTCAGCGATGTCGACGCCTCCAACTTGCGAACTGACCACGGGCGGTAACGGTAGCCTGACCAGCTATGGCGCGATCATTCGACATGGCCACCGAATACGAAGGCAGCGTCGAACAGGTCCACCGCGCATTCGGCGACGAACGGTACTGGCAGGCCCGGCTGGCCGATTCCGGTGCCGATGACGCCACTTTGGAGACGATGGAGGCGGCAGGCGACGGCAACATCGATGTCGTGACGACCCAGGTGCTGCGGTCCGACCGGCTACCCGGTTTGGTATCGCAATTCCACCGCGGTGACCTGGTCATCCGGCGTGAGGAACGGTGGCAGCCGATCCGTGAGGGACAGTCCACGGGCGACATCGCAGGCACCATCCTCGGCGCCCCTGTGGGGCTCACGGGGACCGCGGTGCTGGCACCGTCTGATCGCGGATGCCGGTTGGCGGTCACCACCACCGTTGAGGTCAATGTGCCACTGGTCGGCGGAAAGATCGAGAACTTCATCGGCACCCAACTGGTCGATCTGCTGATCGCCGAACAGCGCTTCACCACGGCGTGGATCGCCGAACACGCCTGATCGCGGCGGTAGATTCCATATCCATGAGTCAGCACCTGGACGGCACCGCTGACCGGGTCGCCCACCATCAGTAGACCCGTCGGAGCAGTCACCCGCGGCACCACCGGCTACAACCGGTTGCGCCGCAGCGACCGCTGGCTGGTGCATTCGACGCGGGTGCGGACAGCACTGCGCGCGGCCACCGATCCGCTGGTGGTCGATCTGGGATACGGCGCGTTGCCGGTCACCACACTGGAGCTGGCCGCACGGCTGCAGGTCGTGCGCGCCGATGCCCGCGTCGTGGGGCTGGAGATCCACCCCGACCGGGTGGCCACGGCCCGCGCGCTGGCAGACGGCGGAGACGTCGAATTCGCACTCGGCGGGTTCGAGTTGGCCGGACTGCAGCCGGTGCTGGTGCGGGCGTTCAACGTGCTGCGGCAGTATCCGGTCGAGGCGGTGCCCGACGCGTGGGCCACGATGCAGGCCCGGTTGGCGCCGGGTGGGCTGATCGTCGATGGCACCTGCGACGAGCTCGGCCGACGCTGCTGCTGGGTACTGCTCGACGCGTCCGGGCCCGTCAGCTTCACCGTGGCCTGCGATCCGTTCGCGATCGAGCGGCCGTCAGATGTGGCCGAACGGCTGCCCAAGGTGCTCATCCACCACAATGTGGCCGGACAGCCGATCCATACCCTGCTGTCGGCCGCCGACCGGGCCTGGGCCAGCGTGGCCGGACACGGGGTTTTCGGGCCGCGGATCCGGTGGCGGGCCATGCTCGAACTGCTCCGCGACGACGGCTATCCCGTCGAGCCGCCACGGCGCCGGATGCGCGACGGGGTGCTGACCGTGGATTGGCAGACCGTTGCGCCCACCTTTCTCCGGCGAGAAGACACTTAGGTACCGGAAAACCCCTGCTCACGGGTACCGGACTGTCTGCTCGCGCGAAAAACGCGAGGAAAAACATAAGCTCTTGGTATGCGGATCGCCCTGGCACAGATCACGTCCGGCACCGACCCTGCCGCCAATCTCGAGCTGGTCGACGAATTCACCGAACGCGCCGCCGCGGCCGGCGCGCAGCTGGTGCTCTTTCCCGAAGCCACGATGTGTCGGTTCGGCGTTGGGCTGAGCGCCATCGCCGAACCGCTCGACGGACCGTGGGCCACCGGGGTACGCACCATCGCGGCGCGGGCCGGGATCGTGGTCGTCGCCGGCATGTTCGTCCCCGCCGACGACGGACGGGTCAGCAACACGTTGGTGGCAGCCGGGCCGGGAGTGGACGCGCACTACCACAAGATCTACCTGTACGACGCGTTTGGATTCGCTGAATCACGCACTGTCGCACCGGGTTCGGAACCGACGACGATAACCGTCGACGGTGTCACGGTGGGGTTGACCACCTGCTACGACATCCGGTTCCCCGAACTGTTCGTCGAGTTGGCGAGCCGCGGTGCGCAACTGATCACCGTGCATGCCTCCTGGGGGTCCGGGCCGGGCAAGCTTGAGCAGTGGACGCTGCTGGCCCGCGCCAGGGCGCTGGACACCACGGGCTACATCGCCGCGGTGGACCAGGCCTATCCGGGCGACGAGATCGCCAAGGCCGGCCCGACCGGGGTGGGCGGCAGCGTCGTCACCTCCCCGACCGGTGAGGTGCTGGCCGCCGCGGGCGCCGAACCGCAGCTGCTGGTGTACGACATCGACCTCGATGCCGCCCGCTCCGCGCGCGACACGATCGCGGTGCTGCACAATCGCACATCACTCGATCAGCTCGGTCGCCCAGAACTCGCTCAGTTCGGTAAGGCACAATCGCTGAGGTGACCGATCCCTGGGCCCGCCCCACCGACCAGGCCCCGCCACCACCTTCACCACCACCGCCACCACCCGCGGGCCCGCCGCCGTCAGGCCCGCCGCCCGGGTACCCGGAACCGCCGCCTGCCGCAGCTCAGCCCCCGCAGAAGGACTCGTCGCCGATGGCGAAGGTCAAGAAACTGCTGTCCGATCCGCTGTCGGTCGTGCTGGTCGTGGTCATCGTGCTGGCCCTGGTCGCCGCGGGTGTGCTCGGTGGCGAGCTGTATGCCCGCAAGCGCGCCGACAGCGTGGTCGCCGGCGTCGTGGAGTGCGTGGTGCAGGACGGCGCCACAGCGTCGTTCGACCCGCTGCCGCCGTTCCTGCTGCAGCACATGTCCGGGCACTACACGAACATCAACATCGAGACGGCCGGTAACCAGATCCGTGACGCCAAGGGCATGAAGGTGGTGCTCGGTATCAAGGATGTCCGGCTGGAGGACACCGCGGACTCGGGCGGCTCGGTCGGGTCGCTGACCGCCGACATCACCTGGTCCACCGACGGCATCCGCCAGACCGTCGCCGACCTCGTCCAGCTTCCGTTCATCGGCTCGGCGATCTCAGACGTGTCCACGAACCCGTCCGACGGCACCATCAAGCTCAAGGGTCTGATCGGCACCATCACCGCCAAACCCACCGTGGTCAACAAGGGGATCTCGCTGCAGGTGGTGGACTTGAGCGCGATCGGGATGTCCTGGCCGCGGGAAACCATCCAGCCGATCCTGGACAAGTTCACCGCCCAGCTCACCGAGAACTACCCGATGGGCATTCACGCCGACACCGTGCAGGTCACCGACAGCGGTGTGATCGCGCGCTTCTCGACCCAGAACGCGTCGATGCCGAAGGCCACCGAGGATCCCTGCTTCGCCGAGCTGTGAGCGCCCGCTGAGCGGAGACGCTCAGAACGGCTCCTCGGTGCCGCCCGGATTGCAGCCGGTCGCCAGCATTTGATCCGGGGACACCTCCGGGCGCCACGGCTCGATGTTCCAGCTGCTCTTGCCGGGCTCGGCGAATTCGGCGAAGTCCCAATGGCACACGAACTGCTCATACATGCCGGGCAGGTCGGCATCGGGCGCGGCGGCGAGCACCTCGGCCCAGGCCTGCACCGCGGTGCCGGGCTGACGGGCCAGTTGCCTGGCCGCCTCGGTCGGGTAGATGCGAAGGCTCGACAGGTCACCCCACTTGGCCCACTCGACATGGTCGACGAGCGGGGCGGTGGGATCGGCCACAGCGACCGGGGCGAGCGCCAGTGCCCCGGGCATGACCAAGCCCGCCGCAACGATCGCGGCGATCCGGGGACGCATGGGGGCTACCGCGACTTGCCCTGGATTTCCAGCAGCTTCGGCCGGACATCGACAAGGTAGACGCCGGTCGCGCACGCCGCGATGGCAGCGCCGAAGGCGTCACGCAACAGAAGCTCCAGCAACAGTGCCACCCCGAGGATGGCCAGCCACACCGGCTTGGTGAGCTTGCCGGTGGCGGTGTAGGCGTCGGGCCGCTGCATGGCCGCATGCACGAAGGCGTAGACCCCGACGACGAAGACGAGGACGACCAGGGCAAAAACAATGACGCCCGCAAGGTTGGCAAGTATCACCTCACCACCCTATGCGGGCGACATCGTCATCGTCGAACGAGCGGGGCAAACCCGCCGGTCCAACCGCTTACTTCTGGGTCACCTTCTTGGCCGGAGCCTTCTTGGCCGGCGCGGCCTTCTTGGCGGGAGCGGCCTTCTTGGCGGCCGGTGCAGCCTTCTTGGCCGGGGCCGGAGTGGCCTTCTCGGCAGGCTTCTTCGGCAGCTCGACACCGACCAGCTTGGCGGCGCGCTCGCCGACGGCGCGGGTCTGCGTCGCCACGGTGCCCAGCGCCTCCTGGGTCAGCTCGACAGCCTGGTCGGTGTAGCCCTCGACCCGGGTGGCGGCCTCTTCGAGGCCCGGCTGGTTGCGCAAGCGCTCGAGGGCGGCCTCGCCACGCTCGACCAACTTGTTGTACGTCGCGGTGGCCTGGTCGGCGTAGCCTTCGGCGGCCTTGCGCAGTTCGTCGGAGTTCAACTTCTCGCGCAGCTCGCCGAACTGGCCGGGCAGGTCTTCCTGCAACCGGTTCAGCCGGGCGCGGCTTTCCTCGACGCGGGTCTCGGCGTCGGTGCGGGCGTCCTCGGCGCGTTCGCGCAGGCTGGCGACGATCTCGTTGACGGTGGCCAGAGCCAGATCGGCGGCACCCACCGCGGCGAGCAGCGGAGCCTTGAGATCCTCGATGGTGGGCTGGGTCTTGTCAGTCATGGTCGAATTCCTTTCCACGGATGGTGTTCAGAGTTGCTGAGTGTTATCGGATGGTCGGTGCGGTGTCATCAGTCGTCGACTCCTCACCTGCGGCGTCGTTCTGTTGGCGGAACGACGTGTAGATGTCGAGCAGCACCTGCTTCTGCCGCTCGGTGATCGCCGCGTCGTTGATGACGGCGTCGCGGACCTCGCTGGGCTCACTGGGTTCCAGAATCCCGGCGCGGACATAGAGCACTTCCGCAGAAACCCGCAGTGCCTTGGCGATCTGGTTGAGCACGTCGGCAGAGGGTTTCCGCAATCCCCGTTCGATCTGACTGAGGTAGGGATTGCTGACGCCGGCCTTTTCGGCCAACTGCCGCACCGATACTTGCGCCGCCTCGCGCTGAGACCGGATGAAGCTTCCGATGTCCTGCGCAGCGCTGGAGACAACCGCCGCCAGATTCTCATCTTGCGCCATGTGTGACCCCCTCGTGCGTCGGGTATCCGTTAACGACGGATTTCACGCTACGACGGGGTGCTAACTTTTGCAAGCACTAGTTAGCGCAGGTCAGAACAGTAGCTGAGCTATCGAATAGATGATCAGCCCTGCCAACGAACCCACCACGGTGCCGTTGATCCGGATGAACTGCAGGTCACGGCCCACATGCAGCTCGATCCGCCGGCTCGCCTCATCGGCGTCCCAGCGCTCGATCGTCTCGGTGATGATTGCTGTGATCTCGGTCCCATACTGGGCGACCAGGTGTTTTGCCGCCCGCACGATCCAATTGTCGACCTTGTCGCGTAGCTCGTTGTCCTCGCACATCGACTCACCGATGTGCATGACGGACTCCGCGATCCGGGTCCGCAGCGCCGAGGACGGGTCGTCGACGGATTCCAGGATGATCCGCTTGGCGGCGCTCCACGCGCTCTCGGCGGCCCGCGCCACCTCTTCGCGGGCCATGATCTGTTCCTTGACGTTCTCGGCCCGCGCAATCGTGGCGTCGTCGTTCTGCAGATCGTCGGCGAACTCGAACATGAACCGGGTTGCCGAACGCCGCACCTCATGATCGGGGTCCCGACGCACCTTGTCGGTGAAGTCCATCAGCTCACGGTGGATACGGTCGCCGACCAGATGATCCACCCAACGCGGCGACCAGGTAGGCGAATCCCGTTCGATGACACGCTCGATGACCTCACCGGAATTGAGCGACCATTGGAACGCGCGATCGCACAGCAGCTGGATCAACGCCTCCTGCTTGCCTTCGGCCAGCAGTGTGGACAACACCCGGCCGATCGGTGGTCCCCACTGCGGCTCGGCGATGCGCTTGATGATCATGCGGTCCAGCACGTGCTGCACGTCCTCGTCGCGCAGCATCTCCACCCCAACCCGCAACACCGTCGACGCTTCGGCGGCGACCCGTTCGGCATGGGAACGGTCGGACAACCACTTGCCGACGCGGCCTGCGACCTCGGCGTCGCGCAACTTGGTCTCCACCACCTCCTGGGACATGAAGTTCTCCCGCACAAAGGTGCCCAAACCCTCGCCCAGCTGGTCCTTCTTGCGCTTGATGATCGCGGTGTGCGGGATCGGAATGCCCAGCGGGTGCTTGAACAGTGCGGTCACCGCGAACCAGTCGGCCAGGGCGCCGACCATCCCGGCCTCGGCAGCGGCGCGGACATATCCCACCCACGGCGCGGCGCCGCGGGATTGCGCCCAGGTGCACAGTAGGAAGAGGATGGTGGCGCCGATCAGGAAACCCAGCGCCACGACCTTCATCCGCCGTAACCCGCGGCGGCGCTCGGCATCGGCGGCCGAATCCGCGCCTGCCAACGTCTCGGCGAAGCTCTGCCGTGGGGCGGGCAACGCGCGCAAACCGGCGTCTGATCTATGTGCCACAGGTCCATCATCCACAGCCGCACCAGTCTGCACCGGACGCACCACCGGCGAACCACCGTATTATCGAGTTGAACTAGGGAATGGGACTACTGCAACAGTGGCACAGCAGACTCCGCCGGTGGCGGCGAAGACCGATGGACGTAAACGGCGCTGGCACCAACACAAGGTGGAGCGTCGCAACGAGTTGGTTGACGGAACCCTGGAAGCCATCCGGCAACGAGGCAGCAACGTCAGCATGGACGAGATCGCCGCGGAGATCGGCGTCTCGAAGACCGTCCTGTACCGGTACTTCGTCGACAAGAACGACCTCACGACCGCGGTGATGATGCGCTTCGCGCAGACCACGCTGATCCCCAACATGGCCGCGGCACTGTCCTCGAATCTGGACGGATTCGACCTGACCCGCGAAATCATCAAGGTCTACGTCGAGACGGTGGCCAACGAGCCCGAGCCCTACCGGTTCGTGATGACCAGTAACTCAGCGAGCAAGAGCAAGGCAGTCGCCGATTCCGAGCAGATCATCGCGCGCATGCTCGCGGTCATGCTGCGTCGCCGGATGGCCGAGGTCGGCATGGACACCGGCGGCGCCGAGACGTGGGCATTCCACACCGTCGGCGGCGTGCAGCTGGCCACCCACTCGTGGATGTCGAACCCTCGGATGCGCTCGGACGAACTGATCGACTACCTCACCATGCTGTCCTGGAACGCATTGTGCGGCATCGTGGAGGTCGGCGGCTCGCTGGAAAAGTTCAACGCGCAACCGCATCCGTCGCCGGTTCTGCCGGCACAGCTGCTTGACTAGGCGGATGGCTGAACAGAACGACCTGCCGTCCCAGTGGACCCACGAACCGCACGTCCATCTCGCATTCCGGCCCGGCGACAAGGTCGCCGACATCAAGACCGATCACACGCCCGGATTCCGCGGATCCAAGTCCGACGCGCCTGCGCTGCAAGCCGACCGTAACGACCGGCTCGCCGAACTGCAGGAGATGCTCTACGCGCGCTCCAGGAGCGGCGACGATACGCGCTCGGTGTTGCTGGTGCTGCAGGGCATGGACACTGCAGGAAAAGGCGGAATCGTCAAACATGTTGTCGGAGCGGCGAATCCGCAGGGCGTCAGATACACCAGCTTCGGTAAACCCACCGAGGAAGAGCGCGCGCACCACTACCTCTGGCGGATTCGCAATGCCCTGCCGCCCGCCGGGCACATCGGGGTGTTCGACCGCTCGCACTATGAGGACGTGTTGGTCGTGCGGGTACACAACCTGGTGCCCCCGGAAGTGTGGGGCTCGCGGTACGACGAGATCAACGCCTTCGAACGCGAACTGGTCGACGCAGGCACCACGCTGGTGAAGGTGGCCATGTTCGTCTCGCTCGACGAGCAGAAGGACCGGCTGTCCGAACGGTTGGAACGCCCGGACAAGTACTGGAAGTACAACCCCGCCGACGTCGACGAGCGTCTGCTCTGGCCGAAATACGAAGAGGCCTACCAGGCGATGCTCGACCGCACCTCCACCGACTACGCACCGTGGCACATCGTGCCGTGCGACCGGAAGTGGTACAGCCGCCTGGCCATTACCGAACTGCTCATCGAGGCCTTGAAAGGGCTCGACATGTCCTGGCCACCAGCCGATTTCGACATCGAGGCAGAGAAGAAGCGGTTGGCCGACTCCTGATCTGCGCCGAAGAGAAAGCTACTTGACCAGGGTGAACTGGCCGACGTTGGTGATGCCGCGACGGAAGAAGTCGGCGCAACCGGTGAGGTACTTCATGTACCGGTCGTAGATCTCCTGGCCCTGCATGGCGATGGCCTCGTCCTTCTTGGCCTCCAGGTTCGCCGACCACATGTCCAGCGTGCGGGCGTAGTGCGGCTGCAGCAGATGCGTGCGCTCCAGCGTGAAGCCCGAGTCGTCGGCGAGCTTCTCGATGTCCTCCACCGCGGGCAGCTGCCCACCCGGGAAGATCACATCACCGATGAACTTCATGAACTTGAGGTCGCTGATCGTCAGCTTGATGCCGTTGTCACGGAAGAACTGCTGGGTGTGCGCCAGGATCGTGTGCAGCAGCATGCGGCCGCCGTTGTCGGGCAGGATGCTGTAGGCACGCTCGAAGAACACCGGGTAGCGCTCGGCCTTGAATGCCTCGAACGCGCCGATCGAGACGATCCGGTCGACCGGCTCGTTGAACTCTTCCCAGCCCTGCAGCCGGATCTCCACGTTGCGATTGGTCTCGACCTTGGCCAGCCGCTCCCGGGCGTAGTCCGACTGCGCCTTGCTCAGGGTGATGCCGATGACGTTGACGTCGAATTCGGTGAGTGCCCGCTCCAGCGCGCCGCCCCAGCCACAGCCGATGTCGAGCAGCGTCATGCCGGGTTTGAGGTCGAGCTTGCCCAGCGCCAGGTCGAACTTGGCGTTCTGCGACTCCTCCAGGTTCATGTCCTCGCGCTCGTAGTAGCCGCAGGTGTAACCCATGGTCGGCCCGAGGAAGAGGGCGAAAAAATCGTTGGAGATGTCGTAGATCGACTGCGATTCCTCGTAGTACGGAGCTAGTTCGGACTCGACGTTAGACATTCGAAAAATTACCCTTTGCGTTTTCTTCTACTGACGGCGCCCGACCGGGCCGACGCGTGAAACCGCGCAGACTCCAAGACCGGGCCAGTAGGCCCTGGAAATTAGAGTAGCTAAGCCGGTCTCAGAGTGCCAGCGCGGGGTGCTATCAGTACTTGTAGAAGCCCTGCCCGGACTTCTTGCCGAGCTGTCCGGCCTCGACCATGCGCAGGAGCAGGGGCGGGGCGGCGTACAGCGGTTCCTTGAACTCTTCAAACATCTTGTCCGCAATCAGCTTTAGGGTGTCCAGACCCACCAGATCCGACAGCTTCAGCGGCCCCATGGGGTGTGACAGCCCGGCCACCACAGCCTTGTCGACGTCCTCGATCGTGGCGAAACCGCCCTCGACCATTCGAATCGCCGACAACAGGTACGGAATCAGCAATGCATTGACCACGAAGCCGGACCGGTCGGCACAACGGACGACCTGCTTACCGAGGACCGCACTGGCGAACTCCTCGGTGCGCGCGGCTGCGGAATCGCTGGTGACCAGGTTGGTCACCAACTCGACCAACGGGAGGACCGGCACGGGATTGAAGAAGTGCAGGCCCAGGACCCTGCTGGGGTCCGACGTGGCGGCGGCCAGTTTCATGATCGGAATGCTCGACGTGTTCGACGCCAGCACGGCGTCCGGGTCGGTGACCACGGCGTCCAGGTCGGCGAAGATCTTGCTCTTGACCGCCTCATCCTCGATCACCGCCTCGATGACCAGCTGACGGTCGGCCAGGTCGGCGAGGGTGGTGGTGAACCTCAGCTTCGCCAGGGCGGCGTCCTTCTCCCCCTCGGTGACCTTGCCTGCACTGACGCCGCGTTCGAGCGACTTGGTGATCCGGTTGCGCCCGGCCGTCACCAACTGGTCGGTGGTCTCGAAAACCAGGACGTCAACGCCGGCTCTCGCGGACACCTCGGCGATGCCTGCACCCATCTGACCGGCGCCGATGACGCCTACTCGCTCAATTGAATTGCTCACGTCTTCACTTTCGTTTCGATCCATGCAACAGGCCCCGCCCAAGGTTTGTGGGCGGGGCCTGTCGTGTCAACTCCTGTCAGCACCGGAGAAGGGGATCAGTGGAACTGGCCCTCTTCGGTCGAACCGGCCAGCGCGGTGGTCGAGCTGGTCGGGTCCACGGTGGTGGCGATGCGGTCGAAGTAGCCCGCACCCACCTCACGCTGGTGCTTGGTGGCGGTGTAGCCGCGCTCCTCGGCGGCGAACTCGCGCTCCTGCAGCTCGACGTAGGCGCTCATCTGGTTGCGGGCGTAGCCGTGCGCCAGATCGAACATCGAGTAGTTCAGGGCGTGGAAGCCGGCCAGCGTGATGAACTGGAACTTGAAGCCCATCGCGCCCAGCTCCTTCTGGAACTTCGCGATGGTCGCGTCGTCCAGGTGCTTGCGCCAGTTGAACGACGGCGAGCAGTTGTAGGACAGCATCTGGTCCGGGAATTCGCTCTTGACGCCCTCGGCGAACTTCTTGGCGAGCTCCAGGTCCGGGGTCCCGGTCTCCATCCAGATCAGATCCGAGTACGGCGCGTAGGCCTTGGCGCGCGCGATGCACGGCTCCAGACCGTTCTGGACGTGGTAGAAGCCCTCGGCGGTGCGCTCACCGGTGACGAACGGACGGTCCCGCTCGTCGACATCGGAGGTGATCAGGGTGGCGGCCTCGGCGTCGGTGCGCGCGATGACCAGCGTCGGCACGTCTGCCACGTCGGCAGCCAGGCGGGCCGAGGTCAGGGTGCGAATGTGCTGCTGGGTCGGGATCAGCACCTTGCCACCGAGGTGACCACACTTCTTCTCCGAGGCCAGCTGGTCCTCCCAGTGCGAACCGGCGACACCGGCGGCGATCATGGCCTTCTGCAGCTCGTAGACGTTGAGCGCGCCACCGAAGCCGGCCTCGCCGTCCGCGACGATCGGGGCGAGCCAGTTCTCGATGGACGTGTCGCCCTCGACCTTGGCGATCTGGTCCGCGCGCAGCAGCGCGTTGTTGATGCGGCGCACCACCTGCGGCACCGAGTTGGCCGGGTAGAGGCTCTGGTCGGGGTAGGTGTGGCCCGAGAGGTTGGCGTCACCGGCGACCTGCCAACCCGACAGGTAGATGGCTTTCAGGCCGGCGCGGACCTGCTGGACGGCCTGGTTGCCGGTCAGTGCGCCGAGGGCGTTGACGAAGTCCATGTCGTGCAGCTGGTCCCACAGCACCTCGGCGCCGCGACGGGCGAGCGTGCTCTCCTCGACCACGTGGCCCTGCAGGGCGACGACGTCGGCCGGGGTGTAGGTGCGGGTGATGCCCTTCCAGCGTGGGTTGTGGTCCCAATCGTGCTGGATCTGTTCAGGTGACTTCGGGGTGCCCACGGTCGACATCGGCTGCTCCTTCGGGTTGCGAGTCGCTGCCTCATTGTTTGTTAACACCTCGGCAGCTTCACTGGTGTGCTAACCCGACCATGGCACAGTCCATATGCGCAGGTCCACCCGTTTCGATTGCCAATTTTCGCCAAACAGCAGAGCCAACTTGCAAAGTTTGCGAAGAAACATGATGGCTGTACCGTTTCAGAAGCTACTGACGGGTAACAGATTTACGCAGGTCAGTACGCTCGTACTGTTAAACCGGATGGGTCAGAGCGAGAAGAGCGAAGCGACGGCTTTCGTCTCGTCGCCGACGGCATATGTGAGCGTTGTAACAGCCCGGTCGACGAGGTCATCGCCGAATCTGTCGGTCGACCCCGCGGGGTGCACGTGGGAGAGAATCTCCAACTTCTCCCCCAGCGCGACCGGAGCATCGTGCTCGATCGTCACCCGCAGTGGTCGCTCGAGGAGCTCGGGACTGTTGTGCAGATAGTCCTCGATGACCGTCCAGTAGACGGCGTTGTTCATGTGGTCGAACATGTCGATGTCGGACACCCGCACGGGGTACTCCCGGATCTGCGCCGCATCCTCCCGGCTTCCCGCCCGCAGGTACGGCTTCCACCGCAGCCGGTCGACGTCCGTCGTCCGCCGCAGACCCGCCAGGAAGTCGTCGGCGATGCGCGACGGTCCCTGCGTCTCCCGGTTGATGTTGATCCAGAACGCCTCGGATTCCATCAGTCCGCCCTTGCGCCCGTCGATGCGCACCCGCATCTCACACCACCGGTTCGAGGTTCCCGAACACCACCGGCGCAGCCGCAGCATGTCCTGAAACTCGATGGGTTCGATCAGGTCGATCATCGTGCGCCGCACTATCCAGGCGGGGTGGGTCTCCTCGAAACCGAGTTGGCGAAGGTGGTCCTGGCCGATGTCCTGGATATGACGGGTACCTGCGTCGAACCGCAGCCGCCCGTTGCGGTCGACGTCCCCGACGCGCAGGGGCCAGCCGGTGTCGTAGACATCGGGATGGGGATCGGGTACCGGCATCATGGCCTTCTTCAGACCAGTGCTCGATTTCGCCGCGGTTTCCGTCATCGTGACCTCCCCAGTCGCTCTGCCTAGGCCGATCATGCCAGGCAGCCCGACACTGCCATAGGGAGGAATCTGCCAAGACTGCGAAGCATCCCTTTGCAGCGTTGTTAGGCTGGTTGACGTGGCAAAAACATTTGTCGGGTCGAGGGTCCGGCAACTACGCAGCGAGCGCGGTTTCAGCCAGGCGACGCTCGCCCAGATGCTCGAGATCTCACCGAGCTACCTCAATCAGATCGAACACGACGTCCGGCCGTTGACCGTGGCCGTCCTGCTGCGCATCACCGAGGTGTTCGGCGTCGACGCCACCTTCTTCGCCTCTCAGGACGACACGCGTCTGGTCGCCGAGATGCGGGAGGTGACCCTGGACCGCGACCTCGGCGCCGAGGTGGATCTCACCGAGGTCGCCGACATGGTGGCGGCCTACCCGAAGCTGGCCCGCGCGATGGTCAATCTGCACCGCCGGTACCGGTTGACCACCACCCAGCTCGCCGCGGCCACCGAAGACCGGTTCTCCGACGGCAGCGGAAGCGGCTCCATCACCATGCCGCACGAAGAAGTGCGCGACTACTTCTATCAGCGGCAGAACTACCTGCACGAACTCGATACGGCCGCCGAGGAGCTGACTGCGCGGATCCGGATGCACCGAGGTGACCTGGCCGGCGAGCTGACGAACCGGCTCACCACCGTGCACGGCGTGCACGTGGTCCGGCGTATCGACCTGGGCGATACCGTGCTGCACCGCTTCGACCCGGCCACCAAGACCCTCGAGATGGGCAACCACCTGGGTCGCGGACAACAGGTGTTCAAGATGGCCGCCGAGCTGGCGTATCTCGAACACGGCGAGCTGATCGGCAAGATGGTCGACGAGGGCATGTTCACCAGTGACGAGTCGCGCACCCTGGCCCGGCTCGGCCTGGCCAACTACTTCGCCGCGGCCGCGGTGCTGCCCTATCGACAGTTCCACGACGTCGCAGAGAACTTCCGCTATGACATCGAGCGGCTCTCCGCGTTCTACGCGGTCTCCTACGAGACCATCGGACACCGGCTGTCCACGCTGCAGCGGCCGTCGATGCGCGGCGTGCCGTTCTCGTTCGTTCGCGTCGACCGGGCCGGAAACATGTCAAAGCGACAGTCCGCCACTGGCTTTCACTTCTCATCATCGGGCGGAACCTGTCCGTTGTGGAACGTTTACGAGACATTCGGCAACCCGGGGAAGATTCTGGTGCAGATCGCCCAGATGCCCGACGGGCGCAACTACATGTGGGTGGCACGCACCGTGGAGCGCCGCGCGTCGCGGTACGGCCAGCCCGGCAAGACGTTCGCGATCGGCCTCGGTTGCGAACTACGCCACGCGCACCGACTCGTGTACTCCGAGGGGCTCGACCTGTCCGGGAACGTGACCACACCGATCGGGTCGGGCTGCCGGGTCTGCGAACGCGACAACTGCCCGCAGCGGGCCTTCCCCGCACTGGGCCGCGCACTGGATCTCGACGAGCACCGGTCGACCGTGTCGCCGTACCTGGTGAAGCAGTCCTGATGGCCGCCCCTGTGACAGACTCGATCGGGTGAGCGCACTTGAGCCGGCCCGCATCGCGCCAGGAGGATTCCGGGAATTAGGCCCGATCAACTGGGCCATCGCCAAACTCGGCGCGCGTGCCATCCGGGCACCCCGCTTCGCATTGTTCAACGTCCTCGGTCAGCACAAGCTGCTGTTCCTGGCCTGGCTGCCGTATTCCGGTGTGCTGCTGGGCCGGCTCGGCGCATTGCCCCGGCGGGACGCAGAGTTGGTGATCCTGCGCGTCGGACATCTACGTGGCTGCGAGTACGAGCTGCAGCAGCACCGGCGCCTGGCCCGCAGCCGCGGCGTCGACGCCGACGTTCAGGCCAGAATTTTCGAGGGTCCCGACGCCGAGGGGCTCACCGACCGGCAACGCGTACTGGTCACCGCCACCGATGAATTCGTCATCACCCGGGGCGTGTCACCGGAGACCTGGTCGGTGCTGGCACGACACCTCAGCAAAAAGCAGCTGATCGAGTTTTGTTTGCTCGCGGCCCAATACGACGGACTTGCGGCCACCATCTCCACACTCAACGTGCCACTGGACTTCCCGGACTGAGTATCTAGCGCCGGACCGGCGGGTCAGTGGCGAGTTGCTTCACAAGTGCATCGGTAGACGGCTCGCGAGCCGGTCTATCTTGAGCAGTTCCTTACGGCGAGCGCCGCTGCCACTTGTGCCCCTGTGCACCGTGTCCCCTAACGATCCATCGGCTCACCCGCCGGCCCCGGCCGGCTTGTGTCCGAATTCTGCGGTTCCATCTGGCTTGTCGGCGCCGGTTGAATCGGCCCTGATGGCCAGATCCATGGAGGCGCTGGAAAGTAGATCCAGTGGATCAGCAGAGAGACCCGCGTTGGCCCCGATGTGTTCGCGCACCGCATTGTCCGAGACGAATGGAGTTCTAAACCGAACCTCCAAGCCGTCAAGCGAACTCACACCGACATCAGTAGGCGCACCAATCAGACTCGCCGCCGAATCCGTCGAGAATTCACCCAGCACTGCCACTGCCGATTCGCGGGTACGAACGGAGAAGCACACCCGTAGCGCACAGTTGTCACGCGTGCTAGTCGGGATGCTGTCAGCGGTCGGCCTTTGGGTGCTGAGAATTACCAGGATGCCAGCGGACCTTCCTCGCTTAACCAAGTCCCGAACGATGGCATCAATCTCCGCGCCAACGGCTTTCGACTCCTTTGAGGGGAAAGACCGGGCATCCAAATACCATTGGCACTCATCGATGACGACAACCACAACGGGATGCAGCCGGCTGGGTCCAGCAGACCAAAGGTCCGCGTGGCCATATAGCGCGCGCGCTTTGCGCAAGCGTTCGAGCATCAACATCTGCACGTCCTGCAAGGCATCTCGGACCGTCTCGAGCTCCCCAGCAGCGTCGCCACTGATATAGCGATAGGCCCGCCAGGCCAGCACCTCCAAGTCATAGCCCTGCTTGCCGTCAATCAGAAGCCATTGGATGTCGTCTCGTTGGGCCAGCGAAGCGAGTGCGAGTGTCAGCCAGTTGCTCGCGCCACTGCCAGGGATTCCGCCGACGACTACCCCACTCAGATTGCGGCAGGATCTCGCAATCGAGCGGCCTTGCTCGTCGACGCCGAGCGGCAATTCCCAATCGCGTGAACGCGGAACCGATGAAAGCTCATTGGGTGTGCCGAGCGGGTCCCGCACCCGCAACTGCAATTCGAATGTCCCTGGGCTCGGCTCGGCCACTGCCACTTCTGGCACCCGCAGCGCGGAGCTCAGTTGACCGCAGTGACGCTCCCAACCATCGCGGCTTTGGCCAGGCGCACCATCCACCGTCACCGCCAGCCCATATGGCGCCTCGCTCACTCCAACCACAGTCGGTGTGTATCGAACTGAGCGCCGGTCACTCCACGCGACCCCACTCACGACGCCCCGCGCTCGAGCAGAGCGCGTTCTCCGCAGATCGGCATCGACACACAGATCCAAGATCTCCATCAGGTCCGCCCACTTGTCGCGTTGCTGGACGATGGAAGATGCGAAATACAGTTCCGCCCCGAACATCGCGAAACGCCGATGACGCCGGAAACGCATCGCGGCAACTATCGCAGCGCCCAGCACTGCCGCGCATGCCAACCAAAACAGGAGATTGCCGAACCCAGTCAAAGAGGCAATCCACCACGCGATACCCACGATCCCCGTGATAACTACGATCCGACGAGCACGCACGGTTCGACGTCCTCTCTGCGCCTCCGGCGACGTTCCGGCGCATTCAGATGCCGGCGCCACCAGTCGTTCTCAATTTCAACGAGCGTCGACTCGTCCGGAACTGCCCGACGCCATTCGGTCGGATCCGGAGTCGGCCTTTGAGATCGAGCAAAGATGTCGAACCCCGGAATCGCCTGACGCACATCGCCTATAGCCCTTTGCCGGTGGCGCGCCGGGTATCGTATTTGAAGATCCAGCGCTGGCGGCGCGTTCAAGTAGGTCACCACACCGCACTCCGCAGAGTTTGAGTGCAGGTAACACACGCGGGACCAAAGTATTTGACGCGGACGTCGTAAAGGCGTTGTCTCGAAGCCTTTTTGAAAGGTCTAGGCAATTCACCCTCGTCAAAGGCAAAGCGCGGCGGGCATGTTGTCGTGCCGCCAGTTGCGATTACTACCCGGATGTCCTCGGCCGACCTGCAACGACCCATGCCGGGCACTTCACCCCTCTCCCAAGCCGGGCGGCACACGAGCCTTCGGACAATGGCTGCTTGACGGTGCAATGGGAACGCGGTCAACAGATCTGCCATCTCACGAACCCGTAATCCCGTACGTTACAACACGTGATGGCCCCACACCACCCCATCATGGTCGTCGGAATCTGTCGTTTTCCCAGTCTCGGTCCTCATCGATGAAGGCCGGGTTGGTGGCCTCGACCAGTGCGGCTGTGCGTTCGACGTCAAGTGTCGCTCGGCGTTTCTGCGCGGCGTGCTTTGCTGTTGAATACTTCGGCCAGTTGGGCGTATCCAGCGTCGAGGACATGCTCGGCTATCCGCGGGACCGGTCGTAGGTCGAGGTGGTCGCTGGTGAAGGGGCTTTTCGTGGACTTCTTCATGTGCCCCGACCTCCTTGCGATAGGGAGCCGATAGCCGCTCACAGTCCGTTGCCCCCGGCCTCTGGCGTTCGCAATCGTGTATCAACGGGAGGCGCTCGATGGCCACGGTTGCCTTTGGGCTGTCGTGGGCGCGCGAAAACCGGTGCCCAGCAAGGCCACACTCGATACCGAGGAATGCACAGCCCCGAGGAGTTTGAGCACTACATCGCCATGCGCTTGCCGTACTCGGCGCGCGCGCTGCATCCCGGCGGCGAACAGGTGCAGATGAAACGTGAGCGTCGCCTGGGTCGGAGGGCGGGCGGTTTCGCCGCGTCACGAGATCGACAAGCGCGCTGCTGACCAAGACCATGTGTGATTGGATTGCCTCGGCGTTCGATGCTACGCGCGACGTGGTGACCGAATCGTCGCCGTAGCAACGTATACCGAGATTATCCGCGGGGTAGATAGCTGGACGCACCCCGGAGTAGAGGTGGCAGAATGGATGGAGGCAGATGAAGGGCGGCAAGATTCTCAGCGCGATCGCGGTCGTTTGGTTGCTGAGCGGTGGGATTGCCGCCTATCAGCGCGATTACTTCTCCGACAGCGAAGTCACTTGTGCGGCAGTGACGAGCATCGCCATGACGGTGATTGTCGGGCCGTTGAACTACAGGGGAGTCAACGCGGAGGCAACCGACTGCGCCCTGCCAGAACCCAGCCAGTAGTCCACTGGCAGTTAATAATTGGGGCTTGCTGGACCATCGCCGAGCACCGCGGCGCGGCCGCCCCGGGACGGTTTGCAGCACCTGTTGGCCCGGGTCAGCTGGGACGCCGACGCGGTTCGTAAGGTCTGCGTGCCCATCTCGGCTACGTCACTCGGCGAACTACGAGATGTTCTTCTCCGACGTGGTCGAGGACATCGCGGCGTTCCGCGCGGGAAATCCGGTCCGGCTTCTCGAGGACGACTTATGGGGCTCTACTCGTCTGGAGGAAACACATTCGTGGTACGGCAGATTGAAGGTAGAACGGTCGTCGTCGTCGGCGGCGGTGGGCAGACTCCCGGAGGGTCAGCGCTCACCTAGACCGAGGACGGCGCGAAAGCATTTGTCGGGGACTGCAATCCGGAGGCGGCCGAGGAAACGGCCAATGCCATTATTGACGCGGACGGCATCGCAAGGACCGCGACGGTCGACGTCACCGACGAGTTGTCCATCACCGGTGACGTCGAGGCTGCGTGCAAACAGTGGAGCCGGATCGACGTACTGCACAACCTGCGGGGGGTCGCATGGGTACGGGTTGGGACGTAGCCCACGCCGCACTTTTCCTCGCGTCGGAGGACGCACAGTTCATCACCGGAGTGGCACTGCCCGTCGACGGCGGTCATTCCCTGGTGGCCGGATGACCGTCGAACCGTATTGGATGCCAGGGTGCAGCAGCTGCCTACGCATGAAGGAATTCGTCGAGCGGGCCGGGGTGGACTACGTCGCGATCACTGTCGACCAGGAGCCCCAGCGGGCGGCCAGACTCAGGGAGCAGGGCATCGACTATTCGTCACACTCGCCGGACACGCCGGATGCGTGATGCGCCCAGCCTGATTGCGTTCGCACGAGAGGCGCTGCACCGCACGGAGATCCGGTGGCACGACGACTGCTACGACGACCCGATGGAGCGGGTAGCCCCGCTGCACTGGGGTCCGCACACCTTGGCCGAGTGCTTCGAGTGCGAGGTCTGGCACACCGCTCAGCACACGCGGCAGCTGGCGTACATGGTCGAACAGGCCGGCGTCGAGCCGCACGACCTCGTGGAGCGGCGTGGACTTGTTCTCGCCCAGTTCTGGGCCCAATTGTGCTCGCCCTGCCACGCCATGCGGCCCGAGCTGGAGCGCTTCGCCGCCGAGGCGCCGACCGACATCGCGGTGTGTGCCGTCGAAATCAGCGCGCACCCGCGCACCACGGAGCATTTCCTCGTGAGCTCGGTGCCGAGCACGGTGATTCTGCGCGACGGTGTCGAGGTCCACCGCTCCGCGGGCGACCGTCCAGGCGTGGCATGAGCTGGTCGGCACCAATCTCAACGAGGTCTTCTACTGCCTGAACGCGTTCCTCGACCAACTACGCGGCAACGAGGGTGAAGTTTGTCGTCATCTCGAGCGTGGCGGCCGCCTGGCCCGACCACAGCGGTGCGGGTTACGGCGCGACGAAATCGAGACTGCTCGGCCTGGTCCGCGGGGCCGGCATCGTCGACACCCCGATTCTGGACAACCGCCCGATTCCGCCGTCGCCCGAGGTACGCGAGTGGTGCCTGAAACCGGAGGACATCGCCGCAACGTGTCTGCTGGCGGTCACGCTGCCGCCACGGGCAAATCTCGCCGAGTCGACGCTGGTGGCCACCAGGCTGCAATCCCTGGGAAAGACCCAGCAGGCAAATCCTGAACTGCCACCGTCTGTTCATCGCAACATGTAGAAGTTACAGGTAGGTGACGCCGAGCACCCCGACCGAGAACAGCACTGGCGACACCGGCAGGCACCACAGGAACGCCGCCCACACGTACGACTTCTGTTGTGCGCGGCGCCAACCGAGGACACCGCCGACCACGCCAAGCACGAACGATGCCGCGGCCACCACCAGCACCCACTCGTTGACCTTGACCGCGTCCGTGGCAAATGAGATGGCGGCCAGCCACAGAATGTGGCCGACCACCAATCCGCCGATTCCGGCGACGATTTCGTTTCTCAAAAGTTGATCATGTGGCCGGCCAGGCCGTGGAAGCATTCCTGCAGCGCCTCCGACAGCGTCGGGTGGGTGTGCACGTTGCGGGCCAGTTCATTGACGGTCAGGTCCCACTTCTGGGCCAGCGTCAACTCGGGCAGCAGTTCGGAGACATCGGGCCCGATGAGGTGGCCGCCGAGCAGTTCGCCGTATTTGGTGTCGGCGATCAGCTTGACGAATCCGGTCGGGTCGGCCAGGCCGTGGGCCTTGCCGTTGGCGGTGAACGGGAACTTGGCGACTTTAATGTCAGACTCGCGTCGTGCCGCTTCTTCTCTGGCCTGCTCCTCGGTGAGCCCGAAGCTGGCAACCTGCGGCTGGCAGAACGTCGCACGCGGCATCATCCGGTAGTCGCCGAGCGCGAGTGTCTCTGCACCGCCGATGGTTTCGGCTGCCACCACACCTTGGGCCTCTGCCACGTGGGCCAGCTGCAGCAGCGCGGTGACGTCGCCGATGGCGTAGATGTGGGGCACGTTGGTGCGCATGTACTCGTCGATACCGATGGCTTTGCGGTCGGTGAGCGCGACACCTGCTGCCTCCAGGCCGAAGCCTTCGACATTCGGGGCGAAACCGATGGCCTGCAACACCTTGTCGGCCTTGAGCTCCTCGGTTTTGCCGTCCTTGCTGACGGTGACCTTCACCACGGATCCGTCGTCGGCAATCGCTTCGACCTTGGTGCCGGTGAGGATCTTCACGCCGAGCTTCTTGTACTGCTTCTCGATCTCCTTGGAGACCTCGACGTCCTCGTTGGGCAGCGCCCGCGGCAGGAATTCGACGATGGTGACGTCGACGCCGTAGTTCTTCAGCACGTAGGCGAACTCCATGCCGATGGCACCCGCCCCGGCGATGATGATCGAGGAGGGTAGCTCTCGGGACAGGATCTGGGTCTCGTAGGTGACCACGTTGTCGCTCAGCGAGGTGCCGGGAACCAATCGGGTGCTGCTCCCGGTAGCGATGATGGCGTTGTCGAATTCGACGGACTCGGTGCCGCCGTCGTTGAGGCTCACCTCGATGCTGTTGGGACCGGTGAACTTCCCGTAGCCGTGAATCTCGGTGATCTTGTTCTTCTTCATCAGGAAGTGCACACCGGCGACACGGCCGTCGGCGACCTTGCGGCTGCGGTCGAACGCCACGCCGTAATCGAACGTGGCTTCACCGCTGATGCCGAACGTCTTGGCTTCCTTGGTGAACATGTGGGCGATCTCGGCGTTGCGCAGCAGCGCCTTCGACGGGATACACCCGACGTTGAGGCACACCCCACCCCAATACTTGGGTTCGATGATGGCGGTGTTAAGCCCCAGTTGGGCGGCGCGAATGGCCGCAACGTAACCACCGGGACCGGCTCCGAGAACGACGACGTCAAAGTGGGTCACGCCCCCACCCTAATGGGCGCGCCCAAGTTCCTATCGGGCTATCCAACCGAATACGTAGGCGCCGTACAGCGCGGCGGCCGCGGCGGTGGACGCCAACGGCGCCGACATCAGCGCGATGGCCATTGCCGACACCTTCGGTTTCCCTTGCGCCATGGCGGCCAGCAGCCCGGCGACCGTGCACACGATGAGGTAGCTGAGCACCCCGAACACCGGCCACGTCTTGTCCGTGGCCTGGTACCACCAGGAATAGAGGCCCAGCCCGGCTGCCGCGGCGACAATCCACACGCCCGCGACCACGGCGACGAACGTCCACCGTTTCAGGTACTGGTAGGAACCGGGGACCGTGATCGAGTGCGCCGGTACGGGCAGCGGTGCCGATGACGGCTCTGATGGTTCTGACGGTTCTTCGGGTACCGGCGCCTCGAAGTCCCCGGTATCGAATACGGGGATGTGCGGGGCGGTCGCGGTATCCGAATCGTCAGCCACCCGACACCACCTGAATCGCGACGAGCACGCCGAACCAGCCGGGAGCGACCGACACGATGAACGCACCCAGCGCGGTGATCCAGCGCCTGCCGGAAAATAGGATCAGCAGCATTCCGAGCGCACCGGGAATTCCCACGACTAGCGCGATCACGATGTCGGGCCGGACAGTAGCCGTGACCAACAAACTCGAGGCGACACCGGCGATCAGCCCGACCGCCGCGCCGACGAGCATTGCGCTGGTCAGCAGCCACGGACGTGGCAGCGGAATCACCCTTTGACGATAACGCCGAGTTGGTTGCCGGGGCCGCACCGCCACGGCGTGCCGTGTCGGTATCCCGGCCGGTTGCCGTCGGTCCGCTACCGCCCCGGTACCGGGCAGGCGTCTTCGGCGGCCGCCACGATGCGGGTTTCCTCGTGCACGGGTCGGGCACCGTCGGTGTACTGCGCGCCGGTGATGGGCGGCTGGGTGGTCAACTCCTCGTTCTCGGCGTCACTGAAAGCCCGGCCACGCGACAGAAAGCGCATGCCCTCGGGGGCCTCCAGGCTGAACCCACCACCACGGCCGGGCACCACATCGATCACCAGCTGGGTGTGCTTCCACGCCTCGAACTGCGGGCCGGAGATCCACACCGGCACCCCGTCGTCGCCTACATCGAGTACGCCCAGCAGAACGTCCCGGTCCCCCACGATGAAGTCCCCGTCCGGGTAACACATCGGCGAGGACCCGTCACAGCAGCCACCGGATTGATGGAACATCAACGCCCCGTGCCTGTTCTGCAGGCTCGAGAGCAGGTCGGCGGCGGCGGCGGTGATCAGGGCACGGCTCGGCATCAGAATCCTCGTTTCTTCGCGCGAGCGCTCATCAGAAAAACCCCTGGGCTTTGTTGCTGTAGGACACCAGCAGGTTCTTGGTCTGCTGGTAATGGTCGAGCATCATCTTGTGATTCTCCCGGCCGATACCGGACTGCTTGTAACCACCGAACGCCGCGTGCGCGGGGTAGGCGTGGTAGCAGTTGGTCCAGACCCGGCCTGCCTTGATGTCGCGCCCGGCCCGGTACGCGGTGTTGCCGTCACGGGACCAGACCCCGGCGCCCAGCCCGTAGAGGGTGTCATTCGCGATCGAGATCGCATCCTCGTAATCGGTGAACGACGTCACCGCCACCACCGGGCCGAAGATCTCCTCCTGGAAGACCCGCATCTTGTTGTTGCCGGTGAAGATCGTCGGCTGCACGTAATACCCGCCCGACAGGTCACCGCCGAGGTCGGCACGCTCACCACCGGTGACGACGCGGGCTCCCTCGCTCTTGCCGATCTCGATGTAAGACAGGATCTTCTCGAACTGGTCATTGGAGGCCTGCGATCCGATCATCGTCTCGGTATCGAGCGGATCACCCTGGCGCACCGCCTTGGTGCGGATCGCCGCCAACTCCAGGAACTCGTCGTAGATGTCGGCCTGGATCAGCGACCGCGACGGGCACGTGCACACCTCCCCCTGGTTGAGGGCGAACATCGTGAAGCCTTCCAGCGCCTTGTCCTGGAAGTCGTCACCGGCGGCCATCACATCGTTGAAGAAGATGTTGGGGCTCTTGCCGCCGAGTTCGAGAGTGACCGGGATCAGGTTCTGGCTGGCGTACTGCATGATCAGCCGGCCGGTAGTGGTCTCACCGGTGAACGCGATCTTGGCGATGCGGTTGCTCGAGGCCAGAGGCTTGCCCGCCTCCACACCGAACCCGTTGACGATGTTGACCACACCGGCCGGCAACAGATCCCCGATCAGTGAGAACAGGTACAGGATCGACGCAGGGGTCTGCTCGGCGGGCTTGAGCACCACCGCATTGCCTGCCGCCAGCGCGGGGGCCAGCTTCCAGGTGGCCATCAGGATCGGGAAGTTCCACGGGATGATCTGACCGACCACCCCGAGCGGCTCATGGAAGTGATACGCGACGGTGTCCTCGTCGACCTGGGACAGCGAGCCCTCCTGCGCCCGGATGGCGCCGGCGAAGTAGCGGAAGTGGTCGACCGCCAACGGGATGTCGGCATTGAGCGTCTCGCGGATCGGCTTGCCGTTGTCCCACGACTCGGCCAGCGCAATCGACTCCAGGTTCTCCTCGATCCGATCGGCGATCTTGTTCAGGATCACCGCCCGCTCCGCGGGCGCCGTTTTGCCCCACGCCGGGGCGGCAGCGTGCGCAGCGTCGAGCGCCTTCTCGATGTCGGCCTCGGTGGAGCGCGGGATCTCGCAGAACACCTCACCGGTCACCGGGGTGGGATTCTCGAAGTACTCGCCGCCCACCGGGGCAACCCATTCACCCCCGATGAAGTTGGCGTAGCGGGATTCGAAAGTCATCAGGGCGTCAGCAGCGCCCGGGCGGGAAAAGACAGTCATCATCGACTCCTCGTAAGCAGTGTTACGCAGCTCACATTACGCGGACCGCCACAATGAGGTGGTGGTAGACGATCCGTACCTGTGGCTCGAAGACATCACCGGCGACGATGCCCTGGACTGGGTGCGCGAACACAACGACGCCAGCGGGTCGGAACTGGGTGGCGAGCGATTCGATGCCATGCGCACCGAACTGTTGGAGATCCTCGACACCGACGCCCGCATCCCGTACGTCGGGATGCGCGGCGGCCTGTTGTACAACTTCTGGCGCGACGAGGCCAACCCGCGTGGTTTGTGGCGACGTACGACGCTGGAGCGCTACCGCACGGACACCCCGGAGTGGGAGATCGTCCTCGACGTGGACCGGCTGGCCCGCGAGGAGGACGAGAACTGGGTGTGGGCGGGCCCCGACGTCATCGAGCCGGACTACTCGCTGGCGATGATCAGCTTGTCCCGGGGCGGTTCCGATGCCGTCGTCGTGCGCGAGTTCGACATGCGAACCAAGCAATTCGTCGCGGACGGCTTCGAACTTCCCGAGGCCAAGTCATCGGTGTCCTGGGAAGACGAGAACACCTTGCTGGTGTGCACCGATTTCGGCGAAGGGTCGATGACCGAATCCGGATATCCGCGCATCGCGAAGCGCTGGCGTCGCGGTGAACCGCTGGAGAACGCCGAGACGGTGTTCACCGCTGAGCCGACGGACGTCCGTGTCATCGCCAGCGTCGACCGGACACCCGGATACGAACACACCCGGCTGGGCCGCTACACCGACTTCTACAACCGAATCCGGTACGAGGTCCGTGACGGCGAACTGATCCACATCGACGTCCCGACGGACGCGACCACGTCGACGCATCGCGACTGGCTGCTGATCTCGCTACGAACTGACTGGCAAGTGGGCGATGCGACGTACCCGGCCGGCAGCCTGCTCGCCACCAACTTCAACGACTTCCTCGCCGGCGCACGCGATCTCACGGTGGTGTTCGAACCCGACGACCACAGCTGCCTGTCCGGCGTCAACTGGACCAAAGACAAACTCATCCTCGTCACGCGCCGCGACGTTGCGAGTCACATCGAGATCGTTACGCCCGGCAGTTGGGAACGGGTCGACGCGCCCGACATACCGCCGTCCGATGAGACCGTGGTGGTTGACAGCGATCACCTCGGTGACGAAGTGTTCTACGACTCAAGCGGTTTCACCACACCATCGCGATTGCTGTACGGAACCGTCGGCGGTTCACTGCAGCAGATCAAGTCCGCCCCCACCCTCTTCGACGCCGACGGCATCGACAGCACACAGTATTTCGCGACGTCGAAAGACGGCACGGCGATCCCGTATTTCGTGGTGGGACAGCGCTCCGAGCCCGCGCCGACGTGGCTCTACGGCTATGGCGGATTCCAGAACTCGCTGACACCCAGTTACGCCGGCGGCGTCGGACGGGAATGGCTGGCCCGTGGCGGCACCTACGTGCTGGCCAACATCCGTGGCGGCGGCGAATACGGACCCCGTTGGCATACCCAGGCGATGCGGGAGAACCGACACCTGGTCTACGAGGACTTTGCGGCCATCGCGGCCGACCTGGTTCACCGTGGCATCACCACGGTCGAACAACTCGGTGCGTCAGGTGGCAGCAACGGCGGCCTGCTGATGGGTGTGATGCTGACGCAATACCCCGAGTTGTTCGGGGCTCTGGTGTGCAGCGTGCCGTTGCTGGACATGAAGCGATACCACCTGCTGCTCGCCGGGGCATCGTGGATGGCCGAGTACGGCGATCCTGACGATCCAGCCGACTGGGAGTTCATCTCCAAATACTCGCCCTACCAGAATATTTCGGACTCCAAGCGGTATCCCCCGATCCTGATCACCACATCGACCCGCGACGACCGCGTGCATCCCGGACACGCCCGCAAGATGACCGCGGCGCTGGAAGCGGCCGGGCACCGGGTGCTCTACTACGAGAACATCGAAGGCGGGCACGGCGGCGCCGCGGACAACAAGCAGGCGGCATTCAAGGCAGCGCTGACCTACGAGTTCCTGTGGCAGATGCTCGGCAGCTGACGCCCGACTATTGACTTCCGGCGCCAGACTGACTCGACTGCTGCCATGGCCCATGAGTTCGAGACCCTGTTGTACCGGACCGCTGCACCCGTCGCGACCATCACGCTGAACCGGCCCGAGCAGCTCAACACCATCGTGCCGCCGATGCCCGACGAGATCGAGCAGGCGATCGGCCTGGCCGAACGCGATCCCGACATCAAGGTGATCGTGCTGCGCGGTGCGGGCCGGTCATTCTCGGGCGGCTATGACTTCGGTGGCGGGTTCCAGCACTGGGGTGAGGCGATGAACACCGATGGCCGCTGGGATCCGGGCAAGGACTTCGCGATGGTCAGCGCCCGTGAGACGGGGCCGACGCAGAAGTTCATGGCTATCTGGCGGGCGTCCAAGCCGGTGATCGCCCAGGTGCACGGCTGGTGTGTGGGCGGTGCGAGTGACTATGCGTTGTGCGCCGACATCATCATCGCCAGCGACGACGCCGTCATCGGCACCCCGTATGCGCGGATGTGGGGCGCCTACCTCACCGGCCTGTGGCTCTACCGCCTGTCGCTGGCCAAGGCCAAGTGGCATTCGCTGACCGGCGAACCGCTCACCGGGAAGGAAGCGGCCGAGGTGGAGCTCATCAATGAATCGGTACCGTTCGAGAAACTCGAGGCCCGCGTTGCCGAAGTCGCCGCCAAGCTGACGCGGATCCCGTTGTCGCAGTTGCAGGCTCAGAAGCTGATCGTCAACCAGGCCTACGAGAACATGGGCTTGGCCTCCACCCAGACCCTCGGCGGAATCCTCGACGGGCTGATGCGCAACACCCCCGAGGCACTCGACTTCATCGACACCGCGGCGGATCAAGGTGTGCGTGCCGCGATCGAGCGCCGCGACGGGCCATGGGGTGACTACAGCCAGGCGCCCCCGGATCGTCGGCCGGATCCCTCCCACATCATCGAGCCGTAGCGCCGAGATTGACGTCAGGGCTGCGATTTCCGTGAAGTCACGACCCTCACGTCAATCTCGGCGAGGCCGGCGCAGCCCGCCCAGCAGCGCAACGATCACCCCGAACACCACCAGCCCACCACCGGCGGCCAACGCCAGGTTCAGCCAGTGATGCAGGCTGTCGATGCCGTGGCCGACCATCGCGTCGGCGATCTGACGGATATCGCCGCTGGTGTGGTTGAGCGCATCGTTGAGGTAGCGTCGCCCCACCTCCAGCCCGGCCCATCCCGCCGCGCCTACCAGCAATGCCGAAACACCGAGTGCCGCAAAGGCCTTACCGCGGGACCGGGCTGAGGCCAGGGTCAGCAGGGCGAACACCCCGGTCAGTACGGTCGCTCCCACGCTGACCCACGGACCCCACACCGCCAGCAGTCGCAGCCTGCCCGGCTGCAGGCTCTCGGGCGCCGAGGCCGCGATCGGCACCGTGAGGGTCTGTGGCACCTCGACGCCGAAGTCGGACAGGGTGTCCCGGAAGGACGCATCCGCAAGCATCGGCGCCAGGTCGATCGACCAGCCGCCATCGGCGTCGCGCGACACCCGGTCGGTGAACATCCAGGTATGGGCGATCTGGTTGGCCCGGGCGAACTGCCCGGGAAACTCCGGGCCGGCGGTGTAGGCGTTGGCCACCCCGCGCACCATGTCGATCCGCACATCGCTGCCGTTGCGGGACGCCAGCGCACGCACCTGCGTGGCCAGCTCGCCCGCCACCGCCTGCTGCAACTGCGGATCCGTCGCGGCCGCCGCGGCGAACTCCGAATAGCCGTTCTGGTCGACGATGTTCTTCTGCGCCCACGCCGATGGCAACGCCACCGCGAGCAGCACCGTCGTCAGCACCCACAGGAACAGCGTCATCACGAACCGCACGACGCGTCCTCCTCAATCGCCGACGCGCGGGAATCAGTCCGACAGCGCGCGTCCCACAATCAGCGGATCGGCCTTGCCGACCACCTCATGGTCCTTGTTGTCATAGTCGAACTTACCGAGCACGTAGCGCATGGCATTGATTCGGGCACGCTTCTTGTCGTTGCTCTTCACGACGGCCCACGGCGCGATCTCGGTGTCCGTCCAGGCGAACATGTCCTCTTTGGCCGCGGTGTAGTCGTCCCATTTGTCCAGTGATGCCAGGTCGGTGGGCGAAAGCTTCCACTGCCGCACGGGATCGACCTGACGGATGGTGAACCGGGTGCGTTGTTCGGACGACGTCACCGAAAACCACAGTTTGGTCAGGCTGATGCCGTCGTTGACCAACATCTGCTCGAACAACGGCACCTGCCGGATGAACTCCGCATGCTGCCTGGGGCTGCAGTAGCCCATCACCCGCTCGACGCCGGCCCGGTTGTACCAGGACCGGTCGAACAACACGAGCTCTCCGGCCGCGGGCAGGTGTTCGACGTAACGCTGGAAGTACCACTGCGTGCGTTCACGCTCGGTGGGCTTCTCCAGCGCGACGACGCGGGCACCGCGCGGATTCAGATGCTCCATGAACCGCTTGATGGTGCCACCCTTGCCGGCGGCGTCGCGGCCCTCGAACACGATGACATGGCGCAGCCCGTTGGCCTGGCTCCACCGCTGCAGCTTCAGCAGCTCGATCTGCAGCAGCCGCTTCTGCTCCTCGTAGTCGAGGCGTGACATGCGCTCGTCGTACGGGTAGTTCTCCCGCCAGGTGTCGACGACCTCGCCGCTGGGTTCGAGCAGCAGCACGGGATCGTCGTCATCGTCGTCGCGGACGGAGTAGCCGGTGGGGTCCAGAGTCACCGGGCGACGGTATCGGCCCCGGCAAACGCACGCGTGACGTCGAGCTGAACAACCGGTGACGAGCTACTTTGCCGCGCGCCGCGGGCGCGCCAACGCCATCTTGGTCATCATCTTGTTCATCCGGGCCAGCGCCTTGTGCGAGTTGTTGTAGTAGTTGCCGCCTGCGCCGACGTTGGTGCGGGGCGCCACGACCGTCTCCTGCCTGCAGAACTTCCGCAGGCCCTCGGCGCCACCGAACCGTGCCCCGATGCCCGAGGTCTTCCAGCCGCCCATCGGCGCCGTGGTGCACATCAGGTTGGAGATCACGTCGTTGACGTTGACCGCACCGCAATCCAATTGCAGTGCGACGGCTTTCGCGCGCTCCACATCCTTGGAGAACACCGCTGCGCTCAACCCGTACTGGCTGTCGTTGGCCAATCGGACCGCTTCGTCTACCGAGGACACCTTCATGATCGGCAGTGTCGGGCCGAATGTCTCCTCGGTCATGCACGCCATCGAGTGATCGACATCGACCAGGACGGTGGGCGGGAAGAAGCTGCCGGGACCCTCGGGGCGCTTGCCACCGGTCAGCGCTTTCGCGCCGGCCGCCACCGCGTCATTGACGTGCCGTTCGGTGATCGCGACCTGGCTCTCGTCGATCTGCGCGCCGAAGTCGTAACCCTCACCGGCGCCCATCTTGAGTTTCTCCACCGCCCGCACCACGGCGTCGACGAACGGCTGATACACGGGCTCCAGCACATACACGCGCTCGGTCGACACACAGGTCTGCCCGGCGTTGAACATCGCGCCCCACACGGCGGCATTGGCGGCCAACTCGACGTCGGCGTCTTCCAGCACGATCATCGGGTCTTTGCCGCCCAGTTCCAGGCTGACCGGGGTGAGCCGTCGCGCGGCACGCTCCATCACCTTGGCGCCGGTCGCGCTGGAGCCCGTGAACTGGACGTAGTCGGAGTTGTCGACGACGGCCTCGACGGCCTCGCGGGCACCCTGAACGATCGCCATCACCTCAGGGGCGCCGGAGTCGATCCACCCGCGCAGCAACAGTTCGGCGGTCAGCGGGGTGCGCTCGGAGGGTTTGAGCAGCACCGCGCAGCCGGCGGCCAGCGCGGCGATGCCGTCCATCAGCAGATTGGCCACCGGATAATTCCACGGCGCGATGATGGCGACCACCGGACGCGGCCGATAGTGCACGGCGATCTTCTTGATCGACAGGAACGGCAGCGACGCCGGGCGGCTCTCGGGCGCCAGCGCCTTCTCCATCGTCTTGATGTAGTACGAGGTGATCATGATCAGCAGCGGCACCTCCTGGGCGGCATCCACCGCTGACTTGCCGGTCTCGGCGATCAGCAGTTTCTCGATCTCGTCACGGTGCTCACCGAGCCACACCGCGTAGCGGGCCAGCACCTTGGCGCGGCCTTTGGCGCCGCGGGCATCCCATTCCTTCTGGGCTTCCCGCAGACCTGCGGCAATACGCGGGACATCGGCCGGATCCGTCCAGCGCACCTGGCCGGCGACGGCGCCGGTCGCAGGGTTGCGAATAGTGCCGGTATCCGGCAGTTCAACTTCGGGCGTCGCTGTCATGACGCCTATGTTAACCACCATTTGTGACCCACGTCGCACCGGGGTTGACACCTGTCAATTCCACGACGAAGAGGGCGGCCATCCCCTCGATGACCGCCCTCTGCGCGAACTCGTTCTCAGTCGTCGGAGCCCTTCGGCTGGTCCTCGTTTGTCGCCGTCTTCTCAGACTTCTCGGTCTTCTCGGCTTTCTTCTTCGGGGTGAGCTTGCCGACCGTCTGGTCGATCGCAGCCTTCGCTTTCTTAAGTGCGTCCTTCAGATTCGGCTTCGGCTTCTTCGGAGCTTCACCCGGATCGTCGGTCCCTGCGGACGGGGCGGCGACCTTGGTCAGGTGCGGCTTGAGGCGTGACACGTCGAGCGTGAACGACTTAGGCGCCACAGCCGGTGCCAGAGCGACTTTTTGCGTGTCGTTGATGGGCTCCTGATTGGTCGTCACGGTGTTGTTCGTGAGATCGCCGTTGGAGTTGACTTCGACGCCGAGAACCCCGGCGATTCTGACCCGGGTATCCCTCGTGGCGCCCCAAAGCGTCTTGTTGCGGAACGTCATCAGCGCGCCGTCTTCAGGAGCCTGAGTAGTTGGGTCACTATCGGTACCGCCGCCGAGCGACCCTGGCAGCGCCTTGGCGAGCCCTTCGATGGCCGGGTCGACTGCCCACAACGGCGCGTCGGTGTACTGACGGATCGCGGTGTACAGGGCTGGCCGGTCGTTGGTGACGATGGCCTGCGCGACCGGGATGAGGCCGACGGGCGCCAGGACGACGCCCTCCACGATTCGCAGGGCTGATTCCAGCACACCGTGGGCCAGCTCCGCGGCAAAGTTCTCGTTGAGCACCGTGGGACTGACTCCGAGCATGGTGGCCACCACAGCATTGACGCCGTCCCGCACGCCGAGGAGTTCACGATTACGGAACTGCATGAAGGCGCCGTCACCGGCAGAAGTGGTTGGCTCATGGTCGGAGCCACCACCAAGTGACGGCGGTAGTGCATTCGCGACTGCCTCGATGAGTGGGTCGGCAACGTAGACCGGCGAATCCACCATCTGCCGAATCTGGGAGTACAACCTCGCATTGTCTCCGCCCAGGATCTGCATCGCTATCGCCAGCGGAATGAACGGTGCCTGCGCGAACTGCTCAGCGAACCGCTTGCCCGACTCGGCGACCAGTTGGCCTTGCGTCATGCCTTCGAAGCTCGCCATCAACGCGGTGGCCGCGTCGACGGCTCGTGCCGATACGGCCGTCGATGGTGCGATTGGAGCGATCGCGATGACGCTGGCACCGACGAGCGCAATACCCGCGGTCACGCCGCACTGAACACGACTACTCATGGTTGATGTCCCCTTTGATCTGCTGGTGGTGGCCCTAGCCGAGATGGAAATTACGCCAACGACAATCAAGATCTCAGGCTTTTCTCAGGTTGTAGTTGCGTTTGCAACAACACGACAGGTGGTTGCAATAGCCGCAAACCGTTGTGATCGGGCAAACGCCCAGCTCGATCAGGCTCAACAAGTTTGCTAGTCCGCCACGACATACTGAAAAGATCCATAGAGTTCAACACAGGGTCCGCTGCTGTCGTGAAGAACCAAGGGGGACTTGATCGTTAGGGAGCCGTCACAGCGAGCGACTCCGGGCACCATATCTCGCCACCAGATGGATCGATTGCTGTGCCGTCGACCGCCGGTATTACGGCGTCATCGCTCGGCGAATTTGGACTTCACCGAGACCCCACGGCGGCTCGACGCCCCGCGGTGGCCACCGCGGCCAGGCAGACGACCGAGGTGCCCAGCAGCGCGGCGCCGACGGTGTCGGTGAAATAGTGGTACGTGATGGCCTGACCGAACATGCCGAGCACGCCGATGCCCACCGCCACGATCACCGACCACAACGCGGCGGCAGCCAGCAGCACCACCAGGCCCATGACCACCACGACGAAGGTGGTGTGCCCGCTGGGATAGGCCAGGGCACCGCCCTTCTCGCGTCCGAAGATGCGTTTACACACCTGTACGACGGCGATCGCGAGCGGCGGACTCACCATCATCGCAACGATCAATTGCCACGGACCCCGGCGCACCGCGACCACGATCGCCGCCAGCCACACGATTCCGAGCAGCCGCCAGTCGGTGAACACCAGAAACAGATGCCGGTACCCGCCCATCTGGTGGCCCAGCCGCAGGAACCACAGGTCGATCGGAATGGGGCCCGGCCCGACGGCCCAGCCCAGCAACAGCATCGCCGTCAGCCCGACCGGCGGCCACCATCGCGTCATCCCCCGATGATGCCGCGCAGATAGGCGGCCTGCCCCAGATGCTGCGCACAGTCGTCGACGATGCTGACCAACCGCGCACTCGCGGTGACCGGCGGATCCCACCGGGTATCGACGATGCGGCTCAGTTCCTCCGGCGTCACCGTGGTGATGTACTCCAGCGTCGCCTTGTGCACCGCGTGGTAGTAGCCGGCCAGCAGTTCCGCCGAGGCGTGCACTTTGGCGACGTCGTCAGCGTTGTGACCGTAGCCAATGTCATTGGGCGGCAGGTCGAGACCGAAGCGGTCCACCCAACCGTCACGTGTCCACAACTGCTCGACCCCGGCGACGTCGCACAGCTGCAGGTCCTGACAGCGCGCACTGTGCCAGAGCAACCAGGCAATGCTGTTGGCCTGCGGTGTCGGCCGGTAGCGCGACTCTTCCTCGGTCAACCCGTCGGTCAGATCATCGACGTGTTCGATCAGGCGGGTGAACGCATCGCGCAGCAGTTCGCGGACAGCATCGGATTCAGCAGCCATACCGCCGACGCTACGCCCCCGCGTCATTGCGGCGCGGCGCCGTGGAACACCGCCTCGACGTTGTTGCCGTCCGGATCACGGACGAACGCACCGAAATAACCCGGGTGATACTCCGGCCAGAGCCGAGGCGCGTGCAGCGACTCCAGACCCAGCTCCATCGCGGCGTCATAGAACGCCTGCACGGCATCGGCATCGCCCGCCTGGAACGCCACGTGCACTTCGCGGTTCGGTTGTCCCGCGGTGTCGCCCGCGCCTGCGTCGGCGATCCAGAAGTCCGGATGTCCCTCCGTGCCATAGCCGATGGCGACATCGAAGTCCATCTGACGGCTGTAGCCGAGCACCGCGAGAACGGCGTCGTAGAACTTCTTCGACTTCGCGAAGTCGGCACAGTTGATTCCGAAGTGATCGATCACGGGATCATCGTAGATTCGAGGTATGACATTCGACCTCATCATCCGAAATGGCCTCATCGTCGATGGCCTGGGCGGCGAGCCGTATGTCGGAGACGTTGCCGTACGTGACGGCGTCATCGCCCAGCTGGGCACGGTGACCGGATCCGGAACCCGCGAGATCGACGCCACCGGACTGCTGGTCACCCCCGGATTCGTCGACCTGCACACCCACTACGACGGACAGGCGATCTGGTCGGACCGGCTCAACCCGTCCTCGGCACACGGGGTCACCACGGCCGTGATGGGCAACTGCGGGGTCGGCTTCGCACCCTGCCGGCCCGCCGACCACGACGTGCTCGTCGACGTGATGGCCGGTGTGGAGGACATTCCCGGCGTCGTGATGGTGGACGGCCTGCCCTGGACGTGGGAGACCTTCCCCGAATTCCTCGACGCTCTTGACGCCGGGCACCGAGACATCGATGTGGCGGCATTCCTGCCGCACTCCCCGCTGCGGGTGTACGTGATGGGCCGACGCGGCGTCGAGCGTGAACCCGCCACTGCCGAGGACCTGTCCCAGATGCGCAAACTGGCAGCGGAGGCCGTGCAGGTGGGCGCGCTGGGTTTCGCATCCTCGCGGCTGACGATCCACAAGACCGACAGCGGTCACGCGATCCCAAGCTATGACGCCGGTTACGACGAGATCCACGCCATCGCCAGCGGCGTCGCAGACGCGGGTGGCGGGCTGATCCAATTCGTCCCCGACCTCGTGGCGGGTGACTACGGGCCTGCACTGCAGACGGTGTTCGACGTCGCCGCCGACGTGGGCCTGCCCGTCACGTTCACGCTGGCGATCGGCAACGCCGGGGACCCGTTCTACGTCGACGCGCTGACGATGGTCGAGAAGGCCAACTCGACTGGCGGAGATATCTCGGCGCAGATCTTTCCGCGCCCGATCGGCCTGGTGATCGGACTGGAGCTCAGCGGCAACCCGTTCGTGCTCTACCCCAGCTATCGCGAGATCGCGCATCTGCCACTGGCCGAGCGGGTCGCCGAGATGCGCAAACCCGAAGTGCGCGAACGTATTCTGTCCGACACACCGGCCAGCGACGGCCATCCGCTGATGTTCGCCGTGCAGGCATGGGACTGGATGTTCCCCCTGGGCGATCCGCCGAACTACGAACCCGCCCAGTCCGAGAGCATCGGCGCCCGCGCGCGGGCCAGCGGGGTCAGCCCGCTCGAGGAGGCCTATGACCGTGTACTCGACGACGACGGCCACGCCATGCTGCTCATCACCCTGGCCAACTTCCGGGACGCCTCGCTGGACACGGTGGCTGAGTTGATCCGCCGTGACGACGTGGTGCTGGGACTGGGTGATGGCGGCGCACACTACGGAATGATCTGTGACGCAAGCTTTCCCACCTACATGCTGACGTATTGGGCCCGTGATCGGAAGTCCGGCCGGCTGACCGTGGCCGAGGCCGTGCGCGAACTGACATCGGTGCCGGCGCGGGTGGCGGGGCTGGCCGATCGCGGCCGGATCGCCGTGGGACACAAGGCCGACCTCAATGTCATCGACCACGGCGCGCTGCGGCTGCACAGGCCCGTCGTCAGCCACGATCTGCCCGCGGGCGGTCGCCGGCTGGATCAGACCGCCGACGGCTACGTCGCGACCATCGTCTCCGGTGAGATCATCGCGCAAAACGGGGTGCCCACCGAGGCCCGGCCGGGCAGGTTGGTGCGCGGTCGCCGGCCTGCGCCCGCGGACACTATCCTCACCTCATGAGCGTCAAGGTGGATCTGGACCAACTGGCCGATGCGCTCGGCGACTACGCATTCGCCTATCTCGTCACGGTCGGCGACGACTATCACGCGCACACGGTGGTCGTCGACCCGGTGTTCGCGGACGGTGTTCTCGACGTCGGGACCATCGGCGGGCATACCCGCAGGAACGTCGCGCAGCACTCCGACGTGACCCTCCTGTGGCCGCCCCGGGAAGCCGACGGTTACACGCTGATCGTCGACGGCGTTGGAGAAGTTCCCGTTACGGAGGATCGTTCGATGCGCATCGTCCCCCGCCGTGCGGTGCTGCATCGTCGAGCCGCACCGGACTCGCCCGCGACGGCCGCGGGATGCCTGCACGATTGCGTCCCAATCGAAGAGGACTGACACCGGCGTCCCGAACAGACGAAAAATCCCCGGCTCGCCAAGCGAGCCGGGGATTCCTCGTAAAGGGACTTAGAAGTCCATACCGCCCATGCCACCGGTCGGGTCGCCCGCAGGTGCGGCGGCCTTCTCCGGCTTGTCGGCGACGACGGCCTCGGTGGTGAGGAACAGCGCCGCGATGGACGCCGCGTTCTGCAGCGCCGAGCGGGTGACCTTCACCGGGTCGGCGACGCCGGCCTTGAGCAGGTCCTCGTACTCACCGGTCGCGGCGTTCAGGCCGTGACCCGCGGGCAGGTTGGACACCTTCTCGGCAACGACGCCCGGCTCCAGACCACCGTTGAAGGCGATCTGCTTGAGCGGAGCCGACAGCGAAACCCGCACGATGTTGGCGCCGGTGGCCTCATCGCCTTCGAGCTTCAGCTCGTCCAGCGACGGAGCCGACTGCAGCAGAGCCACGCCACCACCGGCGACGATGCCCTCCTCGACGGCGGCCTTCGCGTTGCGAACGGCGTCCTCGATGCGGTGCTTGCGCTCCTTGAGCTCCACCTCGGTGGCAGCTCCGGCCTTGATCACCGCAACACCGCCGGCCAGCTTGGCCAGGCGCTCCTGCAGCTTCTCGCGGTCGTAGTCGGAGTCGCTGTTCTCGATCTCGGCGCGGATCTGGGCCACGCGGCCCTGGATCGCGTCGGCATCGCCTGCACCCTCGATGACCGTGGTCTCGTCCTTGGTCACCACGACCTTGCGGGCGGTGCCCAGCAGCGCGACGTCAGCGGTCTCCAGGGAGAGGCCGACCTCTTCGCTGACGACCTGGCCACCGGTGAGGATGGCGATGTCCTGCAGCATGGCCTTGCGGCGGTCACCGAAGCCCGGGGCCTTGACAGCCACAGACTTGAAGGTGCCACGGATCTTGTTGACCACCAGGGTCGACAGGGCTTCGCCCTCGACGTCCTCGGCGATGATCAGCAACGGCTTGCCGGACTGGATGACCTTCTCCAGCAGGGGCAGCAGATCCTTGACGGTCGACACCTTGGAGCTGACCAGCAGGATGTAGGGATCCTCGAGGACGGCTTCCTGGCGCTCGGCGTCGGTGACGAAGTAGCCCGAGATGTAGCCCTTGTCGAAGCGCATGCCCTCGGTGAGCTCCAGGCTCAGGCCGAAGGTCTGTGCCTCCTCGACGGTGATGACACCCTCGTTGCCGACCTTGTCCATGGCCTCGGCGATCAGGTCGCCGATCGACTGGTCACCAGCGGAGATTCCGGCGGTGGCAGCGATCTGCTCCTTGGTCTCGACCTCCTTGGCCGACTTCAGCAGCGTCTCGGTGACCTTCTCGACGGCCTTCTCGATGCCGCGCTTCAGACCGAGGGGGTTGGCGCCGGCCGCGACGTTGCGCAGACCTTCGCGAACCAGGGCCTGGGCCAGAACCGTGGCGGTGGTGGTGCCGTCACCCGCGACGTCGTCAGTCTTCTTGGCGACCTCTTTGACCAGCTCGGCGCCGATCTTCTCGTACGGGTCCTCCAGCTCGATCTCCTTGGCGATGGACACACCATCGTTGGTGATCGTGGGGGCGCCCCACTTCTTCTCCAGGACGACGTTGCGGCCCTTGGGCCCCAGCGTCACCTTTACCGCGTCGGCGAGGGCGTTCAGCCCCCGCTCGAGGCCACGACGGGCCTCTTCGTCATACGCAATTGTCTTAGCCATTGCGAAGTGATTCCTCCGGATTGGGGATGCACGTCTTGTCGGTCGGGTGCAGTGCCCGCGACGGACGGCTGGGGTGTGCTCCCGCAGGTGCGGCCCCTGCCTCACCGTCCCGACCTAGCACTCACTGATCGAGAGTGCCAACTGCATTCTTAGCACTCGACCAGTGCGAGTGCAAGGTCGATCCGGAACGGGCTCGGCGCCCGGCCTACGCTCGTGGCGAAACCGCGGGCGCGCCGATCATCCTGCCGACCGGTACCGTTCGACCTCTGCGGCGTAGTCGTCGAGCAGCCGCAGTGACTCGTCCTTGGGAACCGACGGCAGCAGCAGCCCCAACTGGCCGAAACCGAGGTCTTCGGCGGCGCGCCAATAGTCGGCGTCGACGGGGGTACCGAACATCGCCAGCGGCACGTCGTTACCGGCGCCGTCACGCATCTGCCCGATCCGTTGCGCCAGCATCTCCGTCGGCAGTGGGTTGGAGACCCAGCCCGCATCGTGACGGATCACCCGTTTGACGGTGGCATCCGAGTTGCCGCCGATGTAGATCGGCGGATGCGGCTTCTGCACCGGCTTGGGCCGGCAGTAGGACAACTCGAAATCGATGTGCTTGCCGTGATACTCGGCGGGTTCGGTGGTCCACAACGCCTTGATCGCTTCGATGCTCTCGTCCAGTCGGGCGCCACGGGTTTTCGGATCCGTGCCGTGATTGCGCATCTCCTCGAGGTTCCAGCCGGCGCCGACGCCGAACGTGAACCGCCCGCCGGAGATGTGGTCGATGCTCGCGGCCTCTTTGGCGGTGTGGATCGGGTCGCGCTGGATGAGCAGGGTGACGCCGGTAAACAGTTCGATCGAGGAAGTCACCGCCGCCGCAGCAGCGAGTGTGACGAACGGGTCGAGCGTGTTGTAGTACGCCGACGGCAGGTCGCCGCCGGCCGGATAGGGAGACTCGCGACTGGCGGGGATGTGGCTGTGCTCCGCGACGAGCAGTGAAGCGAAGCCCCTCTCCTCGATCGCACGGGCCAGTGACACCGGATCGATACTGTCATCGTCAACGAAGGTGGAGATCCCGAATCTCATTCAGCCGAGGCTACTCTCGACGCCCGCAACCCATCGAAGACGACATCGGTGACGTGTTCGGCCACCTCGGCGTTATAGGTCTGGATGGCCTGGCAACCGACCAGAAGCGCCTTGACTTCCGCGACTGTCACATCGCGCCGCGCGGAGCCCGCCTGCTGCGCGGCCCGAAGGAGGTCGCCGAGCACGCCCAGGTATTCGCCTTCTGCCTCGGGCACCACGGTGTTGACGTCGATGCCCAGACCGGCGAGCGCGTCGACCAGGCCGCGGTCGGCTGCGCCCCACTGCAGCACCATCGAACGCAGGAACAAGAACAGCGCATCGGCGGGATCCGCGTCGGCCAGCAGTGCGCGGCCGTCATCAACGACGCTGCGTATCCGTTCGGCGATGACGGCCCGGAACAGGTCCTCTTTGGCGGGAAAGTGCCGGTAGACAGTGCCGGCGCCGACACCGGCGCGGCGGGCGATCTCGTCGATCGGCACCGACAACCCCTCGGCTGCGAACGTGCCGTAGGCGACTTCCAGGACCCGGGCACGGTTGCGGGCCGCATCCGCGCGCATCACATCACCTCTCACCGCGTCGCCATTGACAAAGCGGGGCGCGCGTTCCGTATAGTCGGACCCAACCGGAATGCTCACCCCGTTTAACTATTCAGGAGTCTCTCATGACCAAGTGGACCACCGCCAACATTCCCGACCAGACCGACCGCACCGCCGTGGTCACCGGAGCCAATACCGGCCTCGGACTGGAGACGGCGAAGGCACTTGCCGCCAAGGGCGCCCACGTCGTACTCGCGGTCCGCAACCTCGACAAGGGCGCCGCTGCGACCGAGTGGATCACCCGCGCCGTCCCGGACGCCAAACTCGAACTTCAGCGCCTCGACCTGGGGTCACTGGCATCGGTACGGGAAGCCGCCGAGGAGCTCAGGACCAGGCACGACCGCATCGACCTGCTGATCAACAACGCCGGCGTCATGTACCCGCCGAAGGAGACCACGGCCGACGGTTTCGAGCTCCAATTCGGCACCAACCACCTCGGTCACTTCGCCCTCACCGGCCTGCTGCTCGACCATCTGCTGGCCGCGCCCGGCTCCCGGGTCGTGACGGTCAGCAGTATCGGGCACCGCGTCAACGCCGCCATCCACTTCGACGATCTGCAATGGGAGCTCGGCTACAGCCGGGTCGGTGCATACGGCCAGTCGAAACTCGCCAACCTGATGTTCACGTATGAACTGCAGCGCCGGCTGACCGGCGAGCGGACCACTGCCCTGGCCGCACACCCGGGCGGGTCCGACACCGAGCTGTTGCGGCATCTGCCCCGCGTCCTGCAGCGCGCTGTTCCCGCGATGCGGCCGTTGTTCCAGGACGCGGCGGCGGGCGCCCTGCCGACCCTGCGTGCGGCCACCGACCCTGGCGCACTCGGCGGGCAGTACTTCGGGCCGGACGGCCCCGGTGGCCTCCGCGGCTACCCGAAGGTGGTGCCCTCCAGCGACCAGTCGCACGACGCCGCTCTGCAGCGCCGGTTGTGGGCGGTCTCCGAGGAACTCACCGGGGTGCGCTTCGCGCAGCTTGAGCCCGTCGTCAGCTGACGGCGGACGGCTCGGGCTTCTGACGTTCCGCCATCTTCTTCTTGAACGGAGCGAGGCCGGCCTCGACACGGTCCCGCAGTTCTTTGCGGATGGCCCGGTGTAGTTCGCCGCGGTGCTCCCGCCGCTCTTTACCGGCGTCCCGGGCCTTCTCGATGCGCTCGCGCAATGGTTTCCGGATCTGCTGCTGATTCTGAACATTGCGGTGGATCTCGCCGTCGTGCAGATACGGGCGGGCGTCACCGGGCCGATCGTGTCGAACGTACCCGGCATCGACGACGGGACGAAGGACCTCATCGGCCTTGTCCACGAGCGCATCGGGCACACCGAGATCACGAAATGGCCGCGTCAGAGGGAGGTTCTCGGCCGGGACGAAATGAGTGGTGACGATCCCGCCCGCGGTGTTGGTGTGGGTCGTCGTGTTCTCGGCAGGCACCGCGTCCGGATCGGTAGCCGATATCGGAGGACCGTGGATGTAGGCAATGCCCAACGCCGCGTTGGCCGAAGAGATCAGGTTCCACGGACGATCGGGCGGGTCAGCCCAGCCGTCGTACTCACCGATCACGATCGTGGTGGGATAGGGAGAATCCACAATGCGGGTGACCCGGTAGTTCAAGACCGGTATGTAGGTGCCCTCCTTGAAGTACTCGGCTACACCGACTTCCGGCGGAGCGATCAAGATAACCCTGACATCATCTTTCGGTAGAGCATCGGGCCCATTGGCCAGCTCTGCGGCAACCCGCCACGCAACCATGCTGCCCATCGACTCGCCGATGATCACGACTTTGCCGTCGACCTCATGCACAGCGATGGTCGCTTGCTTCACACCGTCCAGGAGTGCCCGGTCAGAGGCAAGTGCGTTCTGCGAGTAGTCGACGAGCCGCGGGTCGGCATCTTCGTGAAAGTGGATGCCGATATCCGGATAGCTGGTGGCGATCATCGAGTAGAACGGGTTGATCGCCTTGAAAACGGTAGCTCCTGGAATCAGCACTGCCTCTTCGGCGTGGCCGACGCCATTCGACAGAGCGCCGAGCGTCAACAGCAGCGAAGCCGCGGCGATCGTGGGAACCAGCTGTTTGCGGCATTTGACCATTTCGCTCTGCTCTTCCGTGATCGGCAGTTGCCACACGGGCCTGCGGTAGTGCCGTGACGCGAAGCCTTACACGCAGACCGCCTCCTGCCTGGCACATTTGCGAAACTCCCCGTCACTGTCGCGCCGATTTCAACGAGAGGGTGACCGGGCTAGGCTGACGTCGTGTCGCTTGTCGTGCCGCCATATCCCCCGGCCCGTTACACCAAGGACGAACCCGAAGTCAGCGCCTGGGTACGCCGTGCCGACGAGCCACCGGACTACGAATCGTTCGGCCTGGTGAAGTACCACTACCTGGCCAACCAACAGCAGACGGGCGGTGACTACGGCCTCTACCGCGTCGACATCAGCCCCCGGGGCGGTGGACCGGGTCCGCATTTCCACCGGGCCATGTCCGAGGCGTTCTTCGTGCTGTCGGGGACCGTCAAGCTCTACGACGGCAACGACTGGACGGACGGCAACCAGGGAGACTTCCTGTACGTCCCGCCGGGCGGTATCCACGGCTTCCGCAACGAGGCCGACGCGCCGACGTCGTTGTTGATGCTGTTTGCTCCAGGGGCGCCCCGCGAGGCCTATTTCGAAGGTTTCGCGCAGCTGGCGGACCTCAGCGACGACGAGCGCACCGAGTGGTTCCTCAAGAACGACAACTTCTTCGTCTGACGACACGCCCGGCCGTTCGGCGCAGAGATGCGCTGACGTAACGCGCTGGCCTAGACTGCTTTCCGACTGAGAGGAGTCCTCGGGTGCGGGCTGACGCAGCGCCCAGCACCCAGGCACTACGGGGCTGGCAGCGCAAGGCACTGGTGCGGTATCTGACCAGCAAGCCTCGCGATTACCTCCTGGTCGCCACCCCTGGCGCAGGTAAGACAACGTTTGCGCTGCGCATCGCCGCCGAGCTGCTCAGCGATCGTACGGTCGACGCCATCACCGTGGTGGTGCCCACCGAGCACCTCAAGGTCCAGTGGGCCGCGTCGGCTGCCCGCAACGGCATCGCGCTCGACCCGAAATTCAGCAACTCCAACTCGCAGACGTCGGCGGAGTACCACGGCGTCGTCGTCACCTACGCGCAGGTGGCCAGCCACCCGACGCGCCACCGGGTGCGGACGGAGAACCGCAAGACGCTGGTGATCTTCGACGAGATCCACCACGGCGGCGACGCCAAGAGCTGGGGCGAGGCGATCCGGGAGGCGTTCGGCGACGCGACACGGCGGCTGGCCCTCACCGGGACCCCGTTCCGCAGCGACGACAGCCCCATCCCGTTCGTCCGGTACGAACCTGATGAGGGCGGCTTCCAACGCTCGCAGGCCGATCACGTCTACGGCTACTCCGAGGCGCTGGCCGACGGGGTGGTGCGCCCTGTGGTGTTCCTGGCGTACTCGGGTGAGGCGCGTTGGCGCGACAGTGCCGGCGAGGAACATGCGGCGCGACTGGGTGAACCGCTGACCGCCGAGCAGACGGCCCGCGCCTGGCGCACCGCGCTGAACCCGGCCGGCGAGTGGATGCCCGCGGTCATCGCCGCCGCGGACAAACGACTGCAGCAGAAGCGTCAGCATGTGCCCGACGCCGGCGGCATGATCATCGCCACCGACCAGACCGCCGCACGGGCCTACGCCGACCTGCTCGTCAAGATCACCGGCGAGGCGCCGACCGTGGTGTTGTCCGACGACCCCGGCTCCTCGGACCGGATCAGCCAGTATTCCGAGGCGTCGAGCCGGTGGCTGGTCGCCGTGCGCATGGTTTCCGAAGGTGTTGACGTGCCACGGCTTTCCGTCGGGGTATACGCCACCAGCGCGTCCACGCCATTGTTCTTCGCGCAGGCCATCGGCCGGTTCGTGCGCTCCCGCCGGGCCGGGGAGACCGCCAGCATTTTTCTGCCCTCGGTGCCCAACCTGCTGCTGTTGGCCAGCGAGATGGAAGCCCAACGCAACCATGTGCTGGGCAAGCCACACCGCGAGCCCGACGGGCTGGATGACGAGGCGCTCGAAGCTGCCGAGAAGCGCAATGACGAGAAGAGCGACCTGGACAACGCTTACGAATACCTCGGCGCCGACGCCGAATTGGACCAGGTCATCTTCGACGGCTCCTCGTTCGGCACAGCCACCCCGGCAGGCAGCGACGAGGAGGCCGACTACCTGGGCATCCCTGGCCTTCTCGATGCCCAGCAGATGCGGGATCTGTTGCGCCGCAGGCAGGATGAGCAACTCACGAGGCGCACCGTGGCTGCCGCCGAGGCAGGCGGGCCGCCGCCTTCCCGCACCACCCACGGGCAGCTACGTGATCTGCGCCGCGAGCTCAACGCACTGGTGACGATCGCGCACCATCGCACCGGCAAGCCGCACGGCTGGATCCACAATGAGCTGCGCAGGCTCTGCGGTGGCCCACCTGTCGCGGCGGCGACCACCGACCAACTCAAGGAGCGCATCGAGGCCGTGCGGAGCCTGAAGGCCTAAAGCCCCAGCAGCTCCGGCAGATTTGCGACCGAGTCGATCACGAAGTTCGGTTGCATCGCGAAATCATCTGCAGCCCAACGGTCCAACGTGTCCTGGCGGAACTTTCCGGTGCGCACCAGCACCCCGGCCATGCCGACGATCTGGGCGGCCAGCACGTCGTTGTTGAGGTCGTCGCCGACCATGTACATCTCATCGGGGTCCACGCCGAGCCGGTTGGCGGCCGCGAGGAAGCCCTCGGGCGCAGGCTTACCGACCGCGATGGCCTTGCGCCCGCAGGTCTCCTCCATGCCGATCAGGTACATGCCGGTATCGATGCGCAGCCCGTCGGTGGTGTTCCATGCGGTGCTGCGATGCATGGCGACCACCGGAACGCCTTGCGCCATCCAGTCGTAGACCCAACTCAGCGTCAAGTGGCTGTATTCCGGACCGGCCCCGCCGAGCAGCACCACGTCAGGTGTTTCCGGGGTCTCAGGCCCGGCGAAGTCACTCGAGTACACGACGTCCACGCCGGGCATGTCCTCACCGATCTGCCCGCTGTTCACCAGGAAGCACCGCGCGTCCGGATACCGGTCCCGCACGTAATCGGCGGTCAGCACGGCGGCCGTGATCACCTCGTCGGCGGCGACGGCCATGCCCGCGGCGCTGAGCAGCTCGGCGATCTGCGCCCGGGTGCGGGTGGTGGTGTTGGTCAGGTACGACCGGGCGATCTGGTGGTCTTCGAGCACCCGCAACGTCTCGGCCGCGCCGTCGATGGGCTGCCAGGAGGTCACCAGCACACCATCGATGTCGAACAGCACCCCACCGATAGCCATGCAGCGACCCTAAACGGCTGACCGGTCAGCGCAAGTCAGGCCCCCGGCCTAGGTAAACCCCACCGCCATGAGATGGGGGCTGGCGCCCAGCAGAGCCGGCTCGGCCTCGATTCGTTCGATCGCGCGCAGGGCTGTTGCACGACGTATCGGGTCGTCCAAGGTCGCCTGATCGAGCAGGACCGGCCCCTCGACGGCCAGCACCCTTACGTCGGTGAAGCCGGCCTGCGCCACTTCGGAGCGGAGTTCGTCGGGGAGATGAAAGTACGCCAGGGTGAACCACTCCGGCTTCGCATCGACCTTGGGATTGCGATGTACCCCGCTGTCCAGGTCGTCGACAACGATCGATTCGAACTCGGGATCGTCGAGTGCGCCGGTGCGCAAACCGTCCAGTGTCGATGCGTAGCGTGAAATCGCCGCCGCGAGTAGCACCCCACCGGGCCGAAGCACCCGTTTCGCTTCGGCCAGCGCCCGCCCCCGGTCGACGACGTCGGTCAGGTGGTACAGCGGGCCCAGCATCAGCACCGCGTCGACACTGTCGTCGGCGATGTGTGACAGGTCCCGGGCGTCACCCAACTGCACGCCGGCCAACGGCGCGTCGCCCTGTGCGGCAGAGGCCCGCTGCGCGGCCTCGACGTGCCGGGGTACCGGGTCGACGAGATGAACGCGGTACCCCTGCCGCGCCAGTGGCAATGCGTATGCCCCCTCGGCGCCGCCGACGTCGAGCACCTCGGCCGGCGCGGACGGCAGGTACCGCTTCATCAGGTCGCGGGTGCGGACGGCCTCCATCCGGCCCCACGTCGTGAGCCGATCAGTTTCCACTCCCTGCGCGTAGTGCTGTGCGATGTCGGTGTCGAGCTCCATCCATCCATGGGATCACCGGCACCTGGCGATGTCACTCGATTTTCGGGAGTCAGCCGCGAGCCCGGACCTCGACCCAATGGTTGTCGGCTACCCACGGCGACGCCGCCGCGACGATCGACCAGGCCTGCTCGGCGGGCACGTCGAGCACCTCGTAGCGCTTCTCCCCCGCGGCAGTCGCCGCGATCAGGGTGGCCACCCCGGCGCGGCGTTGCATCAGTGTCTGGCGCACGGTCCAGCCGATGATCCCGGCCGTGTCCAGGCAGTCGCGCCGACGTTCCAGGCTGCCGTTGCGGGCCACCAGCCAGCCATCAGCCACCCGATGCCCGAGGGCCCGCACCCGGTCGGCGGCCAGGAGTGCCGCACACACCGTGACCAACGCCCACGGCAACCACGCCCAGGCCGGCGTTCCGGCGACTGCCAAGACCACACCGGCCACCGCAGGCAGCAGCAGCGCCCTCGTCCAACGCCGACGCACCGCGGCGGCGCCGTGGGTCCGCAGCGGACCGTTCACCGCGTCGGGCCGGTCGATGAGGTCGGCCAGTACGGTCCGGGCCGTGCCGGCCGGGCAGGGCGGCAACAGCAGCGACGCCTCGCCCGCACCGCCGATTCCCGTCATCACCGCGTCCAACCGGGCCCCGCCGAACGCCCGCACCAGCAGCGGCTCACGCAGCGTCCCACCGCGCAGCCGCCGCATGTCGTAGGTGTTCTCGCGCAACCGGAGCAACCCGTGCTGCAGGTGCAGGACGTCGGAATCGCGTCGCAGCAGCAGGTTTCCGTATGTGACGAGAGACCGCAGCACCGACAGCACCACCGAGGCGACCAGCACCACGATCACCGCCACCGCCACGGTCACAAACACTCCGAAACGCTCGGCGGCGTCCAGCCCGGATCGGGCGAGCGTCGAATTCTGCAGTGCCGCACCGGCACCTGCCTGATACACCAGACCGACCGCGGCAGCGATCATGGCCAGGCCCGTGAAACTCAGCGGGCTGTACCGCAGCCACGACAGCTGCCAGCGCGCCAGCACCCGCCCGGTCGGGGCTTCGGCCACCGGCACGGCGTCGGCGAGCAGTATGGCGCGTAACCGCGGCACCTGCCCGGCCTCGACCGCGTCAAGCGCAAACTCGGCATCGCCCTTGGCTTCCTGACCGGTGCTGATCCGCAGCACGGTCAACCCGAGCAACCGGTGCAACAGCCGAGCATCGGTCGATACCGAGCGAATCCTGTTGCGCGGCACCGACAACACCTTGCGCTGCAACACGCCCGTACGCAGCTGCACCTCATCGGGTTCGATGCGATAGGTGGTGGTGAACCATCGCGCCAAGCCGAAGGCGACCGTCAGCACGATCGCCGCGATGGTCCACAGCGGGTTGCCCGTCGCCGAACCCAGCACCACCGACCCCACCAGCAGCGGGATCTGCCCCATGATCTCGTGCACCGGGTGCACAAACAGCATCCGGGTGCTGAGGCGCTGCCACTGCGGCTGCACGGCCGGTTCCGCCGGCGGACCGTCGATCACGTGGCGTCCTGTTCGCCGATGGCGGCGATGTCGGTCAACTGCGCGACGACCCGGTCGGCGACATCGGAATCCAGCGCGACGATACGGACCGCGCCGGCCGAGGAGGCCGTCGTCACCGTCACATTGGCCAGCCCGAACAGCCGGTCCAGCGGTCCTCGGTAGGTGTCCACGGTCTGTACCCGCGAGATCGGCGCGATGCGCCGCTCCTGCACGAGCCAGCCGCTGCGGGTGTAGACCGCGGGTGTTCCGGTGTCCACGCTGATGTCCCAGCGGTGCACCCGGTATCGCCACAACGGCACCACCACGACGAACATCACGATGCCCAGTACCGTCGCGGCCGCGGCCAATCCGTGCAGCCACAGCAGCCGCCGGTCCACGACCAACCACACCAGTTGCGCCACCACCAGAACCGCCCACGGAATCGCCGCCCCCAGCGCCCACACCAACGGCGCCTTACCGCTCGGTGGGCGGGCCGGATCGAGGAGGGTCACACCGGGAGGACTGTCCATGGTTCGAGCATGCCCGACGAAACGTAGAGTTCGAACCATGAGCGCCAACACGAAATGGACCGAGGGCGACGTCCCCGATCAATCAGGCCGGATCGCGATCGTCACCGGCTCCAACACCGGCTTGGGCTATGAGACCGCGCGAGTGCTGGCCGCCAAGGGCGCGCACGTGGTCGTCGCGGTGCGCAACCTGGACAAGGGCCGTGAGGCGGTGGACCGGATCACCGCCGCGGCACCGAAGGCCGACGTGAAACTACAGGCCCTCGATCTGGGCTCGCTCGACTCGGTTCGCGGCGGCGCCGACGCACTCAAGGGCGCCTACCCGCGCATCGACCTGTTGATCAACAACGCCGGCGTGATGTACCCGCCGAAGCAGACCACCGCCGACGGGTTCGAGCTGCAGTTCGGCACCAATCATCTCGGGACGTTCGCGCTGACCGGGCTGCTGCTCGATCACCTGCTACCCGTCGAGGGCTCACGCGTCGTCACGGTCGCCAGCATGGCCCACCGCATCCAGGCGGCCATCCACTTCGATGATCTGCAGTGGGAACGCAGCTACAACCGGGTGGCCGCCTATGGCCAATCCAAGCTGTCGAACCTGTTGTTCACCTACGAACTGCAGCGCCGCCTGGCGGCCAAGGAAGAACCGACGATCGCGGTCGCCGCCCATCCCGGCATCTCCAACACCGAACTCATGCGTCACATCCCGGGATCGGGCTTACCCGGGTTCCGCCAGGTAGCCGGACTGGTCACCAACAGCCCCGCCATGGGTGCGCTGGCCACGCTGCGGGCCGCGACGGATCCCGCGGCACACGGCGGTCAGTACTACGGCCCCGACGGCTTCCGCGAGTTGCGGGGCCACCCGAAGCTGGTGCGGTCCAGCAGCCAGTCGCACGACCCGCAGGTGCAGCGCCGGCTCTGGGCGGTATCGGAGGAGCTGACCGGCGTCAGCTACCCGGTGTAACCATGCGGACTGTCGAAGAACACCAGGCCATCGTCGCGGGGTTGATCAAAGCTCGTGCCCCCCAACGCTTGTCACTGACCGACGCGTTGGGGCTGGTACTGGCTGAGGATGTCACCGCGCCGCTGTCACTTCCGGGTTTCGACAACTCGGCCATGGACGGCTACGCCGTCGTCGCCGACGATGTCGCCGGAGCCTCCGCGGAGCACCCGGTCTTGTTGCCGGTCGCCGAGGACATCCCCGCAGGCCGCACCGATCAGTTGACGCTGAAATCCGGCACCGCACACCGGATCATGACAGGCGCACCGCTACCCGCGGGTGCCACCGCGGTGGTGCCGGTCGAGGCGACCGACGGCGCGATCGACACCGTGACGATCCGCGCTACGGCGAAAATCGGGCAGCACATCCGGCATGCCGGTGAGGACGTCACCGCCGGGAACGTGGTGTTGCGCGCCGGCCAGCTGATCACCCCGGCCGCGCTGGGTCTGGCCGCCGCGCTGGGGCTCGCCGAGCTGACCGTCGTCCCGCGGCAGCGGGTGCTGGTGATGTCGACCGGCACCGAACTGGTGGCGCCGGGCACCCCGCTGCAACCCGGTCAGATCTACGAATCGAACGCGGTGATGCTGGCCGCGGCCATCCGCGATGCGGGCGCCGAGGTGCTCGCCTCGGCGATGTCGGGCGACGATGTCGACACCTTCCGCGCCACGCTGGACCGGCATGCGGCCGATGCCGACCTGATCATCACCACCGGCGGCGTGAGTGCCGGTGCATACGAGGTGGTCAAAGACGCACTCGCGGAGCAGGTCGAGTTCGTGAAGGTGGCCATGCAGCCCGGCATGCCGCAGGGCTCGGGCACCGTGAACGGTATTCCGATCATCACCCTGCCCGGCAATCCGGTCAGCGCGCTGGTGTCCTTCGAGGTCTTCGTCCGCTCGCCGCTGCGCGGCGCCATGGGCGCTCCCCAACCCGGCCGGCCGCGCCGTACCGCGGTGTTGACCGAGGACCTGACCTCACCGCGGGGCAAACGACAGTTCCGGCGCGGCGTGCTGACCGGGGACGACGTCACGAGTTACGGCCCGCCGGCGTCGCATCATCTGCGCTGGCTGGCCTCGGCGAACTGCCTTTTGGAGATCGGCGAGGACGTCATCGAACTGCCCGCCGGGTCGCCCGTCCCGGTGTGGGACCTGAGCTGACGATTCCGACACCCGGCGCACGTAGAATCCTCCCGATGGCCAGACGCCCCGACCTCCAATCCGGTCCAGAACGCCTCGCGGCGCTGGTGCGATCCACCGTTCCGCCGATGCATTCGGCGGGGCTGCCGTTCGTCGGCGCAAGCCTCGCCGTCGCGGCGCTCGGACGCAATCGCCGCTGGGTACGCCGTGCCGGCCTGCTGGCAGCGGGCGCGAACGCGGCGTTCTTCCGGCATCCACACCGCGTCCCACCCACTCGTCCTGGCGTGGTGGTGGCACCCGCCGACGGTCTCGTGTGTCTCATCGAGGAGGCGGCCCCGCCTGCCGAACTCGGCCTGCCCGATTCGCCCATGCTGCGCGTGAGCATTTTCCTGTCGGTGCTCGACGCCCACGTCCAGCGGGCGCCGATCGGCGGTGAAGTGGTGGCCGTGCAGCATCGTCCCGGCCGCTTTCACTCGGCCGAGTTGGAGGCGGCCAGCGAGGACAACGAACGCAACAGCGTCGTCATCCGCACTCCCGAGGGTGTTGCGGTGATCGCCGTGCAGATCGCCGGGCTGGTGGCGCGTCGCATCGTGTGCAACGCGCACGTCGGCGACAAACTGGCCATCGGCGACACCTACGGGCTCATCCGGTTCGGTTCCCGCCTGGACACCTACCTGCCGATCGGCTCGAAACTGCTCGTCACTCACGGTCAGCGCGCGCTGGCCGGCGAAACCGTGCTCGCGGAGCTGCCATGATCAAGGCGCGCGTCAAAACGCCCACGGTGACGTTCCGGATGCTGCCCAGCATGCTGACCGTGGCCGCCATCTGCCTCGGCCTCACCTCGGTCAAGTTCGCCCTGGACGGCCTGGAAACGGAGGCGATGGCGTTTCTGGCGGTGGCCGCGATACTCGATGCGCTCGACGGCCGCGTCGCCCGCATGCTCAATGCCACCTCGAAGATGGGCGAGGAGATCGACTCGCTGGCCGATGCCGTGAATTTCGGTGTCGCTCCGGCGTTCATCGTCTACGCGACCCTGCTGTCCCAGTCTCGCGTCGGCTGGATCGTGGTGCTGCTGTACGCGGTGTGCATCGTGCTGCGGCTGGCCCGGTTCAACGCGATGCTCGACGGCGATCAGCCCGGCTACGAGAAGAACTACTTCGTCGGCATGCCCGCCCCGGCCGGGGCGATCGGCGCGATCGGTCCGTTGGCGGCCAAGATGCAGTTCGGCGACGGCTGGTGGACTTCCGAATGGGCGGTGTCGCTTTGGATGATCGGCGTCTCACTGCTGGTGGTGTCCACGGTGTCGATGCGCAAGATCCACACGTTCGCAGTGCCGTCGAACATGGTGGTGCCGCTGCTGGCATTGGTGGCGCTGGGCGTGGCGGCCTCGGTGTTCTACGGCTACATCGTGATTCTGGTGATCATTCTCGCGTACGTCATCCACATTCCATTTGCGGTGCGCACCAAGGCTTGGCTGCGTGAACACCCCGAATTGTGGGAGGACAAACCCAAACAGCAGAGGCAGGCCCGCCGAGCCATCCGCCGGGCGCAACCGCATCGGCGGTCGGCGGCCCGGCTCGGCCTGCGCAGGCCCGGACCGCGTCGATGACCGAACTCGGCGTCGAACCGGAGCCACCACTGGGTCACCTACGGTTGACCGCCCGGCTCAATACCTCTGCCCTCGACGCCCGCCGCGGAGTTGTCCGCCTGCACCCGGAAGTTCTTGCTGCGTTGGGCATTCGGGAGTGGGACGCGGTTTCGCTGACCGGATCCCGGACCACGGCGGCGGTGGTCGGGCTGGCCGGATCGGGTATCCCGGCCGGTACCGCGCTGCTCGACGACATCACCTTGTCCAACGCCGGGGTGCGGGAGAACACCACGGTGATCGTCTCCCCGGTGACGGTGTACGGCTCCCGTTCGGTGACGGTGTCGGGCTCGACGCTGGCCACGCAGTCCATCTCGTCGGCTACGTTGCGTCAGGCACTGCTGGGCAAGGTGATGACGGTGGGTGACACGGTATCGCTGCTACCTCGCGATCTCGGCCCAGGTACCTCGACGTCGGCGGCGACCAGTGCGCTCGCGTCGTCGGTCGGCATCACCTGGACCTCCGAACTGCTGACTGTCACCGGCACGGATCCCGCAGGACCGGTCAGCGTGCAGCCGAATTCGGTGGTGTCATGGGGTGCTGGTGTCGGTGTCGAACCCGCCGCCGAGCCGGCGCCGACCGGTCGGCACACCATCAGCTCCGCCCGCGCCGAGCCCACGGTGACCTTCGATGACCTCAAAGGGTCACACACCCAGGCAGGCAAGCTCACCGAGTGGCTCAAGCTTTCACTCGATGAGCCGAAACTGTTGGAAACTCTAGGCGCCACACCCGATCTGGGGGTTCTGGTGTCAGGTCCGGCCGGCGTGGGCAAAGCCACCATGGTGCGTGCGGTGTGCGCGTCGCGCCGGCTGATCGAACTCGATGGGCCCGAAGTCGGCGCGCTGCACAGCGAGGACCGGTTACGCAGCGTGGCCTCGGCGGTGCAGACCGTCAGTGACGGTGGCGGGGTGCTGCTGATCACCGACGTCGACGCGTTACTGCCGGCCAGTACCGACCGCCCACCGGAACCGGTGGCGACCCTGATCCTGGGTGAACTGCGCGACGCGGTGGCAACCCGCGGGGTCGCATTCATCGCTACCTCCGCCGTGCCGGAGGGGGTGGACCCGCGGCTGCGCGCCCCCGATCTGTGCGACCGCGAGTTGGGCCTGAGCCTGCCCGACGGTGCCACCCGCAAAGCGCTGCTGGAAGTGCTGCTGCGCGGCGTGCCGTCCTCCGAACTGAACCTCGGCGAGATCGCCGACCGCACACCAGGGTTCGTGGTCGCCGACCTCTCCGCCGTGGTACGTGAAGGCGCCCTGCGTGCGGCCGCCCGCGCCAGCACCGAAGGCGAGGAACCGGCACTGCGGCAGGAGGATCTGACCGGGGCGCTGACGGTGATCAGGCCGCTGTCGCGTTCGGCATCCCAGGAAGTATCGGTCGGTTCGGTCACCCTCGACGACGTCGGCGACATGGTCGAAACCAAGCAGGCACTCACCGAGGCCGTGCTGTGGCCGCTGCAGCATCCGGACACGTTCGCCCGGCTTGGCGTGCAACCGCCACGAGGAGTGCTGCTCTACGGACCACCCGGCTGCGGCAAGACGTTCGTGGTACGGGCCCTGGCCAGTTCCGGACGGCTGTCGGTGCATGCCGTCAAAGGTGCTGAGCTGATGGACAAATGGGTCGGCTCATCGGAGAAGGCAGTGCGCGAACTGTTCGCCCGCGCCCGCGATTCCGCGCCTTCGCTGGTGTTCCTCGACGAAATCGACGCGCTGGCCCCGCGGCGCGGGCAGAGCTTCGACTCCGGGGTGACCGATCGCGTCGTCGCAGCGATGCTGACCGAACTGGACGGCATCGACCCGTTGCGCGACGTGGTGGTGCTCGGCGCGACGAACCGCCCGGATCTCATCGACCCTGCGCTGCTGCGGCCCGGCCGGCTCGAGCGGCTGGTTTTCGTGGAGCCACCCGACACCGAGGCCCGTCGCGAAATCCTGCGCACCGCAGGCAAGTCGATTCCGCTGGCCCCCGACGTTGATCTCGACAGCCTGGCCGGACAGTTGGACGGCTACAGCGCGGCGGACTGTGTTGCGCTGCTGCGCGAAGCCGCGCTGACAGCGATGCGGCGCTCGATCGACGCGGCCGACGTCACGGCCGCCGACGTCGCCAACGCCCGCGAAACCGTCCGTCCGTCACTGGATCCCGCGCAGGTCGAGTCCTTGCGAGAATTTTCGGCCGGGCGCTGAGGAGAGGGCTGGCTGTGGGGAGAGCGGAGTCGGTGTGAAGGCCATTCGAATTTTCTCCATGGTCGCACTGGGATTGCCGACGTTGGCATCCATAGCGTGGGCAATCGTCACGCTAGTTCATGGTGAGTATCTGACGACATTGGTCGCGCTCGGTTCCGGCGCTTTCTGGTTCCTGGGCCTACTCACCTGGATCTTGCTCCCAACAGCCGTTGCTTGGGGTATCTCTGACGCCACCGGGACGACAATCCGGATCGACAAGCGCATAGAGGCGGTAGTGCTGTTGGGTGTCGCTACCGGGACCGTGGCCCTGGGCTTGCTCGCAGGGTTTGGCGCCGCAGGCAAACTCGCCATACCACTGCCACCAGACATCAGCCGGATGTATGCGCTTGTTTTCGCCGGACCGGCAGTGGTCTGCCTCCTCTTGGTGGTGGTGACGTTGAGACGGCCAGGGATCAGTCGCATACGGCTGACGCCCACCGGCTTCGAGTTTGCCGAAGTATTCTCGACCAAGGCCGGCGCATGGTCCGAAGTCACGGATGTCACCAGTGTGGTGCCCGATGACACCGCTGCCAGGAGTCCACTGGTCATGGCTATGGCGAACGACAAGGCCCGGATAGTCAAAGACTCGGCCCTGTTCACACCGGACGGGCGCGCCTTATTGGAGTTCGTCCGGTTCTACTGGCAACACCCCGAGAACCGTGGGGAACTGGCTGACGGCCTGGCGCTCCAACGCCTGCAGACCGTCCAAGGTGAAGTCAAACCCGGCACATCCTCGTGATGTGCGGCCTCGCAGCCCCATAATTTTGATGCACCGCGCAAGCCGAGCGGACCGTTAGGCTCAGTAGGACCGCCACACAGCGAGGAGAAGCACGAGGAATGGGCACCTTTGTAGACGTGTATTCCTCGGCGAACTGGTTCAACGGCCTCGTCAACGATCATCCATCGAGCATGGGTGGAAATGACGGACACGTCGGATGGGGCATGGCCGGCGTCGGCGCCGACTTCGTTGGCTTGTTACAACCTGCCGCACAGGAGTTGGGAACAAAACTAGGGGCCGCGAATGCCGCTAAAGCCGCGGCAACCCCCGTCATCCAGGCCGCCCTGCTGGCGATGATGGGGATGGCTAACACCTGCGGCTTCGGGGATCCAGATACGGGCGAAGCGTTCAATCAGGGATCGGACAAGTTCAAGGAGACCGGTCAGTCCTTGGAAGCGACAATGTCACCTGATAGTTGGGCGGGCGGATCCTCCGATGAGTACGGCAAACGAAATGAGGAACAGCAACATCGGGCAGCGCGGATGGCGGAGATCGATGGCACGGTCAAGGATGCCCTGGCGAATGAAGCCGAACAGATCGATGTCACCCGCAAGATGTTGGACCGATGCCAGACAACTCTTGGTTTGTCCATCGTGCCCGCCATCTTGGCGAAGGCGATTGTGCCCGGCGGCCCAGTCATCTCACTTGGCATCGAAATCGCAGCGGTCGCAGCGACAATGCCGTTTGCCTTGAGCCGGTACAAAGACCTGATTAACAATTCCGCGCACAACGCGACGCTGATTCGTCGCGCAGGAGCCGGGTACGACCAGATCGCTGCCGACGCGCAGGCGTGATGATCTGACGACAGGACGGAGCAACTGCATATGAGCGACTTGAAGGTCACCGCAACGGATTTGACAAACCTTGCGAGCTCACAGCGAAACGTGGCCGCAAATATCGAGGCTGCCGAGCGTGCGACCGACGGAGCCACCATGACGGTTGGCCGGACCCACGGTCTCGTATGCTCCTTGAGCATCGCAGCGCTCGGGGAGGCGCAGATGTCACGCACCGCCGCGACCAAGGCGATGAATTCAGTTTCGAATGAGCTTGCCGGGAAGCTGGATACGGCCGCTGCCGATTATTCGCGCACCGATCAGCAGGAGCAGGGAAAGCTCACGGGCCAGATGCCTCCGCGCTGACCGCCGCTCCCTAAGTCTCAGCGAGCGCCGCCAACCGATCGACCGAGGACTGCAGATCGTCGGCCGAGGTAGCGCGAGCTCGGACTTTGCGCTTCTCGTCGGTCAATTGTGACCAGTCGTAGGTGTGCGTGACCACAGTTCGGTTGTCGCCCAACGGCTGTAGCTCCCAGCGCCACAGATGACCGGGTGGCTCTTTCCCCTCTTCACCCGGCCGCCACGCTATGCGGCGGCCCTCCTCGAATTCCACGACGTGGTTCTCCCGGACACTGCCGTTGGTGATAGTCATGGTGAATACATCGCCGGCGGCGCGCACCCGTTGGCCTGCTTGAGCATTCGCCAGGTTCTCATTGCCATCCCACCGCGGTTGCTGCGACGGGTCTGCGATCAGCTCGAAGAGCGTCTCCACTGGTGCGGCGATCTCCCGACTTGCCGTTACCACTTGCTGAACGTCGGCATTGTCATCCATGCGTCAGACCTTACCGACTGTATCTACATCATATGCAAAGGCCGAGATGGACACATTCACCAGAAGATTCGGGATTGCGGTCACGCTGGTCTTTATGGCGATGTTAGCAATCTGGGCAGTGAGCGCGGGAATACAGTTTTCACTTGTCACGATAGTCGTTGCACTCGGCCTGTCACTGACCTGCGTCTACTCGGTCTCCATGATGGTGGAATCGAAAACGGTAGCATTTCAAGCATCATTCGACGCCACCGGGACCCGCATATTGCCCGATAAAGCAATTGAAAAGAATCTGCGCCGGCTAATCATCGCGGGAACGATCTCCACCTGGCTGATGCCTATTTCCTGGCAGCGGGGCCTGTCCCAACATGGTGCTGGATCAAATTATCTACCCAGGGCTCCCTCAGCTATCTGGTTCTCACTACCGAGGGATTTGAATTCACTACGCTACTGCAGCCCAAAGCCGGGAAATGGACCGAGGTCGAGAACGTCACGGACAGATTGCCCACGGAAGGGTACCGCACTCGTCGAGTTGGTCCGGTTCTATTGGCACCATCCCGAGCGACGCGAGGAACTCACCGACGGGCGAGCTATAGAACGCCTCCAGTCTCTGGACGGCCGAATTGACGGTGATCCAACGAAGTGATTCCACTTCCAGTTGCCGCCACGCAATACAACGCCCTTCTTCAAACGGCCACACGACGGATTGCCATTCCTCAGGACATCGGTGACGATTCGGGTGGCCTTGGTGGTGGCACTTCTACCCCGGGACTCGGGCGGTAATTGTCCATGAACCCATCGATCCTCGTGCCGGCTCGCGATCTCGGCGTGGCCTGATGACCCGCCGCCCGCCGTGTTATGTCGACGTCCCGCGTCGAGCACGGTGGGCCCCAAGCCGGGGTCGACGTGTTCGACCACATCGCGAACACCAGCGTCCCCGATAGTCGCCGATGTCCTGAGGCGCGATAGTTCGGCGCGGACTTGTCGGTGGTCGAATGTATGTTCGATGTATGGAGGGTGGTGTGGTCGCGGCGATTGCCGGGTTGCGGGCGGCGTTTGACGCGTTCGCGGCCTGTGAGGTCGGCTCGCTGACCCGTACTGAGCTGCTCGCCGTGCTCGACGAATACGAGACGCTGCGCTCTCAGCTACCCTCCCCGTCGCATCGACTGCTGGCCCAACTGCAAACCGATTGTTCACCGCGGGAATTGGGGGCCAAATCCTGGAACGAGGTGCTGCGGATCCGGTGGCGACTGTCCACCGCTGAGGCCGGCCGCCGCCTGGCCGAGGCGGCCGAGTTGGGGCCGCGGCGCACCCTGACCGGTGAACCCTTACCGCCGCTGCGGGCCGCGGTCGCCGCCGCCCAACAGGCCGGGCTGATCAACGCTGATCACGTGTCCGTGCTGCGCGACGCGATCGGTCGGCTGCCCGGCTTCATCGACCCCACCACCTGTGAGCAGTTTGAAGCCGACCTGGTCCGCGTCGCCGTCGGGGTCGGACCCAAAGAACTCAAAGACACCGCCGAACTGCGGTTGTTTCTGCTCGATCAGGACGGCCCCGAACCCGAGGAGACCGAACGCGAACGCAAACGCGGGGTCACAATGGCCAAACAGGGCCGCGACGCGCTGACCGATCTGACCGCCCGACTGAGCCCCGAACTGGCTGCAGTCATGGAAGTGCTGTTCGCCAAGCTCGCCGCCCCCGGCATGTGCAACCCCGACGACGAGGAACCCTGTACCACCGGGACCCCCACCCAAGCCCAGATCGACAACGATCACCGCAGCCTGGCCCAACGCCAACACGACGCGCTGATCGTCATCGGACGGATCGCGTTGATGAGCGGGGACCTGGGTCAACTCAACGGGCTACCCGTGTCGATCATCATCCGCACCACCCTGCACGATTTGGAATCCCGCGCCGGGATCGGCCTCAGCGGCGGTGGCACCACGCTGCCCATCAACGATGTCATTCGGATGGCAGCCCACGCCAGCCACCACCTGGCGGTGTTCGACCGGGCCACCGGATCCGCGTTGAACTATTTCCGGGCCCGACGCATCGCCTCCCCGGCCCAACGGATCATGCTCATCGCCCGCGACGGTGGCTGCACCAAACCGTGTTGCACCGTGGGTGCCTACGGCAGCCAGGTCCACCACGCCGTGGCGGATTGGGCCGACGGTGGCTACACCAATGTCGATGACATGGCCCTCGCGTGTGGGCCCGACAATCGTCTCGTCCACTCCGACGGCGGCTACACCACCACCATCACCGACACCGGCGAAGTCGAATGGCACCCCCCAGCCGCCCTCGATCACGGCCAAGCCCGCATCAACTACCACCACCGCCCCGAACTCCTCCTCACCCCACCCCAAAACCCACCCCACCCGAAGCCCGAGCCAGAACCGAAGTGCGAGCCAGAGCCGACATCCGAGCCAGGGTCGGAGGCGGAACCCGAACCGGCGCCGGAAGCAGAGTGCGAAGCAGAACCCGAGCCGGAAGCCGAGCTGGGGTGGGACGCAGAACCCGAGCCGAAGTCCGAGCCAGAACGCGAACCGGAACGGCAAGCAGAACCCGAACCGGGGAGGGACGCAGAGCACGAACCGCAGGGCGAGCCGCAGTGGGAAGCGCAACGCGAACCACACGGGGACACAATCGCAGACCTCGACTGGCACCCCGAGTCAATCCCCGTGTGTGACCTCGAAGCGATCCTGGAATGGGACCGCGAGTGGGCCAACATGTATGACCAGCCCACCGAAACCCCACCGAGCACCGCCGACCTCGACCACCCAGAGCCGCTCAACCCATGGACTCCCCTCGACTGGCTCGACGACGACCCCGCGACGATCGACACCAACCCCGACACCTGCGAGTACCCCGACCCCCGGCAAACCACCAGCACCAACTACGCCCACACCAGCAACCAAGCACGCGGACCCTGAAATCTACGCAAGCCCGGGGCTTGCCCCCGACGCCGCATCCCACCAACTGTCGATGACGCCACCGAGATCCAGCCCGGTAGCCACCTCAACGAGCGCCGCCACAACGACACACGGAACACGTGACGCCCACACCTGGAACACCGCACTCGGGCCTGCCCAGTCATCGCGTAGCTCGGCCGCGCAGGTCATGCAGAGCTTGTCCAATGACCTTGCCGTCAAGGCTCAAGTCCGCCGCTACCGAATACACCGGCACCGATCAGCAAGAGGCCGGCAACCTCGGCAATCAAATGCCGCCTCGCTGAGCGTATTTCACCGCAGGGAGAGCAACGCGCGGACGGCCGCGGCCAGGTCTTCTTCCAGCCAGGGCGGTAGTTCGTCGTCGTTGGCGTGCCGCCGCACCGTGGCGTACGGCAGGTCGACCACCGCGCGGGCCATCAAGTCCATCGTCCTGGCGTCATGGTTGCCGTAGAGCTCACGGGCCAGCTCGCGGAGCCGCTCGATGAGCGGGGTATTCATCGTGGCGAGCACGGATTCGAATTCCGCGTCGGGCGCTCCGTCGAGCAGGTCGCTGGGCCGGATGGTCAGCAGCAAGCGGGCGTCTTCGGGCACCTCCGTGGCGAAGCGAACAGCGGCGACGCCCATGGCTACCGCGGCTTCCAATGCTGTTTCGCCAGAGGCCGCCATGGCTCTGGATTGAAAGCGTTCCAGCGCACGTAGCCAGGCTGCGGTGAGGATTCCGTCGCGGTTGCCGAACCGGTGATAGAGCGTGCCCGCCGGGGCGCCGCTGGCTTTCGCGATGGCCGCGACGCTGGCCGCCCGCGGCCCCTCGGCCAATACCAGCGCACGCGTTGCGTCGAGGATCACAGCGGTCTCATGCTTCCGCGGAGGTGCCACGATCTAGTACAGTCCTTCTATATGGAACGTTTACCCTATATCGATGAGCATGCCATAACCGTCGACGCCGACGCGGCAACAACATGGGCAGCCGTCCTGCGCGTGTTGTGCGACGACCCGGCCGATCCGCGCGCACCGCTCGGATTCGCCATCGGCGAGGCCAAGCCCCGCGAACGCCTCGTCCTCAAGGGCCGCCACCCATTCTCGGTCTACAACTGGGTGTTCGAACTCGATGCACTCACGCCGCATCGCACCCGCATTCGCTCACAGACCTGGGCGGCATTCCCCGGCCTGCACGGCAAGATCTACCGCGCACTGGTGATCGGCTCGGGCGGCCACCGGGTTGCGGTGCAGTGGATGCTCAAACGCATTGCAGGACAGCTGCGGCCACGACCAAAAGTCTCGGCGTGATGCTGAATTGGGGGGCCAGCGGGCCGGAACGCTCGGCACCCCTGCCCTGCGACGCGTTCGCCGCCAGTGCCGCCACCCGGGCCGACCGGGCGATCAGCATCGCGGCACCGCCGTCGACCGTGTTCGGTTGGCTGTGCCAGCTGCGCGTCGCGCCATACAGCTACGACCTGCTCGACAACTTCGGCAGGCGCAGTCCCACGACCCGCAATCCCGACCTGACGCAATTGGCGCCCGGCCAGCGGTTCATGACGATGTTCGCACTGCGGTCATTCGTCGACGGCGAGCACATCACGCTGACTGCCAAAGGAGTGACCGTCAGCTACACCGTGCGGCCCGAAGGCGAGGGGACGCGCCTGCATGTCCGGGTGCTGTTCGACGGACCGCGAATCCTCGGGCGGGCACTCGCGTTGGGCGACGCCGTGATGATGCGTAAACAGCTGCTCACACTGCGGACCCTCGCCGAGCGCGAGGTGGCGACGACGGGATCTTGACGCTGGCAAGTTCGCATGGGATAGTCAACTTGTCACTGCCTAGATAACCGGGGAGCTGCCATGCCCGCCACTGTTGACACCACACGAGCCGGCGACCGCGAACGGGAGAAGACCGCCAACGACCTCGGTCAGGCTCTCGCCCAGGGCTACCTGACCATGGCCGAATACGAGGACCGCCTACACACCGCCTTCGGCGCACAGACCACCGGCGAACTGCGTCAGCTCCTCACCGATCTGCCCGTCGCCCAATTGCGCCGCAACGATCCCCGCCGACGCCAGGCTCAACTGCGGGCCGCGCGAATGAGCGTTCGGCTCCATCTCGCCGCGTACCTCGCCGGATCCCTACTCATGCTTGGGATCTGGCTGGCCGTCGGATTGGGCGGCGGCGCCTGGTACTTCTGGCCGGTCTGGCCGATCATGGGCTGGGGCATCGGTGTTGCGTCGCATGCCATCCCGATCTGGACTCACGGTTCGATGAGGCCGGCCCGGATCGCATAACGGGTCAACGCCAGGCGGTCGCGCAGGCCGAGCTTGGCCAGGATGTTGGTGCGGTGCCGGTCAACGGTTTTCGCGCTGATCGTCAGTGTCGCTGCGATCTCCCGCGTCGAATATCCCTCGGCGATCAGCTTGAGCACTTCTTCTTCGCGAGGCGTGAGGATATTCCCTGGCAGCTCCCCACCCTCCTGCGCGCGGTGCAGGTAGTCGCGGATCAATGCGGTCACCGCGCCCGCGTACAGAAATGGCTCCCCGCGCAGCGTCGCCCGGCAGGCTTCCAGCAGATCGCGGTCAGCCACCGACTTCAGCACGTAGCCGGACGCTCCCGCCTTGAGCGCCTCGAAGAAGTACTGCTCGTTGTCGTACATGGACAGGATCAGGATCCGGACATGCGCGTGCGACCGGTTGATCTCACGCGCGGCCTGCAATCCGGTCATCCGCGGCATGGCGATGTCGAGAATAGCCAGGTCAACCGGTGTTTCATCGAGCGCAGTCAGCGCCTCATACCCGTCGGCCGCCTCGGCCACCACGTGTAAATCGGGCTCGGCGTCGATGATCATCCGCAGCCCGCTGCGCACGAGCGCATGATCGTCGGCCAGCAGGATCCGCGCCGCCACTCAACCTCCTCGCAGTGGGATGACCAGTCGAACCTCGGTGCCACCGTGCTCCGGTGACGTGATGGCCAGCGTGGCGTTCACCAACAACGCCCGCTCCCGCATGCCGTTGATGCCTGCGCCTTCGTCCTGCACTCCGCCACGGCCGTCGTCGGCAACGCGCAACGTCAACTCCGTTGTGCCCATGTGCAAGTCCAACCACACCTTACGCGCCCCGGAATGCCGCGCGACATTGGTCAAACTCTCCTGGGCGATGCGGTAGCAGACCAGCTCGATATCAGGCTTGAGTCGATCTAGTTGAGGCGCAATGTGTTTGACGACGGCAATCCCGGAGGCGTGGGCGAAGTCGCTGCACAGGGCGTTGAGTGCACTGTGCAGTCCGAGGTCTTCGAGCGCATCGGGACGCAGCCGTCGGGCAATGCCGCGCACCTCGTCGAGGCTGGCCCGCACGATCTCCTGGGAATCGGCGAGCTCATCGCGAATCGACGGCGGTGCCCGATCGACGGCGCGTTTCAGGGTCAACAGGGCAACGGTCAGGGTCTGACCGATCTCGTCGTGCAGTTCCCGCGCGATCCGCTGCCGTTCGTTCTCCTGCGCCGCCAGCGCCGACGCACTCGCAGTGGTCCGCTCCGTCTCCAACCGATCCAGCATGGCGTTGAACGACGTGATCAGATGGCGCAGATCGCCGCTGTCCTCGTCGTCGGCCCGGTCGCTGCGCTTGGGCGGATCGACTCGCCGCATCAACGCGGCGAGCCGATCCAGGGGGGCAAGACTTGACCGGAGTAGGAAAGCGTTGGCGGTCAGCATGATCGCCAGTCCCACCAGCAGCACCGGAATCTCGGTGAGCTTGATGCGCGAGGAAACCGTCGCAGGCGACACCGCGAGGATCGACGTGCCCAGGATGAAGATCAGGCCGTTGATCAGAAACACCCGGCGGAACAGCGCCGCCGCCGGGGTCCGCGCCGGTTTCACCTCACCAGCGTGGACCGACCCGACGTCTTTTGTCCATACAGGCGCCATCCCCCCTCGAATGGGTGTCCGCCCCGATAGCCACCGGACAGTACGGGCGCACAGACTGACAACACCTGCTTGGAGGAGCCCGAAAAGGCCAAACGCGGTGGCCGGAATTTTGCACTGCCGTCCCGAACGATCGGAGAGCGAGGACGATGACAATTACCGCCCCAGCGCAATGGAACCAAGACATGCAAGCTCACGAAATCGCCGTACACCCGCCGACCGTGCGCATCGACGACCCGGTATCCAAAGCGGTCCAGTTGATGGTCGTCAACCGGCTGCCCGGCCTGGTGGTGGTCGATGAAGTCGATCGGCCGATCGCGGTGCTGCCCGGAACGCAGGTGCTGCGCCTGACGATTCCCGAAACCTACCGGGACGACCCGGCGTTGGTGCGCACCGTCGACGAGATCCACGCCGACCTGTTCTGGCATGGCCCCGGCAAGCTGACCGTCGGCGACTGCCTCCCCTCCCCCGTCGCCAAACCGGCCACCGTCGCACCCGACGCGACGCTGCTGGAAATCGCCACCGTCATGGCCACCAAACGCAGCCCGCTGATCGCGGTCGTCGATCGCAGCGGCCGACTCACCGGGGCGGTGACACTCGAACGGCTACTGACCAGTCTGGCGGTTGCCGGTCCCAACGACTGATCCAGTCGGCGCGTGCTCGCCACTGGCCTATTTCCCGTCGCTTCGCTCGCCCCAATAGTGGCGCTGGCGATCTTCGTCGTCGCGTTCTGGTTCATCGCCACCGAGCGGGCCGACAAGGTCAAGACCGTTCTGGTCGCCGCCGGCCTGATGGCGCTGCTTGGGCTGATTCCCGGCGCGAAGATCTTCTACTCCGAGCACGAGGGCATCGACTGGAACGTCATCTTCCTGCTGCTCGGGATGATGGTCATCGTCGGCGTCGTCAAGCAGACCGGCCTCTTCGACTTTCTGGCCATCTGGGCCGCTAAACGTTCCCGCGGCAAGCCTTTTCGGCTCATGGTGATGTTGATGGTGATCACCGCGATCGCCTCACCGGTGCTCGACAACGTCACGATCATCCTGCTGATCGCGCCCGTCACCCTGGTGATCTGCGACCGGTTGCGCATCGCCCCACAGCCCTATCTGATCGCCGAGGTGCTGGCCTCCAACATCGGCGGGGCCGCGACCCTGATCGGTGATCCGCCCAACATCATCATCGGCAGCCGCGCCGGTCTGACATTCAACGACTTCCTCATCCACATGGCCCCCGCGGTGCTCATCATCTTCGTGCTGTTCGTGCTGTTCACCCGGTTGCTGTTCCGCAAAGATCTGCGCGCCGGCGAGATGCACATCGAGGAGGTGATGGCCCTGCAGGAGCGGCGCGCCATCACCGACACCCGCCTGCTGATCCGTTCGCTGGCGGTGCTCGCGCTGGTGATCGTCGGGTTCGGGCTGCATTCGGTGCTGCACGTCGCGCCGTCGATCGTGGCGCTACTCGGCGCGGGGGCCATGCTGCTGGTCACCGACATCGACGTGGGCGAGGTGCTGCCGGAGGTGGAGTGGCCGACGCTGGTGTTCTTCATGGGCCTGTTCGCGATGGTCGCCGGTCTGGTGCACACCGGTGTCATCGGGGCGCTGGGTTCGGTCGCCGAGTCCGCGTTCGGCGACAACTGGTTCGGCGCGGCCTCTGCGCTGCTGTTCGGCTCGTCGATCGTCGGCGCGTTCGTCGACAACATTCCCTACACCGCGACGATGACGCCGGTGGTGGAAAGCATGGTGGCCCACGCGCCCGACGCGGACACCGGTCAGTCGCTGTGGTGGGCATTCGCGCTGGGCGCCTGCTTCAGCGGGAACGGCACTGCCATCGCGGCGAGCGCCAACGTGGTGGCCATCGGAATCGCCAAGCGGGCCGGGCATCCGATCAGCTTTTGGCAGTTCACCCGCTACGGCGTCGTGGTCACCCTGCTGAGCACCGTCCTGGCATGGGTCTACGTCTGGCTGCGCTACTTCTGAAGGATGTCGAAGCTCATTGCGCATGACGAGTTGTTTGGCCAGTGCTTCGCTGCCGATCAGTACCCCGCCCATGGCGGCATGCTTGCACCCCGCCACCGACACATCACCGACACATCACCGCGACGCAGAAGTCCAGTGGGTGATCGCCGCACGCACCTCAGAAGACCGTGGCAGCCGTTCACTGGCCCAGGCCACATACCCGTCGGGACGCACCAGAACCGCGTCGGGCAGCTCGGGCCGCTTGTCGATCGCCCGCACCACATCGCACCCGGCGACGTCCACCGGCGCGGCGGTGACGAGCACGAACTTGCCCTCTCGCAGCAGCTCGTAGAGAGGCGTGCCTGCACAGTCGATGTCGGCGATCCGTCGGCCGACCAGCCAGTCCTCGTCGCGCGCCCGTGGATAGGCGATGCCGATGCCGCTGAGCCGTTCGGCCAGAAACCGTTGTGTGCGTGGGATTCGCAGAACGGCCCCGAGCACGAGAACCCTCAGCCGTCGCGCGACTGACGAGCTGAGCACCACCTGATTGAACGCGTCGGTGAGCCGCAGCACGTCGGCGCCGACCGGGTGGCGCTCCGATTCGTAGCTGTCCAGCAGCCACGGCGGCGCCTGGCCCCGCACTGCCGCCGCGATCTTCCAACCCAGGTTGAAGGCGTCCCCGAGCCCGGTGTTCATGCCCTGCCCGCCCAGCGGGGAATGCACGTGGGCCGCGTCGCCGGCCAGGAACACCCGCCCGGACCGGTAATGACGGGCCTGGCGTCGCTCACTGAGGAACCGCGAGCTCCACCGCATCTCGCTCATGCCGAAGTCCTGCCCGGCAATACGGCGAAATGCGTCACGCATCTCGTCGAGCGTGACCGGCTCGTCCAGCGGCTCCTGCTCACGCAGGCGGTCCCACGCGATGGCACGGAACCAGCCGTCGCCGAACGGGACGAACAGCACCACGCCTTCGGCGCCGGTCCGCGCGAACAGCGATTCGGACGGCGGTGACGCCAACTGCACATCGGCCAACAGAATGTGGGTCTCGTACTGTTTGCCGACGAAGTCGATCCCGACCAGTCGCCGCACGGTGCTGTGTGCACCGTCGCAACCCACCACATAGTCGGCCTGCACGCTGTCCCCGCCGGCCAACTCGACCGTCACCGAATCGGCGTCCTGGCGCAGGCTGACCACCTTCGCTCCGCGCCGGAACTCGACGCCGAGTTCGGCGGCGCGGGCTTCCAGCACATGCTCGGTCCCGCTTTGCGGGACGATGAGCACCATGGCGAACTGGGTGGGAAGCTGACGCAGGTCCAACGTCGCACCACCGGGCGGCACGACCTCATGGACTTGCACGCCTCGGGACAGCAGTTCGTCGGCCAGCCCACGCCCGTCGAGCAATTCCAATGTTCTGGCATGGACAGCGAATGCCCTGGTGATGTTGGGCGTGGTGGTTCGCTCCTCCAGTAGCCGCACCTTCACACCACCGAGCGCAAGCTCGCAGGCGGTCATCAAACCGGTCGGCCCGGCACCGACCACCACGACATCTCCGGTTGCCACGCGAATTCACCCCTTCATCGCATTGCGCCTCTGCACGATGACGGTAGCCACAACCGCCCACGTAGAATGGCGTTCGTCAAAACGACATAGCTGCCCAGCCGGTGCTCTCCGTGCGGCGCGCATCTCTACAGATGCTCATCGCGCGAGCATTCATCGGTAGCCGACACCCCGACCCCAACCAGATCGGAGTGCCATGCTCGCCGTCCTGTTCGCCCACGCGGTCGCCACCGCGTTGGCGCCACTTTTGGTGGCCAGATGGGGGCGGGCGGCGTTCTATCCATTGAGTCTGGTGCCACTCGGCTCGCTGGTGTGGGTGGCACTGAACTGGCCCGGCGACGGCCCGGCCCCGACGGTGAACGTCCCGTGGGTGCCCGAGTTGTCGATGGACATCACTCTGCGGTTCGACGCGCTCGCCGCGATCATGAGCGTGCTGGTGCTGGCCATCGGAGCACTGGTGTTGTTCTACTGCGCCGACTACTTCCGCCATCACGATGGACACCTCGAGAAACGTCTGCCCAGCTTCGCGGCCGAACTCGTCGCGTTCTCCGGCGCCATGTTCGGCCTGGTGGTCAGCGACAACATGCTGGTGCTCTACGTGTTCTGGGAAACCACCACGGTGCTGTCGTTCCTGCTGGTCGGGCACTACGCCGAGCGGGCCACCAGCCGACGTGCCGCCACCCAGGCGCTGTTGGTCACGACGTTCGGCGGGTTGGCGATGCTGGTCGGCATCGTGGTGCTGGGAAACATGGCAGGCACCTATCTGCTGTCGGAGCTCATCGCCGCGCCTCCTACCGGGGCGGCGGCATCTATCGGCGTGGCGCTGATCCTGATCGGTGCGCTGTCCAAGTCGGCCATCGTGCCGCTGCACTTCTGGCTACCGGGCGCGATGGCGGCACCGACCCCGGTCAGCGCCTACCTGCACGCCGCGGCGATGGTGAAGGCGGGTGTCTACCTGGTGGCCCGGATGACGCCAGGCTTCGCCGACACGCCGCTGTGGCGACCCATGGTCGTGGGCCTCGGCCTGCTCACCATGCTGATCGCCGGCTGGCGGGCGGTCCGCGAATACGACCTGAAACTGATCCTGGCCTTCGGCACGGTGAGCCAGTTGGGGCTGATCACCGTGATGGTGGGCGCGGGTGGCTCGGACATGATGCTGGCCGGGCTGGCCATGCTGTGCGCGCACGCGATGTTCAAGGCCGCGCTGTTCATGGTCGTCGGCGTGATCGACCACGCCACCGGTACCCGCGACATCCGCCGCCTCGCCGGCCTGGGGCGCCACCATCGACCGTTGCTCATCATCGCCGTCGGCGCCACCGCCAGCATGGCGGCGTTGCCACCGTTCTTCGGCTTCGTCGCCAAGGAAGCCGACCTGGAGACGGTGCTACACAGTCCGGCACTCGGCTCCGCCGCGCCGTACGTGCTTGCCGGCATCGTGTTCGGGTCGATTTTCACCACCATGTACAGCCTGCGCTTCATCTGGGGAGCCTTCGCCACCAAGGGATTACCGAAACCCAGCACCCGGGTCGCCGAAATGCATCATCCCCCGGTTTCCTTCCTGGCCGCGCCGGCCATCCTGGCCGCCGCGGGCCTGGTGTTCGGGTTGTGGCCGGCCGGCCTGGACAACGCGCTCGACGCCTACGCCGACACGCTGCCCGGTGGCTCGGGCTACCACCTGGCACTGTGGCATGGCGTAGGCCTGCCGCTGGTGCTGTCGGTGATCGTGCTCGCTGTGGGCACTGCGCTGTTCGTCACTCGAAGCCGGTTGCGAGGCAAGCAGCTCCCGTACGTCCCGCTCGGCAATGCCGACCGTATCTACGACGCGGTGATCCGCGGTCTGGACGTGGTCTCGATCCGGCTGACCGCATCGACGCAGCGCGGCTCTCTGCCCGCCACCCAGTCGGTGATCCTGTGCACCCTGGTGCTGCTGCCCATCGTGACGCTGGCGATCGGAGCCCGCGACCGCCCGGACATCGCACTGTGGGACTCGCCGCTGCAGGTGGTGGTCGGATTGTTGATGCTGGCCGCCGCGATCGGCGCGACGGTGATGCGCAACCGGCTCGCCGCGGTCCTGCTGGTCGGCGTCACGGGCTACGGCTGCGGCGCGATCTTCGCGTTTCACGGTGCGCCCGATCTGGCGCTGACCCAATTCCTGGTCGAGACACTGGTTCTGGTCATCTTCGTGCTGGTGCTGCGGTCACTTCCGGCCGAGGCCGACGCCACGAACATCAACCGCAATCGCCTTCCGCGTGCCCTGCTGGCGCTGGCGGTGGGCACCACGGTGACCACGCTCGCGGTGTATGCGATGGCCGCCCGTACCGGGGCCGGTATCGCCGACCTGCTGCCAGACGCCGCCTATTACCGCGGGCACGGCGCCAACACCGTCAACGTGCTGCTGGTCGATATCCGGGCATGGGACACCATGGGCGAAGTCATGGTGCTGCTGGTAGCCGCGACCGGCGTGGCATCCCTGGTCTTCCGGAACCGGCGATTCGGCTCGGCACCTCGAGTCAGCACTGCCGTCGGACAACCCGACATCGGACCGATCGGCGCCTACAGCCCCGCCGTCGGCGACGTCACCTGGCTGCGCGGCAGCGATCTGCGCGATCCGCGGTACCGCTCGCTGGTGCTCGAGGTAGCCACCCGCGTCATCTTCCCGCTCATCATGGTGTTGTCCGCATACTTCTTCTTCGCCGGACACAACACCCCCGGTGGCGGGTTCGCCGGTGGACTGACCGCCGGGCTGGCACTGGTGCTGCGCTACCTGGCCGGTGGTCGCTATGAACTCGGGGAGACACTGCCGCTGGACGCCGGCAAGATCCTGGGCACGGGGCTTGGCCTGTCCGCCGGGACCGCGGTGGCCTCAGTCCTGATGGGGGCGCCTGCACTGTCGTCGGCGCTGGTGGAGTTCGACCTGCCGGTGCTGGGTTCGGTGAAGTTCGTGACCGCGTTGTTCTTTGATCTGGGCGTGTATCTCATCGTCGTCGGCCTCGTGCTCGACGTGCTGCGCAGCCTCGGTGCCCGAGTTGACGTGGAGATAAGCAATGCCGCCGAGCGGTTGAAGACGAGGGCACGATGACGACATTTCTAGTTCCCCTGATCATCGTCGGCGGCCTCACCAGCACCGGGGTCTACCTGCTGCTGGAACGCAACCTGACCCGAATGTTGTTGGGACTGCTCCTGATCGGCAATGCGGTCAACCTGCTGATCCTGACCGCCGGTGGTGCCTCCGGTAATCCGCCGATCCGTGGCCGGGGCAGCAACGGCTCCTCCACCACCGCAGATCCGTTGGCGCAGGGCATGATCCTGACCGCCATCGTGATCAGCATGGGTATCGCGGCATTCGTGCTCGCCCTGGCCTACCGGTCGTACCGCCTCACCACGGTCGAGGAAGTCAGCAACGACCCCGAGGACACCCGCGTCTCGCAGCAGTCCGGCACCGAGGACGACGAGGAACTGCCGCCCGCCGATGTCAGCCGCGACACCGACGCTCCCGACGAACTGGACGCACTGCCCGGATTCGAGGGTTCCAAATGACCGCCCAAGCCCTGATACCGCTGCCCGTGCTGATTCCCGCACTGGCCGCGGCGATCACGCTGGTCGCCGGACGACGCCCGCAGCTGCAGCGGATCATCGCCCAGGTCGCCCTGGTCGCGGTGGTCGCGGTGTGTGTGGCGCTGCTCTACCTGGCCGACCGCGACGGCACGCTCGCCTTGCACGTCGGCGGCTGGGGCCAGAGCGTCCCGGGCATGGGCCCGCTCGGAATCACCCTGGTGGTGGACCGGCTTTCCGCGCTGATGCTGGTGGTGTCCTCCATCGTGTTGCTCGCCGTCGTGGTCTACGCCATCGGGCAGGGTATCCGCGACGGCGACGAACGCCAGCCGGTGTCGATCTTCCTGCCCACCTACCTGGTGCTGTCCGCCGGTGTGTGTACGGCGTTCCTGGCCGGTGACCTGTTCAACCTGTTCGTCGGCTTCGAGGTGTTGCTGGCCGCGAGCTTCGTGCTGCTGACCATCGGCGCCAGTGAGGAACGGGTCCGCGCCGGCATCTCCTACGTCATGGTGTCGATGGTGTCGTCGCTGATCTTCCTGATCGGCATTGCCCTGGTGTACGCCGCGACCGGCACGTTGAACCTGGCCGAGTTGGCCGTACGCCTCGGCGGGGTGTCCGAAGGCACCCGGGTCGCGCTGTTCGCGGTGCTGCTGGTGGCGTTCGGTATCAAGGCCGCGGTGTTCCCGCTGTCGACGTGGCTGCCGGACTCGTATCCGACCGCGCCGGCACCGGTCACCGCGGTGTTCGCCGGGTTGCTGACGAAAGTCGGTGTGTACGCGATCATTCGCGCCCATTCGCTGCTGTTCCCCGGTGGCAAGCTGGATTCCGTGCTGTTGGTGGCCGGTCTGTTGACCATGGTGATCGGAATCCTCGGCGCCATCGCCCAGAGCGACATCAAGCGGCTGCTGTCCTTCACGTTGGTGAGCCACATCGGCTACATGGTGTTCGGCATTGCGCTGGGCAACGAGCTGGGCATGTCGGGGGCGATCTACTACGTGGCGCACCACATCGTGGTGCAGACGACGTTGTTCCTGGTCGTCGGGCTCATCGAGCGGCAAGCCGGCGCGTCCACCCTGCAACGACTCGGCGGGCTGGCGGCAGCCAGCCCGGTGCTGGCGTTTGTCTTCGTTATTCCGGCGCTCAACCTCGGTGGCATTCCGCCGTTCTCGGGCTTCATCGGGAAGGTGGCACTGCTGGAGGCAGGCGCCGAGAACGGTTCGGCCTTGGCCTGGATTCTGGTCACCGGTGCGGTGGTCACCAGCCTGCTGACGCTGTACGTGGTGGCCCGGGTCTGGACGAAAGCATTCTGGCGGTCCAGGGCCGACGCGCCAGAAGGGCATCTGGCCGCCGCCGCACCCGCGGTCCTGCTCGACGATGCGGAGGACATCGAGTTCGCCGACCGTGACAACGTGGGCCGGATGCCCGTCGGCATGCTGGTGCCGACAGCCGCGCTGATCCTGGTCGGCTTGGCGCTGACGGTGGCTGCCGGCCCGATCATCAGCTACAGCGAGCGGGCCGCCGCCGAAGTGTTGGATCGTGGTCAGTACATCTCGGCAGTGCTCGGAGGTGATGTGCAATGAGATGGGTGCTGCTGCGAGCCTGGATCCTCTGCTGGCTGATGCTGGTGTGGGTGCTGCTGTGGGGCAGTGTTTCTGCGGCCAACATCTTGTCGGGCCTGGCGGTCGCTCTGGTGATCACGTTGTTGCTGCCGCTGCCCGCCGTCCCCGTCGAGGGCCGGGTCCATCTGTTGTCCCTGCTGCGGCTGATCATCCGGGTCGGCGCATGGCTGGTGATGTCCTCGTTCCAGATGGCTTGGCTGGCGGTCAAACCCGGGACGCCGCCGCAGAACGCGGTACTGCGGGCGCATCTGGCGGTGAAATCGGATCTGGTGCTGGCGCTCGGCGTCAACATCGTCAATCTGACCCCCGGAACCATCGTCTTGGAGATCGACCAGACCCGCCGCTTGATCTACGTGCACGTCATCGACGTGGGCTCCGAGAGTGCGGTGAACCGATTCCATCGCCAAATCTCCACCTTGGAGCGCATGTTGGTGGCCGCGTTCGAACGCGAGGCTGACTGGCGCCCATCGGCCAGCAAGGAGACTGCATGAACGTCCAGCGAGGAGCGAAGGCGGATCGCGCATGAGTATCGTCTGGACCATTGCCGCGGTCATGCTGACCGCCGCCGCGGCCATCACGATGTTCCGATTGCTGGCCGGGCCGAGCACCCTGGACCGGCTGGTGGCACTGGACACCCTCGTCGCGGTGACGCTGTGTGCGATCGGTACCTGGGCGGCCTTCAGCCTTGACACCACGGTGACCTACAGCCTGACCGCCCTGGCGTTGATCAGCTTCGTCGGTTCGGTGAGCGTGGCGCGGTTCCGCGTGCCCGACACCGACAAAGGCCGCCGGAGAGCACTGTGAACATTCTCGACGTCATCACCGCGGTACTGATACTCGGCGGGTCGACTCTGGCCCTGACCGCCGCGGTCGGCGTGGTGCGCTTCGCCGACACCCTGTCCCGGATGCATTCCGCAACCAAGCCTCAGGTGCTCGGTCTGCTGCTGGTGTTGGCCGGCGCCGCGATCCGGTTGCGCGGTCATGCCGACGTCGGCATGCTGATTCTCACCGGATTGTTTACCCTCATCACCGCGCCGGTGATCGCCAACAGGGTGGGTCAGCTGGCGTATCGAGAGCAGAACGTTCGAGAAGACATGCTGATCCGCGATGAGTTGCGGGAGTTCGACGGAGAAGGGGAATCCGGACCTCATGGCCAGGCGTGACGACGACAGCTGGGACATCACCGAAAGCGTCGGCGCCACCGCGCTTGCGGTCGCGATGGCGCGGGCGGACGAGACCACTTCTGAGCATCCGTTGTTCACCGACCCCTATGCACAGGCATTCCTCGACGCCGCCACGGCACGCGGTTGGCGGCGGCCGCGCGGGCCGATGGCAGAGCGGATCCGCGCCATCTCGGGCTACGCCGCGTCACGCACCAAGTGGTTCGACGAGTTCTTCATCGCCGCGGGCGCCAACGGCATCCGGCAGTCGGTGATCCTCGGCGCCGGCCTGGACTCCCGCGCCTGGCGACTGCCCTGGATACAGGAGAGCGCGGTATACGAGATCGATCAACCGCAGGTGCTGCAGTTCAAAGCCGAGGTTCTGCAGTCGCAGCATGCGCAGCCGGGAACCCACTATGTGGCTGTTCCCGTCGACCTGCGCCAGGACTGGCCGAAGTCGTTGCAAGCCATGGGATTCGATGCCACGCAGCCGACCGCATGGTCGGTCGAGGGCCTACTGCCCTACTTGCCTGCCGACGCACAGGACGTTCTGTTCGAGCGGATCACGGGGCTGTCGGCATTGGGCAGCAGGGTGGGCGTCGAAGCCTTCGCCGCCGAGTTCTTCACCGAGCGGTACCTGGCCCGACGCCGGGACCAGATGCGGCAGCTGCGCGAGCAAGCCGGTGCGGCAGGCGAGGACATGCCCGACCCGGAGGGCCTGTGGTTCATCGAGGAACGGGCCATGGTCACCGAGTGGTTGAGTGAGCGAGGTTGGCAGGTATCGATGATCGAGGCCGACGACCTGATGGCCCGCTATCACCGTGCCGTTTCACCAGACGCCGAAGGGGGCAGTATGCCAACCGAGTTCGTCGAAGCTGTGTTGGTCGAACACTACGAAAGTTGAGTACCGGCAACGCGCTACTTGTGCGGAGCCTTCACGGTCGGTGAGGCAAACGAAATTTCGGGCGTTGCCGGCGGTGGGCTCATCGTTGTCGTACTACCGCTCTTCATGGCCGACGTCGCGGCCGAACTCGGAGCGGCGCCATCGATCGCGGCCACGAAGCCCAAGACCGACAGGGCGCCGAGTCCGGCGGCCGCTGCCAACAGTTTCACGCGGTGAAGCGCAGTGGCTTGCAGGTACATCGGACGTCTCCTCAATATCGGGCCAGCGGGTGCCCAACACTAAGCCGGTGGCGACGGGGCGTCGATGAAAGAACGCTGGGAGGATTGCGCCGGTTTCCTGTCAGGGGTCGAGTAGCTACTCCGACAGCTGAAATTCCACCAATGCGGTGACACTGTCGACAGCTTCGCTCAGCGCCTCCAACCTGGCCGCCTGCGTCGGTGCCGACAAGATCGAATACCGGTCGGCCTGCCCCATCGGAACCCGGGCGGCCAACGCGTACAGATGATTGACCGGATCGGCACTGGCGCCCGCCACGATGTCGCGGCTGCGGATCGGGGTGCCACGGGCTTCGCCGATCCGGTCGAACAGCGCGACCATCCGGTCCTCGACATCAGCGACGCGCGACGCGTCCACCGGGTCGCCGGGCTCGTCAGCCCAGATCTCGATCTCGGCGCGCGGATACGGGTCGTCCTCGAGCCAGCGCACCACTCGAAGTCGTTCGCCCATCACACATCTGAGCCGGTATCGCTCGACGCCGAAGTCCTGGCAGTCCACGATCCGGGCGAGCGCCCCGACATCGCAGCGCTGATCACCACCGCCGACCTCACGACCGGCCGCGATCAACACCACGCCGAACGCCGGTTCCGCCATTGCCATGCAGTCCCCCACCATCGCCACATAGCGGGGTTCGAAGATCCGCAGCGGGAGTTCCTCGCCGGGCAGCATCGCCACCTCGAGCGGGAACATCGGCGTCGCGGTCATTGCGTCAGCCGAAGCTCTCTCCGGTGACGGCATCTCTGACCAGAGTGGTCTTGTCGGTGAACCGGCACATCATGTCGGCCATACCGATCCACAGCTCGGGATTCATCCCGATGAGTTCGTTGTCCGCCCCGATCGCAGCGATCACCTCCCGTTTGGTCGCCTCATCCATCTCCAGGTAGTCGCCGCAGGTGGTACTGGCCATCCCGGGAGCCGGAGGCTTGGTGGCGGTGGGTGATCTGGGTGTCCGCGGCGTGGTGGTGGGCGCGGGTCGAGTGGTGGTGGGTGTCGTGATGCCGGTTTGATCAGGGTCGGCCATGGGCTGTCCGTCGGTGACGGTGCTGCAGCCGGCTAATCCGATCGCCGCAACAGCAAGCCCTGCCACCATCAAACGCCGCATAGCTGCACCCTATAACTCAAGCTCGGCGATCAGGGTGTCAACGACTTCACGCAGGTCGCCGTCGCTCTCCTCTGCGACGCGGCGCTGCCGTTGGTAGGAGGCTCCCGAGTGATAAATGTCGGCGACGGCGGACAGTTCGTCGGCGCAGTGCAATGACCTGGCCACCGGCTCGAGGCGGTTCAGCAGTTCGTCGAGGTCTTCGGTGACCAGACGCTCGTTGCTGTCGGCGTCGAGGATGATGACCGCGTCCAGACCGTAACGCGCAGCGCGCCACTTGTTTTCCTGCACATGCCACGGCGGCATGGTGGGCAGTTGCTCGCCCGCGTCGAGACGGCGGTCCAAGTCGACGATGAGGCAGTGGGTCAGCGCCACCAGCGCGCCGAGTTCACGGACGTTGGACACTCCGTCGAAAACGCGCACCTCAACCGTGCCCAGATACGGTGACGGTCGGATATCCCAACGGATCTCGTTGAGATCATCGATGATGCCGGTCTTCTTCTGGTCGTGCACGAAGCCTTCGAACTCCGACCAGGCCTGGAACTGAAACGGCAGGCCGGCTGTCGGGAGCTGCTGGAACATCATCGCCCGGTTACTGGCGTAGCCGGTGTCCTCGCCCTCCCAGAACGGCGACGACGCGGACAACGCCAGCAGATGCGGATACTGGTTGACCAGCGAGGAGATGATCGGCATCACCTTGTGCGCCGACGAGACACCGACGTGCACGTGCACACCCCAGATCAGCATCTGCCGTCCCCACCACTGGGTGCGCTTGATCAGTTCGGCATAACGGGGTGCATCGGTCAACTGCTGCGACGACCAGCTCGCGAACGGATGCGTGCCAGCGCAGAACAACTCCATGCCGCGGCCGCGGACGCTGCTACGCACGGTGCGCAGCGTGCCGCGCAGATCATCCATCGCCTCACCGGTGTTCTCGCATATGCCGGTGACGATCTCGATGGTGTTGCGCAACAGTTCCTTGTGCACGTGCGGGTTCTCGCCGATCTCGGCGATCACCGCCGCGGCTTCGTTGCTCAGCTCGCGGGTGTCGGCGTCGACGAGAGCAAACTCCCATTCGACGCCGACGGTGGGCCGGGGTGACCCGGCGAAGTCGATGCGGCTGTTAGCCGGCGCCGATAACACCGCACGCCACTCGACTTCCGGCATCGCCGGTGGCCATCGTGGTCTGATCGGGTCCGGGAGTGCCGTTGACCTGCTGGTAGCGCTCCGGCGGGATGTTGGCGAAGTTGTCCGCCTTCTCGTGGATGATTATCGCGGTCTTGGTACCGGCCTGCAGATCCTCGGCGGTGAACGAATCGGTGGTGGTCACGACCTTGCCGGAGCCGTCCGCGCGGACCTGCAGAGAACTCAGGTCGCCACTGGACGGGTGGCCGGTGTGTCCGGGGACCTGGAAATGACCACCGGCGGAGTTGAAGTCGCCGGGAGCGCCGCCGGTCGGGGCCACCGAGTTGGCCTCGCACTTGCCCACCGAGTGGATGTGCATGCCGTGGAATCCGGGAGTCAGGTGCCCGGGCGCGGTGGTCTCGACGGTCACGGTGGCGAAGCCGTTCGCGAACTGGAAGTCGGCGGTCGCGACGGACGTGCCGTCCGCGGTCTTGATGTCGGCGGTCAACGTCTCACCTGCGGTGCTCGCACCGCCCGGGCTGTGCCCACTGCCGTGCTCACCGGGAGAGGCCGACGGCGACGATGACCCGGTCCAGATCGCCGGGGTGGTACCGGGCTGGGTGGCCACCGGCTCGTTGGGAGCGCAGGCGCTCAACGCGACGACGGGGGCAGCGAACAGGATGGCAACACTGACGGACTTCAGCATGTGCAAAGCCTAACCGGTGACCACCACGATCACGCCCGGTGGTTGCTCGGCAAGTTCAGCGCGCCTTGGTTCCACGGGCGCCTCAAGCAGCTTGCCCACCTCGTCGGCGGCTTCCTGCTCGCCCGGGGTTTCGCCGAAGAACACGGTGGTGCCCGCGACGCCCTCCAGGGTCAGGTTGCCTGTCTCGGTGACATCCCAGTGGGCGTCACGCAACCGGTTGGCAGTTTCTTCTGCTGCACCCGCGACCTCGGAGATGTTGTAGACCCGCACCTCAGCCCTCGCCGCAGGTTCGGGCTCGGCCTTCGCCGAGGTCTTCGTGGTCGTGGTGGTGGCCGCGGCCACCGTTGACTCCTCGCCGGAGGAAGCGTCGTCAGAGCCGAGCGCCTGGAACCCGACCAACAGGAAAACGACCCCGAGGAACAACAACACCATCACCATGGCGCGCAGGGGTAGCCCGGAGGATTCTCGCTGGTTCATCGGGTCCACTGTATCGAGCGAACCGCCCGATCCCGCACAGCGTGAGCCTTATGTGACGTCAAAGCCGAGCCGACGCGCGGCCCGCGCCTTCTGTCTACTGGCCCGCAGCCTGCGCAGCCGCTTGACCAACATGGGGTCGGCAGCCAACGCCTCCGGGCGGTCCACCAGCGCATTGAGCACTTGGTAGTACCGCGTAGCCGACATGGAGAACAGCTCTTTGATCGCGTCTTCCTTGCTACCCGCGTACTTCCACCATTGGCGTTCGAAGGCCAAAATATCGTGTTCGCGGCGCGTAAGCCCATCGGTCAGATCAGAGTCGTTCCCGGATTGCTCAGTACGCGCCATGGCGCCGTCCATATTGCTCCCTGGACCCTTCCGACACTAAAGAAATGACATCGCTGTGGTTCGCCGATATTCAACCACGCCTTCCTGGCTTGAGGTGACACCTGAGCCCGCGAGTCGGCTCACATAAGCTTGCCAACCATGGCTGTCGTACCGATTCGCATTGTCGGAGATCCTGTTCTGCACACCGTGACCGAGCCGGTGCCGGTCGGCGCTGACGGTTCGCTACCCGCAGATCTGCCCGAGCTCATCCAAACCATGTACGACACCATGGACGCCGCCAACGGGGTTGGCCTGGCTGCCAACCAGATCGGCGTCGCCAAGCGGTTGTTCGTCTACGACTGCGCAGAGACCCGCAGTCGCACGTCGCGTCGCCGCGGCGTGATCATCAATCCGGTTCTGGAGACCTCCGAAGTGCCCGAGACGATGCCGGACCCGGATGACGACGAGGAGGGCTGCCTGTCGGTTCCGGGTGAGAACTTTCCGACCGGCCGGGCCGACTGGGCGCGGGTGACGGGCCTGGACGCTGACGGCTCGGCCATCACGCTGGAGGGCAATGATCTGTTTGCCCGGATGCTTCAGCACGAGACCGGGCATCTGGACGGCTTCCTCTACATCGACAAGCTGGTCGGCCGGCACGCCCGCGCCGCCAAGCGCGCCGTGAAGCGCAACGGCTGGGGCGTGCCCGGGTTGTCCTGGAATCCCGGCGAGGATCCCGACCCGTTCGGCCACTGATGCCACTGCTTCCCGCGGTGGGCACCCGGGTGAGCTTGCGTTACCGCCTCGGAGCCGGGGCGGACAAACCGCTGACCGACGTGGTCGGATACGTGGAGCGGCTCGAGCCGACGGTGTCGGTGCGCACCAAGTCAGGCGAACTGGTCGACGTCGCCCCCGACGCCGTCGTGAGCGTGCGTGAGCTTTCCCACGTCCCGGTGCGCGCCTCGGAGATCCGCGCGCTGGAGCATGCGGCCGCCCTGGCCTGGCCCGGCACCGAACAGCAGTGGCTGGACGGCTGGTTCCTGCGCGCCGGACACGGTGCCACCAGCCGCGCCAACTCAGCTGTTCCACTGGGGTTTTCAGCGCAGATTACGGACCTGCCCGCGGTGATCGAGTGGTACCGGCAGCGCGGCCTGCCGGCCTGGCTGAGCGTGCCCGAGCGCTTGTTGCCGCTGCGTGCGGCGGGCTTCAAGCCGACCCGGGTGATGGTGTGTGACCTGCCCCCCGGCGTCACGCCCGCGCAACCCTCGACACCGGGCGTCACGCTGGCGGGTCAACCGGACCGACAATGGCGGCAGACCTACGAACGCGATGTCCCGGTCGACGTGCTGACCGCGGTGCTCGACGGTCAGGTGACATTCGCCTCGATCCCGGAGCAGGCGGTCGGGCGCGGCGCGGTGACCCCAGCGCCCGACGGCACGCCGTGGCTTGGTATCTCGTCGGTGCGCGTGGCGGCTCAGCATCGCAGGCAGGGCCATGCCCGCACCGTCTGTGAGGCGCTACTGGGCTGGGGCGCCGAGCTGGGCGCCCGGCGCGCCTACGTTCAGGTGGAGGTCGACAACGACCCGGCCATCGCCCTGTACACGTCGATGGGCTTCCGGCTGCATCACCAGAACCGTTACCTCGCCGCGGAAGACGTGATCACGCCGCGCTGATGCTGCCACCGCCGTCGACCCGGATGACCTGGCCGGTGATATAGCCCGCGTCCTCGTCGAGCAGGGCGCAGATCGCATGGGCGATCTCCCGGGGAGTGCCCACCCGACCGAGCGGGATGGTGTTGAGGAGACTCAGTTCCCGTGCCGATCCCTGAGGACTACGCATCCGGTACATCTCCGTTTCGGTCGGGCCGGGTGCCACCGCGTTGACCGTGATCCCGGTCGTCGCCAGTTCGACGGCCCAGATCCGGGTGGCCGCTTCCAGCGCCGCCTTGGCCGCCGCGTAGGGAGTGCGTTCAGGGGTGCCGAGAGTCGTCAGACTGGTGACGTTCACGATGCGGCCCCAGCCGGCGTCCCGCATGCCCGGAAGCGCGGCCTGCACGACCTGCACGGCGGTGCGCACATTCATGTCGTAGGTCTCGAACAGGTCATCCAGATCGATCGAGCCGATGCGCGCGAATCGAGCCAGGCCGATGTTGTTCACCACCGCCTCGATCGGGCCATCGCGCAGGACGGCGGCCAGGGCCGCGTCGGTGGCTGTCCGGTCGCTGAGATCGACCTCGATGAGGGTCCCAGGAAAATCAGGGGAGGCGCTCCGCGCGAAACCGACCGGGTGGTGGCCCGCGGCTGCGAGGCGGTCGGCGACCGCGCGCCCGATGCCCTTGGAGGCTCCGGTGATCAGTACCCGTCGTGACGACATGTGCGTTTCCTTACCTAGTATCGACGTTCCTCAGTTGTATTACGTAAACGTTCTGGAATTTCCCTTCTTCCATACTGTTTTTGATATATGCGGAGGTAGATTCCGCATAGTTCGGAGAAGAGGCTCGGATGCCGACGTTATTGCAGCTCAAATCGTTCCTGGCGGTGGCCGACCAGCAGGGCTTCACCGCCGCGGGCCGCGTGCTCGACCTGTCGCAGCCCGCCGTCAGCCGGGCCGTCGCCAGTCTGGAGGGCGAACTGGGCCTGCCACTGCTGCGCCGCCACCGCGACGGGGTCTCACTGACCGCCGCCGGAACCCGAGCCGCCTGGCACGCCCGCCGGGCCCTGCACCACATCGAGCAGATGCACACCGAGGTCGCCGAACTTGCGGGCCGCGTCACCGGAACTCTGCGTTTGGCCAGCCTGCCGTTCACCACCGGGACGGTGATCGCACCGGCGCTACGCGTGTTCGCCGACGAGCATCCACTCGTGACGGTGCACCTGTTGGAAGGCAGCGAACCCGAGATCCGCGATTGGCTCGCCCGTGGCGCTGCCGATGTGGGCGTGGTCAGTCTTCCGGCGCCGGAGCTGGAGACGACGGTGTTGGGCGAGCAGGAGATGGTGGCGGTCCTGCCCGTCGGACATCGGCTCGCCGAACAGGATGCGGTCGCGTATTCCGATCTGGCGGCTGAGCCGTTCATCCGTTCCACAGGCGGCTGCGCAGCCGTGTTCACTCCGGTCGCCGCGACGGCGGGCGTGGAACTCCGGGCCGCGTTCGAGGCCCACGAGATGAGCGCGGTCATCGACCTGGTGCGCGCCGGACTCGGGGTGAGCATCCTGCCGGAGGCCCGCATGGGTACGACCGCCGGGATCGTCGCTCGCCCACTGCTGCCAAGGACCACCCGGACGCTCGCGTTGGCGCTCACCGCGGGCGCGAGTCCGGCCGCCCGCGCGTTCCTGCATCAGGTCGACGCCAGTACCGTCTAAGCCCATGCGCCTGGCCACCTGGAACGTCAACTCGATCCGTGCCCGCGTCGACCGGGTCACCGACTGGTTGGCCCGTGCGGACGTGGATGTGCTGGCGATGCAGGAGACCAAGTGTTCCGACGAGCAGTTTCCGACGATGCCGTTCGCCGCCCTCGGCTACGAGGTGGTCCACCACGGGCTCGGCCAGTGGAACGGGGTGGCGATCGCCTCGCGGGTCGGTCTCGATGACGTGCAGATCGGTTTCGACGGCCAGCCCGTCTGGGACACCGCCTCGGAGGCGCGGGCCCTTGCCGCGACCTGCGGCGGGGTGAGGGTATGGAGCCTGTACGTCCCCAACGGACGCACCGTCGATTCGCCCCACTACGTATACAAGCTGGAATGGCTTGCAGCGCTGCGGGATAACGCGCACAAATGGTTGACCGCCGAACCGCATGCCCAGGTGGCGCTGGTCGGCGACTGGAACATCGCGCCCACCGATGAGGATGTGTGGGACGTCGACTTCTTCGTCGGTTCCACCCATGTCACCGGGCCGGAACGGGCCGCGTTCAACGCCATCGTCGACACTCAATTCACCGATGTGGTGCGGCCTTTCACCCCGGGCCCGGGGGTCTACACCTACTGGGATTACACGCGGCTACGGTTCCCGAAACGGCAGGGCATGCGGATCGACTTCATCCTGGGCTCCCCCGCGCTGGCCCAACGGGTGACCCATGCCGAGATCGTCCGCGAAGAACGTAAAGGCAAGAGCCCGAGCGATCACGCCCCGGTGCTCGTCGAACTGACCTGAGCGAGGCCGGATCGTGTCGCCAGATCAGCGTAATGGCTGCTACGGCCCCGACAAATCGACCATTTCGTCACTCTCACGGATGTAGAAAACGGTTACGTACGATCGTTACGGCTGCTAACTTCGCTCACAGTGAGCACCCAGTTCGGGGGAGCCGTCACAGGACGACTAGGGAGTGAATTGCCCATGAACATATCCAGATTGACCGCCGTGTTCGCCGCCGGTGTTGCCGTGGCGGGAGCAGCAGGCACGATCGGCGCGGCGACCGCTTTCGCCGAAGCCGACGCCGGTGCCGCTCCCACGAGCCCGATCGGCAGCCAGGCCAAACTCGCCGACGGCAACGTCGTCCAGGCCTGGACGATCAACGACCTCAAGCCCAGCACCGACACCATCCCCTACCGCGTCCAGGGCACGCTCTGGGAGGCCACGGCCACCGACGAAGCCCTCGAGGGCTCGGCCACCCCCATCGTCTCCAACCTCAATGCCCGTGCCGCCGACGGTCAGAACTACCGAGTGCTGTTCCAGGTCGCCACGCCCCAGGGCGTCAACCCCGCCACCCTGGCCCAGGGCCAGAAGACCACCGGCAAGGTCTATTTCGACGTCACCGGCGAGAAGCCGACAAGTGTCGTCTACAGCACCGGCGATCAGGACCTGCTGACCTGGGTGGAGTCGGCGGCACCCGCACCGCGCCAGGTCCCCGCCCGCCAGGCGCCTGCGCGCACCGCACCCGCACCCGCTGTGACCGCCCCGGCTCCGGTCGCCACTCCCGCACCGGCGGCCAACATTCCCGCGCCGGCGGCGAACGCTCCGGTACCGGTGGGCGCGGGCGCAGGTACCCGCGCCACCGACCTCCCGGCCGGCCAGGGTGCGCCGCTGCCGACAGGTAGCCAGGGCACTCCCCTGCCTGCTGATGCTCCCGTCCCGGTGGGCGCCGAAGCCGCACCTGCACCCGGCGGCAGCCAGGGCACTCCGGTTCCCGCGGGCGTCGAGGCCGCCCCAGCGCCTGGCGCACCCGCCCCGGCTCCCGCCGCCCCACCCGCGGGCAGCGAGGCCCCGCTCACCGCTGGGGGCATCCCGACGCTCGTTCCCGCAGCCAACCCGGGAACACCGACTCCCTGACGATCGCACTTCTTTTGCGCTGGTGGGAGTTACGAATGTGCCGACCACCACGCGTAGAGCTGGGGGAAGGTCGGCCCCTGCGCGCCGGCGCGGGCCTCACCCATCATCAGCCGGGCTTCGTCGGTCCACGCGACCACCGGCCGATTCTGCTGAAGACCGCAGAACAGGGTGCCGCTGACCTGTTTCGGTGTCGCGTTACGACGCCATGGTCCGGGTGACTGGATCCGTCCGGGGCATTCGACAGTGGTGGACGCCTTGACCACCTCGTTGAAAACCGTAGTGAGCGCGGCCTTGTCGGCGACCAGGGTGTAGGTCGCCATCGGTGGTCCGTTCGGATCGGTGTTCGCCCCGCACGACACCTTGGCCAGCGCTGCGTCCGGCGTTCCGGCAGGCGAACAGCTGTCGATCCGGTAGCCGGCCGGGACCATGCCCGACAGTCGTTCCTGTGCCTCAGCGGCAGCGGTGCTGGATTCCGTTGCGTTGGAACCAGCCTCATTGGGGTTGCCCGGAGCCGGCCACAGCAGCCAGGCGACCAGAACGACGACGGCCACCACAACCACCGCTCCGGCAAGGATCAGGGGGCGACGGCGCCGCGGCGTGCCGGACGTGCTGCGCGGCAACACCCCTGCATGGCCACCACGCCGGACACCGTCGAGCTCGAACAACTGGTCCCACATCGGCGGTGGTGAGCCGCCCGACTCGCCCGGTTCAGGGATCTCCGGCCCGGAAGATCCCGAATCGGGTGGCGGGGATGTACTCAATGCCAACACCTCCGATAGAACCTGACTACCGCCTAGGCAAATGGTAGTGCGCGGAGCGTTACCGGTGGCCGTGCTGAGACAGATGCGTCAGCGCTCGTTGTCGGCACCCACGTCAGTGCCGTAGCGACCGGCGTTGAACAGCGACGCTACCGCGCCCAGCAGCATCATCACCGCGGCTGCGATGAACACCACCATCAGGCCCGTATGAAACGGTCCGGTGATCAGCTGCGGGAAGAACTCCTGCCCGGTGAGCACGTCGGCATTGACACCCGGCTGCTGCAGCGCATGCGAGGGGGCCAGCAGCTCGGCGATCGGGTTGTAGCCCAGGAATGCCGCGAACAGGCTGCCGACCGGAGGAAGTTGTGCGACGTCGTGTGCCACCGCCGCCGAAACGCCTTGCTGTTCAAGGCCTGCGCTCATCGCGGTGGGCAGCGTTCCGGCCAGACCGATGATCATCAGCGAGAAGAAGATGCCGATCGACAACGAGGATCCGGCGTTGAAGAACGTGGCCCGGATGCCCGAGGCGGCGCCGCGTTCGGCCGCAGGTACCGAGGACATGATCGAGGCGGTGTTCGGCGCCGTGAAGATGCCGCCACCCAGCCCGTTGAGGAAGACCAACGCCGCGAACAGCCAGTAGTCGAAGTTGACCGGGATCATCACCAGCGCCACGAAAGTCACGCCCATCAGCAGCATGCCGCCCACGGTGAACGGTCGCGCGCCGTACCGGTCCGACAGGGTCCCGGCCAGCGGACCCGACACCAGGAACCCGATGGTCATCGGCAGCATGTAGATACCGGCCCACAGCGGGGTGGATTCGAAGCTGTAGCCGTGCAAGGGAAGCCAGATGCCCTGCAACCAGATGATCAGCATGAACTGCAGCCCGCCGCGACCCACCGAGGACATCAATCCGGCCAGGTTGCCCATGCCGAACGCGGTGATCCGGAACAGGCGGATGTTCATCATCGGATGCTCGACCCGAAGTTCGATCACGCAGAACACCACCAACAGCAGCAGCCCGGCCACGATCGACCCCAGCACCCACGGATTGGTCCACCCGGTGCTGGCATCGCCGTAGGGCTGGATGCCGTAGGTGATGCCGATCAGCAGCACGGTCAGCCCGACGCCGAAGGTGAATGTCCCGGCCCAGTCCAGCCGGCCGGGACTGCGCACGCCGAGTTCTTTCAGCGATCGGTAACTCCAGATGGTGCCCAGGATGCCGACCGGTACGCCGACCCAGAAAATGGCCCGCCAGTCCCATTCCGAGAGCACCCCGCCGATGAGCAGGCCGAGAAAGGACCCGGCGACGGCGGCGACCATGTTGACTCCCAGCGCCATGCCGCGCTGGTTGGCCGGGAAGGCGTCGGTGAGGATCGCCGACGACGAGGCCATCAGCATGGCGCCGCCGACACCTTGGACCACGCGCCATGCGATGAGCCACACCGCGCCTCCACCGAGGTGGAACGGGTCAACCGACAACGCGACCGCGGCCACGGTGAACACGACAAACCCGAGGTTGTAGATCCGCACCCGGCCGTACATGTCGCCGAGGCGGCCGAACAACACCACCAGAACCGCGGTGACCACCAGGTAGCCCATCAGCATCCACAGGAGGTAACTGACGTTGCCCGGAGCCAGCGGATTCAGTCCGATCCCCCGGAAGATGGCGGGCAGCGAGATCAGCACGATCGATGCGTTGATGGTGGCCAGCAACGTGCCCAACGTCGTGTTGGACAGCACCACCCACTTGTAGAAGGGATGGTCGTGATCCATCCGCTTGCGCCGCACGGCAGTCTCGACCGCCGCCGGATCGCCCCCGGATTTCGTCGCCTCGAAGTCAGTCGTCATGCGCGCTTTCGCCTAGCAGAAAATCGGGCCGCAACCGGCCGTATGCCAAAACACATATATTAGCTATACAAAGTTTCAACGGCAATTCGAACCGATTCGACCTGACGTCCAAACCGGCGTTGCCTGGACCCTCGACGGAGTCCTGCGCTAGGTTGGGGGCTGCCAAATCAAATACGCGGGAGCGCACACCGAGCGCGCTGAGAGGACGGGTAGGCCCGTCGACCGTACGAACCTGACCGGGTAATGCCGGCGTAGGGAGACGAAATGTCTGATGTTGTTGTGCATCCGTCCGTGACCACAGGTCCGATCACCGGGAGCACGAAGGTCTACCGAGATCTCGACGGGATGCGGGTGCCGTTCCGCCGGGTGAATCTGACCAATGGCGAGCACCTCGACCTGTACGACACCTCCGGGCCATACACCGATGCCGATGCGGTGATCGACCTCAACGCGGGCCTGCCACCGCGACCGGGTGTGGTGGCAGACCGCGGCACGCAACTGCAGCGGGCCAGGGCCGGGGAGATCACCGCCGAGATGGCGTATATCGCTGAACGCGAACGTGTTTCGCCGGAGCTGGTGCGCGATGAGGTGGCCCGCGGCCGCGCGGTCATCCCGGCGAACCACAACCATCCGGAGAGCGAGCCGATGATCATCGGCAAGGCGTTCGCGGTGAAAGTCAATGCCAACATCGGCAATTCGGCGGTCAGCTCGTCGATCGCCGAGGAGGTCGACAAGATGGTGTGGGCCACCCGATGGGGCGCCGACACCATCATGGACCTGTCCACCGGCAAGGACATCCACCTCACCCGCGAGTGGATCCTGCGCAACTCCCCCGCGCCGGTCGGCACAGTGCCGATCTACCAGGCGCTGGAGAAGGTGAACGGCGACCCCACCAAGCTGACCTGGGAAATGTACCGCGACACCGTCATCGAGCAGTGTGAGCAGGGCGTCGACTACATGACGGTGCACGCCGGGGTGCTGCTGCGCTACATCCCGCTCACCGTCCACCGGGTCACCGGCATCGTCAGCCGGGGCGGCTCGATCATGGCGGCCTGGTGCCTGGCACACCACACAGAGTCGTTCCTGTACACCAATTTTGACGAGCTCTGCGAGATCCTGGCGCGCTATGACGTGACCTTCTCCCTCGGCGACGGACTGCGGCCAGGGTCCATCGCCGACGCCAACGACGAGGCCCAGTTCGCCGAGCTGCGCACCCTGGGCGAACTCACGAAGATCGCCAAATCCCATGGGGTCCAGGTGATGATCGAAGGGCCGGGACACGTCCCGATGCACAAGATCGTGGAGAACGTGCGGCTGGAAGAGGAGTGGTGTGAGGAAGCACCGTTCTACACCCTCGGGCCACTGGCGACCGACATCGCCCCGGCGTATGACCACATCACCTCGGCGATCGGCGCGGCGATCATCGCCCAGGCAGGCACCGCGATGCTGTGTTACGTCACCCCCAAAGAACACCTCGGCCTGCCCGACCGGAAAGACGTCAAGGACGGCGTGATCGCGTACAAGATCGCTGCGCACGCAGCCGATCTCGCCAAGGGACATCCGCACGCCCAGTTGCGTGACAACGCGTTGTCCAAGGCGCGCTTCGAGTTCCGCTGGCACGACCAGTTCGCATTGTCGCTGGATCCGGACACCGCCCGTGAATTCCACGACGAAACCCTGCCCGCCGAACCCGCCAAGACCGCCCACTTCTGCTCGATGTGCGGACCGAAGTTCTGCTCGATGCGCATCACCCAGGACATCCGCGATGCGTACCCGAACGGAGTGGCCGACGAGATCGAACGCGGCATGGCCGAGAAATCGCAGGAGTTCGCCGACCACGGCAATCGCGTCTATCTACCATTGTCGACGTGAACTACTTGCCGTTGACCCCCGTCGGGCAGACACCGCTGCGGGTGATGACCATCGCCGGCTCCGACTCCGGCGGCGGTGCGGGCATTCAGGCCGACCTGCGGACCTTCGCCATGCTGGGCCTGCACGGTTGCGTCGCGATGACCGCCGTGACCGTGCAGAACTCGGTCGGGGTCAAGGGTTTCCACGAGCTCCCACTGGACATCGTCTCGGATCAGATCTCCGCGGTGACCTCCGACATCGGCATCAACGCAGCCAAGACCGGCATGCTGGCCTCCTCGGACATCATCTCCACCATCGCCGAGACGTGGCGGGCCGAGGACCTCGCAGGCAATGTGCCGCTGGTCGTCGACCCGGTGTGCGCGTCGATGCACGGTGATCCGCTGCTGCATCCGAGCGCACTGGACGCGCTGCGCACCGAGCTGTTTCCGTTGGCCACGCTGGTCACTCCCAACCTCGACGAGGTACGCCTGCTCACCGGCATCGACGTCGTCGACGCGGAATCCCAGCGTGACGCGGCGCGGGCACTGCACGCGCTGGGTCCGCAGTGGGCGCTGGTCAAGGGCGGGCACCTGCGGTCGTCGTCCGCGAGTCCCGACGTCCTCTTCGACGGGAGCGATTTCCACGAGTTCGCCGCACCCCGCGTGGACACCGGCAACGACCACGGGGCCGGCGACACCCTCGCCGCTGCCACGGCATGTGCGCTGGCACATGGTTTTTCGGTGCCGGAAGCGGTCGAGTTCGGGAAAAACTGGGTCACCGAATGTATCCGCGCCTCCTATCCACTGGGGCACGGCCACGGTCCCGTCTCGGCACTGTTCAGACTGCACTCATGAGCGTCGAGGCCATCGCGGGCGTCGCTCACGAACCCCAGGGCACCCCGCAGGGCGTCGTGGTCCTGACGCACGGGGCGGGTGGCAGCCGCGAATCGCCACTGCTGGTCAGGATTTGCGATGAATGGGCGCGCCGCGGCTGGCTCGCCGTGCGCTACAACCTGCCCTATCGCCGACGCCGCCCGAAGGGCCCGCCGTCGGGATCGGCCAAGACGGACCAGGCAGGAATCGTCGAGGCCGTCGAGTTGGCCCGCACGCTCGGCCCCGGCCCGGTGATCGCCGGCGGGCACTCGTACGGCGGGCGGATGACCTCGATGGCTCTGGCCGAGAAGCTGGCCACTGTCGACGTGCTGACCCTGTTCTCCTATCCGTTGCACCCGCCGGGCAAGCCCGAGCGGGCCCGCACCGAGCATCTTCCCGAGATCGCGGTGCCGACGGTGTTCACCCATGGCACGGCCGATCCGTTCGGCACCATGGACGAGTTGAGGGCTGCCGCGGCGCTGGTCGGCGGCCGCACCGAGGTGGTCGAGATCACCGGGGCACGACACGATCTGGGCTCGAAGACGTTGGATGTGCCGACGCTCGCCGTCGATGCGGCGCTACGGCTGCGGGGCTGACGGCCGCAGGTTCGTCTCCAGATATCGTCGGGGTATGACGATGCCGCCGGGTCCCCCGCCACCGCCGTACGGCCCACCACCGGACCCGCGCTATCCACCGCCTCCGCCGCTCCCGTACCCGATGCAGCCCGGCGAGGTCCCCGGGCACGCGAAGAAGTCCGGAGTGCTGAAATGGGTGCTCGTCGTGGCGGCCGTGGTCGGCGTGATCGTCATCGCCGCCGGCGCTGCGGTCTACTTTCTGATGGACCGCGACTCGACACAGGCCACCAACGTCACGACGGGTGACTGCCTCGCGGACATCCCCGATTCCAGCCGGGTGCTGACGGTCAAAACCGTGGCGTGCGATACGCCGCACAAGGGCGAGGTCTTCGCTGTGCTCCCCATGCCCGACGGTGATTTCCCCGGTGACACCGCGGTCCTCAAGTACACCGACAAGTGCGCGCCTGCGCTGGCCCAATATGCGCCGCAGGCGACCAACGATCCGAATCTCACCCTGTTCGTCCTGTATCCGACCGCGGATTCCTGGGAAAAGGGCGACCGGACGGTGACGTGCGTCGCGACCAGTGAACAACCCCGCACCGGGAAACTGGGGTAGCGCACTACGCTAAGTTTCGCGACCCCGCCGGGCACACACTCGATCCATGGTCGAGATCGACAGTCGCGCCCCCACGACGCTGCCGCTGGCGCCCCGCAATCCGCTGCCGTACCGCCAACAGATCACCTGCCTGCGGTCCTATATCGAGGGCTTTCAGCACCTGCTCGACGCCGGCGGTCCCGTCAGCCGCGTCGTACTGGGACCCCGCTGGCTGCTGCCACCGATTGTCCTGATCGCTTCGCCCCAGGGCGCTCGTGATGTGTTGAGCCGGCCCGACGCGGTCGCCGACCGCGGCAACACCACGGCAATGGTCGAGTTGCGCCGGCTCATGGGTGGCAATCTGCTCGACCTGCCGCATGACCGGTGGCTGCCCCGCCGGCGCACGCTGCAGCCGATGTTCACCAAACAGCATGTGCCCCGCTTCGCCGGACACATGGCTGAGGCTGCCGAATCCCTTGCCGACGGCTGGATCGACGGGCATACCATCGATCTCGATACCGACTGCCGGGCACTCACACTGCGAGCACTCGGTCGTTCCGTGCTCGGTCTCGACTTGGACGAACGCGCAGACGACGTCGGTCCGGCATTACGCACCGCGCTGTCGTGGGTCGCCGATCGCGCGGTGCGTCCCATCAACCTTCCGCAATGGTTCCCCACCGGCGGCCAGCGGCGCGCCCGCGCCGCCAACGCCCGCCTGCACCGGCTGGCAGCCGAGATTCTCGCGTCGGCCCGACGTGATCCCGATCGGGACGCACCGCTGGTACGTGCGCTCATCGATGCCCGTGACCCCGAGACCGGTGGCCGGCTCAATGACGACGAAATCTGCCACGAACTGGTGCTGTTCATGCTCGCCGGGCATGACACCACGTCGACCACACTCTGTTACTCGCTCTGGGCACTCGGCCACCACCCCGATATCCAGGCAGCGGTCCACGCCGAGGTGGCCTCGCTCGGATCCCGGACTCTCACCCCCGAGGACGTACCGCTTCTGGAGTGCACCATTCGGGTCCTGCATGAAGCCCTGCGGCTGTGTCCGCCCGGCGCAGGAACCATGCGCACGTTGAACGAGGAGATGACGATCGACGGCTACCGCGCCGAGGCCGGGACGCTGGCGGCGGTCAGCTTCTACGCCATGCACCGCGATCCGGCGCTGTGGGATGACCCGCTGACCTTCGACCCCGAGCGGTTCACCCCGGAGCGCTCGGCGGGCAGAAACCGTTGGCAATACCTGCCGTTCGGTGGTGGGCCTCGGTCCTGCGTGGGCGATCACTTCGCGATGCTGGAGGCGACGCTTGCGTTGGCCACGATTGTGCGTGCGGTCCACATCGAATCGATCGATGACGATTTCCCGGTGGAGACACCGTTCACCGTGGTCGCCGCGGCGCCGATCCCGGCCCGTATCACCAGAAGGAGAACACCATGAAGTTCATCGTGCACTGGACCCAGTCCCAGACCAATTACCGCGACGCCATCGACCGGTTCAAGAAGAACGGCGCCCAGATGCCCGACGGCGTGACGATGTTGGGACGCTGGTGGGGCATGAACGGGCAGGGCTTCGCGGTCGTCGAGACCGATAACGCCAAGGCCATGTTCGAGTCGGTTGCTGAGTGGGGCGAATTCCTGACGATGGACGTCACGCCGGCAGTCGAGGACACCGAAGCCGGCGAGGTGCTCGCCAAGCTGTTCTGAGCTGGACTCCCACGTAAGTAACGCAGTGGCGAAATCCGGGCGCCGATTTCCGCCATGGCGTTACTCGCGTGAACGTCCAAACGCCCCCTCGACAAAGTACCCGGTACCTGCGGTACTGTCTGCTGCATGAGTCCAGGTGTGCACGACGCAGTCATCGTCGGGGCAGGATTCGCCGGCATCGGCGCGGCCATCCAGCTCAAGCGGATGGGCATCGAGGACTTCGTGATCGTCGAACGGGAGGATGATCTCGGCGGCACCTGGTACGTCAACCACTATCCGGGCCTGGCCGTCGACGTCCCCACCACCACCTACTCATACTTTTTTGAACCCAATCCGAACTGGTCGCGACTGTTCTCCACGGGCGCCGAGATCAAGCAGTACGCCGACGACGTGGCCGACAAATACGATGTGCGTCGCCACATCAGGTTCAACACCACCGTCGAGGGCGCCCGCTGGGACGAAGAAGAAAGCCGCTGGCAGATCGGGCTGACCGACGGGCAGACTCTCACCTCCCGATACCTGTTCACCGCCACGGGCTTCCTGTCCCAACCGCGCACTCCCGACATCCCCGGGATCGCCGACTTTGCCGGAACGGTCATTCACACCACCGACTGGGACGACAGTCACAAACTCGACGGCGAACGGGTGGCGATCATCGGCACCGGCGCCACGGCCGTGCAGCTCATCCCGGAGTTGGCCAGGCGCGTCGCCGACCTGACCGTCTATCAGCGCACCCCGATCTGGGTGGTGCCCAAGATCGACCTGAGGTTCTCCGAACGGGCCAGGACATTGTTCGCCCGGATTCCGCTGACGCAGCGGGTGATCCGCGCCGTCACCGACGGCATCTACGCCTTCATGGTCGACACCGCGGTGCTCAAGCACCGGTACTTTCGCCGGTTGAACATCGCCGCGGCCGATCTGGCCAAGTTGCATCGGTTCGCCTCGATCCGCGACCCGGAGCTCCGCCGCAAGCTCACCCCCGACTACGACTTCGGTTGCAAGCGGCCGACATTCTCCAACGGCTACTACCGCACGTTCACCAGACCGCACGTGCACCTGCAGGCCGACGGCATCGAGGTGATCGAACCGGATGGCATCGTCAACGCCGACGGCACCAAGACGGTCATCGACACTCTGGTGCTGGCCACCGGGTTCGATCTGTGGGAGGCCAACTTCCCCGCCATCGAGGTGATCGGCCGGGACGGTCGAAACCTCGGGAAGTGGTGGCGTGACACGAGGTTCCAGGCCTACCAGGGTGTTTCGATGCCGCACTTCCCGAACTACCTGAGCCTGGCCAGCCCGTACGCGTTCCTCGGGCTGAACTTCTTCAACACCATGGAATACCAGATGCACCTGATGGACCGGCTGTTCGGCGAGGTGAAGCGCCGGGGCGCCACCACCTTCGAGGTCACCGAGGAAGCCAACACGCGGTACCTGGACCGGATGACCACCGCGCTGGGTGATTCACTGTTCACCCTCGGCAACTGCGCTTCCGCACGGTCCTACTATTTCAACCCGAGCGGTGAGGCTACGCTGCTACGGCCGATGACGACCCGCCGGGCTGTCACGGAAGCTTCACGTTTCCCGTTGAGCGACTACATATTTGCCTGATCAGAGAGGGACCTGATGGAGAACAAGAAGAACTCGCCCGTGGCCAAGTTGGCCGGCCTGGGACTGGCCGGTGCCGGCCTCGCGCATTTCGCCAGCCCCCAGCTTTTCGAGTCGGTGACCAAGCCCGCGTTCCCGCGCAACACCCGTCAGCACATCTACACCAACGGCGGGATCGAGACGGCACTGGGTTTGGGGCTGGTCAGCCGCAAGACCCGCCGGGTGGCCGTCGTCGGGACCCTCGGCTACCTCGCCTACCTGGCCGGCAACGCCGTCCGCAACCGGTAACGGCCCAGCAGCGTCAGATCGACCATGGTGGCGACGACGACCCGGGCCTGCGTGGAGTTCTGGTATTCCATCAGCCGGCCCAGGTCGATCACCAGGGCCAGCGCAGCGTGAACGGCGAAACGTGCCTGTCCCGCGTTCCACTGCGGTCGCAGCGGCGTCACCAGATCGACCCAGGATTCGACGGCCGCCCGCTGCAGATCGCGCAGGATCTTCTGGTCGGCCTGCGCCATGTTGAGCCGTTCGGTGTAGTACACGTAGTCCAATTCCGGGCGGTCGAACGACCGGGCCACATACGCGTCGACCAGCGCCGCCAGCGCCTGCTCGGGATCATCGGCGGTGCGCAGCACCTCGGTCATATCGGCCGACAGCCGGTCGGCGGCGCGCCGGAATCCGGCGGCGAGGATGTCGGCCTTGCCGGAGAAGTACCGGTAGATGCCGGAGGCAGGCATGCCGACCGCGGCGGCGATATCTTCCATGGTGGTGTCGCGATAGCCGTTCTGATTGAACAGCCGCATCGACTCGGTCAGCAGCGCTTCATATTTGGGCACCGACACCGACGGGGCCGGCGGAGCGTCGGTGGCGTCGTCAGGACCGGGAAGGTCGGGCAACTCGGCGGTGAGCACAACGTCGACGACGTCGGCGAGCACCTCCCGGATCTGGCCGGCTGGCAGTTTGGCGCGGTGATCGACGATGCTGCCGAGCACACTGAGCACCGCCGTCGACAGCGTCCACCGCTCACGCGAGCCGAGCCCCGGCCGCAGCGCGGCGAGCGGCCGCTGAATCCGCCGGTGCACGGTCCGGACCTGGTGGTCGAGCTCGGTCTGATCGTCGCCACGCAGATAACGTGCCTCCCAGCGGTACAGGCCGCCCGCTTCCCGGTTGATCAGCGCCGTGTCGGTGAGGGCAGCCACCAGCCGGCGCAACTCCGACCGTGGGTCCACTTCGGCGTCGTCGCCCGCCTGGTCGACGAACGCAGTGCCATCGACGAGTTGCTGACCGAGGTTGAGTACCGCGTCACGGAACAACTCGTACTTGCTCGAATAGTGCCGATACAACGCGGCAGCAGAGATCCCGACGCGCGAGGCGATCGCCTCCATGCTGACGCCGTGGAATCCCAATGTGCTGAACGCCTCCGCGGACGCCCGCGCGATCTGGGCCTTGCGGTCCTTCGGCCGACGCCGCACGCCAGAGGCGCCGTTGTCGACTCGGCCCGGCGGGGTGCGCGCCATCTCGTCACCCTAAGCGGACACGCCAATCCGGTCAAAGCCGTCGAGCAGTGCAGAATGGCCATTAACATGATGCGCGTTGGGAACGGATGGGGGTCCCGTGCTTACCCGGTTGCGAAGATTGCTGGCTTACCGCGTCGCGGTCGGCGAGATGATCGTCGTCGCGGTCGTTCTGGGTACTCCGTATCTTCTGATCGGAGTCGTCTGGTCGAACACTCACACCGACCACCTACTCGACATGAACGCCCTCGATGCGGTGGTGTCCTTCCTCGGCGCCATCGTGTCCTGGCCGGTGCTGCTGTTCGCAGACGTCTGTATGACCTGAAGGGGAGCCAATGAGTTTTCGCGCTGTGTACCTGGGCATCGCCGGGGCGATCGTGCTGGCCGTCGGCCTCTATCTGCTCAGCATGCCGGTGTATCTGGACGATTTCGATCAGTACGGCATGCAGATCCCTTGTGGCACCGGCTTCTCGGCCCACATGGTGCAAGCTGCGGCCGCGGGCGACGAGTACGTCGACAAGTGCGGGTCGGCGCTGCTGACCCGCCGGCTCTGGACGATTCCGGTGGTGGTGCTCGGGGCGCTTGCCCTGGTTGCCGTGCTGGTCCGGGCCGCAACGACGTCGGCCCACGAATCGCTGATGCCGGGGCGCGACTCCTGAGCTAACATCCCGGAGTGACCACGCCGGACGGGCTTCAACGGCGTCTCGGCACTTTCGACGCGGTCACGATCGGCCTCGGGTCGATGATCGGTGCCGGCATCTTCGCAGCCTTGGCCCCGGCTGCCGCGGCAGCTGGTACCGGTCTGCTGATCGGCCTCGCGGTCGCCGCGGTCGTCGCATACTGCAACGCCACGTCGTCAGCCCGGCTCGCCGCGCGCTACCCGCAATCCGGCGGTACCTATGTCTACGGTCGCGAGCGGCTCGGCGAGTTCTGGGGCCATACCGCCGGATGGAGTTTCATCGTCGGCAAGACCGCCTCGTGCGCCGCGATGGCGTTGACGGTCGGCGTCTACCTGTGGCCGCAGTTCGCGCACGCCGTCGCAGTGGCCGCTGTGGTGGCACTCACCGTGGTCAACTACGCCGGAATCCAGAAGTCCGCCCTGCTGACCCGGGTCATCGTCGCCGTGGTGCTGGCGGTGCTGGCCGCGGTGGTGGTGATCGTCATCGGTTCCGGTAGCGCCGACGGCAGCCGGCTGGCACTGGGCGATGTGACGACCGGCGGCGTGCTGCAGGCGGCCGGATTGCTGTTCTTCGCATTCGCCGGCTACGCCCGCATCGCCACCCTGGGCGAGGAGGTCCGCGACCCGGCCCGCACCATCCCCCGCGCCATCCCCATCGCGCTGGGCATCACGTTGTGCGTCTACGCGGTTGTCGCGATTACGGTGCTGGCGGCACTGGGCGGCGCTGGACTGGCGGCCGCACCTGCTCCTCTGGTCAACGCCGTGGTGGCCGCAGGCGCCCCGCACTGGCAGCCGGTGGTCCGGATCGGGGCCGCGGTGGCCGCGCTCGGCTCACTGCTGGCCCTGATCCTCGGGGTGTCCCGTACGACGCTGGCGATGGCCCGTGACCGTCACCTGCCACACCTGCTCGCCGCCGTACACCCTCGGTTCGGCACCCCGCACCGAGCCGAAGTGGTCGTCGGAATCGTGGTGGCGGTGCTGGCCGCAGTGGTGGATCTGCGTGGGGCGATCGGCTTTTCGTCATTCGCGGTACTGCTGTACTACGCCATCGCCAATGCCTCGGCGTGGACGCTCGGTCGCCGGGTGATCCCGGCGACCGGTCTGGTGGGTTGCCTGGTGCTGGCGTTCGCGTTACCGCCGGCCTCGGTGACGGCCGGTGCGGCTGTGGTGGCAGTGGGCGCGCTGCTGTACGCGCTGCGGGCCACCCGCCGAGCGTGAGGCTCAGTCGGTCGCAGGTTTGCTGGAGCTTCTCGACGGCCCACTCTGGCGCTAACGTCCCATCCGGCGGGCACAGCTGTTAGGCTGCCACGCCATGGCCGAACCCGCCGTCGCTACCTCGACCAACGAGAGCCGACGCTCCGAAATGCTGCGTGCTGCAGCGGAGTTGATCGCCCAGCAGGGATTCGCTGAGACCAGAGTTGCTGATGTGGCAAAACGTGCGGGAATCAGCTCGGCACTGGTGATCTACTACTTCGGCACCCGAGAGCACCTGCTCATGTCGGCGCTGCGGCATTCGCAGCGACACCTCTACCGGGCGGCCGAACGCAAACTGGCGGACACCCCGGCACTGCGGGACCGGATATCGCTGCTGATCAGCTGGAACTGCACACCCACAGCCATCGACGGCCTGCGCTTCGAGATGTGGTCGCAGGCATACCGGCACGCCGAGGTCAACGCGGGCCGTCTGGAGATGCAGGCCGCCTGGCGTGAACTCATCGTCTCGGCCGTCGACGGCGCCGCCGATGTCACGGATCGGATCACCGACACCACCGTATTCGCGCGGCAATTCGCCGCGCTGCTGGACGGATTGTGGATCGCAGTGGCGTTGCAGGATCCCGACACCGACGCCACCCGCGCGCGTGAGGTCGCGATGCACTTCGCCGAACAAGAACTATTCGCCCAGCGCATTGACCACCCTGGAGAACAAGCCGGGTAACGCCGCCGACACCGGCGTGATGCATGTGCGCACCGGCCGGATTCCACTGCCGTGCAACAACGCCGCCGTCAGGAACCGATAACGACGCGTCATCGCACGCCACTGCCTGTCGTAGTCCGCTGGATCGTCGGCCACCACGCAATCCACCAGGAGTTCGGCCGCGCCGAACGCCAGGCCCATGCCCTCCCCGGTCAGGGCATCGATGTAGCCGGCGGCATCACCGACCAGCAGTACGCGGCCGGCCACCCGGTTTCGCACTTTCTGGTGCAATGGACCCGCGGCCCGGTCCGGACCGTGCGGCAGACCGTGTATCCGCTCGGCCAGCACCGGGAACTCTCCGAGGTGATTGTCGAAGCCGCCGCGGGTGGACTTGAGGATCGCCACCCCGACGCAATCCTCGCCGACCGGTGTCACGTATGCCTCGGTGTCATGGGCCCAGTACACCTCGACGCAGTCGGACCAGGGCGCGATCTGGATGTGCCGCCGGATCCCCCACCGGCGGCGCGGCCCGTCACCGCGTGACAAACCCAGCGATCGCCGTATCGGCGAGTGCAGACCGTCGGCCGCGGCGAGGTAACGTGCCCGAAACCCTGCCGCCTGCACCGACTCCGAATCCTGCGTCACCTCGCCGACATCGCCGTATACGACCCGTACCCCGGCCGCTGCCGCCGCGTCGGAGAGCGCGGCATGCAATACGGTCCGACGAACACCGCGGCCGGCCCCATCGGAGAACCGGGCCTCGGCCGTACGCCGACCGTCGAGGTAGCGGATGCCATAGAACGCCCGGTACGCCTGGTCTTCCATCTTGACGCCGAGCCGGTCGAGCTGCCGCACCGAATGCGGCATCAGCCCCTCGCCGCAGGCTTTGTCGATCGGGCCGCGCCGGTGTTCGACCACGACCACTTCGAGGCCCGCATGTGCCGCCCGCACTGCGGTGGCCAGCCCCGCCGGACCGCCTCCCGCGACGAGCAGATCAATCACGTCAAACTCTGCAGCGCATCGTTTTCCACCCGGATCCGGGTCCGCAGCAGGGCGGCATTTGCCACCGAGAAGACCAGCGCCGTGATCCAGGCGCCGCCCACCAATGGCAACGCGGCGCCTTCGGTCACCACCGCCACATAGTTCGGATGGGGCATCGCGCGGTACGGTCCGGCGACGACGCGCGCAGCCCCGGGGACAACCACCACCCGGGTGTTCCACTGCCGTCCCAGCGTGGAGATGCACCACCACCGCAGGCCCTGCGCCGACAGCACCACACCCAACATCGGCCAGCCGAGTCCCGGCCGGAAGCGGCGCTTCCGGGCCTCGAGCACCGCCCCCGCCAGCAACCCGGTGTGCAGCGCAACCATCACCGGATAGTGCTCCGCACCGAACTCCCTGCCGCCGTTGGCTTTACTCCATTCCAGGTTTCGATTGGACACCACCAGCTCGACCACCCGCTCGGCAGCGACGGCGGCGATCAGCGCCACATAACCTCTCACCCGCATCACCGCCACCGCAGCAGGACCAGCTCGGAGCAGAATCCGGGCCCCATCGCCATCAGCACACCTGGACTGCCCGGCGCAGGCCGCTTTCGGATGGTGTCGCGCAGTACGTGCAGCACTGACGACGACGACAGGTTGCCCACCTCGGCCAGCGACTGCCAGGTGAGGTCCAACGCGTCGGTGGGCAGGTCAAGCGTGTCGATGATGGCCTCGATCACCTTCGGGCCGCCCGGATGGCTCACCCAGGCTTCCACCTCGGGCACGGTGAGATCATGCGCCCCAAGGAAACCGGTGACATCATCGCCCAGGTAGCGGCCGACGAAACTCGGCACCTCGGCGCTCAGCACGATCTCGAAACCGCCGGTGCCGATGTCCCAACCCATAGCGTGCAGCGAGTCCGGGTAGAGGTGGCTGCGCGAATCCAACACGTCGGGCCCGGTGGGGTCGAGCTGCTGTGCCCGGTGTTCGCCAACCGCGACGACAGCGGCGGCCCCGTCACCGAACAGCGCACCGGCGACCAGCGTCGGCATGGACGGATTGTCTTTGCGGGTCAGTGAACACAGCTCGACCGAGACCAGCACCGCCACCTTGTCTGGAGCACCGCGAAGATAATCGTTGAGCCGGGCGATGCCCGCAGCACCCGCCACACAGCCCAGCCCGAAAATCGGTACGCGGCGCACGTCGGGCCGCAGACCGAGCCGGCCCGCGATGCGGGCATCCAGTGACGGTACGACCGCGCCGGTGACCGTGGTGGTGACGATCAGATCGACGTCCTCCGGACGCAGTCCGGCCTCATCGAGCGCACCGGACAGCGCTTCACAGCCAAGTTCAGTTGCGTGCTCGATGAATAGGTTGTTCGATTCACCGAAATCGATCAGCCTGGAATATTCCTCAAGGGGCCTTACCAGATACCTACTGTTCACTTTTGCGCTTTTGTGCAGCGCACGGACAATGTCCTCGACGCCCTCATATCCGGGCAGGTCAAGCAGGGCCTGGGTGACTTCGTCCTGCGTGTATCTATGGGGCGGCAGGACCCCGTGAACCCCGGCAATTGTGCTGTGACTGGACATTCCCGCGAGGTTAATTCCCATAACCGATCAACGGGGACCTACGTCGTCCGGTTCAATCACGAGTTGTGAATCAGGTCTCAGCCGCGTTGGCGTCGGTCGCTGGGCGGGACCCCGTTGGCGCCCTCGGTCGACAATGCGTAGGTGCCGACGGCGAATGCGACGGCAGGCCCCATCAGCGACAGTGCGTGCGGGTCGATGTTGTCGATCGTGTCCCGCACGGTGTGATAGTTGGGGTCGAATGCGGTCCCGGCCCGGCCTCCCCAGAGCCGGGCCTGTACCTGAGTTTTTCGCTGCACCGAGCCCGTGGTCGCGCCGCCGACGGGCACACCGGCGGCAAGAAACGCGGTGTAATCGGTGTGGCTGCCGATCGGTATGTCGGCCGGACGCACCCCGGCCAGGTTGAGATAGCCGGCCAGCGTGCGCTCGATGCCCGCCGAGCCCTCGGGTAGTGGTTTGGCGTCGGTGGCCTGCGCGGACTGGTCGCCGTCATAGGTGAAGTAGCCCGGGTTGGGTGATCCCAGCATGTCGAAGTTCAGATACAGGGCAATGTCGTCGAGCTGGTCGGGTGGCAGTCCGCGCACGTACTGCGTCGACCCTTCCAACCCGGTCTCCTCGGCACCCCAGAACGCGAACCGCACCGCGTTGTGCACCTGCGGTGAGCTACCGAGTTGCAGTGCGGTTTCCAGCACCGCAGACACGCCCGAACCGTTGTCGTTTATCCCGGGGCCACCGGCCACACTGTCCAGATGAGCACCCACCATCACCACGTCGGTGGTCGAGCCGGTCTTGGTCTGCGCAACCAGGTTCCGGGACTTCACCAGTTCTGATCTGCCGTCGAGGACCAGCTTGACGGGAGCCGACGTGCGCAGCAGCGCCGCATCCGTAGTTTTGTCGATGACGCCGACCGGGACGGTGAGCTGCCGATAGTAGCCGGGGGTAAACAGTCCGGCCGGGCTGGGCTGGGTGCTGCTCGCACTGACGACCAGCAGCCCCACCGCACCTTCTGCAAGCGCCGCGTTCTGTTTGACCACGACCGAACACCCGGTGTCATCGACCACCGCGATCGCGCCCGAGACGTTGACCGTGCCGTAATCCGCCGCGGTGCACCCTGCCGATTTGCGCGGCCGCAGGGTGGGCGCGTTGAGTCCGCCCGGCGCGGTGGCGAGCAACAGCGATGCCTGCTCGACCTTGTAGCGACGGCCACTCACCGTCAATCCGGGATCGCCACCCTGCATGGGTCCGAGCCGCTCAAATTCGGGAGTCTGCGCGTCGAACCCCTTATCCCGCAACAGTTGTGCCACATACTCGACGCTGGCGTCGTAGCCGGGTGTGCCCTGACCACGGTTACCGCCATTGGCGTCGGCGATCTCCTGAAACTTCCGCAGGTGCGCGAACATGCCGTCGACGGTGACTTTGGTCGCCAAATCGCGTGGCAAATCGGCAGATGGTGCTGGCGCCGACGACGAGCACCCCGCCACGGCGGCGGCCGCCAGGACCGCCGCCAGCCGTCGTAGTCTCACTGCGTGTCGACCGGGTGCCGGGTGCGGTCCGACCGGATCGGTATCCCGTTGCGGCCCCGCTGATCCTGTGCGTACAGCCCGACGGCGAAGGCGACGCCCGCACCGTGGACCTGCAGCGCGTCCTGGTCGACATGGTCCAGGGTGTCGGTCTTCTTGTGATAGTTCGGGTCGAACGGCTGGTCGGCCTCACCACCCCATTCCTGCTGCTCCTCTGCCGTCATCTTGTCCTCGGCGCCGGAGAACAGGCCGCCCGCGGGGACGCCGGCCATCGTGAATCCGTCGTAGTCCGATCGTCCGTCGAAGCTGGTGTCCTGCGGCATCTTTCCCGCATCGGCCAGATACGCGGCCAGAGTACGTTCAATGCCTGCCGAGCCCTCCGGCACGCGCGGGGCACCCCGCGGATCCGGCGGGGCGGACTGGTCTCCGTCGTACGTGAAGTAGCCTGGGTTCGGCGAGCCCAGCATGTCGAAGTTCAGGTACAGCGCAACGTCTTTGAGCTCATCTTCGTCGAGCGATTCGACGTAGTTGAACGAGCCGAGCAAACCCTCTTCCTCGGCACCCCAGAATCCGAAGCGCACGGCGTTCTTCACATCCGGCGAACTACCCAGCTGCAGTGCGGTTTCGAGCACCGCCGCCACGCCGGAGCCGTTGTCGTTGATACCCGGCCCCTCCGGCACGCTGTCCAGGTGGGCACCGACCATGACCACATCGGAGCTAGAGCCGGTCTTGGTTTGCGCGATGACGTTGCGGGTGCGCTCGATGCGGACACCGGCGTTGAGCTTGATGGTGGTCGGGCCCGGTTGGGCGCGCAGTCGTGCACCCTCGGCCTTGGTGATGCTGACGACCGGGATCTTCACCTGGGTATCGCGGCCCAAGGTGGCGCCCATCTCGTCGCCGTCGGTGTTGTTGGCGACGATCAACGCGACGGCGCCACGCTCGGCAGCCGCGGCCTGCTTGACCGAGAATGCGCAGGAACCCCGGTCCACCAGCACGACCGCGCCGGTGACCGGCAGGCCGTCATAATCTGCCGCGTCGCAGCCGGGCGAGTCCTCCACCTTGGCTGGTACCAGCGGGCCGGACACCCCTTCGGGTGCGGTACCGATGGTGAACTCCAACGGCTTGGCCGTCACAGCCTGGCCACCGACGGTGACCTGAGGGTCGTCGGCGAACGGCAACCGCACCTCGAACTCAGGGGTCTCCACGTCGAAGCCCTTATCACGCAAGGCACCGGCGACGAAGTCCACGCTGGCGTCAAAGCCGGAGGTGCCCAACGCACGGTTCCCGTCGTGAGCATCGGCGATCTCCTGCAGCTTTGTCAGATGCCCCATCATGGCGTCCACCGACACCCGCTGCGCCAAATCGTTGGCGAACTCCACCGCCGCAGGGGAGGCGTCCTGTGCCTGATCCTGGGCGGGGGTCTGGAGTTCCGATTTCGCATCACAGCCGGCCAGGGCCGCGGTCAGCGCGATCGCGCCAAGGACCGCCACCGTCGAAGTACGTCGCATTGCACCAACGGTAGCGTGTGCCCGCCCACGATCCGGCGATAAATCGGTTGCGTCACGCTTTGCTGCGATGGCATGGTTTGCCCGGCGTTATCGAGAGGCAGGCGGAGCGGGGTACCGCAACGTTTCTGCATGTTGCTCATGACACCGTGGCACCGGTACAGGGCGACCTGAGGTTCGAATCCTCTTCAACACCGACGATACCGTCGCCGGGGCACCCGCAGTCGGCGGCCCTGCGGCCCGAACCCGCCCGCACGGGGGTTCGAAGCCCCGCGGCTGATTGCGCCCGGTGGCGGTATCCCGCTGCCGCACAGACGAATACACAATCCGGAAGGAGGACACGCAATGAACGTGTTCACGTTCGATCGAATCACGATAGCCGCAGGCCAGTGCGCACTGGAATACCGCGACGGCACGCTGGCACGTGTCCTGCAGCCGGGGCGTCACCGGCTACCGGCCAAGGCCGTGGTGGTGCGCGTCGAGATGCGCGAGCAGGTGTTGACGCTGGCCCCGCAGGAGGTGCTGACCTCCGACGCGGTGTCGCTACGCGTCACCGTCGCGCTGCGACTGGCGGTGACCGATGCCGTGGCCTACGTGGAGGCGGCGGCCGACCCGCTGGCCGCGGTGTACCTGGCGGCGCAGATCGCGCTGCGCGACAACGTCGCCGGTGTGACCGCCGAGGAGGTCATGCAGCGCAGCACCCGCGTCGATGCCGCTGCGATCGCGGCGGCGGCGGGCGTGGCCGGTACCCGAACCGGTGTCGAGGTGTTGGAGGTGTACGTCAAGGATGTCCTCGTGCCAGCTGAAATCCGCACCGCGGCAATGCAGCTGGTGACCGCCAAGGCACGCGGTGCGGCGCAGCTCGAGGCCGCACGTGCCGAGACTGCGGCGCTGCGCGCGCTGGCCAATGCCGGCAAGCTGCTGGACGCGCACCCGGCGCTGGCTCAACTGCGGTTGATCCAGCATGTCCCGTATGGGTCGCGGGTGGTGTTGGCGGTCGGTGACAACGCGCCGACCGACGTGGCGTCTAACCCGGATTGACTCCTGGTCAGGCGCCACGCCTGCTCTACTCGTTCAGGGCGATGTCTTCGGCGTCACCGCTCTTCGTCGTCGTCACATCCCGACATTCGCCGTAAATCGTGATGATTCGGGCTTGTGACGTCACGTTCTGTGGGTAGACGACCGCGGTCACATTGTCCTTGTGCAGTGCCGCACCGTGTGTGCGGAACTCCGAGTCGGTCGACCAACCGTGGGCCTGCAGTTTGCCGATCATCGCGGCCCGTTCCGCCTCGGCTTTTTGCAGGTCCTCGGCGACCGGATAGGACATGTGCACACTGCCCCGGAAGGGCGCCTCGCCCTGGTCGTTGCAGGATTCACTCTGGAACGACGCCGTCATGCCGTCGATACCGACGGTATGCGCGAGGTCACGGGCCGCGTCGACAACCTGCGCCTTGGATTCTTCTGGGGTCATGGGGTCCGATACTCCGTCCGTCACAGAACTCACCGCACCACAGCTCGCGAGTACCACAGCCGCCAGTGCGCTGGCGGCCGTCATCAGAAACCGGTTGCTGCGCAATGCCCTAACCTCCGGCCGGACCGTGGTAGTGGTCGCCGGTGCCCCGGCGCCAGATTTCGGGGTCCACCGGCACGGTGGTGAGTCGATGGTCCGCGGTCATGCCGTGATCTTGCAACAGATCTCCGTCCCCTGACGCAATATCGGCGATGCTGAAGAGGGATTCGCTGCCGGGCGTGAAGTACTCGCTGTGGTCTTTCCACGGCCAGGACATTCCCGGAACCTCGGCCTTGAAGCGGGTGGAGCCGTAGCCGTCGACTGCCGGGTCTGCCCCCAATGCGACGGTGACATCGGTGCCCGGTATGTGCACTTGGTCGCCCCCACCCAGGTGCGTGACGGGGTCTGTCGAGGCCGCGCCGACGAACACGTTGCCGCCCTCGGGAAGGTGAAAATCTGCTGCACTCTTGGCCAGGTCGGTCCCGGGGCACCCGACCAGGACGATGTCGTCGGCGCGCATACCGGAGCCGGCGGCAGCATCGGCGACCGTCGTCGACCCGTACGAGTGGCCGATCACGGTGACATGCGAGTCGCCGTGATTGGTGGTCTCCAGCGCGTTGACGTCGGCTGCCAGCAAGCCGCCGCCCTGGCGGGCATTGCCGGTCTGGCCCACCTGTGGGTCGGTCATGCTGTCGGGGGCGTTGTATCCCATCCAGGCGACGACGGCGGTGGGCTTGCTCGGGTCCACCGAAGCGGTTTCGTTGTAGACGCGCGCCGCGTCCGGACCGCCCAGCCAGCCGTCTCGGACACTGTTGCCGGTGCCGGGGACCAGTACGGCGGTGTTGACCGCGTCGTCGGGATTGCCGATGGCGACCGCTGCCCGGCCCTGCCCGCCGAACGCTTCGGGCTCGTACACCTGCAGAAAAGTCTGCTGCCCGGTGTTCCTCGCGTTGTCGGTCAGCCCCTTCTGGACCTGAATGGCGTTGGTGTACCGGGTGACATCCGACGGTGAGAGTCCGTACCTGCCCGGGTTGGCCGTCACCTCCCCGACGTCGACATGGTAGGTGCCGGCAGCGTTGGCCACCCGGTCGATATCTTGCTGCATGACGATCTTGTTGGCTTCGCTGCGCGCCCAGACCGGGACGCCGTTGAGGTTGCCGAGCTCTTTCGGGTACTTCGCCGGCATCTCCTTGCGCTGCTCAGGGGTGAGCGAATTCCACCAGTCCCTGACCTGAACAGGGTCCTTGCCCAGGGGAATCGGTGGCTCATCCGGCTGGGGTGTCTGCGGCGGGCCCCCGTCCGGACCGAACATCATCGGTTTGGAGTCCAGGCCGGTGACGGCATTGCGGATGTTCTGGTCGACCTTGCCGTCTGCCGTCTCGAACTGGGCCAGGAGCTGTTTGAGGCTCGAGGAGTTTCGCGCAGCGAGCGCGCGAATCGTCATGGCGTCCACGGGGTTGCGCTTCGCGTACTGATCCAACGCGCTGCCCGGGCGCACCGACACCGTGCCATCAGGTGCAACGTTCCAGCGCTGCCCGGCCAATTTCTCGACGCTGTTCAGGATCGCCGAGCGGGACTGGGTGAGATGCGATCCCCCATCGTGCATGGCCGTCTGGGTCCGCAACATGACCTCGTGTAGACGCTGCAACCGGGACAGTGTGGACTGCGCCTTGGCGACCGCGGCGTCGGACGCCCCACCCTGCCAGTCGGCACGCAACGTGTCGAGGGTGGCCTGCTGCTTGCTGATCTGCGCGGCGAGTGTGCCTGCCCGGTGCGAAAGATCGTCGCCTGCCTGGGCCAGTGCACCCGGATTGGAAGTCTCGACCTGCGGAATGGTGACCGTCACCCGGACTCACCACCCGCTGCGGTCATTTCGATCCCGCAATCTGCGACAGCCGCTCCCCGAACGCGCTGTCGACTTGTTCGTACCGGCCCGCCGCGCCCAACAGGTTCTTGGAATGGGCGGCCAACTCGGCACCCGCCCGGGTCGCGGCCTCGTCAAGCGTCGTGCCCGCAAACTGGCACGCCGCGCCGCTGCGCAAACCCGACATCCCGGTCGCCCCCACCGCGGTGGCGGTGCCCGCGTCCGTCCGCGAGACCTGGTCCCCCACCTGCGCCTCCGCGTGCGCCGCGGTGCGCAGACTCTCCGGCTTCACCCGTACGTAGGCGGACATGCCAACAATCGTAACTTCGGCCCGAGAGGGGTCCGTGCAGGAATTTCTGCCCGCTATCAGGGGTCGCGCCGGTTCAGTACGGCCCAGTCGTCACGGCGCCGGCGTAACCGTCGTGGACATCGGGTCAGGCATCTTCTGAACGAACGGCTCCGGTTTGAACGGCTCACAGACAGCCGCGATTTGATCCCGGGTCATGTCATACGTACGGGCTTCACCAACCCACAACCAACGAGGGCCTGATGGTGTGGTGCCATTAGCTGCGGGCCGATCCGTCCACTCCACCAGCGGGCGCTGGATACCGAACGGCCGGTTCGGGTCCGGCCCCACAACCTTGCCGTTCTTGAGCTCGGCGTAGAGACCCGGTGTGTCATACAAACAGATAGAAATCTCAACCTTTCCGTCGGACAGCGCGCGAGCGCTTACCGCACGGTGTAGAGCTCCCCCTGTTTCACCGACGAAATTGTCTGGCACAGGCGGCAGATCAGTGATGTCGGCCTCTGGTGCGACCCTACTGCGGAACCGGCGATCAATTTCCGTATCACGAGGGTTGTTCTTCAAGCGATCGTCGACCGACATTTCGACGGCAAACTGCGCGGCGCCCAACAGTGGTTGTTTAAGGGGCACCGCTACATCAGTCTTGATCTCAAACGGCGGGTACGGAAACGAAACCGCACTCGACGCCACAGATTCCGACGTCGAATCAACCTGCTCACCGCATGCGGCGAGCAGCGTCACGGCAATGACTGAGACAACGCACACCCGCCAACGCCCGGTGATCACGGCGCCGGCGTAACCGTCGTGGACATCGGGTCAGGCATCTTCTGAACGAACGGCTCCGGTTTGAACGGCTCACAGACAGCCGCGATTTGATCCCGGGTCATGTCATACGTACGGGCTTCACCAACCCACAACCAACGAGGGCCTGATGGTGTGGTGCCATCAGCTGCGGGCCGATCCGTCCACTCCACCAGCGGACGTTGCAGGCTGTACGGACGGTTCGGATCCGGTCCGACAACCTTGCCGTCCTTGAGCTTGGTATACAGCCCTGGTGTGTCGTACCAGCAGACACTCACTTCGACTGTTCCCTCAGAAAGCTCGCGCGCATCTACCGCACGATGAAATGCTCCGCCGGTGTCAGCGACGTAATTGTCTGGTATCGGAGGAGAATCTGCGATTTCGACGTCCGGCGCGATATTGCCGCGAAGTCGACGACCAAATGCGCCATGGCCAGGATCATCCTTCAGGCGGTCATTGACCGACATTTCGACGGCAAACTGCGCGGCGCCCAACAGTGGTTGCTTAAGGGGCACCGCTACATCAGTCTTGATTTCGAAGGGTGGGTAAGGGAACACCGGCGGTGAGGGTGTGGTGGTTGTAGTAGATGGGCCGTTCTCTGCATCGCACGCTGAAACGCTCAGCAACACAACAACGGCTACGGCGGCGGCGCCCATGCGGACCAGAATGCTACGACCGTCCATGGTTAGTAGCCGGCGATACCTTGTCATAGCTAGTTGGCTCCATCGAGGACTATCGAGTAACTCTGACCATAGTCAGTTGCGTACTGAGACAGGCCTCGATCGATCAGGAACTGTTGCACTTGTTGATATTCAGGACTATTTGGGCTCAGATCCCTCACAGCTACCGGCCTTCCATCGGCAACCATTTCAGGGGGCAGGTCACCCGCTTGGAAGGCAGCCTGCAAAACAGTCTGCTGTGCCTGCAGCGTCGAACTCGCCCGTAAAATGTCAGGATCGGGCACGGTCTTCTCCTGATATTCGGGCGTTCCGATCCAATCGCGGATCTGGTTCTCAACCATCTCGCCCGGGTCCAACCCCGTAAGACCGGTCACCTCGCCAGAACCCGGGATCTTCCCTACTACCTCGTTCGAGGCCCATCCAGCGATTTCGGCCCCTGCAATCTTCGCCCGGTACAGCGCATCACTGGGGTTCCTTGCCTCCTCGCCGAGCACCGCGTTCTGGTGGTTCAACGCGTCGGTCATGGAATTATCGATGCGCCCCGCCAAGGCTCCCGCATCGCTATTCGCGACCTCGCGTGAAAGGTCACCGGGATTGCTTCTCATCGCTGACTCAAGTTCATCGATTCGGGCCGTCTCGGCAGCTGTGGTCAATGTGACCCTTCCTTCCTCCGAGTACGAACCGAGTTCCAGCAGCCGGTCGGCATCGTCGGCGTTGATCAATGGGTGGCCAGTCGAATCAATCTTCGTTTCCGCAAAACCAAATGGCTGTCCCGGTGCAGACAAGGCGTCGGTGTTCGCCGCAAGCAGCTGACTCATTTCTGTCGAAATCGCCGAATTATGAGCGAATGCGTCACGTTGGCTGTTCCACACCGGGTCGGTGTCGCTCGGTGCCAGCATGTCGGGCACCTCGATGAAGGCCTGCCGAGCCCGGTCTCCCAAAGGGTCGCCGATCGGGCGCTGCGAGTCTTCGGTGATCCAGTCGAGCAGCGTGGCCGCGCCGCTGCCGTTACCGCCGCTCTGCGTCCAGTCGTGACCGATGAGCGTCCGGACCGTCTCCTCCGGGTTGTATCCGTCCGGCAGACCGTCGCCGTTGCCCGACCAGATCTGGTACGAGGCTTCATTGTTGCGTCCGGCGACTTCGGCCAGTGAGCTTGCGGCACGCTCATATGCCTCGGGCGGGGTATCCGTCATTCCCCAACCGCCCGTTGAATGTTCCACCATGTCAGCAGATTTCAGGTACATCTCCGTGCCCAGCCGTGATCCGGTTTGATAGCCGGGGTTGGCTTCGCCCATGAGTTCACTGAATTGCACGACGTCGGCGACATGCTGATTCTTCGCTTCGGTCGGGCCGACCGTTTCCCATCCCGGATAGGTCGGGTCTTCTCGCCGCACCTCGATCATCTCGCGCAGATCGGCCGGCAACTGGTCGTACCCACCCCGTGACGCCACCGACCCGTCGGGGTTGAGTTCGACCACATTCTCGTTGCTCGCGACCGTCAGGCCGTTGGCGAGCCTGTCCCGCTGAGCGCCCGCGTCGGTATTTCCGGCAGCCTCCTGCGACTCCAACTGACGGTCCAACAAGAGCAGCCCGTCTTTGCCTGCGGTCTTGTAGAAGTCGCGGTAGTAGTCCTGCGTCTCCTTCGGCACATCGCTGACTTGCTTGCCGTCGGCGAGCGCGGCGATCTGCTCCTCGGTGAGTGGACTCTGCGGAAGGTTGGCTGCCACCCGATCCAGCACCTCAGGGTCACGTTGTGACGACGGCAGCGCAGCCTGATCGGCCAACGCTTGCCCATCCTCTTTCCCGGTCGGCTTGTCCTTCTCGCCGTCACCCTTGACGCCCAGCGCGTCGGGGTCTTTCTTGTCGTCCTTCTCGCTCCCGGGTGCGAATTTTTGGTTGGTCAGGGCGTCGTATTCGCCTTTGTAGCCGGTGATGCGTCCG